>CAMTWU010000011.1:0-4218 GCA_947085525.1 uncultured Candidatus Saccharibacteria bacterium | reverse complement strand
TTTTGTGCCATTACGATACAAATAACGCAAACTGCCATGACCGTGGAAACGATTTCGGTGAGATAACATATCTATAGTATAGCGTTAGACGCTGAGTTTGGCGCGTTGTTTCAAACGACGAGCTTTTAGGACTAGGCGTCCTGCTTTTGAAGACATACGAGCACGAAACCCATGTTTACGGGCGCGTCGACGTGTCTTTGGTTGGTGAGTTCTCTTTGGCATATGACAACCACTCTACCATGAAACAGAGATAAAACAAAGGTTTGCTTGCATATTTTGTATATTTGTTTAAAGACTATAGATTGTTTTACACATATATAGTGTTTGTTTCCACAATTTTTAAAGTGTTAGTGGTCGAATGTGTAAAACTCTACCTCAAGCTGAGTTGTTTGAGTTTTGGTAACGCTTTTGGTTGTGGAAAACCTTGTGTGTGGTTTATAGTTGATAGTAACTTTAAGTGTGCGAGGAGAAAAGTGAACCAGGTTTTATGGCAAACAGTGCTAGGTGAGATAGAGATATCAGTTTCAAAAGCTGCTTTTGCGGCTTGGTTTAAAGAAACGAAGCTCAGCGAAGACTCGACGGATGACGCACTGATCATTGGTGTAAAGAATATATTCACTAAACAGCAGTTGGAATCGAAGTTTGATGGTCAAATACGTCAGATTTTAGCCAAGAACGAAGTCCACCCTAAATCTATCGTATATAGAATAAATTCTGACAAGAAAACCGTGCGTAGTCACGACCCTGTTATGAATGATTTGGCGGTTGCGCGGGCAAAAACAGATAGTAGCGAGCAACACTACACTGAGAATAAGTTTAACCCGAAGTATACTCTGGATTCCTTTGTTGTTGGTGGTAATAATGACCTCGCTTATACTGTGGCTCAGGCTATTATTGAAAAACCGGGTGAGCGATATAACCCTATGTTTATCTATGGAAGTGTTGGTTTAGGTAAAACTCACCTCATACAGGCAATTGGTAATGAATTGCTAAAGAAAAAACCTGAACTCAACGTGCACTACACCACCACCGAAGCGTTTATAGGTAAATTTATGTCGTATCTACGTAGTAAAAACAAGCGAGATAACTTTTCTGATCGTTACAAGAATATTGACGTATTAATAATGGATGACATTCAGTTTATTGCTGGTAAAGAGACAACTGAAGAAGCGTTTTTCCATATTTTCAACTACTTGCATCAAAATAACAAACAAATACTAATTAGTTCAGATAAACCTCCGAAACGAATTGCTAGTTTAACTGATCGTCTACGTAGTCGTTTGGAATGGGGTATGGCGATTGATATTCATATGCCTGATTTTGAAACCCGTTGCGCTATTTTGCAGAGTAAAGCCTCTCAAGCTGGTTTTGAGTTAGAACAAGACACTATAGAGTTTATCGCGAGTAATATAAAAAGTAATGTCCGTGAACTCGAAGGCGCACTAAACCAATTGTTGGCGTTTTGTGAAATGAGAGGTATTAGTCCTGATAAACAAATAGCTGAAGGGATAATTGGTAATGTATCGCGCGCACGACCAAAACATCTCACACCAAAACAAATTGTTAGTAAGGTTGCTTATCATTTCAATGTTGATGTGAACGATATCCTGAGTCCGAAGCGCGATAGAAATATCATGATTCCACGTCAAATCGCAATGTATTTGATGCGAAGTGAACTTCATAGTAGCTTCCCATCTATCGCACGTGAACTCGGCAGAAAAGACCATACAACCGCAATACATTCAGTTGATAAGATTACAAAAGCCATAAAATTAGATTATTCGATTCGTGAAAATGTTGCTGATATTCGGGAGAAATTATATGTCTAGCGTGTGTGTAAAAGTATTGGAAAAAGATATGAAAACTTTGAGTAAAAAACAGTCTTTTTGGAAAACTGAAAATATATATTCACTACAATTGAAAGATTCGCACAGTATTATACTAAGTCTGTACACGTTTTTTACACCTATTATTTTTCTACTTTCACATCTGTTAATTAAGGGGTTTTACACACAATCCACACCAACTACTATCACTACTATATTTAAATATAAAGAATAAGGGAAAAGAATATGAAACTTACAGTCACACAAGAAAACCTACATAAAGCATTGACGATTGTGTCGCGTATTGCAGGGTCAAAAACTCCTCTACCAATCCTCAATAATATTCTACTGAAAACTGAAAATAACAGACTATTACTCGCTGCAACAAACTTAGAGATAGCAATCACTGTGTTTATTGGAACAAAGATTGAAAATAAAGGTTCACTCACTATTCCTGCCCGATTACTGAGTGAATTTGTTAGTAACCTACCTAAAAACAATATTGATATTGAAAACAAAGGACTCCATATAAATATTAAATCTGGTATGTATGAATCAACAATTAACGGCCTACCAGCTGATGAATTTCCAAACTTACCAGTGATAAATGAAAAAAATGCCGTGGTGTTTACACTCCCCTCTCAAACCTTAAAACAAGCAATATCTCAAACAGTTGTTGCAGCTAGTCATGATACTTCTCGACCAATGTTAACTGGCGCGTATATTCACACAAATAAAAATGAACTATACATTGCCGCAACAGATGGATATAGACTAGCTGAACGTCATATAGTTGGTGTGAAAATAAAAGATATTATCGAGGCGATTGTACCTGTATCGTCATTACAAGAAGTTGTGAGAATAATACCCGACGACCAGGGTGAAGTAGAAATACTAATCGATGAAAACCAGGTTCGATTCCGAGTAAATGACATTGAACTCACTAGTAAACTAATCGACGCTACGTTTGTTGATTACCGCCAGCTAATCCCTAGCTCACAAGATATAAGTGTGGTGATAAACAAGGATGAATTTACACGTATTGTGAAAGTCGCAAGCCTATTTGCTCGAGAAAGTGCAGGTGGAATAACTATCAAAACAAACCCAAGTGAAAAAAGTATATCTATTCATTCAGTCGCCTCACAGTTAGGTGAAAATACATCTAGCGCAATTGCAGAAGTAAACGGAGAAGGTGTAATCACACTCAACTCTCGATATCTACTAGAGGCTCTTAATTCAGTTGAAGGTGAAAATGTTGAATTTGGTTTTAACGGCAAACTTTCACCGAGTGTTCTCAGTAATGCAGATGAAACAAACTCAAATTATCAGCATATTATTATGCCACTCAAAAGCTAGAGGGTTATGATATCTTCCGTAAAGTTAAAAAACTTTCGATCATATAGTTCAGTAACTTTTGAATTTTCCAATAAAACTAATATTATTTTAGGAAAAAACGGTGCTGGCAAGACTAATATACTAGAAGCGATACTATTTTTATCTGTTGGTAAATCATATCGTGCGAGTGACACCGATCTTGTAAGCTATAACCAAACAACCTCCCAGATCGAAGGTGTATTTGATGATAGAAAAAGAATTATAAAAATAGATACTGATAAAAATAAAACAATCACTATTAATAACTCTAACTACAAGCGAATGCAGTTTTCTCAGACCATACCGATAGTACTATTTGAGCCAGAGTTTATGCAGATATTATCAAGGGGTCCAGATATGCGCAGGGATTACTTTGACTCACTCATCGCCAGAATAGATCCTACCTATCAAAATATAGTAAACAAATACAAAAGAACTATCGCTCAGAGAAATAATTTACTGAAAACTAGAAATTTCAGTAGTGATGAAATGTTTGTATGGAACATAAAAGCTAGTGAGTTGGGTGGAATAATTGCGCAAAAAAGACACAATATAATAAACGAAATTAATGAAAATGTATCGAAAATATACAGTGAACTGGCTTCAAAAAAGCACACCATCGCTATTAATTATGATAGTAAAATTACATTAGATAACTACTCTAACAACCTACTAAAAGGATTGGAAAAAAACCTACACATAGATAAAGAACAAGGTTTTACATCACTTGGTCCACATAGAGATGATTTTAGTTTCTCTATCAACAACAAAGACGTCACTATCTCTGCTTCACGGGGTGAAAGTAGAACACTACTGCTCACTATGAAGATAATTGAAACTAGTTTAATTAAAAAAGCTCGAGAAATACCACCAATCCTACTACTAGACGACGTTTTCTCGGAACTTGATGAGCAGCGACAAGGTAAGTTAATAGATTTTCTATATAACAATCAAGTTATCATCACAACTACTACAATCAATCCGCTCATGAAGGGTGTGAGTGGGAATATAATTGAAA
>CAMTWU010000010.1:0-20095 GCA_947085525.1 uncultured Candidatus Saccharibacteria bacterium | reverse complement strand
TGCAGAGCTTGTGCATCTGTATTAATCGCGACAAATTGTACTCCGTGCAAACCCGCATCTTTCATACGGTTTATTGCAGACCCACCTGCACCACCAACACCCACGACTTTAATATTTGCAAAAGTTTGGATATCACTTGGTTTCACTTCAGGCATAAATAATTTTCCCCATTCCCTATAATTCTATATTCGTATCTGTTATATACTCAGTATACACGGCTCGCTTGCAACTATCAAATAGGTTTAATTATGAGCGAAATTTGCCGACAATGCCTTTTATCAGCGTGGTGATTTGGCTGATTGAAAAACCAGACCCGTGACTATCATAATGATGTCCACCACCTCTGTTTTGACTGTCTAGATCCATCAACATCAAACCAACTGATGTTGCGTATTGCGGCTTTGTGATATTCTCGGCCACACCACCATACCCTTCACATGCACCTATTTTTACTGCTAATTGCAAAGCTTCCTTGGCATATGCATCAATTCCCTTGATCTGAGCCGTTCCACCAGTCAAAATAGCTCCACCTGGCAAGTTTGCCCGTCGTCCGATTCCCTTGAGTTCGTCATTGACTGCTTCGAATATCTCTTCTAGCCGAGCTTCAACAACATCATCAATCGTATCTGTATCAAAATCATAGGTTTGTGAACTAGTTTTGATTGTTACTTTCTTGTCTTTGGCTTTTCTAGCATCTGACACTGCAACTGCATGCTGCACTTTCACTTTTTCAGCGATATCTAGGTCGACTTTCAAACCAACAGCTAGATCATTGGTGATATTGACTCCACCAACAGGCAGTACTGCAACATGTTGCAAATCACCTTCGTCATACACTGCCAAGTTTGTGGTTGTGCCGCCAATATCAATCAAAATCACACCATTTTCTTTTTGACGATCGGTCAGTACTGCGTGAGCAGCAGCCAAACCAGCTGGAACACTGTGATGCACGCCAGTTTTCGTCATCTCTGCCACCTTTAATAAATTCTTGAGGTTCGGAGTCAGCGCAGTGATGACATATGCGTCTACCTCTAGACGAACACCGTTCATTCCTATCGGATCGCGTATATTATCTTGATCATCTAGTGAAAAGCTTCGGGGTGTGACGTCTAATATTTCACGATTAGCTGGTAGCTGCACTACAGTTGCTGCATCTTCTACACGGGCTAAATCTTCTTCGCTAATTTCGTGGTCGCGACTGCCGACAGCTACAACACCACGTGAGCTCATACCTAGTACGTGATTGCCGTTGATACTGATCGTTGCTCCGTCGATTTGATGACCAGATATTCTCTCGGCTTCTTCTAGTGCTTTGTCGACTGCCTGAGCAGTTGTCACAAGATTGACGACAACACCTTTACGCATACCACCGTTCGGCGCTTCGCCAATACCAATAACCGTCGGACTGGCCGATCCCTCGTCGCGATGACCCACCACACAACGGACTGTTGTTGTGCCGATATCTAAACCAACAGCATATTTAGAAAGTTCTTGCATATATGGTCTAGATTATAACGCTTGTGGTGTGTATAGGCAAACCTGAAAACTAATATTAGTTTTCAGGACTTTATAATTTCGTCAAAATTTCACAGCCGTCTTCGAGGACTAACACTGTGTGTTCAAACTGTGCAGCCAGTGAGCCATCAACTGTTCTAACAGTCCAGCCGTCGTCGTCGACTTTCACACGGTGATCGCCTAGGGTCGTGATTGGCTCGATCGCTAAACTCATGTGTTTTTTCAATATTGGTCCCTGCCCGGTACGACCATAGTTTGGAATATCAGGCTGTTCGTGTACCTGATGACCAACGCCATGTCCGACTAAATCTTGAACAATTGCTAAGCCTGTGCCCTTTAGAGATCCTTCAATTGCTGCACCAATATCTCCTACATGATCACCAGCATTGATTTCCTCTAGCCCTCGGTACAAAGCCGCCTCGGACGCTTCGAGTAACCGTTTTTTATCACCTGTTGGACGTTCGCCAACTACCATAGTGAATGCGGAATCAGTGATCATACCGCCATAATTGATCCCAAAATCAAATGTCACCACATCACCTTTTTCAAACGGACGATCGGTCGGGATCCCATGTACTACTTCGTCGTTCGCTGATATACAGATGTTATTTGGAAAGCCACTATAGCCCTTAAACGCACATGTTGCATTTACACCTTCGGCTTCGCTAGCGACAAATGCATCAACATCCAGTCCAGTTGTCCCAGGTTTTGCAATTTCACGAACACCTTGCAAAATTTCCGCCAGTATTCGTCCGCTTTTTCGCAAGTTTTCTATCTCGTCAGCTGTTTTTACCCGAGTAAACATCTAGTTTTCTAGAACACTTTCTAATTCTGCTTCTATCCTGTCATGGACCTGGCCTACAGAGCCGTGCCCGTCAACATATTGCACTTTTACGTCTTTTTCACGCAAGAATTCTAAAATTGGGACAATTTCTTTGTTATATATATCAAGCCTTTTTTCAATTGCATCACTTTCATCATCAGCTCGCCCGCGTATTTTTAATCTTTCTTGTAGCTCATCTGTCGGCACATCTAGTACAACTGCTAGTGCGATCGATCGTTCGTGCTTAGGCGCATTTTCGACTAGCCACTCGGCCTGCTCGACTTGCCGAGGAAAACCATCCAATATGACATGCTCGATGTCTTTTGCCTTTTTTAAAGTTTCACCTATGATTGCGCTCATTTTGGCTTGATCTATCAAATTTCCCTCACTGATAGTCTTTAGAATTTCAATGTCGTTGGTATCACGCAAGATCTGACCAGCTGATATCCAGCGCCAACCATGACGAGCAGCCAACATTTGCCCTTGTACACTTTTACCTGATCCAGCGGGACCGAAAAATAATATCATATATATTTATTGTAGCTGCTCGCGAGCGATTTTTGCAACCAAAGCA
This sequence comes from uncultured Candidatus Saccharibacteria bacterium, assembly GCA_947085525.1. Taxonomy (GTDB): domain Bacteria; phylum Patescibacteriota; class Saccharimonadia; order Saccharimonadales; family Saccharimonadaceae; genus JACPYF01. The sequence continues at coordinate 17,183 of CAMTWU010000010.1, read as the reverse complement.
CCATTGGCACTGTTTCCAGCTTTAGCCTTAACCTGTCCGATGACTTTTCCGAGATCTTTTATCTCAGTTGCGCCAGTACTGGTGATTGCGTCAGTGACTAGCTTTTGAATGTCCTCGGATGATAGTTGTTCTGGTAAATATTTTGCCAGTAGTTCTTTTTCGGCACGTTCTTTTTTAGCCATCTCCACATTGCCACCTTGATCATATAGATTCGCAGCTTCATCACGCTTTTTTGATTCGCGTGCTAGTAACGATTCAATTTCTTCTTCGCTCAAACCTTCATCACGCTTACCGCTAGCAATTTCTTGGTTTAAAATTGCACTTTTTATACCTTTTAATACATCAGTTAAAAAAGAATCCCGAGCCAACATTGCCGACTTGAGATCCTGATCTAACTGAGTTTTCAAGCTCATCGTTTTCCGAGTCGCATACTGAGAACTTTCTCAGCGCGACGTTGTTTCCTGATGATTGCTTTCTTGCGACGTTCAGTCTTACTAATAGGCTTTGAAAAACGTTGATTATTTTTTGCAATAGCCAATACACCACTTTGCAAAACTTTTCGGTTAAACCGACGAATAACGTTTTCGTTCGCTTCTTTCTCGTCTTTTCTTGTAACTTGTACCATATAGATAACTACTCTATCACAACAGGGGGGATCGCGCAACTTCTAATAGTCGACCTTCAACGCTTTTATTACCCATCCACTCGTTCATATCCAGCGTAGCCCACACATTCACTTGTTGACCAGGCTCTACAAAATAGTGTGCGGGTGCGCTAAATGCCAGAAATTGCATAGAATTTCCTAAATTATCACGTAGTGTCAGTTTCACGTGTTGTTTTTGATCACCCATTGTTCGCACTTGTTCAACTGTTAGGTTTTCGATCAAGAATATTGGCTGTCCATTAGAGTCACCGAACGGTTCTAGCTGTGAAATTTGCGAAACTAGATCTTCATCCAAGCCCTCAAAATCCTGTAATGTTATCTCGGCTTTTGGTAATAAATGAGCTTTTTGATCCGTTAGTTTGAGGCTTTTGTAATATTTATTCACGCTAGTTCGAAAATCAGTTATTTTAGTTGTTTTCAATGTCACACCAGCCGCCAAATGATGTCCGCCGCCTTTGATAATATATGTTTCGCTGGCTCGAATCGCCTCGCCCACACTAAAATCTCCAAAACTCCGTGCTGAACCTTTAGTTTCCTCACCTAACTCTTGCAAAACAAAGGTTGGTTTGTGGTGCGCTTCTAAAAGTTTGGCCGCAACAATACCGACTATACCGTGATTCCAACTAGCATGGCTCACAACTAACACATCATCGTCGCTATATTTTTGTACCACCACAACCGCTTCTTGGAATATTCTGTTTTGTTCTTTGCGACGCATCTGGTTCATACTATCGAGCTCTTGTGCCAGTTGCAAAGCTTGTCCGTTATCTTTTGTTGTCAGCACATCCAGACTCAATTGCGCTGTCTCCAACCTACCGCTGGCGTTCAGCCGCGGACCGAGCCCAAAACCTAGACTACGAGCTGTTAAATCATGTGGATTAATCTTTGCGACTGCCATTAGCGCCCGAATTCCTGGTCGCTTGGTCTGGCTCATAACCTTTAGCCCCCAAAATGCCAGGGTTCTGTTTTCACCCACCAAAGGTACGATGTCACAAATTGTACCTAGTGCTACCAAATCTAGTAGCCATTTTTCATGGCCTTCATCCAGACCTTTGAGCTTTGTTTGCAGTGCCCTGACTAGACCAAATGCCACCCCAACACCAGAAAAATCTCGAAATGGATAGGTGTGATCGGTCCGTTTCGGATTAATTATAGCTATCGCGTCTGGCAATATATCGCCTAGATTGTGATGGTCGGTTACTATCACATCGACACCCAGTTTCTTTGCATGCGCAATTTCATCGACACTCAAACTACCGCAGTCAACAGTCACGATCAGCTGCGCCCCATCTTCACTCAATCGCTCAATGGCCTCACTACTGAGCCCATACCCATCGTCAAATCGGCTCGGAATAAAAGTCGACACGTCTAAACCAAATTGTGTAAATGCATCAAATAACAGAGTAGTAGCGCTCAAACCATCAATATCATAGTCCCCGTAAATCACCACTTTTTGTTTTTTGCTGTGGGCAGACTTCAAGCGTGTAACCGCCTGTTTCATATCGGGCAGTTTCATCGGATCACCTAACTTTTCGTAGTCAGGTTGCAAGAAAGCTTGGCGCTGCGTCTCTGTTTTTAGTCCACGATTTTCGAGTAATTTTTTAAAAATAACATTCATTTTTAAAGCTTACTTCTATGAATGCAGTTTGTTTTAAAATTGAGAAACGCAAATGAAACGTATTTAAAGATACGTTGAGTGCGTATCGGAAATTTTGGAACAAAATGTGTCATAGAAAAAGCTTTAATTAAAGATTTGGTTCGTTTGTCACTGGTCTCTGCTTGCCGCGAGTTGTTTGGGCTTGCTGTGATTTAATGACAATGTTTTGTAGCTCTTTAAAGATAGCGAAGCTTTTGTTGGTTGAATAAATCTTGGTATTGCCTTGTTTCTCAGCAGTCAAAAAGCCAACTTTCTCTAGACGCTTGAGTTCACGTTGAATATTACCTGGGTCTTCTTTGATGAGCTTTGCTAGACCACGTACGTGGGTGCGAAAATCAGGATACTTTGCGTATACCACAATAATTTTTCGGCGCACTCGACTAGTAATAAAAACGTCTAACATAATCTCCCATCAACCTTAGATTTGTCTTAGTGTTGCTTTTTATTCTACACACGTCAGTCGTGCATTTCAATAGCTAGAACGTCGAAATATGCTACTTCCAGTTCAAAATTGCTTGGTTAATTTTTGCAATTGTCTGTTCCCGCGTTGGTAGATCATTAGTCTCAAAATAGTGATCTACCTCTAACATATCGTCATTAATTGCCAGTGTGTAAATCTCGTCCGCGAGCAGGTGCATTTTGTCCGTCGCAATACGTGTTGCTAGTACAGTGACGATGATAATTTTTTTGGTGCGAATAGGCTTGAGAAATTCCATCGCTGCATCGAGCGATGCGCCGTTCAATAGTCCATCAGTAACCAAAATAACAACTCTATCCTTTATCATTTGCGGACTCAAGATCCCGCCTTCACCTAATAACGCATTCATATGTGATAGGTTTTCCCTCTGTTGTTGCTCGAACACACCATGAAATTCGCTATACATACCCTCGATCTCACCTGCCGAGTAGAATGAATTTTGACTGAATTTGCCATCTTGGTTAACAGTGCCAAACGGCTCTGGCTCGCCAGGAATTTTAATATCCTCGAGTAGCAGTAGCGTCATCAAACAGTGTAGTTGGGTCGCGATTGGCTCTGCCACAGCTACACCACCATCGCTCAAACCAATCACAATCGAGTTCTCATAACGATACTGCATGAGTTGTTTGGCGAGTTCAGTTCCCGCCGCTCCTCGATCTTTAAAATACATAGACATTATGGATAGATTATAATGTTAATATGCATTTTTACCTAGTCGCACCAACCATACGGGCCCACAGCCAAGGATTTTTCACGTATCACTCGTCAGATATCCTCGGTGAGGGCTCGATAGTATTAGTAGAAATAGGTAAAAAAGAATCTGTTGGAGTGGTCATAAAAAAAGTCCCTAAACCACAATTTAAAACCAAAGAAATTATACGTTCACTCGAGGAAAAAACATTACCTCCACAGTTGCTGCACCTTGCTAAATGGTTGCAGCAATATTATGCAGCTGGTCCCGCGAGTGTGTGGCAGACTATCATGCCGCGTGGCTTGCAGAAAAAGCGTCGAGCGAGCGAGGTTAAAACTTCTGCCTTCTCACGGAAAGCTTCGAAAATTACACTCAATAGTGAACAAAAAAAAGCTATCGAAAGCATCCAAAAAAATCATTCAAAAACTAGCTTGTTGCAAGGTATCACAGGCTCAGGAAAGACTGCTGTATACATAGAATTAGCCAAGAAAACCCTACTGACTGACAAAAAATCAGCCATCATTTTAGTTCCCGAAATCGCCCTAACATCTCAGTTAGTCAGCGAATTTCAGCAACATTTCCCCGATGTACTACTAACCCACTCTAAAATGACTGAAGCCGAGCGTCATATTGTCTGGCAGCTAGCCCTCAATACCTCAATACCTCAGCTTGTAATCGGTCCACGCTCGGCATTATTCATGCCACTGCATGAAATAGGTCTGATAGTGATTGATGAAGCCCACGAAGCTAGCTTTAAGCAGGAACAAGCACCACGGTATTTAGCATCCAGGGCTGCTCGAGTACTTGCCAACGAACATAAAGCACTACTAGTTCTAGGTAGCGCAACTCCATCCATCAGTGACCGCTTTATGGCCGAAAAATCAGGCAACATTGTACGGCTTGATAGTTCTGCAAAGCAAATTGGTGATGTACACACGGAACTAATTGACAATCGCGAGCGACATAACTTTACAAAACACCCGTTTATCTCGAATCAACTGATAGAGACTATCGAGGAAACCCTGAAAAATAAGCAACAAGTCTTGTTATTTCACAATCGCCGCGGATCTGCCTCTGTTACCTTGTGTGAAAATTGCGGTTGGTCTGCAGTATGTAAGAGATGTTTTGTGCCGATGGTACTTCACGGTGATATCCACAAATTGATATGCCACGTCTGTGGAATTCGCGAAAATATTCCGACTACTTGCCCTGACTGTGGGCGTACTGGTGTTATTCATAGAGGTCTTGGCACAAAATCTATTGCCGAAGCAGCAGCAAAACTGTTTCCACATGCCAAAATATCTCGTTTTGATGGTGATTCTAATGCTGATGAGACACTGGACAAGATGTACAAAGAAATTTACGGAGGTGACATCGATATTATTATTGGTACACAAGTTGTTGCCAAAGGGTTGGATCTACCAAACTTGGCAGTTGTTGGTGTCGTACAAGCCGATGGCGGACTGGTTTTACCCGATTTTGCAGCCGAAGAACGTGTGTTTCAACTACTATTGCAAGTCATGGGACGAGTTGGTCGTGATGAAAAATTGAGTAAAATAGTTGTTCAGACTTATCAACCAGAAAGTGAAGCAATCCAATCTGCATTGAAACGTAATTATGATGAATTTTATAAATATACAGTTGCCAAACGTCGTCACGATGGTTTTCCCCCATTCACTTACCTACTGAAACTCACAAATGTCTATAAAACAGAGGCAGGAGCTGTCAAAGCAGCGCGAGATTTAATGAAGATTATCGAGAAAAAGGCACCCAAATCGATTAAAATCTTGGGTCCTAGCCCTGCATTTTACGAACGAGCTCATGGCACCTACCGTTGGCAGATACTACTCAAAAGTAATCAGCGTGCTGAGCTATTACAACTAGTCGAACTCGTGCCTGACACTAAATGGCAGGTCGAACTAGACCCTATTAGTCTGTTATAATATCTGTAATGAAAAAAGAAGATATCATCGCGCTGCCAAATCCGAATCTCAGGCAAAAATCACGCAAAGTAAAACCCAGCGAATCTACTAAAAAACTAGTAGTTAACATGGTGTCTGCAACTTTGGACTGGGAAGATAGTCGACCCCATGAAATAGGTGCTGCCCTAGCTGCTATACAGATTGATAAATTAGAGCGTGTTGTTATTGTCCGCAGTGATTTTGATGACAAAAACTCACGTGAGTTTACGGTGTTATTGAACCCTCAGATCATTAAACGAGAAGGTGAAATTGTCAAAGACCACGAAGGCTGCTTGAGTGTCAAAGATGTCTACGGTCTAGTTCCCCGCCACTCTAAAGTGAAAGTAAAAGCACTCGATGTTGAGGGTAATGAAATCCGAATCAAAGCTGAAGGTTTTTTGGCTCGTGTATTGCAACATGAGATTGACCACACAAACGGAATTTTATTTATTGATCATATTAAAAAAGAAAAAGATGCATTCTTTCACCTCAATGACGCAGGTGAATTGATTGCATTGGATTACAAAAAAGATGTCGAAAAAAATAGTATTCTTTGGGACTGAGGAGTTTTCCGCAGTTAGTTTGCGTGCATTGCTGGATGCACATATTGAGATTGTTGCCGTTGTGACGAAGCCTGATAGTCCAAAAGGTCGCAGCAAGGAATTAACTCCATCGCCAGTAAAAATTGTCGCTCAAGACGCAAATATTCCCGTCTGGCAGCCCGAAAAAGTAGCTGAAATAACTGAAAATATTCAAAATCTAGGCGACGTAGCTGGCATACTAGTCAGTTATGGAAAACTGATCCCAGATAAAGTTTTAAACCTATTCAATCCTGGTATTATCAACATTCACCCTTCACTATTACCTAAATATCGCGGACCTTCGCCTATTGAATCGGCTATTTTAAATGGTGATAGCGAAACTGGTGTATCAATCATGAAACTCACACCAGAAATGGATGCCGGTCCTGTCTACTCACAAACAACTTTGCCACTCACGGGCGATGAATATGCCAGTGAATTGTATAATACTTTAGCTCAAAAAGGTGCTGAACAATTAATTAATAATCTGCCTTCGATTTTAGATGGAACATTACAACCAACTGAACAAAATAATGATGACGCGACCTATACGCAGCTACTGTCAAAAGAAAATGGCGTAATAGAGTGGCAAAAACCCGCTTTGCGAATTGAGCGTGAGATCCGAGCCTATCGTGACTGGCCAAAAAGCCGAGCTGTTCTGAGAAAAACAGAGGTAATTATCGCTGCTGCCCGAGCTGTCGCTGGTGATAAAACACCTGGTACGATCGAAATTATAGACAATGAATTACATGTGTATTGTGGTGAAGGATACCTAAATATACTAAACATCCAACCACTCGGCAAAAAAGAAATGCCCGTTCAGGCATTTCTAGCTGGTTACAAATATAAAATTATCCGGTAGCAGGAGTAGCTGGCTGATCACCGCCATTCTGAGCGGCAGCAGCGATATTTTCTTTACCTGCAACGATTTCGTCACGTAGTTTGTTCAATTCATCAGCAACAACTTCACGGTAGTTCGGACTATTGATACCCAACCACCGAACTGAGGCAAATTCGGCTGCAACGACTAGTGGTGGTACATTGTCTGGTGCACTCGCAGCGAGTTGTTTATAGTCATCTTCATCTTTATAATTTGGCACATATTGATTAAGCCATGTATTTATCTTTTCTTCGTTATGAGTCGCAAAACCTTCAAATTCTTCTAGTTGAGCTTCTGACAAGCTACTAGCCAAACGAGTTCCAACTCGGTTTTCTAAGGTTTCATAAGTATGTTGCAAAAAGGCCTGTTTCTGATCCTCCGGAAGATCACCGAGTCCTACGCTTTTGAGAAACTGATCGTCGAGCTGAAACATGTTTATTTCCTTTTATTTCCTTTTATTTACTGATACTTTAATCATAACATTTATCAGCTGCTGGTCAACTGATTAACTTAGTTTTTTGAGCGTTCGTTTCTTGAGTTCTCGTGTAAAGAATTCTAGCTTATCGCCTTCTTCTAGCTGTACTTTTCCTCTAGTTTTGAGGCTCAATCCACACATTTCGCCTTCAAATACTTCTTTGACCTCTTGCTGTTGGCGCTGCACACGTTCAACTTCCACTTCTGCAATTTGATCTTTTTTACGTAACACCCTTGCAAATGTTTTTGGCACTGCTTTACCCGATGTGACTTCCCCACCACAGATAATATCCGTTTTTGAGGTTTTAAATACACCTTTAATAGTCAGTGTACCGACCTGTGTTTCAACAACTTCTGGTTCTAGTAGTTCCTCAAGAGTACTGTGCGCATCATCCAATAGTTCATAAATGATTTTGAACATGCGCACTGGTATTTTGTCGCGATTTGCTAGGCGTTTGATAGCTGGTGGCAACTGCACATTAAATGCATAGACAATCGCGTTAGATGAACTACCTGTTCGTATATCATTTTCGTTCACATTACCAATACCGCTCGATACTACTTTGACAGTTAATTCGTCGTTATTGAGCAGTTTCAAACTATCAGAAATAGATGTCAGTGATCCTTGCACATCAGCTTTCAAAACTACATTCATAGTCTGTGTTTTAGCTTCACGATGCATCATGTTTAGCAGATCTACACCGGTTACATTCGCACTAGCGATCTTTTTGTCTGTTTCTAGTTTATTGCCAGCAGCAGCTTGGCGTGCTTTCTTTTCGCTATCAACAACTGTAAACATATCACCAAATTGTGGCAATGTTTTCAAACCAGTGATAGTTGCAGGAGTTGCAGGACCGGCCTCTTTGAATGTATCGCCTTTAAAGTCTAGTAGCGTACGGATTTTTCCGTAAGCTTGTCCGGCAACTAAATATTGGCCAGATTTCAAGATACCGTGTTCAACCAATAGACGTACAACAGAACCTTTACCCTGCTCCATGTGTGATTCAATGACTAATCCTTCGGCTGGAACATCTGTTTCAGCTTTGAGGTCTTCTAGATCAGATACAAGCAACACCATATCCAATAATTTATCGATGTTTGTACCTTCTTTTGCGCTAACTTCAACCATCACCACGTCACCACCCCATTCTTCTGGGTTTAATTTGTGTTCAGTCGCAAGCTGGGTCTTAACCAAGTTTACATCTGCGCCAACTTTGTCGATCTTGTTGATAGCAACAACTATTTTAGCGTTGGCAGCCTGAGCAAATTTGATAGCTTCGACAGTTTGAGGTTTCACCCCGTCATCAGCTGCAACCACAATGATCACTACATCTGTTAATACCGCACCGTGCTGACGTAGAGCCGAGAAAGCTTCATGTCCTGGTGTGTCTAGTAGAGTAATCGAACGATCGTTACGAACAGTCTGATACGCACTAATATGTTGAGTGATCCCACCGGCTTCGTCATCAACTACTTTGATACCTAGAATTGCATCGAGTAGTGATGTTTTACCGTGGTCAACATGTCCCATTACAGCCACAATTGGTGGACGAGTCGAGGCATTATCAGTCAGTACACGCTCTTCGCGTACATTTGATTCTTCGGATTTTTCTAGTTGTACATCGATACCTAGTTCCTCAACAATGATCTGGACCGTTTCAAAGTCTAGACGTTGATTAACTGTAGCGACAATTCCGTTTTTAAATAACTCTCCGACTAATTTAGCAACTGGAAGAGCGAGCTTTTCCGCCAAATCGCCAACTGTAATAGTTCCGACAATAGTCAGTGTTTTGATCTCTGTCTCTGATAAATCTGACATTAAAAGCTCCTTTCTTCATCGAATTATTTTGCTAGGCCGAGGGATATTTTGCGGTTCTCTTTGTCTACTTCGAGAACTGTAAAATCTTTTCGCTCGTTGAGCTTGAATACTTTTTCTGGGTCGGCGGTCTCGCCACCGAGTTCACTAACATGGATCAAAGCTTCAACACTAGGACTGATCTGCACAAACGCACCAAATGGTGTGATCCGAGTTACAGTACCTTCAACTTTTGAACCTTTTTTGAATTTCTCTAGTTCTGATAGCCATGGGTCGTCTTGTAATTGTTTCAAACTAAGGCTTAGGCGGTCTTTATCGATAGCAATTATTTTTGCCTGTACAGTTTGGCCGGACTTGACGTAGTCTGCAGGGTTACTGACACGTTCCCAGCTGATTTCACTAATGTGAATCAAGCCTTCGATACCATCGACGTTTACGAATACACCGTAGTCTACGACACCGGTAACAACACCATTTACAGTGTCTCCAACTGCAATTTTGTCGAATCGTTCAGCTAGTCCATCTTTGACAGCTTCTTTTTCGCTAAAGATTAGTTTGTTGTTTTTGCGATCAGCATCGAGAATACGAACTTTTAGGGTTGTTTCCTTGAGGCTGTTAAGGCGCTGCAAGATTTCATTCTTGTCGCTACTGCCAACACGCGGGTAGTGTTCAGCGCTCAATTGCGATACAGGCAAGAAACCACGTACGCCTTCGTATTCAATTAACAAACCACCACGGTTTGCGTCATATGGTTGGATCTCGATGATTTCACCAGAGGTCGCGATCTCGTCGACGACGTCCCAACCACGATCTTTGAGTGCTTTTCGTAGCGATAGCAAGCTGTAACCATCGTCTAGTTCAGTTTCGACGACACTTGCAGTTACTTTGTCACCTTCTTTTAAGTTGCGGTTAAAGCCGATTTCACGACGAGGTACGATACCAACGCCCTTCGCACCTAGATCTACTAGTGCTTCGTGCTTTTTCAGTGATAATACTGTTCCTTCAACGGTCGCGCCGTTTTCTAGTCCAGTTGCGGCTTCCTCTTGCAGGAGATCATCCATTGTTAATGTCTTTGTTGTCATAGTCTAAATAATTAGAGCTTTCAGCAGCTCTAAGACTCCTTTTTCATTTAAATTTAATATTTCCCGCAGCGAACTCCAAATAGTCGCGTTAAAGATTACTCATAATTATACTCCAATAGAGGTGGAAAGTCAAAAGGTGGTTTATTTTTAATGCAAATAATTATTGTATTGATTGTCGTGAGCGGACAAATATTGCAACAGCGTAACCTAGTGCAGCAACTGCAAGTGTATACAAGATTGTGTCTGCTGGACCAGTTGATGCAACTGAACCAGGCGCGGTACTTGGTGCTGCAGCTGCCTGAGATGCGGCCTGTGTAGCAGCGGCGGCTTGAGCTTCTTTCGCTTTCTTCTCTTCGGCTTTTTTCTTGTCTACTTCGGCTTGTTTAGCCGCTTCTGCCTGCTCTTTAGCAGCTTTTTCTTGTTGCTGTTTTTCCTGAGTCGCTTTATTAGTTGCAGCTTGCTTTTCTTGCTCAGCCTCTTTCTTTTCAGCGGCTTTTTTGTCACTAGTAGTAGTTGACGCAGTTTTGGTCGGTTGATCAGTCATACTGGTAACAATACGTTTGCTAAATACGAGACCAAGGATCAGTAAAATCACCAATACAGCAGCTATTGCTACGAATCTAATGGTAGTTGAATATCGCGATACTGGTGTTTCATCGTAATCCATAACTGATCTCCCAAATAACCTTTATACGTATTATATAACATCCTGACGTTATTTTCAAACTAGTTTTTAAAAAATACGACATTCCTTTCACACTTTTTATAAAGTGTGGCAAAACCTTTGAGCTAACTCACCAACACGATGAAAAATAATCACAGACCTTCTTGAGACGCTGCGGAACTCACCCCGATATAATCGGGGCTCAGACAGTCCTCGCGTCATCAGGAACGTCTATAATTACCTTTCTCGGTTGTTTCATATGCTCGTCAAGCGCAATCCCATTTCGGTGTAGCTCCAGACTTCTGATAAAACCGAATTGAATGACATTATTCTATGTGACCGAGCGAGGACTGTTTGAGGCTTTAGCCGAGTTCCGCAGCTCGCAATATAGAATAATGTCATTCAATATCGTGTTTTTGAAGCGTCTGGTCAGTTTTTTGCTTCGTTTTTTGCTGACCAAAAAATGAAGGAGAATATTTACATGCTAAAATAAACACATGATCATTGCGGTAGATACGGGGGCTACAAAAACGCTGGTTGCGGGTACTGACGCAGCTGGTAAGTTTCATACCCGTTATCGCTTTCCTACTCCGAAAGATACTGGTAAATATATCGACCAGCTAGCACAGGTTATTTTAGAGGATTTTGACATCAAAAAAGTCCATGCTATCTCTATCGCCCTACCTGGACCAATCATAAACAACAAAGTACTCTATTGCCCGAATCTCGGCTGGAAAAATTTCGATGTTATCACGCATTTACAGCGTGCGTTGGGTACAAAAACCAAGATCTTCCTAGAAAACGACGCCAATATGGCAGGTTTGGCCGAAGCACATGCAATTACACCAACCCCTTCGGACTGTTTATATGTCACTGTTAGTACCGGTATTGGCACTGGTATCGTCCGCAAAGGCAAGATTGACCCAATCTTTAACCAGAGCGAAGGTGGCCACATGGTATTAGAATTCGATGGCGCCTTACACTACTGGGAAGATTTCGCCAGCGGCCGTGCAGTTTATGAAACATACGGCAAATACGCTCGTGATATCCACGACAAAGCAACCTGGGAAGCTATAGCTGACAAGATTAGTCGTGGTTTGATCGCTATTATCCCGCTCATCCAGCCAGATGTGATCATTATTGGTGGCAGCATCGGTACATATTTTGAACGATACGAGAAAACTCTGAACAAAGTTCTAGATGAGCGCATGGCTCATTATATTTCCCGACCAAAGTTAAAAGCCGCCAAACACCCCGAAGAAGCTGTAATTTACGGATGCAAAATCTATGCCGATCAAAAACTTAGTAAATAGAATCAAAGCTGATTATCCTGATATCCAGTTTCGTGCTGGTGAGTATTTCAAATGGTCCCCTGCTGACAAAATTGTCTACTTTAACCCTCGTGATGACGATGATGGTACGTATTTGTTACACGAACTCGCCCACGCTATCCTAGAACACCAAGATTTTGACCTAGATGTCGAGCTAGTCCGCAAAGAAGCTGAAGCTTGGGAGTTAACTGTTACCAAACTTGCTGATACATATGGGGTAGATATCGACCAAAAAGAAGCTGAAATATCGCTCGAGAGCTACCGACACTGGTTATTTAAACGTAGTAAATGCCCGGATTGTGGTACAAATGGCCTACAAACCAAAAACACCCACTACAAATGTATTGCTTGTGGGTGTACTTGGCGAGCCAACGACGCGAGGGTCTGCGGGCTCAAGCGCTATAAACTTGCTGTTTAGACAGTAGTTTTTACAGCTGATTTGCCACGTCGTGACTTTTTACCACCGATAGCGCCAGCTTTTCGAGCTAGATCGCGGTCTGCAGCGAAGCCACCAGTTGTGCCTTTTTGGCCACCAATGCGACCAATACGTGCGTAGAACTCTTTACCGTGACGTTGTTTGTTAGTTTGTGCAGCGGCTTTGCCGCCTTTAACTGTTCCTGCCATATTACTATTTCTCCTCTGTTAATACTCAATGAGTCCCACCACATGATATTATTACCTTCACAGTATAACAATGTATATGCTTTTTGTCAATCTTTACATAAGGGTTTTTTATTTTAATCTAAACGTTGCGTTTATACCTGCTGTGCGATAATATGGTTTAGCACCTGAGTAAGTATTTCAAAAACACCTTTCTGCGAGAGAGGTGTTTTATATTTCTAAGAGATTTTTAGACTGCGAACTGGTAGTTTTGGCCTAGTGCAGACTTACCCAGCATCTTGTGTAGCTGATTTTTGATAAATTCACTGATACTTTGAGCTATTCGGACGATCATTCCCCTTTTTCGTTCGTGTGTGCCTTCGTCTAATCTAGGGGTTTCAGTATTCTCGAGCTCTAATTCCTGATAATAAGCCTGGATTTCTTGCACTATGATAGCTTTTAGCTGCTCTTTCACCTCTGTATTATCAGCTAAGTCCATGCTTTCTAGTATTTCATCGCAGAGTTCCTGAATTTCGGCCTTTTCTAGAATGTTTTCTATATTAGGAGCTTCGGTAGCAAACTCTTGCTCGACTATTTCGTGAACAGTCTCGACAACTGATTCAAATAGCTCCTCAACTTGCTCTATCTCCACCTCGTTGAGGTCTACAAAGTATTCTTGGAGCTCTGACGGCATAGGTTCCAATACTTCAACTACGGCCTTTTCTTCAGGCTTTTCGCCTTTTTCGATAATTTCATCTGCCACTGATTCTGTTTCGACTACCTTTACCGTAGATACTTCTGCCTTTTTTGACTCTGCTGGAGTTTCGGGGTTCTCGACAACCTCCTGTTCAGTTGGTTTTTTTACCGATTCTGAATTTTCTACCTTAGAAATTACTTCTTTTTCTACTACTTTTTCCTCTGTTATTTTAACTTTTTCAGCCACTGGCTTTTCAATCTTTTTGGCAGCCTTTTTCTGTGTAATAATTTCGTCTTTTTCGATGATTGGTTGTGAATTTTCGTCTTTTTCTATTGTCTTTGGTTTAATTTCGGTCTTTTTAGCTATTTTCTCGACAGGCTTTTCTGTAACTTCTACTGCTTCTGGTTTTTTATCGTCTTTGCTTTCAATAGTTTCTTCACTAACTACTTCTTTCTGCCCAGCTTTTGTTGGAATTTCTGGTTCGATTGATTCTGCACCAGCGCCAGATTCATTTGATGATGCCTCGGATGTAGATTCTGCCTCTGAGCTTTCTACTTTAACTTCGACTTTTTCCGTTTTTTCCTCTGTTATTGTTTCGGTTTCATCTTTATCAGTTTCCACATTATCGTTGTTATCTGTTTCATCACCTTCAACTTCTCCAGCCTCTACGGCTGGAGTTTCTGATTCCTCTACTTGAGATTGATCATACTCACTTGCACCTTGCTCTACTACCACTTCAGCAGCCTCTGTGGACTTTATGCCTGCAACAAACAGACAAACTCGAGCCATTTCAGCAACTGTGCCTACATAATCCCCATGTTTAACCATCCTATTAGCGTTTCGTGCCCAAACTTCATCAACTTCACTATTACCTGATGACTCAGCACCTGCTTTAGATTGATTCAAAATAGCAGTCAAAGCATCTGTTGGCTGTGCTTCAGGAACTGAATCTTCTATTTGAGCCGTCTGCCCACCTTTTATTTCTTGTGTCACCTATGCTTTTTGCCTTTGACTTAATATCTCCAATTGTCTATCGCCTTCTGCTTTGAGTGCCTCAAAACTTCCGTCATTCAGCTCTTTTATCTGCTCAGCTAAGGCTTGTTGTTCCTGAAACTTTGTAATTATTTCTTCAATTAGTGCTGCGTTACCACTTTCGAGCATACCCTCAAAGTGACTACCACTAGCCTGGAATGCACCATTGATATCCATAATGACTGGTGGTTTACCATCTGGTGTATACAAAAAATGAGCATCCGCACCACAAGCTTCAATTATCATATCTCTTGCAGATTTTGAGTTTTCTGTCTCTCTAGCAGTTGGTATTTCCATGTATCCTCACAATTCCCTTTAGTTATTACTATTATAGCAGTTTAGAAAATGGTTTATAATCAAATGCATGAAACATGAAATGAAAGAATACAAAGACATCGATGAATATTTGCAGAATTTTGCTGCGCCTAGCCAGAAGATTTTGCAAGATATTCGGGAAACTATACACAAAGCCACACCCGAAGCAGCTGAAAAGATCAGTTACGGCATACCAACATTTACATTGAATGGTAAAAACTTGGTACATTTCGCTGGATATGAAAAACACATCGGCTTTTACCCCGGCGCCCGTGCAATTCCAGAGTTTAGCGAAGAGTTAAAGAGTTATAACACCTCAAAAGGCACCATCCAATTCCCTATCGACAAACCAATGCCACTAGACCTCATAACAAAAATCACCAAATTCTGCGTCGAACAAAGACTTAAATAGATTTAGTCTTGAATATTTACTAATTGATAAACTTCATCTTCTTTTAGAGTATCAGCGATGGTCTCACCTTCGCCTGTTATCGCCCACATCTTGCCAGCCGTCATACCACTAAGAAATATGTCATTGGTCTCTTCATCTCTTGCAACGGTTATATAGCTTCTAGTGAGTAAGGTATCTATTGCTTTGCGAAAAAGCGCCTTTTCTCTACTTTTATGACGACTGTAGAAAAATGTACTTGTACTAGAAAATGGGCCATTATTACCAATAGATAGGTCCATTATATTTGATACAGTCCCCTTATTTTCACTATTAGCGCGTGCGTCAGATATAAGACCTCCTCCTTTTTTCATTCCCCAAAAAAGAAGGGTTTTCTCGTATTTATTTAATGGTTTATCATCATGTAGCGGAATTTGCTTTGAATTTTCATGAGCCTTAAGGGCATCCTCAACTGCTTTCTTTAGTTGTTTTTTATATATACTCTTGTCGCTACTCGTGTTTGGAATTTTAAACCTAACAGAATTTCTTTTTGACAAGTCAAAAGGAAGGTCATCAAATGTAGCTAGGGATTCATTATATGTGATGATTATTCGTGAACGACCAAGATGACATTCCGCAAACCCTAGCTCAAAACAGACATTCGGGTTTGCAAGGGCTTTATTGTTTTCTGTTCTGCCAACTGGCGTTAAGTCAGCTATAAATACACTACTGTTCTTAATTTTTCTCAATAAAATATCAGTTACAAATTCCGCGGACCCTGTATCTCGAGTATCCTCATCATATTCAATATCCAAATCATCACAAATATCTTGAAGTTGTTTACGGATAAATTTCTTCTCATCAGGAAGATCCGATTGCCATGAAAAGAAAAGTTTCATATTACCATTATCTCATATATCCACCCTGCAAACGAGTCCGGGTATCATGACGAGCCTGAGCAAGCACGTCAAACTCACAACTAATTAGCCGAGGACTGTCTGATCCGCCAGCTGGCGGAGAGTTCCGAGATCGTGGCTTTTCTGCAGAGCAGCGAGCCTAGCTCGCTGGCAGGCAGAAAAGAGACCATGTCAGGCTGTTGTGTGTTTTGACTGGTGATTGCATCAAGCTTGGCATGTAACCCGCTGGTTTTGGGTTCCGTTTTGCCGAAACAAAATGGAACAAAAAAACCAGCCTTTCGGCTGGTTTAATATTCTACAAAAACTTTTAGTGTGCTGCTAACTCTTGGCTTTCATCTATAGCCTTATGCGCTTCTTCTCTTGCCGCATCAGCACGTTGATCAGCTTCCATTTCTATCCTAGCGTTGGTCATAATCTGGTCACTATTTTGCTGATAGTGTTCTTTGGCTGTACCTTCTGCATGTGCAACTCCCCTAAGAGCTCTATTTTTCTCATCGTCAGCGTCATTAAGCATATTAATATATACGCCAGGATTAGATCTTGGGTATCTATCTTGAAATTGCTCAAGAGTCATAGGAACATTTCCAGTTTGTTGTGCTATTTCTTCTTTGTGTTTAATGTCTTCTAGGTGCTTTTGATTATCGCGGTCCACGGGATAATTATATTCAGCTGGGTTGGTGCTTGGTTGCTCGTGACTCATTTTTTATTTGTCCTTTTTTTGTTTTTGTAATAAATTCTGTGTATATACTAGCATACTGCTTGTGTTTTGTCAATATACAGATGAAAATGAAAAGAGCCTCCTTTCGGAGACTCAAATCAAAATTCGGCATCGTGCTAGTTTCCCGCAAGGCAGTATAATCGCCGCTGCTGGGCTTAACTGCTGTGTTCGGAATGAGAACAGGTGTTTCCCCAGCGCCATGGACACCGAGTTGATCCCAACGCTAAGATGGAATCA
>CAMTWU010000009.1:0-22117 GCA_947085525.1 uncultured Candidatus Saccharibacteria bacterium | reverse complement strand
CGTGAGGACTGTTTGAGCGTAGCGAGTTCCGCAATAGCTCAAGAAACAAGAAATCTGTTTTTCATCGCGTAACTGAGTCAGCTCGAAAGTTTTGCCATACTTTTTAAAAAGTGGGAGAGCAGTTATCTGTTAAAATAGACTATAATGACAAAAGACACTCGCACTCGTTTCGCCCCCAGCCCAACTGGCTTTTTACACGTGGGTGGTGTTCGTACTGCACTGTTTGCGTGGCTAGTTGCACGACAAAATAATGGCAAATTTATTTTGCGTTTAGAGGACACTGACCAAGCCCGTGAAGTCGAAGGCTCAGCTGAACATGTACTCAAGAGCCTAAAGGCACTTGGCCTGAATTACAACGAAGGACCAGACATTGGTGGTGAGTTTGCTCCATACAAACAGAGTGAACGTCTGGATGTATACAAACAATGGGCGCAAAAGCTAATAGATAGCGGTAGAGCATATGCTGACCCATATAGTCGTGAAGAGTTGCAACAATTCCGCGAACAAGCTCAGGCTGAAAAAAAGCCGTTCTTGTATCGTAACCATCGTCCCGAAAATCCACCAGCTTGGGATGGTAGTCAGCCGCTACGATTCAAATCTGATCCAAAGCCATATCAGTGGCATGACGAGGTGATGGGTGATCTATCAACTGGATCAGAGGTGATTGACGACTTCATCTTGATCAAGAGCGACGGCTTCCCAACTTATAACTTTGCCCATATCGTTGATGATGCCGAGATGCATATTTCACATGTTATCAGGGGCCAAGAATTCATTTCTAGCCAGCCAAACTACCTGAACCTATACGAAGCACTAGAGATCGAACCACCGGTGCTGGCAACTATGCCGCACATCATGGCAGCAACGGGCGGCAAAAAGCTCAGCAAGCGTGATGGAGCCAAAGATATTTTGGATTACACCAAAAGTGGGTATTTGTCAGAAGCTCTAGTCAGCTTCATCGCAACACTAGGGTGGAACGATGGTACTGAACAAGAAGTCTTCACAACAGATGAGTTGATAGCTAAATTTAGTTTAGATAGAGTCCATAAATCAGGCGCACAGTTTGATGACAAACGACTCGAGTGGGTAAATGGTCAATTTATCCGAAAGCTCGATATTGGAAAATTATACGAGCTCTCAACTGACTTTTGGCCAAATGTGGGTAGTGATGCCGATACTGAATACAAACAAAAAGTTCTGGCATTGGCACAAGACCGTATGAAAACATTGAACGATCTACGGCAGTTCGGTTATTTCTTTGTAGATCCACCGGTAAACATGGAACTGATCGATAGTAACAAACAAGTCAGCAAACTATCGCCAGAGCGCCGAGCGGAACTGATACAACAAGCTCACGATGCGCTGCAAAATAGCGAATTCACCCCCGAAGCTATCCAAGAAACTTTAAACCAACTACTCGAAACAACAGGCGAAAAACCTGGCATATTGTTTAGCCTGATCCGTATCTACACAACCTGGGCAGCCTTCAGCCCACAACTCAACGACACACTGGCATTACTGGGCAAAGAAACAGTTCTACGTCGCTTGCAACAGGTATAGACTCTACTAGTACGATATCACCACATCAGTTATAATGATGCTTATGTTAGTGGGCAAAAAACAGAAACGACATCATTTTGATGGGGAACTTCATATTAATGAAGCCTCGACGGCTGTCACCAAACCAAAGCGGTGGACGAAAATTCATCAGTTGCTGCACGACGATCGAGGACTGCGGTATTTCTTTGCGTGTATTGCCATCATCATCGCAGTCGGCGTAGGTCTACTGGTCATGCTCGGCCAATATCAAGATCCAGAGGTAGCGACCCCAGGTAATTTCATCCGCAAAAAACTGGCTGAAAAATATTACTCGCCACTAACTGGTAATGAACTTCCTGACGAAGCTGCAACCAAGCGTCCTGTGACGGGCATCATGATCGAAAACAGCCCTGACGCTCGTCCACAATCAGGTGTCAAAGATAGTGGAGTTGTCTTTGAAGCAATAGCTGAAGGCGGAATCACTAGGTTTTTGGTGATTTACCAGGAACAACAACCAGCACTCATCGGACCAGTCCGTTCGGTTCGTCCATATTATGTCGATTGGATCGCGGCTTTTGACGCTAGCGTCGCCCACATTGGTGGCAGCTACAATGCACTGCAAGAAGTCCGCAATGGCCAATACCGCGACATCGACCAGTTCTTTAACGGTGGTGCATACTGGCGCGCCAAAGACCGCTATGCACCCCACAATGTCTATACGAGTTTCGAGCGATTAAATGCCCTGAACGCAGCAAAAGGCTACAACGAGTCAAAATTCACTGGTTTTTCCCGAGTCCCAGCTGAAACCAAAAAGCCCGCCACAAAAACCAAAACCACTGTTACGCCCGAAGTTGCCAATCAGGTACAGGTCAATATATCCAGTGGTCTGTACAATTCCAGTTATGTCTACGACGCGGCTAGCAAACTCTATAACCGCTCACAGGGTGGCAAGCCACATACTGACAGAGAAAGTGGTCAAATTGCGCCTCGCGTCGTGATAGTCATGAAAATCCCAACCAAAATTGGGTTCGAAGACGGTTACCGCGAACAGATGACAACCGTAGGTTCCGGCGAAGCTCATATATTCCAAAACGGCACACACGTACAGGGAACCTGGAAAAAAGACGCCAAAAAATCTCAGATCAAATTCGCCGACGCAAAAGGAAAAGAGATATTGCTGGAGCGTGGCCAAACCTGGCTGACCGCAATTGGGCCTGACAGGAGTGTGGCGTGGCAATAAATAACTACCACAACGAGCAAAAGCTAAAGATCGTTTCGATCTCACTACTACTACAGCTTTTTGTCGCCGCCATTATGTACGGCGCATATATGGCGCTGTCCCCGAATCTTGTTCAATCTGCACTCGTTTTCAGCCTCGTTGTGATCTTTGTATTATTTGAAGTCATTGCAGGTTATATTGTGGCTAGCCTCGCGAGCAAGCCAATGAAGCAGGTGACCGATGCGCTGCTATACGCCTACAGCGACAAGCCTTTTGACAAAAAGAGCACCGTCGTCGAACTCATCCGCCGCCTCCATGCCGAGAAAAATCCCGAAGGCGATGTGACAACCGAGCAGATTTTTGCGCAGTCACTGATGGATCATTTGCCGATCGGCATTATCGCACTCGATTCCAAGCGTCAGATTTTGTACGCCAACAAAGCTGCGCCAACTCATGCTGGTGGCAAAGAGCTCAATGTAAGTTTCACAGAAAACGATTCACTGGCCAGTTGGCTAGATCAAACAACGGACAAAAGTATTTCATCGACTCATTGGTGGAAACGACTGCGCCAGGCAACTATCGAGAGCGAAGACAAGCGCCAATTTTTTGACATGTTAGCGCTCTATCAACAAAACGGTGATAGTGCGATCGAAACAATTTTGGTTACTATCGACCGAACTGAAGATTACAGCACTGACGAAGACGATCTAGACTTTACCGCACTGGCCGCGCACGAGCTGCGTGGACCAATAACCGTGATCAAAGGCTACCTCGATGTCCTACGCCAAGAGCTAGACCTGACAGAGGACCAAGTCGCTTTCTTTGAACGTTTGGACGTCTCGGCCGATCGGCTAACAACTTACATCAATAACATCTTGAATGTCTCGCGTTATGACCGTCGTCATTTGCAATTACATCTGAAAGAGGAAGCGCTGTCACGCGTCTACCAATCTGTTGGTGACGACCTGGATCTGCGAGCTCGGACTCATCACCGCATGCTAAACGTCAGCATTCCCGAGGACTTGCCGACTATTGCCGCCGACCGCGGTAGCTTGAGCGAAGTCATCGTCAACCTCGTCGACAACGCCATCAAATACAGTAGTGAAGGCGGTTTGATCGTCGTCACAGCCAAAGCCACCAATGATTTTGTGGAAGTCAGTGTACAAGACAATGGTATCGGTATACCTGGAGCACTCCTCAGTCATATCTTTGACAAGTTCTATCGCTCGCACCGCTCACGCGAAAATACCGTCGGGACAGGACTAGGACTCTACATTACTAAAGCGGTCGTCGAATCGCACGGCGGTACTATATCTGTTCGTAGCGACGAAGGCCACGGAACTGTCTTTGCATTTACTATTCCAACCTATGCTAGTGTTGCAGATAAGCTCGCAACCAGCGATAATAGTAACGAATCGATGATCGACCGCAAAGAAAAGAAATATATCAAAAATCACTCAATGTATAGGGGATAACATGGACGCAAAACAACTCAGAGTATTATGTATCGAAGACGACCGTTTCATCGGCGAAATGTACGTCCGCGCCCTCAACCAAGCCGGCTATGTTGTTGACTGGGTCCTGAGCGGTAGCGATGGCCTAGCCGCAGCCAAGAGCAAAGATTATGACTATATATTGCTAGACATCATGTTGCCCGAGAAAAAGGGTAATGAAGTGATCGAAGAACTCCGCGGCGAAAAAGACCTCATACCAAACACCAAAGTCTTGATTCTGACAAACTTTGACGAAGACGACAAATCACGCGAAGCCCTGCAGCAAAAAGTCGAAGCCTATCTGATCAAAGCCGACATCACACCACGCAAGCTGCTAGAGATTATCAAAGAGTTGTAGAAACAATCCGCCTCTGTTAGGATTGTATGTACGTGGTCTCATCGTCTAACGGTTTAGGACACCAGGTTCTCATCCTGGAAATCGGGGTTCGATTCCCCGTGGGATCACCAAAATAACATACCCACTTTTGTGGGTATGTTATTTTGGTGGCTTCATACGTGAAGCTCGAAGCATAGGTTCGGGCGCAGCGACTCACGCGCAGAAGCTCGCTTCGAGCATGAGAAGTGAGCGTTCGCTTGCGAACCTTCCCCTCGAGATCATCATGGTACTATATTATTTATGAAAGTTCTAAAGTTCCGCAAATATCTAGTTCCTCTTGTAATCTCTGGCGAGAAAGATTCGACGTGGCGATTATTTGATGACAAAGATCTCAAAGTAGGGGATGACATTGAGCTACAAGAATTTATAACAAATAGACCATTTGCCACAGGCAAGATCGTCAAAATTCTCGAGAAAAAATTTGGTGAACTAACTGATGATGACAAAAAAGGCCACGAAACTTTCGAAACCGATGCTGATATGTATGCCGAATACAGCAAATACTACAAAACCAAAGTTGATCAGAATACTCCACTAAAAATAATCTGGTTTGAGGTTACCAAGCTAATATAAAAACCATCTGGCCCTTACCCTCTGTTAATAGTATTGACTTTTAATATAATTTGTGTTATATTAAAACAGTAGTTACCCTTTGGGGTAATATCGGGCTTTGTTCAACTACAGAGGAGACATCATGCCTACTACACGAGAAGATCTACGCGAGTGGGTCGAAAAGGGTCAGGCCGAAGGTGCAACTCACATGATCGTGATGTGCGACACGTTCGACCACGACGACTACCCGGTCTACGTCAAGAAAGACGAAGACGTGCGCGAAGTGGAGGCCGAATACTCGGCAAAATCGATGCAGAACGTCATGGAGGTCTACTTCCTCGACGGCGACATCGAAGATCAGCTCGCAATGCGCAGAAGCTTCACGTACGCGTGAAGCCACTACGCAGCAACCCAGTGAGACGTCTTGTATGTCTCACTGGGTCACCGAGGCCTACAGTTTAAACTGTAGGCCTATTTTTTTAATATGATCACTCATTCAAGCAATGTATTTTATCCTCTAGTAAACTTCGCTCATTTTTGCAATAATAAACACTAGCAATTAAACGAGGAGGGTGGGGGATCAACTCGGACGAGTCGACATTTACTGCTCTACATCTTCGATCGAATATGCTCGATAACGTCTGAATAGTACAGATCAACTCCATCAGGGATAGCTTCGGCTAATAAATTTTCTTTTGTAAACCATTTGTAATTACTATGCTCCCAACTCAGATTTGGCTTGGGGCTCTGTGCTGCTAATTGAGCAACATAGAGGACATGAGTAACGTCATGATAGGATTTTTCCATGACTTTGGTAAGATTCTTCTCGGAAACATTCAATCCTGTCTCTTCCTCGATCTCACGAGCAACAGCTTCTTCCCATTGCTCGCCATCTTCTACCTCACCACCAGGTAAATCTAGATGGCCAGGAAAATGTGGATGTGTCATTCCGCGGTATAATAAGAGAAGCCTATTAGACTGATCAACAACAAGCGCTTTTGCAACAATCTTCTTCATTAACAATGAGTCTATCATAGTTGCAAAATTTAATAAAGTATGTTAAAATATTTCAAAATGAATTTAGCGGATGTAAAGAACCTGCTTGAATCCAATCTCAATGATTGCCTTATTACATCTGACTACTCTACGTGCAATATTGATGAGCTAAAACAAAGAACAAAGCAGTGGAAAAGCGAGGGCTATACGATTGTCTTTACTGCGGGAGTCTTTGATCTTTTAACGATAAATCATCTCGTAGCACTCTACCACTACAAGGTCGTTGGGGGCGAGAAAGCAAAGTTGATCATATCTATAGACACTGACGAGCGAGTTAGGCAATCAAAAGCTTTCGTGGAGACCAAAGGCAACGCCGTAAAGCCGATACTTTCATGGAAAAGTCGAGCAACGATGGTTGCAAAACAATCTCTTAACCACAAGCAGCCATTAGTAGATCTAATATTGCAACATGGAGACGACACTTGTGAGGGTAGTAGGTGTCCTCACGACGACAATGTGAGTATTGCAGAATCGATTAACCCAGATATTGTTATAGTAACTAGTAAAAGTACTTCGACTATTGAGAAGTTGCGAAACAGTCCGATAATCGATAGTAAAAAGATAGAAATTATTAATGAAGAACAACTATCGTACAACGATGAGCTACTAGGTAAAAATATTAGTACATCTGCAATTATCGAGAGGATACGACATGAAGGTTAATTTTGATATCACAAATACATTTATCAACGATTCTACGAGTGATCGTATTGTAGAAAGTGGCAACGAAATATGTACAACTGAGCAGACCAAAGCAAGAGTTGCCGAATGGCAGTCACAAGGAAAATTTGTCGTTGCAAATGGCGGTGCATATGACATATTGGGATTAAACCACCTCAGAGGACTCGTTCAAGCAAAAATAATCGGTGCTGCGCATATGTTAGGTAGCACGGACAACCGTGATGAACTATACGACTTAGCAACTTCTGACGAGATTAAACTAGTTGTGTCACTTGATGCCAATGATGCAATTGCCGAAAATAAATCACTAAAGGAACATAGCGGTGGGGCAATTCGTCCTATTCTCGACTGGAAAACTCGAGCAAGAATGTTAGCATTACAAGGTATTGGTGGAAAGGGTTATCTTGTAGACTTTATTACAAAACATGGACCACATTCATGTAGCGTATGCCCCGAGGAATCTTGTCACCACTCTAGCAAGGTCTACAATGTCGCATCAAATGGAGCAGATCTCACTATTATAAAAGCAATCAATCAGGCAACTTTTGACCGACACCCTGATAGTAAGTTTCATGTTATCGATGAAAATTCTGGCGCATTTTCCGATGAACTATTGAATGGCGTAATTAGTACCACGGCATTAGTAAAACGCGTGAGGGGTGAATAGTAATGACAAATTCTAAGATTGAGGTCTCAATTTTAATACCCGTTACAAAAAATGAAGCAGATTGCCTGCCCGCCACATTAAAATCTGTCAGAGATGACATTCGTCGATTTGGTAAGAGATGTGAAATTATAGTCATCGCAAATTGTTGCAAAGATACGACGGATATAGTTGCAGAAAAAGTTTTTGCAACTAATAATTTCCAGGATAATTTAGTGGAAGGCAAAGTAATTCATTGTGAAACTCCTGGGAAAATGTTTGCTGTCAATGATGGCATTGATATCTCTCGTGGACAATACTTGATTTTGATTGATGGTGACTTAGTGATGGATCCTGGATCTATCGCATGGACAGTTGATGCAATTAATCAACCAGATACTACTGTTGTGAGTATGCATCATACCCCAATTGAAGGAACACTACCTGATGATAAAAATTTGGCCAAAGTAATTATCATGAACGCTCTAAGGCGACATGCATTTCCAGAAAAATACTGGCTACATGGTGCTTATCTTGGATGGTCAAAAGACCTTCTCATTGAAGGAAAATCATTAAAATTTCCTGCAGGCGCACGCGTGCATGAAGATAATTGGCTAACAGCAATCATTGCCCGGGATTACGACTTTCAGACAATACGCGTCACTAAAAACTATATGGCGCGCTTCATACCACCCCAAACCTGGGATGACTACTACCGCCAACAATGGCGCTACCAGTTTGCACACGAGGATCTTGCCGAGTCTTTCCATGAACTCAAAGAGTACATACCAAAGATACGCAAATGGACAAATGAAAAATATCCAGAAGAATGGATAGACCGTGAGTGGAGAGAAGCGTGTATAGCAAATGGCATTGATTTTGATACATTTATCGATACTTACAAAGATGTATTAAATAACGTACGCTCTGGTCGTGATGAATCGAAACTACTACTAGATGAAAATGGTGTATGGAAACAACAGATAACAACCAAGCACAATCGAAAAGATAGCGAGATTCACTAGCACCGAGATTCCCCCTAGTAAACCTCAGACTTTTTTGCAATAATAAACACTAGCAATTAACAAAGGAGGGTGGGGGATCAACTCGGACGAGTCGACATTTACCATTTCAGCTTTTTGGTATCGCCGCATATGCGAGATATCTTTCTTTGTGTCGCTATTTTTGATAGCGTTTTTTGCGTTTGGATATTTTGCTAGTGGACAGATCATCACAGCAGATTTTGTCGTGCCATTTCCAGTCGCATTAGTCTCGGTTGCAGTAGCAGTCGCCAGTATCACCGCATATCTGATCGCCCCGCGCGAAAAACTAGCCCAAATCACCTTGGCTATCTATATAGGGCTGTGTATCAACGTTGCATTACTATTGATGCTCACAGACCCTATCACATCACCATTCATCGCGTTATGGATATTAGCAGCAGTTTTTGCGGGACTATTCGGCTGGCGAATACTAGTCGGCTTTTTGATCGCCGTCAACTTTTATCTACTGCTCGAAATCGCGGTTTTTCAACGAGTTGATCCATCGTCTCAACTGATCATATTTTTGCTTGCGTATGAAGTACCGATACTGGCTAGCTGGTTGATCTGGCACCACAAATCACACCATGACACCGCCAAAGACAAGGCCTACAGCGAACTAGTGCGTGAGCTCAGCCAAGTCGCCAACAAATCTGAAATCGTGATTAACGCTATCAACGATGGGGTAGTGGCGGTCGATTCACAAGGAACAATCCAACTAATCAACCCAGCAGCCCAATCTATCATCGGCTGGGGCAAGCAAGACGCGCTAAAGCTCGATTACCGCACCGTCATCAAACTCTTGACTAAAACAGGCGAGGCTGTCAACGAAAACACCGATCCAATCCAACAAGTTTTGCGGACTAATAACCCCGTCACATCAAACGACCTGCAATTAGAGACTAGTTCGGGCAAGAAGTTACTAATATCAGTATCAACGTCGCCAGTCGGCCAGATTGGTGCTGGTGCTATTTGTGTATTCCGCGATATTACCCACGAAAAGGCCGAGGAGCGTCAACAAGCAGAGTTCATATCAACCGCCAGCCACGAGATGCGTACACCGGTTGCCACGATCGAAGGCTACCTAGGGCTCGCCCTGAACCCAAACACTGCAACTATTGACGCCAAGGCACGAGATTACCTAACAAAAGCTTATGGCAGTATTCAACACCTAGGACGATTATTCCAAGATTTACTGGATATTTCGCGTGTCGAGGACGGTCGGCTCAAAAATACTCCTAAAGTTGTTGATCTGGTTGCATTCGTCAACGAAATCGTCCAGACATTTGAAACGCAGGCAAAAGCTAAAGGCTTGGTACTAATGTTCAAACCTAACTTGCAACAAGGTGGAATGGGCAAACCACTGAGCCCTGTGTATTACGTTGACGTCGACAATGACCATTTGCGCGAAGTTGTCAGTAACCTAGTAGAAAATGCTATCAAATACACGCTCAAAGGCAACGTGACAGTCGATATAGTCGGCGACGCTACCCACGCCACACTATCTGTCCACGACACAGGTATCGGCATACCAAAGGAAGACCAGGTGCACTTGTTCCAAAAATTCTATCGTGTGGATAATTCTGATACCCGTGATATCGGTGGTACTGGACTGGGACTCTACCTATGTCGTAGACTAGTAGAGACCATGGGTGGACGTCTGTGGCTAGAGAGTATGTACAAAGAGGGAAGTACATTCCTGGTGGAATTTCCACGGTTATCACACGAGGAAGCAACCCGTAGGATTGAGACAACTCCAGCCGATATGATGTAAAACCATGGATTGCACATTTTGCTATTGAATCCAAAATGCTAAATCGTTTTGATAGAAAGTTTTAATTTTATTGAGCTATAGCAATAGCTATATCGAAATAAGATTGGGATTTTATAGCAAGCGAGGAGTGTTTTGGGGCAATATGAAAATGTGTAATTCATGGTTAAATAAAAAAGCACTAGCATTTTTGCTACGTAACATTTAAAATGGGGGTAATATGACGAAAATTATGCTTGTCGAAGATGACAAGAGCCTACGAGAGATATACGGCGTACGACTACTTGCCGAAGGATATGACATTGTTTCTGCTGGTGACGGCGAAGAAGCGCTGGCTATGGCTATTAAGGACCGCCCAGACCTAATTGTGAGTGATGTTATGATGCCAAAAATTAGCGGTTTCGACATGCTAGACATTTTGCGTTCTACAACTGAAACAAAAAACATCAAAGTTATCATGATGACCGCGCTATCTAGCGACGAACAACGTAAACGTGGCGAACAACTGGGTGCAGATATGTACCTAGTCAAATCTCAAGTTGGTATCGAGGACGTCGTCAAAGCCGTCCACCAAGTATTGGCTGACAAGCCTGGCGCCGCCCCGACCGCTCCAGCAGGCACACCAGCTCCTGTGGCTCCGGCACCTGTCGCACCAGCTGCTCCTGTATCACCAGTCGCAACTGGTATGGTTTCTGCACCGACAGTGACTCCACCAGCACCTGACCAATCAGTTAGCACTGTTGCATCCGCAACTACTATCCCTGAACCAACAGCACCATTCACTGGCCAGCGTCCGAGTACGCTTGGCGATCGTGTGATCCAACCGCTCAAAGACAACCCACGCGTGAGCAATGTTGACGTAGGCGAGCTAATCGACAAAGAATTCAAAACGTCTATCCAGGCTATCGAAAACGTACCAGATGGCGCCTCATCTGCGGTTCCACCACTAGAAACAGCTGATAGCGTATCTATGCCTGCTCCAACCGCACCAGCACCTACAGCAGATGACGGCGTAGTTCCACCAACAATATCCGCAACACCAACACCAGAGCCCGCAGCGCCAGCTCCAATGCCTGATCCTGCAGCCGCAATATCACCGCCAGCACCTGCAGTTGATGAACATGCAGATACTCCGATTGTTCCACCCGAACGATAAGTTATAATAAACCAATATGACTCGTCTTAATAAACATATTGCTCGTATTTTAGGTATTTCACGTCGTGAAGCCGATAATTTGATTGATGATGGAAAAGTCACCATAGATGGTACAATCGCCAAACTAGGCGAACAATCTAGTGAAGAGGCTACTATAATCGTCGATGGCAAAGAGATCGACAAGAGTTCGACCGCCCAATATATTGCTCTCAACAAACCTATTAATTATGTCTGTTCGCGCAAGCGACAAGGCGATAGCCCAACAATTTATTCATTACTACCACCAGAGTTACAACAACTCAAAACCGTCGGTCGTTTAGACCGCGATAGCTCAGGTATTATTTTGCTGACAAATGATGGTGATTTTGCTCACACTATGACACATCCGAAATTTTTAAAAGTCAAAATATATGAGGTAGAGCTAAATAAACCTTTGCAGCCATTACACCAGCAAATGATCAGCGACCACGGCGTCCAGCTAGAGGATGGTGATAGTAAGTTTATGATAGAAAAACTCGATAAAGGCTACAAAATAACTATGAAAGAAGGCCGCAACCGCCAAATCCGCCGCACATTTGAATCACTAGGCTACACCGTCACAAAACTCCACCGCATACAGTTCGGTAACTTTCAGATAGGAGATTTGAAGTCTCAACAATGGCAAGAGGTTGAAATAAACTAATAAAATGTTGTAATAACAGAGGTAATCTGTTACAATAAGGTAAATTATGGCCAAACAACTACCAACTGTTGCAATCGTCGGACAAACCAATGTCGGCAAGAGCAGCCTATTCAACCGCTTTATGCGTTCGCAGCAAGCGATTGTTGCTCGTGAGGCTGGTACAACACGCGACAACGTAGTGGGTAAGGCAGAGTACGATAACAAGCAGTTCTGGCTAGTAGATACCGCAGGGCTAAAAGATCCTGACGACGAGTTCGAAGCCAGTATCCAAGAACAAATAGATGAAGCGGCCGAGGCAGCTGACGTCATATTGGTAGTAGTAGATAGCACCAAATACCCCAGTGACCAAGATCGAATAGTCGCCAAAAAAGCACTCAAAAGCAAAAAGCCCGTCATCTTACTGACCAACAAAACAGATCTCAAAGAAGCACTGGACCCCGAGGAATTCCGCCGTCTAGGAATCAAAACTATTCTACCGACATCTGCCGAACATAGCCGTGGTATCCGAAAAACTCTCGAAGCAATCGTAGATCTTATCCCAGCTGCAAAACAATACGAAAGCGACGAAGTACTGCGCATAGCACTAGTAGGGCGTCCGAATGTCGGCAAAAGTCATCTGTTTAACACCTTGGCGGGCAAACAACAAGCAATTGTGGCTAATATCGCTGGTACAACTCGTGATGTAAACCGCGTCGCTATGAAATACCAAAAACGCGATGTTGAGTTACTGGACACCGCTGGTATTCGTAGGCAGGGTAAGCAAGAGGTAGGGATCGAGAAATTTAGCGTCCTAAGGACTCTACAGGCTATCGAAGAGTCAGACATATGTTTGCTACTGATGGATGTCAACGAGCTCAACACGCAGCTAGATCAACGCCTCGCAGGACTAATCGACGAAGCAGGCAAGGGGATGATCATTGTGGTCAGCAAATGGGACAGTGTCGAAGACAAAGACGCCTACACTCGTGATGCATTGGCGCCGAAAATTGCATACTATTTCAAATTTACCCCGTGGGCACCATTAATTTTTACAAGCTCAGTCACCGGTCAAAATGTCACCAAGATCTTTGACTTAGCAGTTGATATCGATGCTCGCCGCAAAGTCGAACACCAAACCGCCAAGCTCAACAAAGTGCTATCAAAAGCCATCAGTATGCACCCGCCAGCAGGGCTCAAAAACACGTATCCAAAACTTCGCTATATGGTACAAACTGACACAAACCCACCATGGTTCGTCATACACGGCAGTAACTTAAAGCTTCTACACTGGAGCTACAAACGTTACCTAGAAAAGAAAGTCCGCGAAGAGTTCGACTATATCGGCAGCCCTATAAAGTTCAGCTTCCGTCAAGAGGAAAAGGACAAAAAGTAAAAGGCCGACCCAACAAGATTGCGTCAGTAGTGTGAACTACCGGAAATCTTGTCAGGACGACCTGAGTTTTAGCGCCAGTTGCCACCTGTCTGGGTGCTACGCGCGCCTGGTCGAGGCTGTTGGTTCTGTTGCCGCTGTCGTTCACGCTCTCGCGCCCGTCGCACACTCGCACGATGACTCAAGAGCCAAAGCACCGCGATCACGGCGAGAGCAGGAATGATGTATATCAACAAATCGGCAGCGATACTCCTGATTATGTAGTAGGAAATGATCCCAACTACCAAACCAGTTGCCATCCCTTTCGGTTTGAAGGTCATGAACTGAGTGAAGGCGAAGTAAAACGCCAGGATCCCCACTACAGCGACAAATACGAGATTACTCGTATCCATAGAGTCATCCATATTTTCTCCTTAGGTTCGAATCTTTACCGAATGTAACGATCTTGAGTATATATTAGCATATTTTCGTATAAAAAGCAATACTGTACACTGTTAGTATGAAGTTAATCATTGGCCTCGGCAACCCCGAAAAGAAATATAAAGGTACACGTCATAACACTGGTTTTATGGCGATTGATCGAGTTGCGGGCGAGTGGCAGGACAAGCCAAAGTTTCACGGACTGATCAGTGAAAAGACAGTAGATGATGAAAAGATATTATTTTACAAACCAACAACATACTATAACGAAAGCGGCCAGGGCGCCCGAGCTGTTCGAGATTTTTACAAGCTAGATAATAGCGACATCTTAGTCGTACACGACGAATTAAAACTGGCCTTTGGCAAAGTCCGTACTCGGCCCAAAACAGAGGACCCAGCAGGCAATAATGGTATCAAGAGTCTCAATGAACACCTCGGTAATGAATATGCACGACTAAAGGTTGGTATTGACCAAGAAGCTAGAGTCGAAGGTGACATTAACTTTGTCCTAGGCTCATTCAATAAAGCTGAAGTAGAGAAACTACCAGAGATATTCACAATCACTGACAAAGTGATAAACGATTTCATACACAACCAATTCGAACCAACTAGTTACACTATTTAAAGACAACTAAAAAGCGTCAGGCAAGGGTGGGCATCGCCTGACGCTATTTAGCCCTTCAACGCACCGCTAGGCTCCCGCGAGGGACGCGTGACCCACCTCACAATTTGTAGGGGTCCGCTGGTTAAAGGGATTAGTGTGCTCGCGAGTGCTTATATGCTGATAAAGTGGAGGGTAGTTACTTGTCTCAACACACTCACGGACACTCTAACTTTTTCATAAGTTTACTCGCAGCAAACTTATGGTTAGAATAGGGGGTATAAGGTGCGTCTAGCTATCCCAAAGGACAGCTGAACTATGCCATATTAGCATTTATTTGACTTTGTGTCAACAGTTTAAACACTTAAATCATGGAAATCAATAGAATATCAACAGATAAAGCAGAATTCTTACAGGGGTCATTTGAGCTTGATAGTTTTCCTAAAAAGTTATATATTCTAGGTAAATTACCCGAAAAAAAGATACCTACAATAGCAATCGTAGGATCGCGCAAGCCTAGCCAATACGGCAGAGAAGTAACCGAGAAACTAGCAGGTGAACTGGCGCGAGCGGGCGTAGTAGTCGTCAGCGGACTAGCACTGGGTATCGACAGCATCGCACATCGTGCCGCACTGCAGGCGAGAGGTATAACTATAGCTGTCATGGCTCATGGATTGGACACTGTATACCCCAGCAGCCACAAAACATTGGCCAAACAAATAACGGATAGCGGCGGGGCATTGATCAGCGAATATGACCCTGGTATATCGCCAATGGCCTATAGGTTCCTAGAAAGAAACCGTATCATCAGCGGCATCGCAGACGGAGTATTAATAGTAGAAGCGGCCACCAAATCTGGGTCACTATCGACCGCGACCCATGCCTTGAACCAGAACAAGGAAGTCTTTGCAGTACCTGGCAATATCACAAACCCGCTGAGCGCAGGCGGCAACGCGTTGATCCGCCAAGGCGCGATACCCGTCACCAAGGTAGAAGATATATTAGAGGTAATAGCACCGACTATCAAGGCCGAGCAAACCAGGTTCATACTGGGCGACAGCCCCGAGGAAGTAACTATACTAGAGCTCCTGCAATCTGGTATGCGTGATGGCGACGAACTGGTAGGTAAGTCAAAGTTAGACCCAATCATCTTTAGCCAAACCCTGACAATGCTAGAAATAAAAGGAATGATCAAATCACTGGGCGGAAACCAGTGGACAATTCGGTAATAAATTGTTATAACAATACACTAGGATCTGTTGTTCTACCTACAAGGAAGATTTATGCAAATCAAGCACATCACACGAACCGCAGTAAAGGCTACTGGGGTTGCAGCCGCAGCTCTTGTAGTCCTAGCTTGGATCATCGGTGACCCGGAGAAGCTCCAGAAGGAGGTCATCGGAAGAAAAATGATGAACTAGGCATTGAATGATCATCAATCGGGAGAGAATTTTGCGAAAGCTTCTGACTGTTCCAGCCATCATCATCTGTTTTATCGCGGGAATCCTGGTGTACGGCGCCAGATACTTTCCCGGGGAAAGCTGATCTGAACCAACACACCCACGAAGACGTCGAGCCCAGCTCCGTCTTCGTGGGCCGAGAGCACCATTGGTGCTTTTTTATTACCCAACATATAATCTTACGTAGTATTGACGTACTGTAAATAATATGTTATTTTAGAATGTATTGTTGTAAGTTGATTTATATTAAATCCTTGCACAATGTCATTTAATAATCTATGGATAGGTACCTCGAGGTTCTCGGTACTGAGTATGTAAAAAGTTATATACTCTCTGCCGAGAATCTCACAAGGAGCTTCTCGATACCCAAAGGAGCAATTATGGACGGCTTTGAGCCCGAGACTGAAATCTCGGGTGAGGAACGAGTCATCGATTGTGGAGCTATGGGCATCGTTCGTTGGGAAATCTCGCAGGCAATGTGGGATTTCTTGGCAAAGGTTCCTGAAGCTGATCGTGAGCGAATCCTCGACATCATGACTGACAAGCTGCACCAGCAGTGTCATGGCATCTGCGAGTACGTTTTTCGTTTTGTAGATCAAAAGTCTGCAAATGAAAATCGGACAGCAGAAGAACAGCAGGCCGGGGATAGTTTCCCGGAATCTTGGCTTCACGACTAGCCAATTGTTTTACTACAACCAACGCAGTACAACTTGAACCAGGAGGTTCTAATAATGTATGACGACAGTAGCATTACACCGGACGACATCTTCGGTGAAGACGGCCATCCCAACCCCCAGGTTGTTATGGCTTTCATGCAGCACATCGGTGCTGGTCAGCAGATCATCGGCGATGACTCCGTCAAAACTGGTGACTCATTCACAGTCCCTCACGGGATGTCGTACGACCAGGCCATCAACATCCTCCATCGCAAGAGGGAGGAGGATGAGACAACCACGGAGTTCACTCGTGAGTTCCTGTACCGCCGCATGGACGGCGCGTACGCGACATCACAGGTACTAAAGGAGCGCTACGGCATCACACTCGGCAAAAATGTCGAGAGCTTCTTCGGAAGTAGGCCGCCAGAGCTTCGTCGGGTAGAGGTTGCCCCTGGAGTCACCGAACAGGTGCCCTGGGGTACTCTCGAGATCCCAACGTTGAAAAACGTTGAGATCGTCATGTGCGATGGGCACAGCAATGACGAGTACGGGCGCATTTTCTGTCTGCACGCGTACGGCCCTCGGAAGTACCGGCAAGAGATTGAGGAGCTTTTCGATGCAATCGAACAGCACCTCAAGACCAAGTCGATCTACCGTGGGCAGGCCATCATCGGTCACAACGACCCTGAGTTCCTTGACCTCTCCAACTTCAACCCGAAGCAGGTGGTCCACTCCGCCGAGGTCAAAACCCAGCTCGAGACGTCACTGTGGTCAGTCCTGAGGTACACCGAAGCCATGCGTCGTGACGGCATGCCGCTCAAGAGAGCGGTACTACTTCACGGTCCGTACGGCACCGGCAAGACCCTCACAGGTCAGCAGACGGCCAAGGAAGCCACCGACAATGGGTGGACATTCATCGCCGCTCGTCCCGGTCGTGATGACCTCGAAGACGTCATGCGTACTGCTCGGCTTTACCAGCCGGCGGTCGTGTTCTTCGAGGACGTTGACACGGAAACCTCTTCGTCGGATGACGATGAAGTTTCTGAGATGCTTGACGCCTTTGACGGCATCGTCGCCAAGGGTGGTGAGCTGTTGATGCTCATGACGACCAACCAGATCGATCGCATCCACGAAGGGATGTTCCGACCTGGCCGATTGGATGCTCTGGTGGAAATCGGGGCACTCGACCGCGAAGGAGTGGAGAAGCTCATCAAGGTCTATGTTCCGAGCAAGAAGCTCGACAACATCGACTTCGACGAGGTCTTCGAGTTCACGCAAGGTTTCCTGCCTGCGTTTATTCGCGAGGTCGTGACACGCGCATCATCTGTCGCTCTGACACGCGTCGACGGTCGCAAGACCTACAAGATCACCACAAGCGATCTTGTAACTGCCGCCAACTCCCTCCGCCCGCAACTCGAGCAGATGGAGAAGGCCGGCAAGGGCGAGAAGCAGCCAACACTGGACGAAGCCTTCGGGCTCAAGTTCAAGGATGCCGTGGACGGCACAAAGGTCGAACACGGTGAAGACTCACCGTTCGTTCTGAGCTCAAACGGGCACGGACACGGCTAACAGTCCCAGTAAGAGGAGCAACCTATCCATAGGAGCCAGGTGAACAGCAACGAGAAACTCTCGTTAACTGCTCACCTGGCAGTTCCCTAAGTTCATTATTTAGATAGTGGTCTCAGGAAACTGAATAAAATAAATACTGTACATATTACTTGCGTGAAACATTGCCTTGTGTTTATATCAAACGTAACCCAACGGGCAATATATATGAAAAACTTAGTAATAGTAGAGTCACCGGCAAAAGCCAAAACTATCGAGAAATACCTCGGTAGTGACTTTGTTGTAAAGAGTTCTATTGGCCATATTCGTGGTCTACCTAGTAAAAACGGCAGTATCGACGTTGATAATAATTTTGAACCAAAGTTTGAAGTCAGCGCCGATAAGAAAAAGGTTGTCGCCGAACTACGCAAAGACGTCAAATCAGCCGACACAGTCTGGTTGGCATCTGATGAAGACCGCGAAGGAGAAGCTATTGCCTGGCACCTAGCCGAAACCTTGAAACTAGATCCGAAAAACACCAAACGTATCGTGTTTAACGAAATTACCAAAAAAGCGTTGGACAAAGCTGTTGCCAATCCAGGCAACATTAATCAAGAATTGGTCGAGGCTCAACAAGCTCGTCAAGCACTAGATTATTTGGTAGGTTTTGAGCTCTCACCAGTGTTATGGCGCAAAGTCGGACCAAAACTGAGCGCCGGCCGTGTGCAGAGTGTAGCTGTGCGTTTAATAGTAGAGCGTGAACGAGAGCTAGAAAACTTCACAGCGGAGTCTACCTTTAAACTAGAAGCGATCTTCACCCTAAAAGATGGTAGCGAACTAGTCAGCGAAGCTCCTGTCAAATTCAAATCTGCAGCCGAGGTTGAAAAAATACTAAATGAATACGCAAAAAGTGATTTTACAGTAGCTGATATCGCTAAAAAGCCAGGTACCCGCAACCCAAGCGCACCGTTTACCACCAGTACTCTGCAGCAAGAAGCCAGTAGCAAGCTCGGCTATAGCCCACGCAGTACGATGAGCCTGGCGCAACGTTTGTACGAAGCTGGACATATTACATATATGCGTACTGATAGCCTGAACATCAGCGGCGATGCCCTGAGCGCCATGACTACATATATAAAGGGTGAATATGGCGAAAACTATCATCAGGTTCGAACTTTCAAGACAAAATCATCTGGCGCACAGGAAGCTCACGAAGCAATCCGCCCTACAAATGTCAGTAAATCTATGGCAGGTAGCGATGAACAGCAAAAGAAATTATACAATCTGATCTGGCGTCGGGCCCTTGCTAGCCAGATGGCACCGGCTCAGCTGGAAAAGACCACCATGACAATTAGTGCCAGCGAGTCTACTCAAGATCTAGAGGCAAAGGGTGAAATCGTAGTATTCGACGGATTTTTGAAAGTCTATGGCCGATCAGGCGAGGACAAGTTATTGCCAGATATTAACACCGGTGACAGTCTAGAGTTACTGTCGGCTACTGCAACCGAAAACCTGTCACGCGGACCAGCACGCTACACCGAAGCATCATTAGTCAAAAAACTCGAGGAAATGGGCATCGGCCGGCCGAGTACCTATGCATCGACCATCGCAACCGTTCAAACTCGTGGCTATGTAGAACGTGGCGATGTCGAAGGAATCGAGCGTAAAATTACAGTCATGAAATTACAGAGTGAGCAATCGGTTGCAGCTGAAGAGGGTAAAAGCGAAGTGCAGCCCAAGGAGCCTGCTCCACGGCGTGAAACGCCCTCTGAAGTGCAAACGATTGGTTCCCTGACCTACACTAAATACTCGGCGACTGTTCAATACGGAAAAGACAGCAACAAGCTGGTTCCAACAGATACAGGTAATGTGGTGACAGACTTTTTAGTAAAACACTTTTCTGAGGTTATGGAATATGACTTCACCAAAGAAGTCGAGGACCAACTAGATGAAATCGCCGATGGCAATAAACAACGCGTCGAAGTGCTAAAGAGCTTCTATGGACCATTTCACAAATTGGTCGAGAGTAGTGCTGATATCTCTCGTGCAGATGCATCGCAGAGTCGTAGCCTGGGTGACGATCCGAAATCTGGCAAACCAATCATTGCACGCTATGGTCGCTATGGTGCCATGCTACAACGTGGTGAAGCAGGGGATGATGACAATAAACCAGACTTTGCACCTATGCCAACAGGGGCAAAAATCGATACCGTCACGTTAGAGCAGGCTCTAGAAGCCTTTCAATTACCACGTGTTGTTGGTGAAACCGAAGACGGCAAAGAGATCAAAGCTAATATCGGTCGTTTCGGACCATATATAGTAGTCGATAAATTGTTTGTATCGATCAAACCACTTGATCCACATACAATTACCCTAGTCGAAGCTCGCAAATATTATGCCGAGAAACTAAAGGCCGAAGCTGAAAAAAACATCGCTGACTTTGGCGATGGTATCAAGGTGTTAAAAGGCCGTTTCGGACCATATATCACCGATGGAACAAAAAATGCCAAGATACCGAAAGACACCGAGCCAAAATCTATCACACACGACCAAGCCAAAGAGTTACTAGCCAAAGCTCCAGCCAAAAAAGGTGGCCGCAGACGAGTGATCAAAAAGAAAGCTTAGCCATCCCAGGACAGAAAAGACTAACCTCGTAAATTGCCACAAAACCTTTGGCCTCATAGTCTAATTTGTGCTATAATTTACTTAGCACAGGGGTGAGGTGTGTAAAAAGAGGGTAGATAAATAGCAAAAATGCAGTTAAAAGCCTTGACTTTATACAAAATGTGTTCTAATATAGTATTTAAAGAATATAAATTTCTGTTATAACTAGCAGTTAAAAGGAATAAATCATATGACCGATACAGCCGAGGTGGAAGTTACCAGCCCAGATATTAAAGGGGCTGTTGATAATGTCTTGAAGAGTATTGATCGCGAACGTGAACGCGAGATTATTGCTCGTCGTTTTGGTTTATATGACCGCAAAGAAACATTGGAACAAATCGGTGAAATGCTGGGTATTACACGTGAACGTGTACGCCAACTAGAAAAAGCTATCCTAATCCGACTCAAGATCGCATCAGAAGAGGGTCAAGCTGATGTAGCGAGACTTGAAAAAGAATTTATCAAACACCTATCAGAAATGGGTGGAGTTGCTCGTGTCAAAGATTTGAGCGAGAAGATCAAACCAAACGCCGATGCTCGTGATCACTCGCATGTCGCATTTGTGTCTGCATTGGCACCGAACCTAGCAGTTGTTGACGAAAACGACGACTACTTCCAATCTGTTGGCTTGAACGAACACCACGACAACAAAAAGATCAAAGAAAACGTTGATACTGTGCACAAAGCGATCAAAGACCTAAAGGGCAAGCCAGTTACTATCGACGAACTATTCGAACAAGTCAGCGGCTTTGAACACCCTACAAACGTCCGTGCCGCAGCTAGCGTCAGCAAGCATGTTGCAAGCCTAAAGGACAAGTGGGGACTAGTAAAGAACCCTCTGGTTAACCCTAAAAACATTCGCGACAAAATCTATGCTATCCTAGCTGAAAACGGCAAACCAATGCACTTTAGCAAAGTCGCCGAAGCTATAAAAAACAGTGATTTCAAACGACGCCACGTCACACAACAAGCTATCCACAACGAGCTAATCAAAGACAGCCGTTTCGTCCTAATTGGTCGTGGTATCTACGCTCTGAGCGAATGGGGATACTCGTCTGGTACAGTTGCAGATATCATTTCTGACATCCTACGCAAAGAAGGCCCATTGCACCGCGATGACATCGTACGCAAAGTCCTAAAGAAGCGTCAGGTCAAAGAAACTACAATCCTATT
>CAMTWU010000008.1:0-125612 GCA_947085525.1 uncultured Candidatus Saccharibacteria bacterium | reverse complement strand
AGTCTATTTTAACAGATAACTGCTCTCCCACTTTTTAAAAAGTATGGCAAAACTTTCGAGCTGACTCAGTTACGCGATGAAAAACAGATTTCTTGTTTCTTGAGCTATTGCGGAACTCGCTACGCTCAAACAGTCCTCACGCCGTCAGGAAACAAGAAATCTGTTTTTCTCGGTGACTTCGTACGCTCACCAAATCGCATCGCGTTGCAGCTTGAGCCCAGGCCTCTGTAAAATCCGTAAAACAAGTAGCAAAAACTACTGACTTAGCGATAATGTTTGAACCGCCAGTTGGCGGTGAGTTTCGCAGCTAACCAAATGTTTTTGCTACTTGTTTTTTAGCGATTTAAAGGTGTCTGGTCAGTTTTTTGTTTCGTTTTTTGCTGATCCAAAAAATGAAAGGAGAGCCTTACATACTAGCGACGATGCGTTCAACCTGTTGGCTGGACAGAGGCGCGTTGCCGTCGATAACGTGCAATATACCGCCGTTAACCCATACAGCTTTTTTGTTATATGTATAGACAGTTAGGCCTTGAACACTATGTATTTGGTAGTCGTTTTTAGAGTCTGATTCAACGTAATTATCAAGCGTTGCGATAGGGTCCCAATCTGTTGGGCGTTGCGTGAGTTTATAGCCCTGGTTGCTATTGTTTGATTTGTAATTAACATTTACTTCACCGTCTTGGTAACTAATAGGTCCTTGAATACGGTAGCCTGTAGGTTGATATGCAGGCAAACTAGCGTCGATACCTGTGCTGGCTGCTGCAATACGGATAGAAAGGTTTGGAATGTTGATATATGTTAGGTAACCACCCAGGAACAACAGAGCTACACTGGTCATTGCTACGCTAGCAAAGCGACTCTTGCGGGTTGATTGAGCTGATGATGAAGGCTGCAATTCTTCATTAACTGGTACTTTATCGATAGCCTGCCCTAACAAGTGTTCTTTGATAACCCGTGAACTGATGTGGGCGCTTTTGTGTTCTGTTTTTGCGACATGCTCAGCATGGGCTATTTGCAAAGCTTTTGTTTGTGCGGCGAGATCTTTGTCTATCTTTGGCTCGGTTGACTGCGCTGCGCTAGCGCTAGGCGCAAATTTGGTGATACGCGCAGATTTCTGGACGTGGCGGTGGATTTTGTTGGCGTCAGGTCGTACTTTGCTGACTGGTTTTTTCAGGATATCACGGCGTAGTGTCGTTGATTTCTGTGGATTTGAGCGAGTATGAGGAGCGATTGTACGCGCCTTTTTTGCTATATTAGCAGCATTAGTTGGCTTGGCTTTTTTGGCTAAAATACCTTGATGATTAGGGGCGATATCACTAATAACCCTACTCTTGACAGGGTTTGTATGGGGCGCCGATAAAGGTTGACCGCTGGCCATATCATACGTCTTGCCGTTGATGATGACTGTTTGTTTTTTTGTACTCATTTTTCCTTTTCCTCACTCAGTTCTTCCCCTGAACTGCTGTGCTTACGTTTATAATACGCTTTTGCCCTGAAATTTGCAATACTCTTTTTATCAGAAAATACACACTTTAAAATCGTGATTTCAAGGTATAATAAAACCATATGCACAATCCGAAACAACGCCAGCGCGAATTGGCAAAGCGTACATTGACATATGCAGCGATGACATTGTCCGTCATAATATTGGTGGTTGTTTCACTGTTTTTGGTTTTGGGTTACAGTGTTGATAGCGATGGCCAGGCCGAGCAAGGTGGATTGATACAGTTCCGTAGCTTCCCTACTGGTGCTAGTGTCAGTATTGACGGTGCCAAACAGAGCTTTACTACCAACAGTAAAAAGAACACCAGTGCTGGATATCGCAATGTGACAATGAGCTTGAAACAATACCGCGGCTGGAGCAAGAACTTTGATTTGGGTAGCGGCGAGCTATTGTGGCTAAATGCCCTGCTGATACCAAAAAACATTACTACAAACGAGCTGCAAAGTTTTGAACAGCTATCCAGTATGAAGATATCACCCGACAAGAATTGGATCGCAGCAATCGAAAAGCCAAATGAAGCCAAGCTAAAGATTGTCGATTTGCGCGACGAGGACAAGCCAAAAACGACCGAGCTGGCAATCCCAGAAGCAGTTGCTAAATCTAGCGGCCCTGGTGATGTTTTCAAGGTTGTTGAATGGGATTTTGGCTCGAAATACATATTGGTTACTCATACTAACGCCGGCAAGACTCAGTGGTTGCGCCTAGACCGTAGCGACGCAGCTAACTCTCGTAATATATCTGTACTAAAGAATATCAATATCAGCAGCGCAAACTTTGTTGGTAATAGCGGCAACATACTGTTTGTTCTGGCGAATGGCTCGGTTCGCAAAGTGGATATTACGAATAGTAGTACCCCGAAAGATGTTGCCGAAAATGTACGTGAGTTTGAGCTGTATCGGGATAATAGGATCGGATACGTAGCATTGAAACCAACCGAACAAATTGTCAGCTATTATGATGATTCAGCAGCAAAAACCAGGATTTTAACAAGGTTTAAAGCAGATGAAATCAATGTTCGTACATCCATTAGTAGCTATTTTAACGATGACTATCAGGCAGTTTCCCACGGTACAACTGTAGAAGTATATAAAGATCCGCTGCTAGCCAAAAAGCCATATGCCAAGTTTGAGCTAGCGCCCGGTGTGCAATGGCTATATTTCTCTAACAGTGGACGTTTTGTCGTTGCTCAGAACGGATCGAACTTGTCTGTTTATGACCTAGAGCGCCGACAAAACTTTGTCTTTACTGTTCCTAACAATCCAGCCTATACTCTCGAACATCACCTGAAATGGCTCGATGATTTTCGCTTTGTCAGTGACGCTGGCGGGGTGCTGACTATCTTTGAATATGATGGCACAAATATCGAGACGATTGGTAGCGTCACCCAAGGTTATGATATGAGTTTGAGTGACAATGGCAAGAGATTGTTTGATATAGGTATCAACTCAGGCACCGGCAAACCAGTCCTGCAATCCTCTGTTATGGTCATTGAATAAATTCTTTCGTACTTTTTAAAAAGTACTGCAAAACTTTTTAGCTGACAAAATACCGCGACACAAACCTATCCTCACTATTCTTGGTTGCCTGCGGAACTCGCTACGCTCAAACATCCTCGACAAACCAGGCCTAGCCATGATAGTTTTGTACGGTTATTTTATAGGCTCATACAAGCAATATTAGTTGACAATAAATAGTTTTAGTGTTAATATAAAAAATTATGAGATTAGTTGATCAAAAATATACCAGTCAAGAAGACTATTTTTTCATTGCCCAACAATCGGATAGTTTTGACGACTATGCGACAGTGTTTGCTAATGGTCAAGGAAAAGAAGTTTTAAGGGCGCTGACTAGAGCGTCGCTACTGCAACAAGCGTATGGCATGCCTAAGAATGATCGTGAGTATGGTGTTAAAATCGGTGATAAGTGTCTCGGTGGTTTAATTGCGCACGAATCGTTCCCTTCAGCTGGAGTGTATAGAGGTGTCTTGTCTGATGATCAGGCTACGTATACTGGCGAAGCAATTAATCAGCTTAGCGTACTTTTATCTTACAGTAGGCTCAAAGAGAGGCATCAAAGACTACGCACCGCAAAGGTTCTCCGACAACTAACTGATGGACAACGTTCAGCTAATGATGTAATGATAGAATTCGAAACTGCCCGCGAGGATAGGCAGTTATTACACGTTGCGCGTAGCGCTATATTCGATAGTTTTGGTCGTCGATTAAGTCTTACAAGCCAGTATGGTACAGATCCTATAGCTGCAAAACAAAGCGCTCCCCAGCTATCTCTTCAAACAATTACTCGTCGACGTGTTAAAGATGAAGAAGAACAAGCATTAAAAGATATATTATTCGCAGAAGTACCTTCGAAAGCTACGGCCAAAGCAGTCGAAACAATTCTACCCAAGCGTTTCAAAGATGGGGAAATTGATCATGGGAATCCTGTTACCAAGAAGGGTTTGCAACTTGCATACCTATATGGGTATCAAGATGGGGATGAATTTGTGCCAGTTCTTGATGGTCGCACTGGTAACTTAGTTTAACTTGATTTATCTTATACCGAACAGGCGTTCGAGGGCTGATGGCGAGTAGCCACGGATAGATGTTGTGGATGTGGTTTGTTGGCTGTTTGGGGTCGCTTCCTTGGCCTTGGATGGATCAGGGCTGACTTGGTCAGCAAAGACAAGCAAACGTTTGAGAGCGGTTCCAGGAGGCTCACAGGTGATTAATATAGCACTTGGCTTGGACGCATCGGTCGGTGTGACTTTGGCGATCTCACGAGGATCGATGATTTCTTTTTTGGTGACACTATAGGTATAGCGTGTACCCTGATAGTTGACGTAAAAGTTATCGCCGGTGTTGAGTTTTGATAATTGCACAAACACGAACTTGTACTTACCGTCGTCAAACACGTCCATGCTAGAGTGCCCTAATATAGTGGTTGCTCCATTTTGCCCTGGTACACTGGCGGCGTTACCGATTGGATAATGCACTACCCCATCGCGTAGTTTGTTCTGTACCTCAGTATCGTCTAGTGGATTTGCGCCGTATATGACAGGTGCTTCGACATTAATTTTTGGGATAATTAGTTTTGGCTCTTTACCGACGGTTGTACCGCTAGATGGGTCTAGAATAATATTTTGTGGGTTGATACTGCCAGGGCTGATATAA
The DNA here is from genome assembly GCA_947085525.1 of uncultured Candidatus Saccharibacteria bacterium. GTDB lineage: Bacteria > Patescibacteriota > Saccharimonadia > Saccharimonadales > Saccharimonadaceae > JACPYF01. Next base: position 120,938 of record CAMTWU010000008.1, on the reverse strand, counting down.
GCATTGACGGTGGCGAACATAAATTGGTTGAATTGTAGGAACAAAAAGACTAACGCAAAAGCAACTGCGGTCATGATGGGTGCGTAGTGACGAGATTTCTTGACCTGGCCGGCGCGGTCTTTTACAGTTGTCAACAACTGATCGCGGAGCTCTGTGACGGCTTTGTCCTCTTCGCTAATTTGTGCAGGCTCGAGACTACCTATAACCCCTGGTTGAGTAGCTGGTGTGGCTTGTTGGACTTTTTGCTTTTCATGGTGTAGATGATTCATATAATATCGTTCGTAATATTGCTGATAGTATGAGCTCCACGAGTTGTGGTAGTGTTTCCATTGGTCTTGGTTGGTAGCGCTAGGTTGTTGTGAAGTTTGCTGGGGTGTGGGTTCTTGCTTGGCTCGGATCTCTTGTTCGGCTTTGGCGTGCGGTGCATCGTCACCAGAGTAAATGCGATCTAAATCATCACGAATGATATTAGCCGCGGCTTCGCGGTCTTTCTTTTGTGGTTGGTTTGGTTGATTGTCGTTTTTCATAGAAAAGTGGCTCCCACCGGAGTGTCTTTATTTTAACATGTATCTGCGGTAAAATAAGGCGTACATGCCGCGGTGGTGGAATTGGTAGACACGCCAGACTCAAAATCTTGTGTCCTTCGGGACGTACCGGTTCAAGTCCGGTCCGCGGTACCATAAATTGCAACTATGATTAGTTGCTTTTTTATTGGACTAAACTTGTAGTTACAGCTTCAAATGGCTGGTCAGGGTTCCAGAGCCAGTAACTAGCAGCAAGCGTTGCGGTATGGCCTCGCCAGATTGCCATTGGGTTAGACCAAGGTGTTGTGGATACCTTGCCACCGTGCGCAACAATCAAGTTTTCATTGTGCAAAATCATCAGGGTTACAGGATATGTCAGAGTGAATTTGTGTACTACATCGACAAATGCTGCCAGTGGCATCGAAAAAGTGATAACTTTCGGGTAATATACACCACTCAGCAACTTCTGAGCTTGTGCAAACGACAATACTAGCAAAGTATTTGGTCGTTCGACCAATTTGCTGTAGTTGTTTTTGAGTAAATCTACTGCATCTCGAGTAATGGTCAGTGGTATATCAGTCTTATCCAGTAGTTTTTCGTACAAAATTGCCGTCTCGCTGTTGCGACTGGCATCACCTGGTAGTAATATTCCATTTGCCCATTTTGCCCCAGCTTCGATCTCGGGCCAGGCGTCTTTACTGAATCCACCAGAGGGGTTGCTGGGTAGTAGTGTTGCCTCGGTTAGGTTCGGTGGTAAGTTTTTTTTCAGACTATCAGGCAATAGTATACGTACGTCCCCTACCCCAGCTTTTAGCGCTGTTTCATAAGCTTGGGCGATGGCAATAAAACCCTGTGCGTGGCCGCCAATAATCAGTAATCTACCAGCTCGGGCTTTTTGTTCGGGCTTGCTCCACTCGATATCTGGAAAGAGTGGCTTGGTTGGTGATTGTTTGAGCCAATATGAACTGTCCATCACATACTCACAGGAATCTCGTTAGGTAATTCGTCGACTATCTGCACGTCATGAGTTAGCATGTCATTGTTTGTATCAAAGGTGTACTCACCTACCACTTTGTTGCCGTCTAGTACTTTTGGTAGCCAGAACGGGTCGTCCTGCCACATAGAATCATATGGAATATCAGAAATTTTATACCATTTCGGCGCCATCTCTTCACTCTCGGTCGGCTCACCCTCCCACTTATCAGCAATATAAGTGTGCACAAACATATGCCAAGGCTGATCGCCGTCGGTGTCCATGTGAAAGTCGTGTTCAGCAACTTTTTCCCACGCCGTCGGCGTGACACTGATTTCTTCTTGCGATTCGCGCACCAAAGCTTGCTCTATCGTTTCGCCAGGATCTATTTTGCCGCCGATGCCATTCCAATGTCCTGCACCAAAGCCACGTTTTTTCATCGCGAGCAATATATCATCATTTCGACGCAAGAATACTAGCGTGCAGACTTTACTACTGCTCACCCAATAGCTCCAACTTGTGTTGCGCTAGTTTTTTCATCTCAATCATCTGACCAACAGTACCAGTTGATTCGATAATATCTTTCCATGTAAATCCGTGGGTTGTTAGTTGACGTATTTTTTGTGCGTTTTCTGCGGTTTTACTGTTTTGATTATCAAGAATTGGTATGTTATGGTATTTGCGCTGTAACCACTCTATAACCTCGAGTGCTTCGTCCAGCCTACCCACAAAAGAAGCTTCTGAAGAGCGTTCGGGTAATCTTTGTTGCCAATCTGTGCCACAGGCAACTACTCCTATCGGCACTGTGTGTTTAAAACCTGCCGATTCAAATGCTTTTACGCCTTTTTGTAGTACTGGTGCAACTACAAATTCTGTTTCATAGCTATCGGCGTCGCTACCATAAAAATCACCAGTGCCAGGATGGATTTCGTATTGTACTAACTCGCCTGCTTCGATTTTACTCACGAACTCATCGGTCGAAACAAAACGATAATTGTCTGGGTCACCAGGGCGTTTATCACGATTTGTTATAGTACCCATGCCAGAAAAGCGAGGGTCTTGCTGCACCACTTTATCCATAAGGTGTGACTTGCCTATACTAGTAGGTCCAATTAGCATCCCAAGAGAGATATGAGCTATTTTTTGTTTGGTCCGAGAGTTTGGTTGAAAGTTTTCATGCTGGTCAGTAACCCACTGTACTGCTTCGCTGGTAGCTGGCTGCGCGCTCATGCGTACTCCTAAAAACTTATATATCTAATTCTATACTAACAGGACAATGGTCAGAACCCATAACTTTGGGGTGGATTTCGGCAGCTTTGACGCTGCTCGCGATCTTTGCGCTTGCCATCCAATAATCAATCCGCCAGCCGACGTTGCGAGCGCGTGCATTTGCCCAGTGAGTCCACCAGGTGAAAGCCTCTAGTCTATCAGGATAGAATATACGGAAAGTATCAACGTAGCCTGCATCGATGAACTCTTGGAACCGTTCGCGCTCTTCGTTAGTAAAGCCGTGTTTACCCACATTTTCTTTTGGTCGTGCTAGATCAATCTCTTTGTGGGCTACATTCAAATCGCCACAGAACAATACTGGTTTGGTCTTTTCTAGAAATTTCATATATTCTAAAAATGCTGGATCCCAAGCTTCGTAACGGAGTTTGAGCCGCCCTAGGTCACCTTTTGAATTTGGCGTATAGACCGTCACAACCCAAAACTTTTCAAATTCAGCAGCAGTTACCCGACCTTCGTCATTAGGGTCACCGAAACTATCCTTTAGGTGATATTTGTCAGCAATATGGTCTGGGAAGTTGTTAATGATTTGCAAGGCTTTAGTTTTGCTAAAGATTGCGGTCGATGAATACCCTTTTTTTGCTGCACTATTCCAGTATTCGTGATAACTCGCCAGATCGATCTCGACCTGCTCACGATGAGCCTTGGTTTCTTGCAAGCATAAGATATCAGGGTCGTGCTCTTTCAAAAAAGACTGAAATGCGCCTTTGTTGAGCACTGCGCGAATACCATTTACGTTCCAGGAATAAAGTTTCATTAGTTCTATTTTAACAGATACGGTACAATATATCTTTATGAATATTATCGAGATTTTGCAAAATGATGGCGTGGGTGTGATTGCGACCGATACCGTGTATGGAATTGTTGGTCGTTTACTCTCACCCGCTGCGGTTGAGCGTATATATGAGGTGAAACATAGTGATGCAAAGCGACCTGTCGGCACAATTTTGATTGCGTCTGCAGATCAGCTAAAGGGTATTGTTAGTGATGAAAATATCAACAAAGCCACTGTGTATTGGCCTGGACCTACAAGTGTTATTTTGCCAGTTAGTGATGAGCTAAAATATGCGCATAAGGGACTCGGTAGTCTGCCCTTTCGTGTCCCAGCTGATCCTCGTTTGATCACACTACTAGAACAAACAGGCCCGCTTGCTACCTCTAGTGCTAACCTACCCTCACAACTACCCGCCGTAACAGTTGATCAAGCAAAGGGATATTTTGGCGATGCAGTGGAATTTTATGATGATGGCGGTGATTTGTCTGATAGAAAGCCATCAAAAATTATCAAGTTTTTAGATGACGGTGAGATACAGGAAATAAGGTCTTAAAAAGAAAAATCCGCACTACGTTTTGTAGTGCGGGGTGGCGGGCCATCACTTCTATATGATGACCCGCCCTGACATCTCAAAGACGAGCCGGACCCGCGTTGGGTGTTGCACAGCCGTGACCGCGCGCCGGTTTCTCCTTCTTCGCCTTCGTGCCCGTGTTTGCTTCTTCAAGCTTTTTGCGGGTTCGGCCTCCTACATCTGCGTCGTCGAGAAGCTTAGTCAACTTCTCGGGTTCCACTGTGGGCATTTGATGCTCCTTGATAGGAATCTGTCAGAATATCCTCGATTATACCTATTGTAGACTGATTCGTCAAGGTACTATTCCCCTTCAAGGCATACCGAGCAGCAGCTTTTCTAAGTGCTTTTTGAGAAGGTGTGAGCACTTGATCTCTGTGCTCAAATAAGCTAACTTTACTAGGCCAGTAGCCTAGCCATGTACTGAGGGGTAGTTCGTCGCCATAATGTACTGCTACGTCACTCAGAACACTCATACCTATCCTGTATGCTGGAAGTCCGGCATCAACAAATGTATGTCCTAATCCACCGCTGTTATATTTTTCTGTCTTGGCTTCAATAAAATCTGATTGGATGTGGACGAGTAGAATCATAGGTGCAATTTGCAAATCTGCCAATCGTCTACGTCTGAAATCTGCGTCGGTTTGAAAACGTTTAAATCCTGCAATAATATCCGGAGAATGATCCGGGTTTACAAATGACTCTCTGATTACTTCGGATATTCGGGTTTGGAGGTAGCCATAGCCACCACCTATAACATCTAGTAAAACTTTCAAGTCACTCTCTATTTTTCTTGTAGTCTCATCAATTGTGCTACTATTAGGGCCCTTAAAGAGGAAAGGTTTAAAAACTTCTTCAACAATATGACTGTACATTTCTTCTGCTGGACACTCCAGGAGAAGCTGTTCGATTTTGTCCATACTAGGCATAATATCCGGCAGCTTTCTTCTGATGATACACACTAGATCCTCAACATTACCACCTAGGTAGATATGATCTTCAGTACCCATGGCTTGACGTTGTTTTAGTTTTTCATAGGCCTCATCAATAAACATTGCTCCACCACCTTCGATCAAGGCACATCCGTAATTTGGATCCATTTGAATCCAAGAGTCTTTGTGTAATTGAGCGTATACCGCTGCATGGAAGCCTCTATGGTTAGAAAGCGTATCGGCATTCTGGTTATACATTTCAGAGAGTCGTTTTCTAAAGTTGGGCGACATGTCTAGGTTATTTTCGTCTGCATACTCAACCATTTCCCTGATAACTGTCGATTGGCTTGTTAGTTCACCATCACTTCTTGATATAACCACACCACTATGTAGCATAGGTACATCTGCTTTATGAAAGAAGCTTGCTGCCAATATGGACTGCCCTAAACAAGTAGGGTTAAGGTTTGGGTCTGGTAGTTTGCCTATTAAATTAGGAGAGAGCCTGATTGGTGGGTAGTCCTCTTTTTCATCCTCGCCATCAAATTTGAGTGCAGCTCTTTTACCTAACGTTTCGATCAAGTCTAAGACACTGTTAGAAAGCGTTAACTTTTTATCAATCTCGTCATCCCCACATTTTTTAAAAGCCTCTAGTATTTCAATAGCAGACTCACCAAGGCATTCAAAAGCTTCATCTAATATAGTCTCGCCCAGTAGCTCTATTCGATCTGCAATTGCAGGATTAATTTGAATATTTTTTAATTCTATAGGTGGCAAGCGTTTTCTTTTGTCCTCAGGATCTATAGTTCGGTATTGTGTTAGCCATGCATTTTCTATGTGTTGTGGGTGTTCATTATCTGTTTTTATTGCAGCAATTTTCGCTCGCCCACCAGGACTTAACATGATTTCAGCAGTTAGATCTATCAACTCCTCTAACTGAGGTTCGGAATCGATTGTTTCTCGCCGAATATTACTGATTGTTTCTACGGATTTCATAAAGATATATAGTAAACTATTTTCGAATAAATTACAAGTCATACTATCTGTTTAAAAAGAGAAAACCCCGCATTTCTGCGGGGGTGGTGGCGTCGGTGCCGCCTCACGTTAGGCCCTTTTTAGCGACTCTTTGATCGGTGTCTGGAGGCCTCAACGGCGCAGACGGTAGATCGTCGTAGTCACAAAAGTTTGCGCGGGTATCTATCTCCCATGCTACATCAGGCTTGATCCTCGTGAGAGAATCCGCAAGGCGGCACATACGGCGCGCCGTAACAGTCTTTTGATGTTCTGCTGGATCTATTGACCAAGCTACATCTGTTATAACCTTTCGTGGAACTGCCAAACCACTATCGTACTGTTGAGTCGGAACTCGACACTGAGCGCTAGCAACTAATGTCTTTGGTTCTATGGCTTGAGTGAACGGATTAGGTTCGGCTGCATCTAGTGTGATTCACACGCAACGACCTTTGCAAACTCAAGAACAACTCTATGTAGAAAGATCATGACTCCTTCAACAATAAAGCCTATACTACTCCCCTATTTGCAAAACGTCAAGCACTAGCGTTTCAGGGCGCGTTTGGTATCGCGGTCGATATCGCGTCGTTTGATAGTCTCGCGTTTGTCGTATGTCTTTTTACCCTTGCCTAGTGCGATGACAACTTTGATATGTTTGCCACTAGTCAGTAGCTTTGTTGGGACTATACTCATGCCTGTTTTTTTCTTTGCTATAAATTCGTCTATTTGCTTGCGGTGCGCCAATAGTTTTCGAGGCGAGGTATCGATAGTACGGGCGTTTGTTTTACCCTTTTCGTTTAGACGCAAGCTAAAACTCACGTTGTTTAGCAGTAGTTCATTGTTGTGAACTGATACGAACGAACCTTTTAGCTGCACATGGCCATCACGGGCGGCACGAACTTCGGGTCCTGTCAGCACGATACCGACCACTAAATCTTCACCCAATTCATAATCAAACCGTGCGCGACGGTTGGAAATTAGCTTCTCTGTTGACTTGGGCTTTTTACTCATAAGCACCATTGTAGCGTAATATCTGTTTTACAGATAAAAAAAGCGCTCCCATTTAAGGGAGCGCTACTCTTGATGATGTGTTCTAGCTCTCATATCTTTTTTGTACGTTGTACATGTAGTAAAAAGATGCGACGGCAATAGCGAGACTAGAAAGCAGTATCGCTACTTGCAAAAGCAGTGAGTGGTCTGTTGGGCTCACGAAGAGACTCAATGTGAGTATTCCCAACATCAGTCCTAGAAGGTTCGAGAGACCGAAAAATCGGAGCGACCACCGACTTACGCCTGTAGCTACCTCAAGGAACGCGTAGTAGGAAAGGTTGTAGATGCAAAATGCTACAGCTACAACAATCATAACCACAAACACAACCGACAAAAGTACGTTCATCTTTTCTCCATTCTGGTAGATTGTAGAAGTGAACTGTATATATTATAATTTAAATTGCTATTTTTGTCAATAAAAAGCCCCGCGGATATACATTTGGCGTCCATGCCTGTATATCAGTGCGGGGTCGTACTTTTGTTGAGGTTAGGTCTCGAGTTCTACGTCCTCGACAGGATCAATGTCCTGTTCGACAACAGCGTTGCGATCGATTACCGCACCTTTTCCGACACTCACACCTTCGAGGATTGTTACCCCTGTGCTGATCTTGGCAGTCGGGTCGATGTGTACCCTACTCTCGATCTGTGCACTGACTGGAACAACCACCCTGGTCGCATCTTCGTTGTAGTGCCAGCGGGTGCCAGGAGGTAGAACCCTTTCGCGTTCGACTGCTTCGAACTCGGTTGTTGTTTTAAATGTTTCTCGCGGCATAGAGCCCCTCGTGTTTGATATTGACAAAGTACAGTATAAATTATTACACATATATATTATTTTTTGCAAAAAAATAGCCCTCGCATACATATCTGGGCATCCGTGCCCGTGATATTTGCGAGGGGTTACTCACTCGTCTGGATGGGAGCGCCTGCCATCATTGTGCCATCAGGCACATTTTCGCTGATGTAGCCAGATGTGATGTGGCAACCGGAACCAATAATGATTCCCTTTTTCACGACGACGAGAGGCTCAATCAGTGTTCCTTCACCGACTGTGACGCCTGTTGCGAGGAAGGATCCTCGTCCGATATGCGACCTTGCACCGACGTTTACGTTCTTGCCGAGGTAAGAACCAGCATCGACCGTGACATCGTCTTCGAGCTCCACACCCTCTTCGAGAGTGGCAGTTCTGTGAACGCTGCTTTGTAGTGGAATACCCACACACTCCGGTCCACGGTCGTGAGGATTGACGTGTGTCACCTTTCTGATCTGTTGTGCCGAGTTAGACATTTGCTTACTTCCTACTAGGGGGTGAGTACTCTTTAATTATATACTAACATAAGCATAAAGTCAATAAATATGTATTGCACTATACACAAAATTATTATATAGTTTTATCTAGTACCTTAATAATCTACTACTTGCCTTTTGAAAGGGGTGAGGACTATGCAGTGGTGGCTAATCGTAGTCATTGTCATATGCGCCATCGCGGCCGTCGTTATTGCTTTATTGTTTCTGGATAAGTACCTGCGTCGCGAGAAAATTCAAGAAGCCGTCAAGATGGTTCCGTTGAAGACGACGCTCAAGCCAAGGACTTACAGAAACACACTCATTGTCTATTTGCCGGGCATTCTGGCAAACGCGGACATGATCTCACCCAGAGTTCTCAAAACCTGGGCTGAGCATGGCGAAGTTTGGGGTGCTAATTACATCCCACCTCGTTTTCTACCTGATCGGATCGTGTACGAGGTCTCAAACTGGATCTCAGAGCGATTAGAGAAGGACGACTCGGCCCAGAGGCTCATACTCATTGGAAGCTCAATGGGTGGACTGTTGGCCTATGGCATTCATCAACGAGTGGCGGATCACTTGCTGATGAAGAACACTGTCTTCTGTGACGTGATGGTGATCGATGCACCTACAGGACGCGAAGATCTCCAGAGACCATTGAATCTGTCCGCGCCAGTTGTGCGGATTCTGCCATTTGGTCCTATCTGGAACCATTTGAGCGGACTGATAATGAAGTTTCTGTTTATTCCACCCAAGGAAGGAGAAATCGACTCGGATGTCGACCCTGTGTGGTTGGCAGAACAGGTTGAAGGAGCCCGCAGTTTTCCGCTGTCGTTTTGGCGGGATCAGATCATGTATATTCTGAATCATGGAGTTCCGACTCCTGGCTCAGTCAGCTGGTATAGCCGTATGGTGTATGTGAGATCAACTGAAGACACAGACACTGTTCGGCCGTCCGCGGTGCGAGTGTGGTCTGATGTCTTTCAGCCAGGTCGCTCAAGTTTTGCTTGGCAATTCAAATGTTTTGAGGCAAGAGGCGCTAAGCATGCGGCTTACGCCCAAAACCCAAGCTCTTACGAGGAGGTGTTTCCTAAGGTTTTTAAAGCCTTGGAGAGATAGTAGAAAAAGGTATTTGACCCGTCAGAAATGACGGGTCTTTTACTTTTCTGCGGTAATTTCCTTTATAGTTTTCGCTAGTACACGGGCGGATTTTTTCCAGGTGAATTTCTTTGCTTGGATCTTTCCTTTTGAAATCAATCCTTCTCTGGTCTTTTTCATTTCTAATTCATGGACTTTGGCAGCAAAATCTTGTGGCGAGGATGGGTCGAAATATAATGTTCCGTCGCCTGCTACTTCGTGGAAAATATCAATATCGCTGCAAATGACCGGTATGCCGCCTTGCATAGCCTCAATCAAAGGCAAACCAAAGCCTTCCTCTAGACTAGCTGTGACTAGCGCGTGGCAATCGCCTAGTATCTGGGCGTATTGTTCATCGCTGACGCCTCCATAAAAGGAAATCTTGGCATCTTTCAGTGCACTTACGACCAGTTCCCGCTCGCGGGCTGGGGAGATCCTGGATAGTAGCAGTAGTTCATAATCAGGCAAAAATTCCATAGCGGCTATCAAAAGTTCGACGTTCTTGTACGGCATGAACGACCCCATATAAACCAGTTTTTTGGTTGGTCTTTGCAGCTTGACCTTTAGGCTACTGGGGGCATTGTAGACGACACTGATTGGTCGATTGGTGATATTGTGCTGCTGTATGTATTTTTTTGAGGTTTGGCTAACGGTGACAATTGCATCGGCACGGTTCAGCAAAAGTCGCTGCGGCCAGAATGCTAAGTGGAATAATCGCCAGACTAATTGTACAAACCATGGCAAGTGAGTTGGTGGTTTCGGATGACGGTAATATATGAGGTCATGAACGGTAAAAATCAACTTGTATTTTCTGCCCCAAAAACCCATATATTGCAGAGGACTAAAGACTATGTCGGCACCTAGTTCATTGAGTTTGCGTGGCAACAGTAATTCGCTGGGTGAAAAAGGATGGTTCACAACTATATACGGAGCTTTTGGCAGTAGTTTCAGCTGTTGTTTGCTGTGGATCAGCATAGTGACAGGTTGCACTTTGTGAAGCTCGCCTATGACAGACGCTCCATAACGACTGATACCATCGTGGTGGTCAGTGCGGGTCCAGCGGGCATCAACAAAAACTTTCATACTGATACATAGTATAATGTATTTTATGAGAATACTGATCGCTGCTGATTTATATTGGCCGACAATCAATGGTGTCGCTACATTCAGCCGTAACCTTGCAAAAGGCTTGGCTGCTCGTGGTCACGAAGTGGTCGTCATCGCGCCTTCGCAGGTTGGGAAAAAGCATCGTGAATGGGATGGAAATTATATGATTGAACGAACCGCTTCCCTAGCCCTGCCGCTGTATCAAAACTTCCGTATATCACTGACTCCACAACGTGAGGTTCGCAAGATCATCAAAAACTTTGACCCAGATGTCATCCATATTCAGATGGTTATGGGTATTGGCCGCTCGACGCTGCAAATTGGTAGCAAGCAAAATATCCCGATTGTTTCGACAAATCATGCGATGCCCGAGAATCTGCTGGATAACTTGCGTATATTGGCGCCTTTTGCACGACCGATGAGCGCAGTACTAGAAAGCTATGCGACTAGGTTTCACAACAGTGCTGATTACGTAACAACTCCGACGCAATCTGCGATCGACATGTTTGGTCACAAAGCCAAAGATTTGAGCGTACCGATCGAGGCAGTGTCAAATGGTATAGATCTAAGTGTGTTTTCGCCAGGGCCAGCTGAGCAGAAGTTATATGTGCGATACAGGTTACCCACTAATAGACCGATACTGATGTATGTCGGTAGACTGGATGCAGAAAAGCATTTATCGGTGTTCATGCAGGCAGCAGCAAAGGTAATCCAAAAAATGGACGCCCATGTACTGATCGTTGGTCATGGTAGTGAAAAAGATCGCTTGACTGAGCTCGCCAACGGGCTAGGCATAGAAAATAACGTGACGTTTACTGGCAAGGTTTCTAACGAAGACCTACCTCTGATATATCGCGTAGGAACTGTCTTTTGTATGCCCTCACCTGCTGAGCTGCAGAGTATCGCAACGTTAGAGGCGATGGCTACTGGTCTACCTGTCGTTGCAGTCAACGCGGGCGCGCTGAATGAGCTATGTCAGGATGGTAAAAATGGCTATCTATTTAAATACGACGACGATGCCATGATGGCAGCAGCGATTGGTAAAATTTTGGCTAATCCCAAGCTCAGGACTGCAATGGCGCAAAAAAGTCTGGCGATTGCTAAAACCCACGATATTACTCACACGCTGGATCGTTTCGAGATTATCTATCAGAAATTATTACAGGCAAAATCTAGTTAACGAACTTCGCAATCTTTTCTGCCGCCGCTTCGGGGGTTTCGTAGTGGATCAGGTGTCCTACGTCAGATATAACTTGCAAATCTGCGTTAGGTAATTGCTTGTGCAGGTAGGTTTGACCCTTTAGTGGGACAAACCTATCCTTTGCACCAACGATCAGTAGTACAGGCATAGATAATTGGCTAGCAACTCGTAGTACCGAGCCTGACATGGTTGCCTTGAAAGTCTCGTGAACTGATCGCCGATTGGCAAAAGTAGCAAAATAGGCAAAATGTTGTTCGTGTACGCGTTGGCGTAAGCGGGACTGTTTGGAGGTTATCATCGTTGTACTCATGAGGCGTGTTATCAATCGACTCTTGAGCAGTTTCGTACCTATCGCTTCGGGTAGCAAGCTGCTGAGCTGATAATAGCCCTTTGCGCTAATACCTACCAAGATATTGCCGTGCCTACTGATAGGATTGATCAAAATAAGTTTTGGTACTTTGTTAGGATATTCGGCTGCAAATCGACTAGCGACAATCGAGCCAAATGAATGGCCGAGTAAGATTGGGGCTTCGGGCAGCTTGAGCTCAGTTATAAATGCGTCTAACCACTGTACAAAATTTTCTTCGCTATGAACACCCTTTAACGGTTTGGACTGACCAAAACCTGGCAAATCCGGGATAATAAATCGGTATTGCGACAGAGCCCGAGCGATAAATTGCAAGCCATGGTGCGTACCTCGCAAACCATGAACGGCAACAATAGTTTTTTGTCCGTCAGGATTGTATATCCAATACTTGGCGCCCGCAGCTGTGTGGATCGTGTTATTCATCATTATCGAGTATAATGGACTATAACTATTATGCGAATAAATATGGTCTCGGAAAGTGAAATTTCGGTCCGTGGTCACGGTGTACACACGGCGTATTTGGAGTTGACTCGAGCCTTGCAAGATCGTAGTGATTGCGAAGTTGTAGTCAACCAATTTATCAAACCTGTTAGTGCTGATATTACCCATATTCACACTATTGGCTTGCCATCTCTTATGAAATTATTATTTGGATCTGGTAAAAAGGTCGTCTCAGCTCACGTTGTTCCAGCTTCGTTAGTTGGTTCAATTGCGGGTGCGCATATTTGGCTCCCTATTGCTCGTGGCTATATGAAGTTTTTTTATCGTCGTGCGGACAAAGTGTTGGCGGTGTCTAATACCGTTGCGACAATTTTGGAAAAAGACTTGGGTATAAAGAAATCTAAAATAGCGGTTACCTACAATACGATAGATATTAGCAATTATCACACGACAGCTGCAGACAAGAAGACTGCTCGTGAAAAACTGGATATCAATACAGGCGCATTTGTTGTTGTGGGAAATGGACAGATCCAGCCACGTAAACGGTTCGATAGTTTTGTGAGTATTGCCTCGGAATTGCCAGACACTACGTTCATTTGGATCGGCGGTATTCCGTTCAAAAACATCGGTGCTGACTATAAAAAAATGCAGCAGCTGATCGACAATGTGCCGAGCAACCTGACAGTCACTGGAGTGATCGAGCTCGAGGATGTAAAGACCTATTTGCAGGCTGCAGATGTATTCGTGCTGCCTGCCGAGCAAGAAAACCACCCAATGGCGGTTATCGAAGCCGCTGCGGCTGGTTTGCCGATTGTACTACGTGATATTCCAGAGTATGACGATACGTTTGCCAACGATTTTTTGCGTTGCAAAGATGATGATGCATTTATCGCAGCTATTTCTGATTTGAAAACGAACGATGGTTTGTACGCAAAATACAAGCAAGGCGCCCAAGTAATCGCCCATCGTTTCGATAGCAAAACAGGTGCCGACCAAGCAGCCAAGATCTACAGAGGGCTGCTGGCATGAAAATAGGATTGTTCACCGACACTTACACTCCGTCGATCAACGGTATCGTCTATGTGATCGATATTACCAAGAAGCATCTAGAGGAGCTCGGTCACGAAGTCTATGTATTTTGTCCGGCAGACGGCGTGACACCCGCGAAAGTTAGCGAAGATGAAGAACACAGTATTATACGCTTTCCGAGCGTGAAGGGTGCGTTTTATGATGATTATAACTTTTCATTCTTTTTCCCGCCGTGGGCAATGCGCAAGATACGCGAGCTTGACCTCGATGTTGTACATATCTTTACACCTGGCCAGATCGGGATCCTGGGTATTAACGCTGCCTACAAAACTGGTGCAACCTTGGTGGCGCAACATAGTACCGATGTATACGAGTATGTTCGGCATTATCCGGCGGTGTTGCCAGGACTGCTGATGCTCATACCTTTAGCTCCATTTGCTACTAAATTCCATGGTCGTGATTTGCGCGAACTGATCAAACTGTATATCCCCCGTCGAGGAGTCACCCAGTGGAACCAAGACATCGTGGAAGCCATGATCACAATTACGTATAGTCGCTGCGATGTGGTGATTGCACTGAGTCGAAAGAGCAAGCAACAGCTAGAGAGCTGGATGGAGGGCGAAGAATACACCTACCCTATTGAGCTGTTGCCTACAGGAATTGATGCCCTACCCACTGCTAGCTCCGATTCGATTGCCGAGTTTCGCAGCAAATATGGATTTAGCCAGACAGATGAAATCATCACCTATGTCGGACGCTTAGGTGCCGAGAAAAATCTGGATAGTTTGATACCTATGATTGAGATAATACTCCAGTCACTACCTCAGGCAAAATTGCTGTATGTTGGGGATTTTGAATACCGTGAAACCCTAGAGAAACTAGCTAGTGAATCGACTGCAAGCGACAAGATTATCTTTACTGGTGCTCTGCCCCGCGATACGCTGGGAACGATTTATGGTGCCAGCTCGGTATTCGTATTTCCATCTATGACAGATACCCAAGGATTGGTACTACACGAAGCGGCCCTAGCAGGACTGCCAATTGTACTAACTGACACCGGTGTCAGTGAAGTAGTACATGATGGTGAGAACGGCTACTACGCCGATCAAACTTCCCAGTCTATGGCTGAAAAGGTTGTGGCGATTTTGTCTAACGAAAAGTTACGAAAAGAATTCTCTGATGCCAGTAAAGATATTGCCTCTAGATACACCGAGCGTGAACAAACTGAGAGATTAGCAGTGCTATATGAAAAAGCCTTAGCTCAACATACAGAAAAACGACGTCACGCAATGATACGTTTGTATGAACGACTAGTTGCGATACGTCGTAAAGTCGCAGACAAAATTGGCTTTGACGAATAAAAAAGGCAAAAGAAAAAACCCGAGAACGGAGTGAACACAACACCTTTGTAGGGTGTCGACAGCTTGTGGCCGTCGAATCTTCTGCGGATTGCCCCGGGCAGAAGATTTGTGCTTGAGAGCTGATGACCATTCTAGTGGTCGGCTCTCTTCACTCGATCTCGGGTACAGGTCCAACTATTGCGCTCGCGGTGTTGGACCTGGATTTCTACCATATCGTCCTATTGTGCGCGGAGGAAATGGTAGAGAGTGCTCTTCCCTGCAGACTGACCTGATCTGGTGGGATCTGGATTCCTCTGGAGGAGGATGCCTGTTGGGATGAGTTGATGTTTGCAACCATGCATGACGCGACATCAGCATGGTGCGCTTTTCGACTCAGGTGCTCTAGGCCTGAGTCGAAACTTGTAAACTTTCCCACCCCGTGACCATCGCAGCGAACTGCGATGACGTCCTGAACCGAAGTTCAGGTGGAAGCGACTATCACGGAGTGGGTTTGTACTGTGGCTTCACGATGTTGACGCATCGCTATCCTGACGGATGGCCTAGGTGATTACCCAGTACGAGGTGAAAGAACGGCACAGTGCCGATCTCATTCAACACAACAGAAACCTCCCATTGCGTCGGTAGTATTGTACTACGCACAAAAGCTACTGACAAGCAGTAGCTTTTAGTATGTTATAGCTGTGGTTATTTTTTGCTGGTGCCAGAGTTGACTTCGTAGCTGGTATTGGTGCTCTCAAAGAAGTTCACGAGCTCTAGTGTGTCGTTAGCAGCAGCCATCCATTTGGCAGGATTGCTGACCTTGTAGTGAGGCTCAAAACCAAGCTCTTCTAGGCGACGGTCTGCGAGGTATTTGACGTATTGGTTGATGTAATCAGCGTTCAGACCCAAGATACCGTTTGGTAGCAAGTCTTTGTTGTACTGCTCTTCCATTTCAACACCATCGATAATCATTTGCTTGATCTCAGCGGCAAATTCTTCGGTTTGTAAGTCTTGGTTCTCGTCGAGTACAGTCAAGATCAGGTTGATACCAAATTTGAGGTGCAGGCTCTCGTCGCGGACAACCCAGTCGATTAGACTGCCAAAGTTACGCAGTAAGTTTCGTTGACGGAAGCTAAGGGCTACCATGAAACCACTGTAGAACCACAAACCTTCAAGCACGATGTTATACGCCACGAGGTTACGGACGAAATCTTTTTTACCTTCAGTGGTAGTGATGTCGATTTGTTCTTCGGTCATACGTTTGATGTATTTGACCTCGAACTCTTCTTTTTTAGCCATAGATGGGATATTGATATGCGCATCATATGAGCTTTCACGATCAAGTGGGAATGTCTCGAGCACGTATTCGAATGACATACAGTGGTTGGCTTCTTCCCACATCTGTTTTGCCAGGTACATATGAGCTTCAGGTGCGTTGATGTAGGGGTAAACACCAAAGGCTAAAGCTTTGTTCACTAGCAGTTCGTTCGGATTAAAGTAACTCATTAGGAACGTGACGGCGTGTTTTTCTTCGTCACTCATTTTGCGCCAATCGGCGACGTCTTGTCCTAGTTGGATTTCGTTTGGAAACCATGTGTTACTAACAGCTTGATCATACAGATCATACGCCCATTGATAACGAATCGGCTTGAGGCGTAGTCCGTCCTGGATACCTGTTCCTAAGATTCCTTTTGCCATTATTCACACCCGTCACAAATCAAACCGTCTTGCGGGTCGACTAGTGCGTCCATGTTGATGTTGTTTGCTGAAAAAGTCTGTGAACCCTGGTTTTGGGCTTCAGCTAGTGCTTCTTGGATGATCTTCATACGAAGTTCGATTTCTTCTTGTGTCTCATCTTGAGTTGTAGTTGCCGTTTGTGTTGTATTTGTACTCATAATTCCCCCTTTTATTTTGTGTGTATTAATTTGATCGTGCTCCGAAACCAAACCCTCTAGCTGACGATCCTGAGCCGGCACCTGTGGTTATAGTTTCTGCTTTGTTGACTTTGGTTGTTGATTGCTCGGCCTGGTGACGTGGTTTGACATGTAGGTAGTACGTCGTTTTTAGGCCTTTCTTCCATGCATTGCTGTAAATATCGATCATGTCATCGATGTCGCGGGTCTCTAGATACATATTTCGGCTAATTGCTTGGTCTACCCACTTTTGGGCTCGGCCAGCTACTTCGATAAACGCCATCGGCGAGAGTTGGAAGCTGGTTTTGTAGACGTCTTTGATGTGTTGCGGGATTGATGGAATGTCAGTTAGGTCACCTTGCAGACGTAGCACGTCGTCTTTTACTTCGTTCCAGAGGTTTAGTTTCTTGAGGTCGTTGACCAAGTTGACGTTTACCTCGAGGAATTTGCCGTTTAGTGTTGAACGCGAGAAGATTTGCGAGAATTGTGGGTCCAAGCCTGGGGTTGTACCTGCAACGTGTGCAATGTTGGCTGTTGGTGCAATCGCCATCAATGTTGCGTTACGCATACCTTTTTTGACTTTGTTTCGTAGTTTTGCCCAGTCCAGACGAGTCTTTCGGTTGATGTCGATACTGATACCACGATCGATACTGGCAATTTCGACAGTGTCGAGTGGAATCAAGCCTTTGTTCCAGCCAGAGCCTTTGAACATTGGGTACGAGCCACGTTCTTTGGCGAGTTGTGTGCTTTCGTCGATTGCTTGGTAGCTGATGAACTCGACTAGTTGGTCGATCAAGTCATAGGCTTCTTCGGATTCGTATGAGTAGCCAAGTTTTTCGATAACATCAGTAAAGCCCATGGTACCTAGGCCAATTGCACGGTTTTGCTTGTTCGAGTGCATGGCTTCCTTGACAGGTGTATTTGTAATATCGACGAGGTTGTCGAGCTGACGAACAGCCGATCGAGTACTGGCCTCTAGTCGCTTCCAGTCAAAATCACGCTTTTCTGGCAAGTAATGTGCTGATAGGTTCATACTGACGAGGTTACAGACTGCGGTGTTTTCTTTGTCCTGCGGCAGAGTGATCTCGGTACAGAGATTGGATAGGTGGATTGTACCAGTGTTGTTGTTGAGTGCGCGCACGTTGATCGTGTCTTTCCAGGTGAGCCATGGGTGGCTGGTTGCCTGTAGGGTGATCAAGATTTGGCGGAATTGCTCGCGGGCTTTAGTTTTTTCAAATGTACGCATCTTGCCAGCTTCGGCTAGCTCGATATATTCGACGTAGCGTTTGCTAAAGTCACTACCATATAGTTCGCATAAATCTGGTGTGTCGTTTGGATCAAACAGATACCATTCCTCATCATTTTCGACTCGTTTCATGAATTCATCTGATATCCAGGCTGCGGTATTGGCAGTACGAGTACGTAGGTATGGGTCACCTGAGTTTTGTCTGAGGTCTAGGAATTGTGGGAAGTTAAGGTGCCAGTTTTCCATATATAGTGCCAGTGCGCCGGCTTTTTTGCCTTTTCGGCTGACGGCACGCAGAGCCGCATCGACGACATTCATGAATGGAATCGGTCCAGTAGATACAGTGTTGGTGCTTTTGACAGGTGAACCTTCAGCACGAAGCTTATTCATGGAAAGGCCGATACCACCTGTACCCTTGGATATCCACATGACGTCGCTGACGGTCTTTGCTATAGAATCCATGTCATCTTGCGTCTCCATGACGAAACAGTTACTGAGCTGCGGGAAAGCGCCTCCTGCGTTGACGCGAGTTGACCCACCAGGTACGTAGTCAAAGCGGCTCATGTGCTCGTAAAATTTTAGGGCAGCTGCTGTTGGGTCTTTTTCGTTAAAACTGAGTCCCATGGCGATACGCATCATTGTATATTGTGGTGTTTCTACTGGTTCACCATCTTGTTTGCGTAGTGCGTAGCGGTTTTTGCTAGTGATCACACCCAGGTATTTCATCAGATTATCGCGACTCGGGTCTAGTGCAGCTGCTAGTTGCTTGTGGTCGAATAGTTTTGTGTCGCTCATTCGTTTGTCTAGTAGCTTGTCTTTCACACCGGTTTTTATGTAGGCTAGGAATTTCTTTTGGTGCAGTTTGACTAAATCTTCGTCAGTCTCGTAATCACCTAGAACATTCTTGTATATAGTCTTTAGCAGTAGTCGTGCCGCAATGATGTCAAAATCAGGATCGTCTTTGACGTTTTGCAAGGCTGCATGGATGACCGCTTCGTCCAGCTGAGTTGTTGTAATACCATCAAAAAGAGTCAGGCTTACCTCTGTTGCTACTTGAATAACTTTTGATATCTGATCATCAAGCCCTCTAGAAGCTTTTTCTAATGCACGATTAATTTTGTCTGCGTTGTACGGCTCTTTTGAGCCATCAATTTTTGTGACTTGGATGTCCACGCTTTATTCCCTCCTACTATTTTTGTATTGAACACACACTGTTTCTTTCCCAGTAGCCTAGCGACTACCGTTTCATGTGGTGGAAGACGACCTACCCCTAGTGTCTTCAGGCAAGATATGAATGCCTGGTTGGTACATACTATATCTAGTGCTTATGTTCTATAGTAATACCCCACATATGCTATTGTCAACGGTTTTATGCTTTAGAATTTACAACGACATGACCTCATAAAAGTGGGTAAAACTAGTTGTTTTTTGCTATAGCAGCATCGATTTTAGGGCGGTCAAAACCTAGTACGATTTCGCCTTTGACATCACTCACTGGTACGCCGCGGAAGTTCTCGCGTCCACCGATCTTTTCCATTAGTTCATTATAGGCAGACTCGTCTTTTTCGATGTCTTTTGTGACGTACGAGACTTTCTTTTGGTCTAAATACTGCTCGAGACTATGACAAAAGCCACACCAACTGGTGCTATATATAGTGACTTGAGGTGTTACTGTATTGCTCATGGTTACATTATATCTCACTTTGGTATAATTGTAAGTAATAGGTAACTAACCTTATTAATATACAAGGAGAGTTAAAATTAATACCAAAACTACAGAGGCATTATATGCAGGAATGAAAGCTATTTATGTAATGCAAGGACTTGAACTAAAATCGCTAGCTGAGACTTTTGAGGAATACGCTATCACTCTACCAGAAAATAAGGTGATAGACATCCCAAGCGACTCGTATATTGCTCACCTGCAACCGAGATAGTGTCGGGCGGGTCTACTAAAGTCTATTTTATGTACATTTTTATTTGAAAGTTTTATAATATAGATAATAATGAGTAACAACCTCGAAAGACCCATGGTGGTAATGGCTGACCTTCATGGGCACTCTGATGTGTTTGAAAAGGCAGTCAAAGAATATGGAGACATTGATTATGTTCTACTTGGCGATAGCATAGGCGGGGGTCCGGACAGTGCAGGGGTGCTGGATATCGCTGACGAGGTGGATGCTCAGCTAACTTGGGGTAACTGGGAAATGTATATTATGGCAGGCCTAGTGCATCATGATTTAGAAAAGCGCCAACTTGTGCAGGATGTTACAAAACCATTTGATACGTCGCACGGAATGCTACAATCTTTTGCTCGCTCATATGACGTTGATACCAAGTTACCTAAACCCAAAATGATTGAAAGTATCATCAAGAAAATGCAGAAAAAAGGCCATTTGAACATTCTAGCGAGGGCCGCAATGTATGTTGAAACCGATGAATTTATAGGTATACATGCTGGATTAACACCCTATAAAAGCTGGGAGAAGCAAAAACAAGACCTAGCGAAAGTCAAAGGTACATTTAATGAAGCAAAGCAGCTGGTCGACTATTCTGATCATAGATTATCTAAAAGACAGAAAGCTTTTGCAGTAACCGACAAGATCGTTCTCACAGGCCATACTCATAAGGTTGTGGGTGAAAGAATCACCGACCAAGGTAAGCGTGTGCGGCTGGCGAGTCGATTGTACGCTGGTCAGCCATTACATGTCTGGCAAAGTTGGGATAAAGAAATCAAAGAATTTAGCTAAAGTTTTGGCATCTTAGAACAATCCGCTATAATTAACCGTAGTCAAATGAGTGGAAAAGCAAAAAAAGATACGACACCGAAAGCTAGTGATGTGCTGGTATTGTTTGGTACGGTCGCAGATACTACCTGGCGAATGTTCGTCCCTACTCTACTAGGACTGGCGCTGGGCATATGGGCGGACAGTGCATTTGATACAAAACCATTATTCACACTGACTGGCGTTATTTTGGGTGTTGTAGTGTGTTTGGGGCTAATCTATGCACAAATGAAAGGTGTAGATAAGAAATGAACCTAGCTTTCTTTGCCGCAGAAGGTCCACGTATCAGTCTGGCTGCCGAAGAGCTGTTCGTTGTGTATGGCATTCCGGTGACCAATAGTATGATCATGGGTGCGATTGGCTACAGTATTGTATTGTGGCTGTTGTTTTATGTTGCGTTTTCAGTCCGTCGTGGTCGCATGAACAAATTAGTAGTGGCCGTGCAATGGATATATGAAATGTTGCTAGGCACAGTCGAGCAAGTTATTCCTGACAAAGTCATCGCTCGTCGCTTGGCGCCACTAGTAATAACCTTATTCTTTTGTATCATTATCAATTATTGGTTGGGCGTGCTGCCCATCGTAGGCGAGTCGGTGACATATAATGGTACACCGCTCTTTCGCCCGCTGCCATCTGATATGAATGTGACGTTTGCGCTAGCGATCATCAGTATGATAATGGCGCAGATATATGCTATTCGTGTACACGGAGTACTAGGCAACGCCAAGCGTTATCTAAAGAACCCTATCAAAGATCCGACAGGTGCTTTCGAAGGAATACTAGAGTTTATAGCCGAGTTTTCTAGGGGTACTGCCCTATCACTTCGTTTGTTTGGTAACGTTTTTGCGGGTGAAGTCTTGCTAGTCATGGTAGGATTTATGTCTAGTTATTTTGCGCCGTTATCACTACCCGTATTCTTGTTATTTGAACTATTTATGGGTGCGATACAAGCGTATGTGTTCTTTATGTTGACAGTAGTATTTGTTAGTTTGGCCGTTGCTCATCATGGGCATGACGAAAAAAGTTCAAAAACCTCTACCAAAGAGGCTACTGCCAGGTTATAATAATGAAAGTAAAAGATTAAGGAGAGAAAAAGAAAATGGAACAATTAGCATTTGGTTTGACCTATGCTATCGCTGCTGGACTATGTGGTTTAGGAGTCGGTATCGTTGCAGGATCAGCTGTACAAGCAGTCGGTCGTAACCCAGAAAAAATTAGCGAAATACGATCACTCATGATCTTAGGTATTTCATTCGTAGACGCGTTGGCTATCATTGCCATCATCGTTGCGATCATCGCAAAGTTCATTTAACAAAGGTAAGTTTATTTTTAGTTTATGAATAGTCTATATACATTTGCAGCCGCAGAGACAGCCGAAAAGTCTGATCTTTTCGGTGTGCTAGGAATTGACTGGCGACTGTTGATTTTGCAGACTATCGCATTTTTGATCATGTTTTGGGTACTAAAGAAATTCGCTTATCCCCCACTGACGAAAGCTTTGGACGAACGTCAAAAAACTATCGAAGCTGGTCTGCAAGCCGCAAAAGACGCCGAGACAAAAGCCGAAAAGAGCCAAGCCGAGATCGAAAAGCTATTAGTTGAGGCTAGGACTCAGGCTAGCGATATCATGGCAACAGCAAAGAACGAAGCATCATCTACTATCGAGGCTGCCGAGGAAAAGGCCAAAACAAAAGCTCAGCGCGTACTAGATCAAGCACACGAACAAGTCCAACAAGATATTGCAGCTGCACGTAAAGCGCTGCGCAAAGATACAATTGACCTAGTCGCAATGGCGACAGAAAAAGTTGTGCGCGAGAAGATTACTAGTACCGAGGATAAAAAGCTTGTCAAGAAATCTGTCGAGGAGATCGAAGTATGACCAATATCTCACGCCGACAAGTCGCCCGCTACGCGGCTAATCAGATAGCTGATGGTGCAAAGAACCGCAAGGTTGCTCAATATCTAGCTGCATATTTATTTGAGGCCAAAGCTACCCGTCAGACTGATCTATTGATTGCAGATATCGAACTATTCCTACAGCAAGACCATGGTCACAGCGCAGTACATATGAGCTCGATGCATGAACTCACAAATGAGCTAAAAAATCAGATAGTTAAAAAGCTAGGTATCGTCGGCAGTAACCTAGAAATTAGCGAGACAACTGATTCGGAATTATTAGGCGGCGTTATCGTCAGCAGCGCTGGCAAGCAGTACGACGGTTCGGTCAAAACCAGCATCAAACAATTAAAGGCATTAGGAAACTAAAGGAGAAATCATGGCAGATACAATTTCAGTAAACGAACTTTCACGAGATCTCAAGGCAGCAATTGCTGATTTGCAGGTTGACGGTTCATTACAAGACACTGGTATTGTGACTCGTGTTGGTGACGGTGTGGCCTGGATCTATGGTTTGTCTGGTGCTGGTTATAGCGAGATCTTGGCGATCGAAACTGACAAGAGTGAGGTTGAAGCGTTTGCCTTGAACCTAAACGAAGATGAAATTGGTGCGGTGCTGCTGGGCGAAGACTCTGAAGTCAAAGCTGGCGCAAAGGTGCGTTTGACTGGTAAAGCACTGGAAGTTCCTGTTGGCCCAGAACTACTAGGTCGTGTGGTTGACCCGTTAGGTCGTCCTTTAGATGGACTGGGTGCTATCAAAACAAAACTGACTGGTCCAGACGAGAATGCTGCACCAGGGGTTATGGCGCGTAAATCAGTCCACGAACCATTGATGACAGGCATTATGTCAATCGACGCTATGTTCCCTATCGGTCGTGGCCAGCGAGAGCTCATCATTGGCGATCGTCAAACTGGTAAAACTGCCGTTGCAGTTGACACTATGGTTAACCAAGCTAAACAAAAAACTGGCGTGGTCAACGTCTATGTGGCTATCGGTCAAAAGCTCAGCAAAGTCAGTCAACTAGTCGAAAGACTAAAAGAAGAAGGCGTCATGGAGCAGACTATTGTCGTTGCAACTGGTCCGAGTGACCCTGCGTCACTACTGTACCTAGCGCCATATTCTGGAACAGCTATGGGCGAATACTTCCGTGACAACAAACAACATGCCTTGATGGTCTACGATGACCTGACAAAACACGCGGTTGCTTATCGTCAAATGTCCCTATTACTACGTCGTCCACCGGGTCGTGAGGCGTATCCTGGTGATGTGTTTTACCTACACTCTCGTCTATTGGAGCGTTCCGCAAAATTATCTGACAAATTAGGTGCTGGTAGTTTGACTGCTCTGCCTATTATCGAAACTCAGGCTGGTGATATTTCAGCCTATATTCCGACAAACGTTATCTCTATTACCGACGGTCAGATTTTCTTTGAAACTGATCTTTTCTACCAAGGTATTCGCCCAGCGATTTCAGCAGGTTTATCTGTATCTCGTGTTGGTAGCGCTGCCCAGACAAAAGCTATGAAAAGTGTCAGTGGTAGCCTGAAGCTTGGTTTGTCACAATTCCGTGAGCTCGCCAGTTTCGTACAGTTTGGTTCAGACCTCGATGCCGAAACCAAAAAGCAAATCGATGTTGGTCAACGACTAACAGAAATGTTGAAACAGCACCAATACCAACCGATGAGTATTTGGGAGCAAGTTTCTAGCATCACAGCTATTGATAGCGGTGCGTTTGCAACTGTCGCTGTCAGTAAAGTTAAAGAAGCCCAAGAGGCACTACTGAGTGATCTATGGACACATCACAAAGAAGTCATGCGTGAACTCAACAAAGGCGACAAGCCAACTGAAAAGCAACTGACAGCTATAAAGAAGACAGCTGAAAAAGTTGCGAAGGGTTTTAAAGAGTAATTATGGCCTCTACTCGTCAATTAAAAGGACGAATACGCTCGGTCAAAAGTACCAAGCAGATTACTAAAGCTATGCAGTTAGTTGCGGCTAGCAAAATGCGTCGTGCTCAAGATTCTGCTAGCGCCACTGGCCCTTATGCACAATCTGCATCAGAGCTGCTGACTCGTCTATCTCGTGACGGTGAGACAAAGACTCACCCGTTATATGCCGAGCGTACAATAAAAAACCGCATAGTTATAGTCATTACTAGTAACCGTGGTTTGGCCGGAGCCTATAATAGTAATGTGTTGAAGCAGTATATCAACCGACTAAAGGAAGATGACAGCGCGAAGATCACAACCAGTGCAATTGCCATCGGCAAAAAAGGCGCGCAATTAGCGACACGTCTAAAGAACGACCATGTTATTGGCGTTTATAACGAACTGATCGAAGAACCAACTGGTCCAGCATTAAAAGCAATCGTGAATACAATTGTCGAACAATTTGCCACTAAAAAAGTCGACGCAGTCGAAATAATCTATACAAAATACATCAACAGCTTGTCACAACAAGTCACTACCCTGCCTTTGCTACCTGCTGGATTTACGGAAACTAAGATTAGTGAACATTTATCCCAGGCCAGTTTCGAGCCGAGCGCACCCGAAGTTTTAGAGGCTGCCACAATACGTTTGATCGAGGCTAAGCTATTTCAGGCGATTCTGGACTCTGTTGCCAGCGAACATAGTATGCGCATGATGGCGATGAAAAATGCGACCGACAATGCAACGGATATAATCGATGATCTAACATTAGAAATGAATAAATTGCGTCAGGCAGATATCACCCAAGAATTGGCAGAGATATCTGGTGGTGTTGAGGCGATGAAAGTATGAGTAATATGCTAAGTAAAGAGTCAGCAAGCTTAACTCCTGAATTACAACATTACTTTAATGAAGCTTTTGCCCGCGACGCTAGCCAGGGCGAACAAGGCGTACCATATTTTGAGTGTTGGGATTCCTTGGATCTTATGGAAGGTATAAGAGAAAGAAAAGAAGCTCGGTTAGGTATATCATTAAGCACGGTTCAGGCTATGCGATTACATATAGCAGAGAGACGAGCAAGTGAACAAGAAAGAGGTTTAGTATGATAAAGACAGCAGTGAAACAAAAAACAGGTAAAGTCATCCAGGTTGTGGGTGTGGTGGTTGATGTGGAATTTCCAAAAGGTCATTTGCCAGCAATCTTGGACGCAGTTCATATAGACTATAACAAACGAACGTTGGTATTAGAGGTTGCACAGCATCTTAGCGACACAACCGTTCGTGCGATCGCCCTAGCAACAACTGATGGCTTGCAGCGTGGTGCGCAGGCAGTTGCGACTGGCGCACCGATTAGCGTGCCTGTAGGCGCCGCAACTCAGGGTCGTATGTTTGATGTTGTCGGTAACCCAATCGATGACAAGCCAGCCGTAAAGGGTAAAACTGCACCAATTCACCGCAGCGCTCCCCCATTATCTGAACAATCAGGTAAAACTGAAGTTCTAGAAACCGGTATCAAAGTCATCGACCTAATTGCACCAATCGCAAAGGGCGGAAAAGTCGGTTTGTTTGGTGGTGCTGGTGTTGGTAAGACTGTTATTATTCAGGAACTCATCAACAACATCGCAAAATTCCACAGCGGTAACTCGGTCTTTGCCGGTGTTGGTGAACGTACGCGTGAAGGTAACGATTTGTACCACGAGATGAAAGATGCAGGAGTATTAGACAAGACTAGCCTAGTCTTTGGTCAAATGAATGAACCACCAGGAGCACGTCTGCGTGTGGCGCTGGCTGGGCTAACTATGGCCGAGGCTTTCCGTGACGAAGGTAAAGATGTATTGATGTTTATCGACAACATTTTCCGATTTACCCAAGCTGGTGCCGAAGTGTCTGCCCTACTGGGTCGTTTGCCGTCTGCTGTTGGTTATCAACCAAACTTGCAGCAAGAAATGGGATCACTGCAGGAACGTATTACATCAACTCGTAAAGGTTCTGTCACCTCTGTGCAAGCTGTGTATGTGCCTGCGGATGACCTTACTGACCCGGCACCTGCAACAACTTTTGCTCACCTAGATTCAACTATTACCTTGAACCGTGCGTTAACTGAAATTGGTATTTATCCTGCGGTTGACCCGCTAGATTCCAACTCGACTATTCTAGACCCAGACATAGTTGGCCAAGAACACTACGAAGTTGCTCGTGAAGTACAACGAGTCTTGCAGGAATACAAAGATTTGCAAGACATCATCGCGATTCTAGGTATGGAAGAACTATCTGATGCACAGAAACAAACTGTTGGTCGTGCCCGACGTATCCAACGTTTCCTATCACAGCCGTTCTTTGTTGCTGAACAATTCACCGGCGTGCCTGGTGAATACGTCAAGCTAGAAGACACCGTAAAAGGTTTCAAAGAAATTCTAGAAGGCAAACATGACAGCAAGCCTGAAAGTGCATTTTACATGAAGTCTGACATTAGTTCCGTCAAGGCAAAATAACTATGAAACTAAGTCTGGTGACATTACTAGGAACAAAGCTCGACACCGAGGTGTACGGAGTGACGCTACCTACAAAAGCTGGCGAGATTTCGGTGTATCAAGGCCATGAAGCTTTGATCACACTGGCCAAGCCAGGCATTATTGCGGTTCGTTATAAAAAGCATGATTCTGATAAACAATTGGACTATTTTGCAACTAGTGGTGGTGTGGTAGAAATCGAGCCCGATGCCGTTAAGGTTTTGGTTGACGAGGCTGATCATAGTGACGATATCGTCGAGGGTGAAACCAAAGCTGCGTTAGAGCGCGCATTGAAACTAAAGGCTGGTGCAAAAAACCAGATAGAGCTAGAGCAAGCCAGTCAATTGGTTGATCGTCACGCGGTCAAGCTAAAGGTTGCTGGTCTTCGCCGTCACCGTCGACGTTAGACTTCCTGGGTGGTATACTTTTGGTGTAAGTAGGAGGATCCTATGGAGCCAAAGCTACCGCCACATTCAGGACCTAATCTGGATAAAGTCACGAAAGTTATGCGTGATCTTGATAAGAATACGGCGGAAGCTGATGTCCTTCGGCTTGTAGGGTATGGTAGTACTGTAGTTGTAGAATTTTTAGGCGATAACCCACAAACTAAACGAATTAAGCTAGTGCAGAACAAAAATGAAGCACAGTCTGATGGTGTGGATTTTCTTATCGACCTTGACTCTGAGTTGGGTAAAAAAATATATCATCAACCACAAGATGGTGCCGAGATTACCCTATATGAAAATACAAGAATAAGGATTTTAGAGATTATAGACCCTGAGATTGTAAAATCGTCCGAACCTCAGTAGTATCTTTTGTTTGCATGAGTTGATGACGTAGCTCGCTGGCGCCGTCAAAATCACGAATATATATTTTGTAGAAACGTTTCAATGTTTCGTATTTGCGTTTTTTGTCGCCTCGCTGCTCGTACAGGTTTAAATGTAGGTTCAGCAAATCTAGTAGTTGTTCCTTTGTATGTTTCACAGGATCCTTTTCAAATGCGAATGGATTGTGGAATACTCCACGACCTATCATTACTCCGTCTACCCCGTACTTGTCTATAATCTCCTGGCCATGTTGGCGATCCCTGATATCACCATTAGCTATGATCAATGTATTGGGAGCTATTTCATCACGCATCGCTACAATGTTAGGCAAGATTTCAAAGTGAGCGGGTACTTTACTCATCTCGCTCTTGGTTCGTAGGTGTATAGTCAGTGCTGCCAAATCTTGTTGCAGTAAAAAGCCGAGCCAATCAGTATATTCTTCTATTTTCGAATACCCCAGTCTGGCTTTGACGCTGACTGGTAGGCCACTTTTTTTGGCAGCAGCTACAATTTCGGCCATTAATGGTTGGTTCTTGATTAACGCTGCACCACCACCAGATTTGATCGCAGATTTATCAGGACAGCCGGTATTGATATCGATACCGTCGTACCCTAGCTCTGCACAGTAAACTGCCAGCTTTTCGATATCATCAGGATTCGATCCCCATATATGTGCGATGATTGGTTTTTCATCATTTGTTTTGTCCAACCTACCACTGACAGCCTTTTCACCTGCGTTTACCCAGCCGGTCGCGTTTGTAAACTCGGTAAAGTAGAGATCTGGTGGATGTGCAGCTGCAACAACGTGACGAAATACTGTATCTGTCACAGCTTCCATCGGTGCAAGGATAAAAATGGGTTTGGGTAATTCTGACCAAATGTTCATATGTTCTCAGTATAGTTAAAAGTTCTGTATAAAAAAATGTCCGTCTCCGCATCTGTCGTGAGACAGATACGGAGGCGGACTGTGCTGCAGCACCTATGAGTGGGCTTATACATGCGACTCTTGCGAGTGGCACTAGCCTTCCTCCCCAACACGGATCCCCTTCACCCCCATGAGTGGTTTCCGTTTGCTGCAGGATTCGTTGCCGTCAATGGCTCAGTAAGGCCAGACTGGCGAACGAATGTGGTAACAAGTGATTAAACCGGCGAGCTCTGTAAAGTGCATCAGCCTTGTTTGTCTCCTCATTGGTCTCTATATCTAGTGGCGCGTGCTAGTTTCGAGATACTTGTCACCAAAATTGTAGTATGTGCGAGCCTTTATAAAAAAGGCTTAAATTTTGAGGGCGAATACAATGTTATCACGGAATCAAGGTATAAGCAAGTCTTTTTCGAACTGCAATAGACCTTTGTAGCTCTGTTCGTAACCAGATGTATCGACAAAATCCCCGCGTATGATCCGATCCCATACCGCATGTAATAGTTTTTTGAAAGTTTCTAACTCGCTGTCTGTGAACTCAGCTATCAAATTTGAGGTTGTGCCAGTAGGCGTAGGTTCGACAAATGCCAGTTGTAATGAGTCGACTGTATAGTCATGGAAATCACGCGAATTTTCGATCAGTATTTTGTAAAACATCAGTTGTTGCTTATATTTATGTAGCTTTATTTTCTCAAAATCACTCGCACCTTTCCAGCTCAGTGCTGGCTTGCCTGTTTTATAATCTGTAACAGAAATTTTCTTTTGCTTGATGTCTACGCTCATGACGTCGATGATTCCTGTCAGTCGAACGTCATCGAGCACAGATCCCTGACGCAAAAAGTCAAACTCTACCTCTTGTTCTGGTGAAAATTCATTATAGGAGTTTTCCAGGTAGCTTCGCAGTGCATCACTTCCCTTTTGTAGCTGGTGAGTATAATCATATTCAGGTAAACGAGCAGATTTCAAAAAGTTTTCAAAGTCACCAACGATGTCCTCAATCGGTCTTTTTTCACTTGTAACCCGCAAGTGCTGGTGGGCTTTCTGTAGGGCTTTGTGAACGCTCGAACCCAGTGCTGCGCTGGCTGAAATACCTTTTGGAAAATGCAGCAAGTTGCTGAGCAGAAAGTTTTGCGGTCCACCACCCGTAATATCAATAAAGGTATTGAGGTGAGTTGCGCTCAGGTGGTAATTTTTGAGATGTCTAGTTAAAAGTTCACGTAGGCTATGATCTTTGGTGGGATCAATGTGTGTTTGCCATGTATTTTCTGCAGCCTCGAGTCTGACTTCGCTAGTATCGACAGATTTTGCATCGTGCCAAGATTGCTCAATCAGAAAATCTGCGATCAAGGTTGCTTTGCCTGTGAGGTTTTGGGCCGAGGTTGAAAGATGCAATTGTTTTTTGGCACGAGTCATTGCCACAAAGAACAAACGTAGCTTGTCGTCATAGCTGTCGCCCGCCAGTCCTATCGGCATATTTTCCGGATAGCTCAATCTATTACTGTAGCCGCGGCTCTTGCTACCCCACGTGTCGCTGGTAGTATGCAAAATATAGACAGACTCAAACTCCAGACCCTTTGCTTTGTGAGCAGTCATGATTTGCACCGCGTCATCAATCGGCTCGGCGCTATAGTGATTCTTTAGGGCTATCCCAGCGTTTCTAGCCAGGTTGATATAATCTACAAAATCGGTCAAATACAACTGGCTCTGCGGCCGATATTCTCGGATGTTTGTCCTGAGGGTGGCCAGGGACTGCAAATAAACAATGTAGTTACTTGGATTATCTTGTAGTTCTTTTTTCGAAAAGAAATATTCCATGAGCGGTGAACTATAGCCTTCGCTCACATTCGTACCAAACAGTAGATCCAACATCGGCTCGACTGGCATATTTGTCGATAGTTTTGCCATTTCTAACAGCCAGTTAGCAATTTTTGGCAGGTCACTAGTTTGCTCTAACATGACTTCTAGCCAAGTTTGCTTGTTTTTATAGGCATCGAGACTGAGTTGCCATAGTTGCTTGGCGGACAGGTTAAAAGCAGGATGAGACAAGACTTCTGGCAGCGCTGCATTTGCCTCATCGATATTACCCTCGGCAATATCGATCACCAATTGCGACAGCAATACGAGGATATCTACTGGCTGACTGTCTAGTATATTTTCATCGTACTCGTAACTAACCTTTACCTTTTGATGATACAGATATGGCAAAAAAGCCTGAATATCTTTCTTGCCACGTGCCAACACCGCTATAGTATGAGGATCTTGACCGCTTTTAATCGCCTCGCCTATAGCTCTGGCGACTGACAAAAACTCTGCTGCCTGCGAGTCATATTGTGTCAATGTTACCTCTGTACCGTCACCTTTTTGTTGCGCAACCAATGTTTTATCGATAGATGCGTCTTGGGTTTCTAGTCTATCTTGTCCTTGGCTTATCACACCACGAGAACTTTCCAAGATACCACCTAGGCTACGATAGTTTTGTTTGAGTGTGATAACACGAGGTTTCTTGAGGAGTTTTTCAAAACCTAAGATGTTACTGATATCCGCACCCTGGAAACTATAAATTGCCTGGTCGTCGTCACCAACAACCATGATATTAGGTGCGTCACCAGTAGGTAAATTAATCAGGCTTTGTAATATGCGCATCTGCGCACCGTTGGTGTCTTGGAATTCGTCAACCATGATGTACTGGTATTTTTCCTGCAGGTTCAGTCGTAGATCATGAAAAACTTCTAGCGCATGGACAACGCGCAAGATCATATCATCGTAATCATACAGTCGCGCTGCTTGCATTGAGGTCAAGTAATCTTGGTAGATACTGCTGGCTGCGTTCAATTGGTGAAATCGTTTTTTGTTGCGAAAAACAAACACTCCATCGGTGTTTTTCTCTAGCCATTGCGCCTTCCATGATGTGATAGCATTGGTCTTGCCAGTTTCTGCGGCTTGTTCGGCTGCGGCGCTCAGTTGCTGCACACAAATCTCACTGAGCGGCAGTATATTCGGAACATTTGTTGGTTCGCTTTCGTATTTTTCTAGCACATCGATCAATTTGGGGATGGCGCTGATAATTTTTTTGTCTATTTTTTGTGGCCAAAAAGCTTGTAGTTTTGGCTCGGCGTATTCGATAAAGCCTAGCGAGTGATGCGCGATCCGCTGGATCTCGTCAGGGGTTAGACCTGCACGTTTAAAGTCCGATATGCTGGTCTGAGTTTTGCGCATATAGCTATAATCATTATCTAACTTTGCGCTCAAGGGATTGTCGTGTGGCAGTGCTTTAAAGAGCGTATGCAGTACTTCGTAGGTAGATAGCTCATCGGCCGGACGAAAATCTGCGCCATTATAGAAATAATCTGGATTGTTGTTGATAACTTCACTACCGAATCCATGAAAAGTTTGTATAGCTACTCGGTAGGCATCTTGGCCAATTAGCTCTATCAAGCGTTCCCGCATAGCCCGTACACCACTCTCGGTATAGGTTAGACACAGGATATTACCCGGGTTCATATCAGTACTACGCAATATATTTGCAGCGCGCATGCTCAGGAGCTCTGTTTTACCAGTTCCTGGCCCAGCAATAACCATCATCGGTCCCTCGATATGGTCGACTGCTTGCTTTTGCGCTGTGTTCAGTGCCTTATAGCGCTTTTCGTACTCCAACATTACCTTTTATTATATACTAGTAGTATGCAGACAACCTATGATGGCCTGGCTCTAGAAGAGCTAGCACGAGAAAAGTTCGGGCTGGTTGTTGATGTCAAACAAGTTTTGGTCGCGAACGCCCCTGTTAGTCACACTTCAACCGCGTCGGTCTTTATGACAAAAAACAAACAAGTATACGTGTACATAACTGGCCAAGCACGCCTGAACCTGGGTGATATACGAAAGATCGTCACTCGCATGGGGCTGAAAGCCGAGCTATTCTTGCCACCCCGCGGAGAAATAGATTATTTCAACGAATTTGCTCGCGAAAAGTTCAAAGAGATTTACCCAGGTCGCTCAAATGTGAATGACTCGGATCTGGCGTATTACAAAACGCTCACACCGTATCGCCCAGCCCTGATACAGATTGCCGAGGTCAAAGATGGTCATATTTACCAGTTTGACACCGACTCTCATGCAGGCTGGCGCGTGGCGCGAGCGTTTAGTTACAGACGTATTAAAACTAGCTAGTTGTTTTTGCTGCTTTTTTAGCGGCGTAGCGGTCACGGATTTGGAACAACAAGTATAAACCGATTGCAGTACCAATCAAGCTGCCGATAAAACTACCAAAACCACGGCTGGTCATAAAGATTTGGATCACACCGTAAACCAAGTTGATGATAGTTGCTAGGAACAATAGGTCCCAACCTTTTTTAGCTTTCTTTAGTAGTGGTGCGTACGCCATAAAGAAAATGACTGCGTTAACTACTAGCAGCACAACACCGCCATAGATAACCATTTTTTCAGCGTCACTGTAGCCCACTGGTGTGCCGGCAACTCGGCTAGCATAGTCTAGCCACGCGTTTGTATAGCTAGCAAGACTCCATAGCCCCCAAGCTGCAAATAACTGTAGTGCACCTAATAGCAGTGCCAAGTATGGCCAATACTGCACTAGCGCGTCTTTGGCGCCTTTTGGTAATGCTGGTAAATCTTTGAACAGACCAGATAGCTGATCTTCTAAACTTTGTAATGCTCCCATGGATATCTCCCCCATTAAAATTATGTCTATAGCATACCTTTGTGGGGTGTTTTAAGCAAGGTCTAGCTATCTACCTCGTCATGTTTTTGCCAAAACAAGTCTGAGCACAATGTTCGAGCGTATCTTTATTTATGCTCATCATTCTTTTCTAGAAGTGCAGTCAACTCTAATTTAAATTGTCGAAAATCTTTATAGACTATGCCTTGCATGCCAATAGCCTTGGCGGCAGTAATATTTGCAGGAATGTCGTCTACCATGATCGTTTCTTGAGGGCTAATGCCAAGCTGGTCACAGGTAAGTTTAAATATTTCTGGATTGGGCTTAGCTATACCTACATCCCCCGATAATACGACCGTGTCAAACAGTGCAGTGTAGTCGTCATTGCCGAAGAATCCGTCCATCATGTCGCCACCAATGTTGCTGAGTAGTGCTGTTTTGAACTGCTCTCGGTTATGTAGTACGAAATCAACTAGTTCCTGGTTGTGGTCTTGGGGTTGAAAGAATTGTTTTTCGACATCAGCGGGGCTCTTATTCAGTAGACTGGCCGCATTAATAATGAAGCCTTGTTTACTCAGCGCTCCGATAGCAGCTTGGCTGTCCAGGTCGTGAAGCGCTGTGGCGAGCGACTTGGGAGTGGTTGACTTGTTCATGTATGCGAAGACGGGGTCAGTGTAAAAGACACCAAAGCAGTCAAAGATAATCGCTTTTATCATAGTTTGGTAACAGCAATTCTTGCAAGTAGCTGCTTTTGTTTTTTACCCAGCAGGTCTGTCAGATCGTGCTTGTAATAGCTGGCGATCTTTGCGGGAATTTCGCATTGTTCCAAAAAATGTTCGTCAATTGTCAGTTGCTGCATTACTGTATCGAGTAATTCTTCTTTTGTAGTGTTCGCTAGAAGTTCATCGAGTATCGGCTGATTATAGCCTTTGCTTTTACAGATCGCGATGGCTAGTCGAGATTCGGGCGGCTGGCCGACGCACTCGAACGGAGTTTGCGATTCTAGACCAGCCAGCTTACGCAGCACATCGTAGTTATCTTCTATACCAAAAAGTACTTCACCACCAAAAATATCATTAGTAACTTTGTCTTTGTCAAGAAAGGCTAAGTAGAATAGCCAGACGTATACACATTTTGCGCAGCGCCTACACCACGGCTTAACTACATTGCACGAATGGGCGGTTGATACCAGCTCCCACGGCATCTCCGCGAATATTGTAAAGATTGCCGGGTCGCTCAATGGCATGAGTGTCGAGAAGTAGGAGATGTCCTTGACCAGCTCAGACTTAATATAGTTCGCTATTGCTTTTTGAGCCTCAAGACTCTTACCCCACTGGTGGTTGATCGGTGTCATGCTTTCTAAATCCCATAACAAGTTAGGATAGTTGGCTGATTTCTCGTGGCCTAAAGCGAGGGCATTGTATCCTTTGAAGAGTGCAAGCGGCAAGCATTCAAACACCGAGGCGGGTGTTTCTGCTGCAGCCAGGCTGTGTATGTGGTATGCCTCGCTGTCGTATTGAATTATTGGACTGTCCAAGAAATCATCGTACACAGCTATCTCATTGACATGGGCCTTAGGCGCGGATTGACCAGCAATTTCGCTCACATCCGACTGTTCAGCTCGATTGCCGTAAATAGAGTTTGAATATTCGAGTATGTCAAAGTTTACCCCAGAACCCTGTAAAATACTGCTTGATACGAAGCTGTCCTTGCCACCGCCAAAGAATGTGAGTGTTGCATGATGATTATGCGGCAGAGTAGTCGGCTGGTGTCTTTGGCTGCTACCTCGGATTAACTCAGGGGCTTTATCGTGAGGTAAATTGTTTTCATAGCGCCACTGACCCCATATATTAACGAAAATATTTTCCCATAGTTGAGCGAATGATTCATCAACATACTTACTAAGCTCGCCTAAATCGACGTGTCGTAAATGTAAAGAGCCGTATTTGTTCAGCTCGAACGCTGCAATATGTGCGACTATGCGCTCTAGGTTCTGTTTACCTATCTTATCCCGAAGTTCATGGAAATCGACATCTTTATACCAAATGCTAGTAGCAAACTCACGCCCCATTACATCGGCAAGGAAGAATAGTCGGTCTTTTTCAATATTGTAGCTGATTAACGTGGCTTTCTTCATCTATAACTATAATAACAAACAGATCCACTTTCGTAAGTCGTTTTATTATATCTGGCTTGAGTGTAGTAAATTCAATAATTTTCTCTTGGCTGGGACGGAGGGATTCGAGTCACAAATATTTTCCTTTGGAAAATTTCGCGACCCCGCCTCAGCTCGGTGACATTCGTCATCCGCGCTTCCGGCCTTGCAAAATGCCACAGGCATTTCTCACCCAGA
Source organism: uncultured Candidatus Saccharibacteria bacterium (assembly GCA_947085525.1). GTDB lineage: Bacteria > Patescibacteriota > Saccharimonadia > Saccharimonadales > Saccharimonadaceae > JACPYF01. The sequence goes on along the minus strand of CAMTWU010000008.1, from coordinate 84,865 downwards.
ATGCACACTCGTGTGCTCGGGACTCACAGTAAGCTTGAAAAAAGACCAACAAATGCTGGTCTCTTTTCATGGCTGGGGTGGAGGGATTCGAACCCCCGAATGTCGGCACCAAAAACCGATGCCTTACCACTTGGCCACACCCCATCGGTGCATCCACAAATTATATCATATCACCCCTGCAAAATGTTACAATGAATATAAACGAACAAAGGAGGTTGATATGTTTACGTTACCAGAATTAGATTACGAGTACGGTGCACTGGCGCCTGCAATTAGCGAAGATATTATGAAATTGCATCACACTAAACATCATCAGGCCTATGTTGACAAACTCAATGCAGCGCTAGAAAAAGCTCCAGAAGCTAAAGGAAAATCTATCGAGCAGATATTGCAGGATCTTGATAGCTTGCCCGAAGATATTCGACGTACAGTTCGCAATAACGGTGGAGGTCATTACAATCACTCACTCTTTTGGAAAGTTATGACACCTAGTGGTAAAGAAATGCCTAGCGAGCTCGGCGCGAAAGTAGATGGGGTGTATGGCAGCTTCGACGCATTCAAAGAAAAGTTCACCGCTCAAGCCGTCGGTATATTTGGTAGCGGTTGGGTATGGTTGCTACCCGATCTATCGATAGAAGCTTCACCACTACAAGATTCACCAATCATGCGAGGTATTACACCTATATTAGGACTCGATGTGTGGGAACATGCGTATTACCTAGATTATCAAAACCGTCGACCTGACTACGTCGAGGCTTGGTGGCGAGTGGTTAATTGGCGGTACGTTGCCGACCAATTAAATAGCTGATTTACGTGCTCTTGATACCAATAATACATTCACGGTATGTACTGGTTTGTCGAGTATATGTTGCGCTACTATTGAATACTAATTTGCCACCCGACAAAGTCATGACGTCTGTAGATTCACAGGTATATGTTGGCCCGACGTAATACACCAAAAACCCTTTATTGGAGACACTTGCCTCGTCACTAGTGTACTTGCTACCTGTTTGGTTGGCGATATATGCAGGCCCGACATTTGTCAGAGTAGACGTAGATTTACAGGGCCCATTGCTCATAATCCCAGTTATACAATCAGTAAAGGTAGCGAATACAGGAAAAGTTGGTGCCTGATTGTTGATATACTTTGTTATTTTTGCATCAGTAGTGTCGGTTGCCCAAATGTTAGTTCCTGCAATCTCTGTGTTTGTACCACATGATACCGCAGTCACATTAGTAGCAATCGAGGAGCAACATTTTGCACCTGTTGGCAAGCAGGTTGATACCTTGGGAAAAGAGTTATACTCTAGCGCATAAGTTCTCATAGATTTGACGTATGCGTCAGCCGAAGTAGCAATTTGTGTTTTATCAACATTCTCTTGGTATCCGTCATAACTTAGCGTGATTATAGTAGCTAATATTCCTAGCACAAAAATAACTACTATCACTTCCACAATTGTGAAACCTTTTTGCAAAAAGTGCTTATGGCTAATCATGGCATATATTGTAGCACATCAATCTATCGATTAAATGATTTACAGATTATTAAGACCGACTATACATTCTCGATAAGTGCTAGTTTGTTGTGTGTAAGTCGCATCATCGTCAAATACTAGATTTGAACCAGAAAGTTTCATTATATTATCTGAGCCACATACATAGGTGTTTGAGACATAGTATATTAAAAAGCCTTTTTCTTTGAGAGGATCCTCAGTACTGGTGTATTTACTACCAGGCACATTTGATATATAAAACACGCCAACGTTCGGTACTGCGCTGGATGGCTTACATGGCGCATTTGATGTAAATCCACTCACGCAATCTACAAATTGTGGAAAGGGTGGAAATTGAGGTGTTTGATTAGGGAGATATTTCGATATATCTGTTCCTGTTTTCCAGTGATATCTATATTGTGTACAGCACCTGCTGCTGTATTGGTTCCGCAATATACATCGGCAGGGCTATCATAGTTTGATGAGCAGCAGGTTGAATTGTGCGGCAAGCAGGTTGAAAGTTTTGGATAGGATTTGTGCTCTATGGTTGAAGATTTGATAGCTTTTTTGTAAGTATCAACAGTGTTACGAATTTGCGTTCTGTATACATTTTCATGGTAGCCAGCACACCCAATAACAATAATTGATGTGAGTATTCCTAGTACTAATAATGTGATTCATACTTCAACAAGGATAAATCCTTTATCAGTGAAACGCTTATGATTGATCATGGGATATATTGTAGCATGCCATGGTATAATCTAAAGTAATTATGAGTAGTAGTATTCCTGGTAACGTGTCGACATCAACTTTCATACGATTCTGGCTGGTAATGGTCGGTTTTTTGGTCACTTTGCTGGCAGTGTTTTTGGCGTACAAAGCAATCATACTGGTATCTATCGCAGCCTTTCTAGCTATTGCCCTCAACACTCCTGTGTCTGGTATCGTCAAACGTTTACCTAGTCGTAGTCGTGTTCGTGCAACTGCTCTAGCCTATGTCTTGGTGATGGGTGGGTTACTCACTTTCCTGTTCTTTGCAGTACCGATCATCGTTGAGCAGCTGGCTCACTTTGTCAAAACCTTACCTAGTGTCATCGAGGAGCTCACTCGTCAATCTAAATGGATACATGATCTAGTAGCAAAATACGGCTTGGAACAGCAATACAATGATACTCTGAAAAACCTGCAACAACAGGCAACCCAAGTAGCTTCAAACGCGGGCGGTTCGTTCGTGAGTAGCATTGGGTCAATCGTCGAAGCCTTTACATCTACCTTACTGGTAATTGTGATGACATTTTTGATGCTAGTCGAAGGTCCAACTTGGATCCAGCGGTTGTGGGGATTGTACGGTAACGCTAGTCGTCGCGATCACCACCGAAAAATTTTCAATGGTATGTACAAGGTAATTACTGGCTACATTAACGGCCAAGTAGTCATATCTGCAATTTCATCGACCTGTGCGCTGGTTGTTATCATCATCCTTTCTGCATTGTTCGACATGCCTGCTAATCTGGCTATACCGATTGCCTTTATATTGTTTCTCGCAGGTTTGATACCTATGTTCGGTGCAACAATAGGTGCAATCATCGCTGCGCTATTAATTGGTATAAATGATGTTGGTGCGGCGCTGATCTTTATCGTCTATTACTTTGTATATCAGCAAATCGAAAACAACTTTATCTCACCTACTGTCCAGTCAAAGACCGTCGAGATTTCTGCGCTGACCGTGATCATCGCATTGACTGTAGGTATTACACTATTTGGTATATTAGGTGGTCTGATCTCGATTCCGATTGCTGGCTGTATACGTGTGCTAGTGAACGATTATCTAGAACGAAACAAAGCTAGTCACGTAGCGACTCACAAAGCTTAGACTCGGTACCAACGGATACCAGTGGCGCGATCTTCCAAGCTAATCTTTTGCTGTAGTAGGTTTGCCCTGATTGCGTCTGCTTGTGCGAAATCACCATTCGCTTTTGCATCCACTCTCTTTTGAATCAAAGTTTTTTGTTCGTCAGTAATATCTGGGCGGTTTGCAAGGTCTAGGCCTAATAGATTATCAAACTTTTCTAGCATACCTTGAAAATCTTGCTTTGCGTTTTCTGATACACCGTCTTCTATGTACGCCAGCATGACTGCTCGAAGTTCCTTGATTGCTATCGGAGTCTGGAGGTCGTCATGAAGCGCTGCAAAGAAATTATCAAGATTATGCGAAACTGCAACCTCAGTTTCACTAGCAAGCTCAGGCTGCCATTTCATATCAGCAGCCGCATATATATTAAGCAGTGAGTTTTGGTATGCTTCTAGATTTTCCCAAGTAAAGTTACCTTCTGTACTATAGTGTTTGCTGAGAATCATGAGTTTGAATGCCTGCAAATCAAAACCTTTATCAGTAATATCTTTGAGTGTATAAATATTACCTAGTGATTTACTCATCTTGGTTCCGTTCACTTTGATATGGTTTGCATGTACCCACATGTTGGCAAATGTTTTACCCGTTAAAGATTCGGTCTGAGCGATTTCATTAGTATGGTGAACAGGTATATGATCGATGCCGCCTGTATGGATATCTATTTGATCACCAAAGATTTCTCTAGCGATTGCCGAGCATTCAAGGTGCCATCCTGGGAACCCCGTACCCCACGGACTATCCCATTCCATGTCACGTTTTTCATTAGGTGATGAAAATTTCCATACGGCAAAGTCTGTCGGATTTTTTTTGCCAGTATCGGCAACACGTGCGCCGAACCGTAGGCCTTTAATATCTAGCTGCGCTAGCTTGCCATAATCATCAAGCTTGCTAGTATCAAAATACACCCCATCTGCTATTTTATAAGTGTAACCCTTTTCCTCGAGCTGTTTCACAAATTCAATTTGCTGCTGTATATAGTCCGTAGCTCTCGGCATATACTCGGGTTTTAACAGTCCTAGTTGTTCATATGCTTCGTGATTAGCAACCTCGATGTACTTTTGGGCAACTTCCCATGCAGTTGTTCCTTCAGTCAAAGCACTAGCTAGCATTTTGTCCTCACCAGCATCTTCATCGCTAGTTAGATGTCCCACGTCGGTGATATTTTGAACGCGATTCACTTTGTACCCAGCCTCTTGCAAAGTCCGTTGCAGCACATCCCAGTAGATGTATGCCACCCAGTTGCCGATGTGTGGTTGGCTGTAGACAGTTAACCCGCACGTGTATAGACTAATTTCCCCCTCGACTAAAGGTTTGATTTCCTCTATTTTCCTAGTGAGCGTGTTATGCAGCTTCATAATCGTTCAGTGCCTTTTCGGTTGCCAAAATTAGTTCACCAACTATTTTGTCATATTCTTCGAATACACGAAATCCTGCAGCGTAAGGATGTCCACCACCGCCGAAATACGCAGCGACTGTCTCGGCAATTTTTGCATCTGGATTGGCACGTAGCTTACCAGTCAGCTTGCCATCAGGATAAGTTTTTACGACTGCGGCTAGCTTTACGCCCTCCACTAAACGCATTTCATCGATTACTAGTGCGCCTGGGTTGTATGCGTCGGAATATTCTTCGATTTCACTCCACGGCACGTGTACCAGGGCTAATTGTCCGTCAACATGATATTCAACGCGTTGCAGTAGCTTGCCCTTGTATTCCAATATTTTTGCTGATTTTTTCATAAATTCGCGACGAGCTATTTCAACCTTTGCGATCGACGCGCCGTGTTCAACTAGGCTAGTCACGGTTTTGAGGCTATCAACTGTGATCGCTTCGCTAGTCAGGCCTAGGCTATCACTCAGGATCGCCAGCAACATATGTTCAGCAGCTTGTTCGTTAACCTTCCAGCCGTTTTCTTGGGCAACTTTATATAGCAGCTCGCTAGTTGCAACAGCAGGCTCACTGACCATGATATTTTCAAACGGTAGATCACTTTCGGTTTTGTGATGATCCAGGACGATTACAGGTTTTTTCTCGAGTTGTGCCAAGTTTTCTGGCCGCAGAGCTTTATCTAGTAAAGTTTTACTGGCAGTATCGACGATAATGAACAGGTCGTCGTCGTGGGCAAACTCATCCGACACTCTGTCCCATCCTTTGGCATAACGCAGGTATTTTGGAATATCTACTGGGCAATACAAATGAACTTTTTTGTCTAAATCACCCAATATTTCCTCTAGAGCCAATGCAGTTCCCAACGAATCCCCATCAGGGTTTTCAGCCTGGATGATGGTGATGGTATTTGCTGTTTCTACAGTGCTTTTAAACTTTTCGTACATTACTACCTATTGTAGCAGAAGCTTATCTGTTACAGAGTCTTTCTACCCTCTAATGCATGTGACAGTGTGATTTGGTCGGTGTACTCTAGGTCTACACCTGCTGGGATACCGCGTGCCAAGCGGCTAGTTTTGACTTTCAACCCGGCGTCTTCGATCTGTTTTTTGACAAATAGCGCAGTTGACTCACCTTCTACAGATGAATTTGTCGCTAGTATTAGTTCTTCTACTTCGTCTTCTTTCAATCGCTCTAATAATTCTGGAATATGTAACTGCTGAGGGGTTATACCATCTATTGGTGACAGAACTCCACCTAATACGTGATAGGTACCCCGAAAGCTCCCTATGCGCTCTAGGGCAACAATATCAAATGGTTCCTCGACAACTGCAACTAGCTGTTTGTTTCGTGATGAACTGCTATAGAGTGGTGAAATATCTTGATCTGCATCGATCAATGCAAAGGTCTTTGAGCATAGTTTTACGCCTTCGCTAATCTCTGAGATCGCGCCAGCCAGATGTTCACGAGTTTTGTTGTCGGCACGCAGCAAGAAATACGCATATCGTTCGGCGGTACGTGCACCGACGCCAGGTAGATTTGCTAACTCATCGATTAGTTTAGTGAGAGCTTTTGGTAAAACTGAGCTCACGTGAGTTAGAGTCCTAGGTTACCTAGACCACCCATGAGAGGTTTCATTTTTTCGGCTGCTAGTTCTTGGGCTGCTTGCATAGCTTCGCGGACTGCTTCTTTGATGTAACCTTCTAGCTCTTTGATATCATCTAGATCTACTAGTTCTGGGTCGATTTTGACATCAACAATTTTTAGCTCGCCGTTGACTTGTACGACAACTGCACCATCACCTGCCTCTACTTCTACCAATTCTTTTTTCAGCTCGCTTTGTGCCTTTTTCAGCTTGGCAACCATTTTCATTTGATCCATTACCATAATCTATTCCTCCTCTGTTCTAGTTTAGTTAATTATACCTTATTTTTGGTATACGTAAAACCGAACGCCGTTGTTTGTGTAGCTATCAACAGTTAGATAAGTTAATGATCCAAATTGCGCCGCAGGAGCAATTTGTGTCACCGTTGTTGTCGCACTTAATGCTTCACCTGGTTCACTAGTGACGATTACATTACTAAAGTCACGTTCTAATAAGTTATAGAATGACTGCTCGTTCGAGTTGGTGAGTAGTGTTGAGTTCGGGTATTTTGTCAGCGTTTCCCGAGCAAGGCTGAGGTCGTAACTATAATAGCGACTGAGATCTGGACTGTAGCGGTAGCCATTTAGATAGTATGTGAGGTTGCCAAACATGATACCTGCGAGCAATATGATCATTGGTACTAGAGCTGTCACACGAGCGTATGGGTTGTGTGGGAATAGTTTGTACCATTCATCTAGCAACGTCTCAACTCCGAGGCCAAATAGTAGCAATAGTGGCACGCTGAGGATGATCAAAAAGTCTGGATTAAAGATACTTGGTAATGCAACGATCGGCAATGTCATCAGTAGCATATAGCTTCTGGCACTATGGTGGTCACGCATGAGACTGAGTGCACCAAACAACATCAGTACAAACGTAGAAGCTCCAAAAATCGGTGTCAGGCCAATTGTTGTCAGTTGTGGTTGCCAGAAAAAGAAAAATGCTTTGATTATTTCTTTTATGTTGTGACGCAGTAATTCTAACGTTACAGTCGCATCTGGCCAACCAGCCAAAGTTGCCATGATCATTGGGTTTTTGGCTAGTGCGTATATCAATGGCGCAGTTAAGAGCGCAGCTACGGCAATAAATAATGTCATATTCAGTTTTGGTACAGTGCCTAAAACATACCGCAAGTGCGGGTGTAATACACCGGCCGCAAGCAAACATATGACGACATAGATACTGAGCGGTGTGTAGAGGCTCAGCGCCAAACTAGTACTCAAGAGTAATCCCCAGATGATTGATTTGTTGTTTGCAGTAAATTTCAGGGCGAATAGCAGCACAAATATCAGCCAAAATATCAGCATGATCAGCGGTACGCCTTCTTGTGAAGCCGACAAAAACAGTTTGTGTGCGACGAATATACAGATGGCAAACACGGCGATAGAATCACGTAGTAGCCAGCGTCGCAGCAACCACAGTAATCCAACTGCACTCAGTGCTCCGATAATGAGCGACGGCAATTTGATGCCCAGATTTGTGATATCAAACTGATGCAAGCTCGCCTTTTGCAATAAATGATACGGTAAATTGACGATATCTTTGGCAGACGGGTCTTGTAGTGATAATGTGGCGCTTGCAACGGTACTTTGCCTCTCAGCAGCAGTTAATTGACCTGGTACATGGAAGCTCATGTACAGTGCGCCAATCAAAACAAGCGCAAATATCAAATAGCCGATTATATATCGGTAACGGTATAGTAGAATCTCGCTGAGCACATTTTGTTTCATTAACTTTACAATTATACCTTATTAGCGCTTATGTCTGGAACTCTAATCTTTTGCTTTGCGATCGAGCGACATGAAACGCAGTCGTTCAGGGTGAAAGTAGAACTGGATTTTCCCAGTTGGCCCGTTACGGTGCTTGGCGATGATCAGGTCAGAAATGTGCTGGTTGTCAGTATCGGGATTGTAGTATTCTTCGCGGTAGAGGAACATCACTAGGTCGGCATCTTGTTCGATCGAACCAGATTCACGCAGGTCGGCTAGTTGTGGAATCTGCGGGTGTCTAGACTCTACGGAACGTGACAATTGTGACAATGCAATCACCGGCACATCCAACTCACGGGCGATTAGCTTGAGGCCACGCGAGATCTCACTCACCTCTTGGACGCGGTTATCGCTGTTGTTTCGTCCGCTACCTTGCATCAACTGCAAATAGTCGATAACGATGAGCCCGAGTGGTTGGTTGTGAGCTTCGCGACGAGCTTTGGTACGCATTTCTAGTACGCTCAGACCTGGTGTGTCATCGATAAAGATCGGTGCTTCGGCCATCTCGCCCATAGCGTCAGATAGTTTACCGAAATCATCCTCGGACAAGTTACCAGTACGAATACCAAAGGCATCGACACCACTCACGTCAGCCAACATACGATCGACTAACTGGTCTTTACTCATCTCGAGACTAAAGAACAGCACGGCTTTCTTTTGCTGTGACGCCACGTTATACGCAATGTTCGAGACAAAGGTTGATTTACCCATCGCCGGACGTGCAGCCAAGATTAATAGATCAGATTTTTGAAGTCCGGCGGTTTTGCTGTCTAGGTCTTTGTAGCCCGTTGGCACACCACGCAGACTACCTTTGTTTCGGTGTAGCTCCTCAATACGGTCGAAACTCTCGGCCAGAATTGACTCTAGACTGACGAGGTCTTGTTTCAGGCTTTCGTCAGATACCGAAAACAAGTCAGCCTCTGCCTGACCCAATAGTTCCTCGATACTCTTGTCCTCGTCATAACCCAGCTCGGCTAATTCGGCGCTGGCTTTGATCAATCGTCGACGGACGGCTTTACCGCGTACCAAATCAGCGTATGCAGTTGCATGAGCAGCAGTTGGTACATAGTTTGTGAGCTCTGTCAGATACGATGAACCGCCTACAGTGTCCAGCTGGTCTTTGGTTTGCAGATCATCACTCAGGGTTAGTAGGTCGACAGGTTTGTGTTTTTCGTACAGGCGCATCATCGACGCATAGATTGTCTCGTGACTCTTGTCATAAAAATCAGCTGCTTTTAGCTTGTCGCTAACGTCCGCCAGTACATTATCATCAATCAAAACCGCACCGAGCAAACTTTTCTCGGCGTCTAGACTTTGTGGTGGTACCTTCCCGCTGGCACTGTTCTTAGCTTTGGCTGCTGACATTTACTTCTTCTCCTCCACCCATAATAGCAGTAATGCCCTGGACGCCCTTACTAGGGGTGGGTAACTTGCCAACAGATGTGGAGATTGTGGGGATAACATCGAGTTTTTTGTGCAAAAAGTCGACTAGCATTTGGCGATATCGGCCGTTTTCTAGCTTTGTTTGGTGTAGCTTAAAACCAAACATGATATCTAATTTGTCATTTTCATAGGTGACACTCGCCTTTTGCATGACAGCGTATAATGGTGGGTTTTCTGAACGCAGTTCCTCTAGTAGTTCTGGCCATTTTGCGTTTTTGGCAGATTTGGTGACGATCTTTTCAACTTTCTTTGTTTCCTCGACTTTTTTGATAATCTTTTCGGGCGCTTTGACAGCGATAGTTGGCTCGGTAGCCTTGAGTGCGACGGTACTCTTGACGGGTTTTTCGTCTGGCTCACTGCCGCTGGCGGCTTTTGCGATCACAGCTAGTAGTTTCAGTTGTGGGTCGTGCGATTTTGTGACGTCTATTAAATCATCGATCAAACTTATCAGTTCGGGATTGGCTGCGACAGTACTGCGTAAACTACCTGTCAGTTGGTTAACCAACACTACTGGTGGTATGCCATTTTGCTCCAGACTATCGACTAGCTCGACTGCTGCACCTAGTCTGTGGTGGGTAATATGATCTATTAGTTCATCAACACTTCGTTGTGGGGCGAGTCCCAGTGTTTCCTCAATCATCTTTGCTGTTATCTTGTCATCACTGAGGTTTCGCAGCTGATCTAGTAGCGATATGCCATCACGGAAGCTTCCGCTAGCGCGCTGGGCAATTAGCTCTAACGCATCTTTATCGATATTGATCTTTTCTTTCTTGGCAATTTTGCCTAGGTGATCTGTCATGTTCTCGGCAGCGATCGGGCGAAAGTGGAATCGCTGCGTACGGCTCAGGATTGTGTCGGGTAGCTTGTGAACTTCGGTGGTAGCTAGTATGAACACAACGTGTTCTGGTGGTTCCTCGAGGGTTTTTAGCAGTGCGTTAAACGCAGGTTTGCTGAGCATATGTACCTCGTCGATGATGTAGATCTTTTTGTCTGCAGCGACGGGTGCGATAGTGACTTTGTCACGTAGGTCGCGGACATCTTCTACTCCGTTGTTACTGGCGGCGTCGATTTCGATGATGTCTAGGTTTGTATCGCTGGTATACGGTAGTTTGTTTATTTCATGTGCCAATATACGTGCAATAGAGGTTTTACCCACTCCACGTGGGCCAGTCAGTAAATATGCATGATTAATATGCCCGCTGCTGATAGCACGTGCCAGTACGTCTGTTATGTGTTGTTGTCCGACGATCTCACCTAGTGATTGCGAACGGTATTTTCTATACAAAGCTTGCGCCATATGATGTTTGTGTACTCTTAAACTCCCTTATCTACCTATCATTATACGCCTCAATTTTGGTTATGTTGACGTAATTTTTGCAATTTTAAAAGCCGACCGACTGGTCGACTATATATATGACAAGCTAGAACTGTACTGATGACGGAGTGGGTGTTCACGCGTGATGCGCTACTAACCCACTCCATCTGCCCGTGTCCCTCAGCTACTCATTTCTGAATAGCCGTATCCCTTTCCTTTACGGCTGTTGCCGACAGAGGTACTTGTGACAGAGATGAATCCGTAGCCGACAAGGCCTAGGAAGATTCCACCGAATCCGAATCCACTCCAGAACGAGTAAGGAATGAACGCCAAATCAGCACCGAGGGCGATGAATGGCACTGCGACGGCGGCAAAACCACCGAACAGAGTGTGGAGCCGCGGTCCCGAGTAGAGCACGCCGACTGCGCAAACAGTCAATGTGATCAGAATCATGTACCAGAGCTTAGCTGGCAACATGTTTAATACAGGGTCCAAAATATGAAGCATTACTACCTCTTTCTAATGGGGTTTGAGTTCTAGCTTGTCAAGGTTCCTCAGGGAACCTGAGACCTAACAAGCTCAAGGTTATGAGTAATTACATTATATCACTTATGCTAGATATTGTCAATATCTATGGGGTCGAGACAAAATCATTATCTTTAATATAAAATCGCCATGGTACATCCTTGCCGCGGCTGATACCTATTCGGGTGGTTTGTACGATTTGTTTGGCCGGCAATGGCGCTGCGGGTATGAGTTTGAGCGGCGAATCTTTGAGATTATGTTCGTTGAGGTTTTTATCTATATCTAGCGCCTGGCAAAGCTTAGCTGGGCCATTACTGATCTGTTGCCCACTACGTCCGCGCCTAGCTTCCATAATTTCTATTCCTACTAGTGGCTCAACTGCACGGATCAAGACTGCCGATCCATGACCTTTTGGGCCGACAACAACATTGCAGCAATAATGCATACCATAGGTAAAATACACGTACAGATGTCCAGGTTCTCCAAACATGACCTTGGTGCGCGGTGTCTCGCCGTTGAAACTATGGCTGGCGACATCTGTCTGATCATAAGCCTCTGTCTCAACTATCATAACTCGCACTGTGTGTCCGTCTATTTCTCGTTCCAATATACAACCCAGCAACTGGGGTGCGACTTCGCTAGCGAGTCCATTCAAAAACTTCATATTCATGTATCTATTTTATAACGCTTTTCGTCCTTTTGGACTCATCAGAGTAATTACACATTTACTGAAGCGATTCGGGAGCTCGTACATAGTACGAGACTCCCTGCGGTGAAGGCCAACTAGCCCTCACCGACCTGACGATTGTCAGGATTTTGCATCTTTACTACACGTAGTGCTCGTCCGGGTCGTAAAACTCGGGCATGACACTTCTTAGCTGCACAGTCCTTCTGTTTCGCCAGCCCCAGGTGGTGTACATCCAACCTTTGCCGGCGCTTTTGGCGAAGGTCGCCGGCCGCCAGTAGACGAATGCTGCACACAGAAGTGTGACCAGAGGTGAAAACAGTGCCATGGCTGACGCCGAAGCGATGATCCAGCCGACAGGTCCTGCGTCTGCGTTCCACCACTCGCTTACTGCAACGCGGTATTCGCTCAATGAGCCAAAGCTGAGTGTGTAGAACACCGCGCCGGCGATGATTGCTTGAGCAATGAACAGCATCACGTAACGCTGACGTTGAGTGCGGTACGAACCAAAGAAACCGACTCCGGATCCTGTGGCGATTAGTACCGCGTGGTAGATGCCGAAAGCCAACCCCATTGACAGGGTTACCAGCAACATCGAGTCGGACAACTGCGTGTTTTTTACCACAGTACCCATCTATTCTCCTTCCGAGCATTGAAGCTTGGATTTGTAGATTGAAAAGAATGCGATCACACCATAAATGATGTGACTATGTGTATTTTAACATATTTTGTTATAAATAGCAATACAGTGACTTGTATTGTGTTGCTACTGCAAAAATATCGTCAAAAACCGCGGTCAGTTAGACCGACTAAAATAACATCTAGTCTAATTTAAATATGATTGGCGTGGACGTTATTTTTATTTATACCGTTTTTAACATTTTTGTAGCCCAGTCTTTGTAGCATATTCATCGCCATCGCGGATCGTCCACCACTTTGGCAATAGACTATTATTTCGTCGTCCAGTTGTATATTCTCTAGTTTTTTGTGCTGTTTGCTGATCTTGCCTGCTGGTATGTTGATAGCCCCGCTGACGTGTCCTAACATAAATTCAAACGGCTCTCGCACGTCTATAATCACTTTACTCATTTGTCCCCCTCGTTCTTTGTATGTACGTTCAATAATAATCTTATTGTAAACAATTTACAATAGCGAAAATTCTTGCTATACTTTTAACTATTATGAATAACGCAGTAGCCTCGTCACGACAGACAAAATATTGTACGCAAATCGAAGATATTTTGCGTAGCTTTGGTCACGCTACAAATAACGAGCTACATGCGACGTTGCGAAAAACATATCCAGACGTCAGCCCTACTACTGTTCACCGCGTCACCGCTCGTTTGGCGTCGCGGGGCGTTATTGCGGTTGCGCCAGCTGCACTGGACGGCTCTATGCGATACGACAGCACAGTTGATCAGCACGATCATTTCATGTGTTCAAATTGCGGTGTTCTGCGAGACACCACAATAAAGGAAAAGATTGCTCCACTGATAGAACAATCTATAGACGATTGTAAAATATCGGGGCCACTACTGATCACTGGTATTTGTAAAAAATGTATAAAAACGGAGGTATAAAATGGCACAAACTATCAAACGACAAACAGCACCTGCGGGTCATGTTTCGACACGTGTTCCGGTACTGGGGGACGACGGTCAGCTAATCATCGACCCATGGTGGGGCGAGATTCAACCTATGCAACTGCATCCGCAGCTACGTACTATTGGCGAGCTGGAGATAATAGATCACATCGACTCTGGTGGCGTTTTGATTGATACCAGACAGCCTGAATACGTGCGAGATAGTGGTCTGATTGCCGATGCGATTTTGTCGCCATGGCAAGATATTGTACAGACATTTGACCAGCTACAGGCAGACGGCAAAATCACCCGCGACACCGAAATAGTTTTGTATTGCAACGGCCCTCAATGTGCTGCTACACCCAGAGCGGTTGAATTGTTACAAAAATACGGCTGGCCAATGGATAAATTGTTGTATTATCGCGGCGGCATCATGGACTGGATGTCCTTGGGATTGCCAGTTACACAGATTAGCTAGACTGTTTGAGATTAAATATCTTCTACCAACTTTTTTAGCATAATTTGCAGCGGTTTTTCATCCCCGTGGTAGCCGATAGCGCATGCATCAATGTTTTCTTTGCTGTCCATTTTATTCCAGGCAATACTTCTGCCAGAGTTAAATGCCAAAAGACTGAGGTATGTTCGGATGACGCGACCATTGCCCTCTCTGAATGGATGGATAATATTTAACTCACAGTAATAGTGAGCAATCCGTGCGATAAAGTTATCATTCGAAAGGTTTTTCAAATTACCTTCCTGCTTTAATTGCTCTAGCAGCTCTATGGCCGAGCTTTCTATATGCTGCGCATGAGCAAAACGTGTCTGGTCTTTTGCCAGTTCTATTCTACGGACTGCACCAGCCCAATCGTATATGTGTGAAAATACTTGTTTATGTATTTCGCGCAACAATTCCAGATCAAATACAGTTATAGCGGGACTTTCGATTAAAATGGTGCTTATTTCAACAGATGTAATCTCTGCTTCTACCTGATCTAGTTCACTTTGTGATTTAATGTTTAGTAAATTACGTAAAACCCCAGTACCTGGGTCAAAATACGGGTCATTTGCTACATCGTACGACATAGGTCTTTATTTTGTGCTAGAGTTTACTGACTGTATAGTGGTGCTTCGTAGCTTACTGGCGGTTATCTTGCCGCTGGCGTAATCATTTAGGCGCTGTCGAGTGTTCTTGGACGGCTTAAGCCCCTCTGCACGCACTGATCCTATTGCAGCATTAACTGCTTTTTGCCTAGCCATTGCACTTGACTTATTCATACTTTAATTATATCACAATACTAAGCCATTATCAATACTTTTAGCTTATGCTTATATGTGCTGATATACGAGTATTTAGAAATCTGCAATAATGAGTTTTTTCATTTGCACATATAAATTTTATCCAAAAGTTCTCGTAGCTGATTTGGGTTTTGGTGTAGGTCTATGGCGACTAGGCTATCTAGAGCATCATGCTGCACCAGAACAGATCGCTCTTCGTCGAAAAGATCATCATCGAACCACATGAATGGCTGGCTAAAGTCTATTGCATCGGTTTTGTACTGGCCCCACTGCGTAGGCTTGACCTTGGCTAATAGCTGTATTGTCTCGGGTTTTAGTACGGGTGTTAATATCTCTACTGCTCTATTTTCACCTCGCCAACAGTGTGTAGTTAGCCAATACGTACTGTCCGGATATTTATTTAGTATTGATTGCAAAAATTCATCTGCCCCGTTACTAGCAAACTGCTCGTTTACCAGCAGCACGCCGTCGATGTCTAGGTAGATGTTCATATCATTTATTTGATAAAGAGGTGTTATCGAACCATAAATTTGCTGTGATTTTTTGCATAACTCACCCCTTTGCTTATGTTTTTATTATACACCCGTATCTTATCTCTCACAGTTGGGCTGGTAACCTATTCCAGGTAACTTACAAAGTAGTTTTCAACTCGCTTATTCCAGTCATCTGGTTTGTTCAGAATATTTTCGTGAGGGTCTTGTATGATTATAGGTTCGTAGCCTTCTTCGTTAATCTTCTCCCTATCTACTAAATATAAGTAATAGTTGTCGCGGCGTATTCTAGCAGTGTCCATTTCGTTTCTCGACCAATAGAAGTAGGGTGCGCCGGCAAATGATTTTACTTCAACAAATCTGTCAATTTCAACTGAGTTGATTGCACAGAAAGAAACAAGGTCGTATCCGGCTGAAACATCATACTCAGAAATAATTTCGACCTTCTCGGGGCTAGGATGTCCAGTAAGTCGATTTCTTTCATACTCAAGCACAAACTTCTCAGCTTCCTCACCATAGATTTGTTTTTGTTCAAAAGACTTCCTTAGTTCATCAATACCTAGCTTGCGTCTTTTTATCTCAGGTAGTAACTGCTGGTCGAAAAGTCTCTTGTATCTGCCGTTAACAATATACTTTGGGATATTATTGTCGGGGTGTGGTGTTAAGAAGCCGAAGCTTATCAGTAAATCTTTGAAGTTAGAGTACCTCAGGTCGAATGCTGAATTATCAATCTGTATAGAGCGGTAGATAATGTCGTAACTTACATTCTCAGAAGAGAATATGGCTTGTAGCACGTCATCATCTTTCAGTATCATAAATATTTTTTCGATTATCTTGTTCCGTAGATGATTCTCAGTTCGTGGAAATGGCGTGAAGTCGGCCCCCAAAGTTATGTAACCTTTACTGTCTACTGATATAACTCTTATTTTCTCGGCAAAGTGAATACAACCATCAAAAATTGACAGACCATCTACAATCTTGTTGTAGAAATATCGTCTAGTATCATCTACTGTCCATAACTCTTCGCTCTCGTTGACTTGTGTTAGTAACTCCCGGAAGTAGTTAGGTGTACCAAGGTTCTCATATTTCTTAAGTTCTTCGAGCATAGTCTTCGAGTAGTGCCTTTATCAAATCCGTCTCGTCTTCGTCATCAAGTCTACTGAAAAGGGGGATATCTTCGTCGATAATCTTCTCCATACGTTCAACCTTTTTATCGAGGGAGTCGTTTATTACACCGTCTATAGAATCGCTGGCTAGTATGTAGTAATAATTCGTTTCTTGTGTAGGGGGTAAGCCAACACGGTGAATACGGTCTTTTGATTGCAGGAAGTTAGCACAGTTGTAATCTCGCTCCATATAGATAGCGTTATGACAGCCGTTATGAAGTGATATGGACTCTGCTACGGAGAATGGATTGGCAATTACCACTTGGAATTCAGTATTTTCAGGGTCGTTAAATTTATCAATAACAATTTCACGATTAGCCTGATCCACCTCACCAATTAGTAATTTAGATTTAATACCTTTTTCTTGTAGATACTTCTGTAGTTCTTTGGCATTCTGAACGAATATAGTCCAAATGATGGCCTTTTGACCATGGCCTATTATGTGGTCACGCAATACTTTTTCGGTGGCAATAAATTTTTGAGGAATATAACTACGCGAGTAGTTTTTGATTTTCGTAAGTATTTCTGAGTCATCCTGGAATTCATCAGGAAACTTAATGTTGTTAAGTGCCGGTGTGCCGTAGTCTTCATCTGACAGCGTCTCACGTATAGGCTTCTCTAATAGTGCGGGGTTTGAACTGGCTTGTCTCAGCCTAATTAACCTAGCCTTGTTAAGCACGTTCTTAACAGTCGCGTGGCTATTATGTTCAAAGTTTTTGATGTACTTTGTCTCTATGAAATCGTATATTTCCCTTTGCGCTTGATCCATCTCACAAATAACAATGTGATCTTTAGTAAGGGGTAACTTCAAATCCTTTTTCTTGATACGTATGAAGTATGGCGCTATGTTGGCGATAAATGACTGGACACGGTCAGTATCATGCAGACCAATCTTTGACATATCTACTAAGTTTTCATAATGAAACTTTAGGATGTCCTTGTATTTGTATGGGTAGAGAAACTGATAAAGATTGAATAAGTCTTCATAGCCATTAGGAGCTGGCGTGCCCGTCAGTATCACCCGTGCTTTTGCTTCTTTTGCAATTTCAACACTACTCTTACCCCACAGTCCATCTGGATTCTTTATGCGGTGGGCTTCGTCGACTACAACCATGGTTTTATTACGTTTTAGAAAATCGATTATATCTTCCTGTAAGCTGCTAACACCACCCGTAAAAATAAGTGTTAATTCCGAAGGGTCACCAGAGTATAAATGTTGGGTCTTTTGATCACGAGTTATTTTTGAGTCTCCTGAAAGACGCTGTACATTAGCCGGTACACCAAAGCATTCTTCATATTCTTTTTCCCAGGGAGCGAATGAAGATAGTGGTCCAATTACAAGAAGGTTATCTACGTGTTTTGGATTATCCGTCGGCAAATTTTTCAAGTAGGCGTACGCACCGTATACAATTGAAGTTTTACCAGCACCAGGAACTGCAAAGTTGCATGCATTCTGTGCAAATGCCATATGATAAGCAGATAGCAGTTGTAGGGGGTAAAGTTTTCTAATCAGCTTTCTTCCAAGCACCTTCTGGAACTGATTGAATTCAGCTACTAGTTCAGGATTGTTCTGGAAGTTATTGTTGCGAATATTCTCAGCTTTTCTAGAAAATATTTCAAAGTTATCATTTTCATGAGTAAAGGTTTCGACATCTTTTTTTGATTTCTCGGAGAGCTGGTAAGGATATCCAAACTTAGTAAGCAAGTCCTGAACTTCTTGCAGTGTCTTTATCTTGGTTTGTGGCATAAAAGGTATAAGAAGCCCGTTTTCAGCCTCTTCGTATCCTAGTCTTTTGAGCGAGAGTACGAGACGCTTGTTAGTAAGCAAATCAGCTATGTTACCGCTGAGTACATAGCTGAGATTGTCATCGTTAGTGTCTATATTCACAAGGCATTTCTACAAAGAACTTTTGATTTCTTTTTCAATCTTATATGCTTGCTTCTCGACCTCTTTGACCGAAACAAGCAACTCCTCCTTAGCCTCAGTTGTACCGCTCAAATCAATACTGTTCAAGAGGTCAACGACCTGGGTCATAACTCGTTTTGGTGATTTTTCAGCCAACATACTGAAAGCTAGATCAGCAATATTCTGAATCTGCTCTACAACTTCAGGTTTCGATGAAGCCTTATGCCTAGTGTCGATTGCTTGGAGAGCGCCTATTGAGTCCTTTACTAACTTTACTGGCTGATCTTTAGCTTTGTTGTATCTCAGCTTTTGAATATGATCTTCCATGTTCTCATTTAGGAAGCTCTTTCCATTTTCGTCCTGAGTCAACTTCATGAACTTAGTGTTCCTAGCATTTAGATAGGCGTCGAGATCTTGCGAGTCTAAGTCGATTTTATCCTCTAGCAAATCTATAGGCTTCATATGATTAAAGTGAAAATCTCTGAAATCTTCCCATATTTCTTTGTTACCAAAGAAGTGATTTTCACGTAATCCGTAGGCTATATTACGAAAGTCCTTACCCTCGTATTTAACTCGTATATAGTCAAAAGATATGTTTTTCAGGTCATCTACATCACTGTCACGGTAGCCATCAAACGGCTTAGCGCTACTTTCACCGTAAAAGTTTTTGAGTTGATTTGATAATGTAATGAATTGGTCTTCGCGATTATCTAGTTGCGTATAAATTCCGTTGACACCGAGGTAATCTAGGTAATCATCCATTACTTCCATGATATAGAGATTTTCCTTGATCTGGCCCTCTGACTCTGCCATCCACCTAGAAATTTCAGCAATTGTTACGCCTTGCTTCTGGAGCTGTTTAGCTTTCAGATATTTTTCGGTTGGGTTATAACCCAGTTTTTCGTCTTCCCCCATCTGGTAAGTAGTTTCTAACTTCTCAATCTCAAGCGGGTTTTCTTCGAGTGTTACAGGAAGTACAACGGCCTTAAAATAACTCTTGCCAGCCTTGCCCAATAGCATAGCGCGTCGGTTACCATCGATTATGATACCGTCCCGGGTTATGATACCTACTTTTTCCTGACCAATCTTTCTCAAGCTTTCGAGGGTTTGTTTGTTGCGACCCTGATTAGATTCGAACAGTAGCTCTTCTAGTAATCTTTTACCATCTTCTGACTCCTCATCAATTTTGTGGTGTTGCTTTTCAAGAGATTTTGTTCGGCTTAAGATACGTCCATTGTATTTGTTATAAACAAGGTACTCGAGAGGAATCTTGTATACGTCCATAGGCTCAAGCCTGTCTTTCCAGGGAATATCTTGACGTCCATATTTCTCCTGATCTCTGCTTGTAATCTCTGATATTTTCTGTGTTCTAGTATGTTGTTTCATCTGACGAATTCATCCTTTACGTTAGCTTGGTTGCTACATTACATTCCAAAAACCAATGATTTTTCACTCACTTCATTTGGTTCAGTTACTAAATTATTGTATACGATATTACCCAGAGAGAACAAGCACAAGAGTTGCGGTAGTAGAAAGTCTTGTTTATGCATTCCACTTAGCTGAAGTTTAAGCTTGGGGTGCAGGCTTGCATATTTGTCGACGAGGTGCTGTATCTGTTCTATGATAACTATTGGGTTTTGTGGGTTTGTCAAGTCAGAATCAGATTCATATGTTTGCTGAAGAGCTTTTGAGTTCATTGATACACTGTCGGTCACTTTCTTGAGTTCGTTACAAAATTCATTGAATAAATCAAAATTAGTATCAAGTACCTTATAGAGTTTAATGAACTGATTTTTCTTCAGTAGGTCATACTTGTGGTCGCTTCCTGTTCCATAAAATGTACCAACATACCACTTACCGTTCGATACGCCACTAACACTAGGGATATGGTTCAATAAATCAACAGTCATGTTTTGGCCTTTATATACCGACCTTCTGAACTTTGCCTCATGTTTTCTAATTTTTCTTTGATCAAATTTACTGGGTGAAAAGGTGTTGAGATTATCCACTGACAAGTATAGATCTCTCTGCTTGTCAAAAGACACTTTATTAATTGCAATTGGTTTGCGACCCTCCTTGACTAGAATTGCGCTTGCTAGTGCAGAGCTAAGCTGCGGGCTAACACTATTTCCAATGAGTTTCCATTTCATTCCTTCTGACCCAAAAAACTGATACGTATAAGGGTAGCCCATAAGGGAAGCTGCTTCACGTATTGTAGGTGCTCTGTACTCACCGTGGCCAATTCGGTCGTATTCAGATTTATAAATCAGAGCCTCTCTACTACTCATGGACTTAGTCGCAGTAATCGTACGTGAACTTTTATCATTGGCTTCTGGGAATGACATCTTACCCATAAACGGATGCATAGTTTTAAGATACTTCGATTGCTCCCACTGAGTTATGTAAAGCCCAGTATCGTAAAAATGGTCACTGATTTTTTTGCCTTCAATAACTAAACCCGGGTAGTTCGGATCCTCATAAGACTCCGTAGGTTGTGACTGATTAGGCTTAGGCATCTTCATTCTTATATCCTTCAATAGGGGTTTTGTTGATGTAGTAGGTTTAGGCTGAGGAAATTTTCCATCTGAAATAGACTCGCCACATATAAAACGACTTCGATTCTGTGGCGCACCATAATCGCTAGCGTTTAGAACTATTCCATTAAGTGTAAGCGCAACATCATCTGGCACTAATGAATTCTTCAGAGCCCAGCCTTCAAGGTTCAAATCTTTAAAAGTATATTCATGCTTAACGTAATTACCACTGTTGGGTACATTTTCCATTAACCATGCCTTTAAGTGGCTGTTTTTCATGTGCTTTTTAACGGCCACTACTCTCAGATATGCCTCAATAAGCTTTAATCCATCTGTTTTGTCAGCCTTACCACTCTTATTTGACATTGAAAACGTAACACAAGAGGGACTACCGACAATGACATCCACATCTGGTAAATTATCGATGAATTCGGTGTCATATGAATCAGTGCCGATGTAGTCCAATACGTTTTCGGGCGAATCATTTAATCCATGATTTAAGTTGTGGGTTTTTACAGCAGGCTCCCATCGATCGATACCTTTGACTACCTTGAAGCCTTGCTGTCTAAACCCTTCAGAGAATCCGCCTGCTCCGGAGAAGAAATCGATAACTGTAAGTTTAGTATTTTTCATAATGCTTATGTCCCATCCAGTATACCAGTGAAAACCGTGGCGATCAATAAACATAACATCGCTACAGTTTATGTTTAAACAACTCTCTGCGTATCAGTTATGTATGTCGCATCTAGATTTGTGCTTTGCGCATTTTGTCATCAGCTTGCCAAACCTTAGTTTCTATACGTTATATTTATTGAAACACCTCATATACTAAGATATATTCTACACATCACAAAAGAGAAAAGCCAGAGCTAGCTATTGTAGCTAAGACGGACCGCAGCCACTACAAAGGCACTGACGCTGATGAGGGTGATTGTTGAGATGCTTATTGACCTGTACCAACGCCAGTTGGAATGAGCTGGGTTAGGTCTTGGATGGTTACATCGCTAGGTGGGGTGAACTTTGAGTCGTCGACTGTCCAAGCTTCGCACTGGAAACTAAATTTGGCATCTGTGTCGACATTTTCACTAGTCTCGGAGCTAGACTGTTGTGAATCATCAGCCTTGATAGCTGTTTTGAAACCCTTTTTGTCATCGTTGTTCCAGAAATACTGGGTTCCATCAGAAATAATCATACTGCCATCGCGATTCTTGCCTTCGCGTTCGCTTTTGTAGTCGTTTCGCATCTGTTTTTCGCTGGAAAAGTAGGCTGTACCAGAGTATTCGTAACCCTCGTTGCTGCCACTGTATGTACATTTTTGCGGGTCGCCTTTTTCTAATAGTGCTGATAGTGATGTTTTAGATGCAGCTTGATTGGTTTTTGCGCTGTCCTGGGACTTGTTTGCTGTATCTGAGCTGTTTGCCATCATCAGTGCTGCGCCAGCACCGAGGACAACTATGACAGCTGCTACAATGCCTATAATTACTTTACTATTCATCAGATTGCCTCCGTTGATTTGTTCAGTTTCATTATAACACCATATTTTAAGCCGGCGGAGGTTGGGTAACCTCACGCCGGCTGTTTGAGAGTTTTTCGAAGTGCGTCTGACATCTTGGCCATGAACTCCTCCATGGCTTTCTTTGACCCGATGCCGCTGAACTTTCCCTTTTTTCCGCATTTCTCACACGGGGTGTCTGGGTCGGGAAATGAACTGTGCTGACCGCACATGATCCGACCAACGCACTGAATGTGACCGCAGTCACATTCCATATTTATAGCCACCTTAGGCTCCTATGTGCTAGTTTGTATAAACTTACAAGATTATTGTACTACAAAGCCGCTTCAACTGCTGCCCAGGTAGCTTCTGGGTTGTCTTCTGGGATGATGATGCTGACTTGGTCGCCTAGGTTGGCTTTGAAATATGTAACTGATGCCAAGAGTATACGGTATTCGTGACCGTTAACCTCAACAAAGTACCCACCGTCGTGGTTGACGAGGGTTCCAATGACTTGTTTGCGTGGTGTTGGGCCGATTTGTTTGTACAAGAAGTTTCCGCCATCTGCAATGGTGAGTTTCAAAATGTCGCCTTCGACTAGCTTTGATTTAGATGCATAGTTAGCTGGGACGGGGTATGTTTTGCCATCTGGACCGATCATACTTTGGCCGTCAAAGACACCTTCGATCACTTTGCCAGCGATTTCTTCTGGTTTGATTCGTGGCATATCGGAATCGTCGTCACCAACGATGCTAATTAGCAGTTCCTTGGCGGCTGCCAAGTTTGTTTCGGCCTCTTGAATAAGACTTTTCAGTCGTTTTGCTTGTTTTTCTGGTAATTCAGACATGTTACTCGCATGTTCCTATCTGTCTGTTTTTGACTTATTTCTATCCCTCGCAGAATACCATCGACACCCCTATTTTGTCAATGATAACTTTTTCCACATGAATATATGAGGTCAGAGAAAAAGCGTTGTAAAAAATTAGTCTTTTAAATCAGAGCTGCTAATATCGTGGATATCAAAGGTACTCATGATAGCTACAGAAGCAAGTCCTATATTTTCATTAACTATTTCAGTGCGTTCTAGCCATGCGTTAGATATACCAAGCTCAATCAGTAGTCGTATCTCGTCTCGTGACAGAGTTTCATGAGGTTCAAGGTGGCCTTCTATATGACTGATACACCAGTCAAGCTTTTCTTCGAACTTGTCGGTATCTATTTGGTATTTGTGGTCAGTAAAAGCATTTGCAAAGAAATCTTGATACAGACTATCCCGAGCCTTTTCTATTTCTTCCCATACTTCAGAGGTTCTATCGATGTTATCTTGTAACCTATTCGCAGTTTCTAGTAAAGCACTCGCTACTATATTCTGCCGGTTTGCCTGTGGTGTCTCCATATATATTCTCCAATTTGTGTGCATACAGTATAACACTCTCTCACAAAAATCAATGTTTTGATTGCTGTGAGAGAGGACAGAAGGAATCATTCCAGAGCCTCTCGACGTACATGATGCAGTCCTCATCAATCAGTTGTTGTCTGCACTGATGATGGGTCCGGTAATCCCCGCTCCATCAAGAAGACACTTGCTACAAACTCCGTTTGTAACTACGGGCTTGGAGTAGTCAAGCTCTTCGTTCGGTCGCTTGAAGTAGTCGTCGTGTGGTAAACACTTGTACTCGCGACCGCAGTCTTTGCACTTCACGTCTTTGTACGCCGGCCCACTAGGGGGCGTACTGGTTTTGATGGCGAAGTGTTTTGTTGAGTCTTCACCTGGCATACGTATTCCTTCTGTCTTTATTTGCGCATTATGCGCCGTACCTTACAACTGCTAAAAAAAGCTCTTGCAATAACAATATTATAACAAAAAAATAACTAAAAAGCAAATACCCGCTCATAGCGAACGGGTATTTTACTAAAAACGTTTAATCGAATTATGAAAGTTCGACTGTTGCGCCTGCTTCTTCTAGAAGTTTCTTTGCGCTTTCTGCTTCGTCTTTGCTAACTTTTTCCTTGACTGGTGCTGGTGCGCCGTCAACGATAGCTTTAGCTTCACCTAGGCCTAGACCTGTGATTTCTTTTACAGCTTTGATGGCTGCAACTTTTTGTGCACCAGCGTCTTTTAGAGTAACTGTAAATTCAGTTTTCTCTTCTGCTGCGTCTGCACCTGCGTCGCCGCCAGCTGCGGGAGCTGCTGCAACTGCTGCTGGAGCCGCTGCGCTAACACCCCATTCACCTTCGAGGTGTTTTACAACCTGTGAAAGCTCTAGAGCTGTTAATTTGTTAACTTCGTCAACAATTTTCTTTTGTGCTGCGTTCAATTTTACTTCTTCTGTATCTGCCATTGTATTCTCCTTTAAAAAATTATCCTTGTTCTGCTTTTTGGGCTAGAACTTGTGTGAATCCACGTTGTGTACCGTTTGCGACACTCATAAATTGGCTGAGTGGAGCTGATAGTACGCCAACGAATTGTCCACGTAGTTGATCTTTGGTTGGTAGGTTTGCTAGTTGCGTCACAGCTACTGTGTCTAGTGTGTTTCCATCGCTGAAACCACTAACTAGTTGCAAATCAGCGTGAGTCTTTGCAAACTTTGCTAGAACTTGTGCTGGGGCTACCTCGTCTTCATCGCTGAAGGCGTAGAGCAGTTGGTCTGTGAGTAGTGCTGTATCAGCGTCTTTGTAGTCATCGTTTTGAGACAATGCTACGCGAACTAGTCGGTTTTTGACGACTTTGATAACAATACCGTTCTCACGAGCAACCTTACGTAGTTCCTGCATATCCTGCACGCTAAGACCTGTATACTTTGCAGTAACAGTAGTTTTAGCGGTTGAGAACAAGTTAGCTAGTTCGGCTACCAATTCGTTTTTCTTGTCTTTTGTGATTGCCATAAGTTATGTATTCCTTACTTCCTTGTTTTATCGACCTTGTGTCTCAACACTCACAAGCTACGACTCAGATACGCAAGTTTACCAGGGCAATGTAAACTTGCTCCTCGGGAAACGAGAGTCTTCGCTGTAGCTTGTGATTGTTAAGGTTTCGACTTTTTACAAATAAAAAAGTCTTTGATTCTCGCATTACCAAAGACTAACATGTCTAATTGTTTACTCCTCGGTAGCTGATTAAGTCTTACGACCGCTACTGTCTTCGGGTAATGTTCACCAACTATCGTAACAAACAGGTTTCAATCTGTCAAACCCACCAAGTTTAAGGTTTGATATACTGAAATCACTATGATATCTGCAATAGTTGCGATGGCAAACAACAACGTAATTGGTAAATCAAATGATTTGCCATGGTACCTACCTGCTGATTTGGCACGGTTCAAAGAGTTGACTATGGGCAGTACCGTGATAATGGGTCGAAAAACGTTCGATTCAATACTGGATCGCATACACAAACCTCTGCCAGGACGCAAGAACATCGTCATATCGCGTAACCCCGACTATAAACTAGACGGTGCTGTAGTTGTCGATACTATTGAAGATGCTTTGAAACTAGCTGATTCGGACGAAGTGTTCATATTGGGTGGTGAGCAAATATTTAAACTAACCTTGCCATTAATTGATCGGATACATTTGACCGAAGTTAAAGCGGATATCGATGGCGATGCATTTTTCCCAGATGTTATTGATAATTTCGAAGAGACAGCTCGCGAGTCACACCAAGAAGACGAAAAGAACCAATACAACTACGACTTTGTGACGTTAGACAGGAAAACTTAAGCCAATGTACCAGGCAATAGTGCCAAGAGTACTAGAAAAATACGGGGCGCAGTACGAACAAATACATTCGGCTCAAAAGGGTTATCGCAACGAGTCATATCCAATTATGTTAACTGACGGTAGTATGGCAAATCTAATGTTCTATAAACGCGAAACCGATATAACTGATCGGATACATAATGCTGACGCAGCATCGGAGTTTTTGGCAAAACATGGAATGCCGACTCGTGTGAGGCTAGATCGGCGCACTATGCGGCTACATACACACACCACTGATACTTTTGCTGCTCTGTATAACTATTTACCCGGCAACACTATCCCATGGGAAGCCTATACACAGGCTCATATAAAGCTACTAGGTAAAACCCTGAGCGATATGCATGCTGTTTTAAAGGATATGCCAACGAACAGTTTGGTAATTGAAAAGAATGAGTTTTTTATATTGTTTCAACGAATGTCACAATATTTTGCAGATAAAAATGTACAAGGCGCAATGAGAAATAAACTGAAGTTAAATGGTGTTGAGCTGTCTAGTGTGGGTAAAGTTATCAAAGGGCTAGATCACCTGCCGAACCAACAAGTCCTACATATGGATTTTGTACGCGGTAACGTACTGTTTGATACACAGGATGATTTGCATGTTTCGGGTATATTGGACTTTGAAAAAGCCACTGTTGGTCACCCACTGCTAGATATCGCTCGCACACTAGCCTTTTTGTTGGTTGATTGCAAGTACAAAACACCACAGCAAGTACGAAAGTATTTTTTGTACTCTGGCTACGAAAAACGTGGCAATAGTCAACTACAAAAAGTAACGGTAAATGACGGCGATAACAGATATGATTTACTGGAAATATTGGTGCAGTTCTTTTTGCTACATGACTTTTACAAGTTCTTGAAACACAATCCGTACGAGAGCTTGAGTGAGAACGAACACTTTGTCCGTACCAGAGATATACTGATCCAGAACAATATGGTACACTATGTCTAGTATTTTAAGGTGAGATTTGAGGGATAAATGACAAACTGGAAAAAACGTTTGATTTCACAAAGTGATCTAATGGTGCTTCGTGAAAAGCTAAAAGAAACTGACAAAAAAATCGTATTTACTGCTGGTTCATGGGACCTAATACATGCTGGCCAATGCCGCTATTTGGAAAAAGCCAAAAGCTACGGCGATGTGTTGGTAGTTGGTGTTAGCAGTAACGATGCAATCAAAAAGGTTAAAGGACCTAACAAGCCGATCTTGGATGAAAAGATCAGGGCAGAGATGTTAACCTTTCTAAAGTCTGTTGATTTCGTAACTATTCTACCTGAGCCTAGCTGTTCGCCGTCGCTGGGTCTATTGCAACCCGACACCTACATAACAGTTAAAGAAGACTGGACAGATAACTACAAGCAATCTCGCGAGTACAAAACCGTCACAAAATATGGCGGCGAAGTTGTTGTGGTTGATCGTCAGTCTACTGCTATCTCGACAACAAAGATCATCCAACGAGCGATCGGTGGGCATCTGGGCGATGTATTTAAAGATTTCATGGAACTGAGAAAAGACCCACTAAAAGAAAAGAAATAATGGCTGATACAGACCGCAAAAAACAGGAAATGTATCGAGACGCTCGCTACACTGGCAAGTATGACGGTATCTGGCAGTCGGTTGGTAAATGTGTGTTTTGTGAGCTCAACGAAGACTATGTGTTTTATGAAGAGAACGGTGTGGTGCTAGTTGTAGCCCTGTATGCGTATATAGACGGTCACGCTATGATAGTCCCGCGCCGTCACGTACGATCAGTCAAGGAACTAACACCGAGCGAATGGGAGACGATGCGCAAGTTTATGTATATTGCCAAAAAGTTGATACGTGAAATTTACGGTATAAAAGGTATGCAGATAGTCCAAAAAGACGGCGCTCAGGCGCAAAGTACAGTCGAGCATCTGCACTTTCACACTATTCCCTTTGACGCACCGGACCTTAACACATGGAACTACCGCAAGCTCGAAAATACGCCGAAAGAAAACGTCAGCAAGTACAACGAAAAACAAGACAAGATGACTAAACTATCTAAACGATTTGCAAAGAGTTATCAAAATGAGTGATTTTATATTTGATTGGAACGAACTAGCCTTTGGCAGTAAAAAAGAAGTTCGCAAACTCAAAGCAACATTCATTGCAGCGCCACGGGAGATTTCCAGCGAGAGGTTTGCGCAGTTGGTGAAACAGTACCTACCGCTAGGAAATATTGTCATAGGTATAGCCAAAGAAGGATATATCGAAGGGCTTGAAGATCAGTTACAATTTCGCACCCTGCAATTGAATGTCATTAAACCGATCATAGACAAAGTGAACTCGTCTAAAAGCCTGCAGAAAGTATACGTACTAACCTATCAACAGCGAGATGTTCGCCACATATATGAAAAGGATTTGTTCAAGCGTGTGGTGCTAATTAACGGCTCATGGAAGTCTAGCTTTCATACAAAGGCTGAATATTACACATTGGTTAGTAAAAATATCTCATTTGAAAAGGTGTCGCCTTTTGCCGATGATACAGAGGCCAAAACCTATGCCAAGAGCGTAACATCAAAGTTAGATAAAAATTTTGTGATTGATAGTGTAACCCGAACTGAAGTAGAAATGTTAGATCAGGCTAAGGAAATAGCTAAAAGATCATTCGACTATGGCTTTCAGACAGGTGCGGTCATAGCTAAAAAGCAAGGTTCGCAGTACAAAACCCTACTAAGAGCCTGGAACAAAGTTGTGCCATATGAGACATTTGCTATGCACCACGGAGCCCTACGTGAAAAGAACTTATCACCACCAAATGATCTGAATCATTACGATACAGTACATGCCGAAGAAATGTTGATAATTGAAGCCCAAAAAAATAAAATCGATCTAAAGGGTACCTCGTTGTTTATCAACCTTCTACCCTGCCCGACTTGTGCTCGTTTGATATGCGAAAGCGATATTGCTGAGCTAGTATATGCCTTTGATCATTCCGAAGGCTATGCGGTCGCGCTGTTAGAAAGCGCTGGCAAAAAAGTTCGACGAGTCGTAAGCGCGAGTGAGTTATAATTAAAGTATGAAGAAGCACCCAGAATATCAATACCTAGAACTACTCGCTAAGATTTTAAAAGATGGGAAAACTAAACCAACTCGGGGTATAGTACCTATCAAGTCTATATTTGGTTATCAAATGAAATTTGATATGCGTCATGGGTTTCCACTACTGACGACAAAGAAGATGCCATTTAAACTATTGGCACACGAGATGCTATGGTTTGTGTCGGGTGATTCAAATATAAAGTATCTACAAGATCACAATATTCATTATTGGGATGATTTCGCGGATAAAGACTTAAACCTAGGGCCTGTGTACGGGGTTCAGTGGCGACATTGGCAAGATCATCGTGGTGGTGAAATAGATCAGCTAGCTTGGGCAATCGATCAGATCAAAAGCAATCCACATTCCAAGGCAATAATAGTCAGTGCGTGGAATCCAGCAGATCTCGAAGAAATGCGCCTACCGCCCTGTCATACAATGTTCCAGCTAGATGTGACAAAAGGTAAACTACGCATGCAGCTGTACCAACGTTCGTCAGATGTATTCCTAGGTTTACCATTTAATATTGCACAGTACGCGATGCTACTAGAGATGTTGGCTAAAATCACAGGTCTTGAAGCTCGTGAGCTCGTGGTGTCTATTGGCAATGCACATTTGTATACAAATCAGATCGAGCAAGCCAAAGAACAGGTGCAACGTACACCCAAAGCTTTTCCAAAGTTAACAATCACTGGTGATGCAAAAGATATCGATAGCTTTGCTATCGAAGATTTTGAGCTAAATGGCTATGAGCCACACCCGCACATCAAAGCACCTCTAGTTGTTCTGTAACAGCTTTTCGTATGCTGCTTTGTGACCAAGTGTCATTTTGTCTAAAGTAAATCTGTCTTCGAAGTCTTTGCGACACTTTTTGCGGTCGATCTTTTTAACCTGTCCTATAGCCTCTGCTAGTTTTTCTATCGTTTGACTTTCGCTAGATTGTTTGTCGACCAGTATCCCTGTTTCATTATGTTTGATGACTTCGGGTATTGCGCCAGAGTTCAGTCCTATTAGTGGTGTGCCACATGCTAAAGCTTCAATCATTACCATACCAAACGGTTCTTCGAACAGTGATGGAATAATCAGAGCTTTAGCATTGCCTATAAAAGCATTTTTCTCGTTGTCACTACTAATAAACTCGACATACTGTATATCATCGCCGAGCTCTGATTTAATTTTTGTTTGCCAATAACTATCTTTGGCAGCATCGCTGTAATGTTTACCAGCTATCTTTAGTTTTAGTGGTTTTTTTGCAGTTTTATTGTACTTTTTGACGGCTTGAATAGCTAGGTGTACGCCTTTTGGCTCGATGATACGACCTAGATATGTAATGTAACCACCTTTTGGATCATAGTTGGGCTTAAAAGTATCGGGTTTGATACCGTGATAAATATTCGCGACCCAGTGCGTGTTTGTTGGCATAGATTTGCGCTGCGACATCGAGATTGATAGCCAGTTGAGGTCTGGATATTTAGGAAAGACATTTTTGTACTTTACTAAAAAGTTGAAAGGATCGTGATGGGTAAATACTACAGGTTTTTTACATAGCGATGCAAACGGTAGGGCTATGTCTTCTTCATTTGTGTATATGTGTACGACGTCCAGCTTGTCATTGTTTGCCATTGTATATGCTTTGGCTATGAGCTCTGACTGGACTTGTCTAGCTAATGTCACAAATGTAAATGGATGCTTTTTTAGTAGATCTAAATAACTATCATCTCTGCCCTTTAGCTCGTTTTCAAATAAACTAAGATCACTGTTGATATTTGTGACCAACGTGTCAACTGGGCCAGCAGAAAAGAGAGTCATGTTGACTCCCTTTTGCTGTAATCCCTCTACTAGTTCCAGGGCTAATTTACCGGGTGAAAAGATGACATTTGGTAAAATGTCACGGTGTAAAAAGATATGCGGAACAACAAGTCCGACTCTAATCGGAGCTTTTGTTTTCATCGATGAAACTGAGGTCGATCTCTTCGTTAGCTGAGTCCTCACCGTAATAAGCGTCTGCGTCTACATCTGCCATTTCTAAACTCCCTATTTTAGTTGCTTTCTACTAGTATGCTGGTCGTTAAACGATTTGTAAATACATTATTTAGACAGTAACTTTGATACCAGGACCTTGAGTCGTGGTGATTGTGATTGTGTGGATGTATGCGCCTTTGATACTAGCTGGCTTTTGAGCTTGCAAGCTATCTAAGAATGCTTTTGCGTTCTGGTGTAACTTTTCAGGGCCGAAAGATACTTTGCCGATTGCACTGTGTACAATCGCTTGTTTGTCGACACGATATTCGATCTTACCGGTCTTTGCGTCTTTGACGGCTGCGCCAACGTTTGCTGATACAGTACCGCTCTTCGGGTTGGGCATGAGGCCACGTGGACCTAGTACTCGAGCGTATTTACCGAGTTTCGGCATGAGCTGAGGAGTTGAGATTAGTACATCAAAGTTAATTTCTTCTTTGTCGAGTTGAGCTAGGAATTCTTCTTCGCCTACGACGTCTGCACCAGCTTTTTTAGCTGCTTCGTGCTGGTCAGCAGGAGCAAATACAGCAACACGGATAGTTTTACCTGTACCGTGAGGGAGGCTAACTGTTGAACGAATATTTTGATCAGCCTGACGAGGATCAACGCCTAGACGAGCGTGAATTTCGACAGACGCGTCGAATTTGGCAGGATTAGTCTTGCTGGCTAATTCCAGTGCTTCGACTAGTGGATATAGTTTGTCTTTCTCAACCAGTTTGGCGACTTCTTGGTATTTCTTGCCACGACGTTCGATAGTCGGACGAGCAACTGGGATCGGACCTTTTTTGCGGTCAACGGCTTCAGGATCTTTCGGTGTTGTATCGCCAGATTCTTTACGAGTTTCTTTTTCGATCTTCTCTTCAGTTTCTTTTAGAGCTTTTTCACTTCGCTTTCCAGCTTTGGCAACACCTTCTTTCTTAGGCGTTTCCTCTACGGATGTACCTGCGGCTGCAATTGCAGCTTCAATTTCAGCAATTGTGCTCTTGCTGTTTACATCAAGCTTTAGTTTGCTTGCTTGTTCTAATAGTTCGGCTTTCTTTGCCATGATTATGACTCCTTTTGTGGTGCTAGCGGCTTCGAAAGGCCTCCCACATATTAATTTATCTAATGTAGTTTATTGAGCGCGTCGAGCCTTTCTTGATTAGCCAGTTGTTGTTCTAGGCTGTCAAGTGCTAATTGTTCAGTGATCTGTTCATCACTCAATAGCTCGTACCTTCTATCGGCTGACTGTCTGTTTAGCGCATTTTCAAAGCTGCAACTTAACTCTACTAGTGCTCGGGTTGTGATGTGTTTGAATCTTTCCGATCGAGGCAATACATCTATCTGCGCAGGTTCTGGGCTAAACGGCGCTGCCGTAGTAGCAATCTCTACCATTT
Source organism: uncultured Candidatus Saccharibacteria bacterium (assembly GCA_947085525.1). Lineage (GTDB taxonomy): Bacteria > Patescibacteriota > Saccharimonadia > Saccharimonadales > Saccharimonadaceae > JACPYF01. Next base: position 52,010 of record CAMTWU010000008.1, on the reverse strand, counting down.
CAGCTGTCGTCATTAGCCTTCTACCTCAACACCCATACTGCGTGCAGTACCGGCGATAACTTTGACACCACCATCTACATCAATTGCGTTTAGAGTGTCTTTCTTTTCTTCGTAGATTTCCTCTAGCTGTGCACGAGTGATTTTACCCACTTTTTCGCTGTGAGGTTTGCCTGAACCTTTTTTGATGCCTACTTTTTCTAGGATTAGGTCGTCAACAGGACGTCCTAGACTTTTCCAGGTGAAACTACGGTCGTCATAGACTGCAAGGTGAACAATAACATCCTTGCCTTGTAAATCTTTGGTAGCTTCGTTGAATGGATTTATAAAATCCATCATGTTTAGTCCCCATTGACCGAGGGTTGAACCTACAGGAGGACCTGCAGTCGCGCGTCCAGCTGGGATGCGCAATTTTAAATTACCGATAACTTTCTTTGCCATATAAACTTTCCTTTTAGATTACTCGATTACTTGTATATCGAGTGCGTAACTGATAAATAGTACCATATTAACTGATTAGGTACAAGGGTGGACCTAGACCTTTTTAACCTGCAGAGCGTCTAGCTCGACAGGTGTGTCGCGGCCGAACATGCTGACTAGGACTTTGATCTTGCCCTTTGTAGGGTCGATTTCGTCAATTGTGCCATCAAAACCTTTGAATGGACCATCAACGATGCTAACAACTTCGCCAGGGGTAAAGTCGATGTGGTGTTTTGGATCTTCGACACCCATACGTTTCTTTATACGTGCAATGTCGCGTTCTGGGACGGGTGTTGGGTCGATACCGCTACCGACAAAACCTGTCACCCCAGGCGTGTTGCGAACGATGTACCATGCGTCCTCACTTAGTTTCATTTCAACTAGTACGTAGCCTTGGAAGATTTTCTTTTCCACTACTTTACGTTTGCCGTTTTTGATTTCGATTTGCTTTTCTTTTGGTACTAGCACATCAAAAATCTTGTCAGCCATATCAACACTGTCGATTCGTTGTTTTATACTTTCGGCTACCTTTTCCTCGTATCCAGCGTATGTGTGGATGGTGTACCACTGCCGAGTGGAGTCATATCGTTTTTGTGAGTTCATTGTAATGATTGTACCTTTCGTTATTTCAGCAAGAAATCTTTAAATAGTATTTGGAATAGGCTGTCTAGTAGCAAGATAATTACAGAGAAAAACAATGTAAAACCAATAACAGCGAGTGTCATACCCCATGTGGCGCGGCGGTCTGGCCAGCGTACTTGGCGGATTTCGTTCCAAGATCCACGGACGTAACGGGCAAACGCGGTGATAGGATTGTACTTTTTCACTACAGATTTTTTACTTGCAGAAGGTGTAGACGAGCTAGTCTCAACAATTGTTGATTTCTTGCCTGTCTTTTTTGTCTCGAGCTTTATCTTCTTGACGGTTTTTGCTACCACGAGTATTCTCTCTTCCAATTTAAAAAGTCTGCTACCTGCAGACTGTCAATAGCAGTATACCTGTTAACAGGTGTGTACGTCAAGCTAGGATTTGACTATTTTCTTTGCTGGAAAGCGAAATCCGAACGTGCTTCCTTGGTTCTCGATGCTGTGAAAGATTATTTTGCCACCCTGTGCATCAATAATCTTTTGCCCCATGAATAACCCTAGGCCTGTGCCATCAGGTCGTGCGTTGCGAGCATTTTCGGCGCGAAAGAACTTTGTAAATAGTCTATGTTGGACATTTTTCGGCACCCCTATGCCGCTGTCAGTCACCTTGAATATGATTTCTTTGTCGGTTTGCTCTAATACAATATCAATTGTGCCGTTTTTTGGTGTGTAGAATATTGCGTTGTCGATAAAGTTCATCATCACTTGGCGGGTTTTGGTCTCGTCTAGCATGACAATTGGGAAATCTTTTGGTGGTGTGTAATTGATAGTTTGATCACGTAGACCCGCCAGTTCTCGCAGCTGAGTGATTTCTTCGATGACAATTTTGTTCAGATCGGTTTCGTTCTTTTCCATAATGAATTTGCCTGTCCGGATACGCGAAACATTCAAAAAGTCCGAGATCAAAAATACCATGCGCTGCGAGCTATTGAAGGCTTCTTCTAGTGCCTGACGCTGCGTACTGTTGATTTTGCCCAAGTCACCCTCTAGCATCATCGAAATATAACCCTTGACGCTAGTCAGTGGCGTACGCAGTTGGTGTGATGCCATGGATATAAACTCGTCTTTTGTATCATCCAGTGCGATTAGCTTGTCATTTGTGCGTTTGAGCGCGTCTGTGGCTTTGTTTACCTTGGCCTGCAGTGTTGCGTTAAATTCCCTAATCTCTTGGAATGCGAGGGCATTTTGTAGTGCCAAAGCTAGATCATTTGCGGCGAGGGTTAGTAGTTGCTGATCATGTTGACTATAGTGACTGCCGTTCTTTTTGTTGCCTAGCACCAGATAGCCAATTGATTTGTTATGAGTTGAGAGGTGTACGATCAGACCGATACGGCTCAGTTCTACATACTCTTTCATATGATTGCGAGAGCTGGTTATTTCGTCGGTAAATACAAGCTTTTGTTTCACTGTCGATAGCTGCTGTAAAAAATCTTTGAGTTGCAACGATTTTGCTGGGAAGTTCCCGACGTGAGTCGTAGGTTTTAGATGCCCGCTAGTATCGTAGACGATAAACCCAGTATAATCAGGCCTGATAGTCTCATCGATAATAGACAGGGTGTTCTTTTGGATACTAGTTGCATCGACACTGCTTGTTGAAAAGCTACTGATTTTCTCTAGCGCGTCGTGGACAGAATAACTTTGTTGGAAAAAGAGTCGGTTGGTGCCTTGGTCGACGAACTGTTTAATCGGACCGTATAGCAATGCAACTATCAGAGCTGTTAGGACGTAGTATATCTGTTGATTAAGCGGCACAAATAAATCACCAAATAGTAAGTTTGTCACAGTGAAAGCCAAGGATATAAACAAAGTAATAATAATAGTTAACGATAGTATGTATGCTAGAAATCTCAATACGACATATCGAATATCAAACATTTGGTAGCGTACTATTGAAATCGCAAAGATGATGAGTAAGATAATACCTGCAAGCGGACCGAATTTTGCTGCAACCCACAGGTTTAACAGATTTGGTAACAAAATACTGGTAACGAGTCCGAATGTAAAAGCCACAGTAGAACCTAGTATCAATAGCTTTGTTTGGTTTCGAACAGCCGGGTTTTGTTTGTTCCGAATGTTTTTATATAAGACGTGTATTATTTCGGCAAAAACCGCGCACATGACAATAACAAAGACGATATATAGATTACCAGTCTCGACAACTGTTATCTGATTTTTGATATCTACCGATGCCACAATTCCGCTACTGAGGGATAACGCAGTTACAAGCAGCAAAGACCCCGACAATAGTAATGTTTTTGCTCTACTGACTTTGTGTCGATTTGGAAAATTATATACAAATACCAGCATCAGCAGGACGATGACATATGCTGCAACGAAACTAAGTTTTGTCGATAGATACAATAAAGTTTCTGAAGGTGGATGGTCAGATACGTAGTTGACGATCACCCAGCCACCTATTGAAAAGCATATTAATAAGAATAGTTTGCTTTCGATTGCCTGTCGCTTGTTAATATAAACAATTAAGCCAGTAATGGTTGCAATAGAGATAATCGTTAGTAGTATGATTTCATCAAGCAGCACTTCTTTCCTGACCTTTCCAACCCTGTTCCACTATCAATTTCCATAAATGCGGATTTGCAATACGCAAGTCTTCTTCCATTTCTGCGAAGTTATTACATACTGGCTCGCATACAGAACCCAAGTATTCTTCGGGTGGTAATCCTGCAATAGTTTTGTAGGTTAGTCCAAGTTCACGATACTTTTTGAGCGGTTTTATGTCATATGCGGCGATAAAACTGGGTCGACCCCGTCTAATAGATTCGTGATATACGCCAGCCATGATAGACGCCATTACTATCTCTGACTCTGTTTTCGAAATTGTTTCGTGTTCTAATATTTTGTATGTTGCAAAATCAACAGCTTGACTTGGATCTAAACCTATCTCTTCAAAGTATTCAATGATTTTAGATTCCGGAGCCTTCCAGGGCTTATGTGGATCTATTAAATCTTTGAATGTTTTTAATGTCTGACCTTCAGCAGGATCTATCATACGAGCAACACCAACTAGTCTGCCAGATGCGTCCTTACAATTAACAAACCAACTCCTATTATTATAGGGTTCGTAATTTTCAATCATTTCTTCAGGGCTCAGCTCAAAAGCAGCTCCAAAATGTTCGATCTCAAATTGGCAACAGGCTTCAAATTCCGGCGTACCAAACTCGGCAATACCGGTAGTGATATCCGGTGTTTGTTGATGTTCTCCAGTGGATTTTTCCTCGTGGCTAACTGGCCTGAGTTCTGTCACTTGTATAACCCCCCACGGTTTATATTTCAGTACTCAGTATACACTTTTTGACATACTTAGGGTAAGCATTATCAAAGCACATATCTTTAGAGGTGGTGATCATGATTATGGTAAGCTACATAGTAATGAATACAGAGCATATTGTTAATGGTTTGTTAGTCCTTTGTTTCTTGGTGGACATTGTATTGTTGGTGCAGTTTTCGTTAGTAAAGAGTCGTTATCAGATGACACACAGCAAAAATTTGGAGCTAGAAGATACTCCTACGGTTAGTTTATGTATACCGGCGCGTAACGAAACATACGCACTAGCTGATTGTCTGACTAGCGCTATCGGTAGTGACTATCCCAAGCTAGAGATCATAGTATTGGATGATTGCTCGCAGGATGAGACATCGCAGGTGATTCGCAGCTTTGCGCATGATGGTGTACGTTTTGTCAGTGGTGATATACCTAGTGACGGTTGGCTGGGCAAAAACAATGCCTACAAAGCGCTCGCTGCTCAGGCGAAGGGTGAATATCTGGTATTTATGAGTGTTGACACCAGAGTAGCTCCGGACAGCCTCTCACAATTGATAAGGTACATGCAGCAAGAAAAAGTCAGTATGACGTCTGTTCTGCCTCAGCGTCTAGATAGCTTTAGGGCTAGTGTTGTCTTTGCCCCACTACGTTATTTTTGGCAAGTTGTGACTCCGCTAAGGTTCAATACACCACTAGCAACCAGTCTGTGGGCTATACGTACAGACGCACTGGAAAAGGCTGGCACCTTTGAGCTGTACAAGGATTTTATTGATGTCGAAAACCAGCTAGCCACGCAGTTATCTGCTGATGATAATTACCGCTTTTTGGTTGCAAACGATGTGTTGCAAGTTAGCTACGCAAAACGTTGGCGTTCACAGGTCGATACTGCTGTTCGTTTGTGGTATCCAACGCTCAAAAAGAGCTATGTAGCCACATTTTTAGCTATTGTAGGTCACTTTACACTGTTTGTATTACCGTGGATCGTACTGGTCATAACTGCACTTTACCCTAGTGATGGGCGATTGCCTACTTCGTTTATATTGGCACTGGGTGTGGTTTTTTTGACTAGTTATATATACATCCTGTATTTTCATGCGGTAAAGAAAATCACTAAACTATTTGATTATTATGTGATTGGGCTGAGTTTTTTGACCCTGCCGATCATTGCACTGCAAGAGATCGTGCTGATAATCATTAGTTTTGTACAGTACAAACGAGGCAAGGTCGACTGGAAAGGCCGTAATGTTTGCTACCCAGTCACAAAGCGTTACTAGCCCTGAGCGTCGTGGCCTAGCTCTGATAGAGTTGCGATGAGTTCATCTTTTGACAAGTGAGCAACATCTATATTGTTATGATGAGCTATAACGTAACCCTGCAAAATATGTTTTATCTCTAGTGCGTCTGAACGCCACAGGTAGTCTACCTTAAAGTGGTCAACAGAACTCATGACACGGCTCGCAACCGTCAGTGAACCAAAAAACGGACCTAAGCCCGTGGTTACATTCAGAATATCTTCGACACGAATGCTGATGATCTCTGATGACCAAAAAAACGTACGTTTTTTGATCGTCACTTTGGTTCTATCCAGCGTCACCGTGTCTGGGAAAAAGTCAAAAGGAAATACTGCAACTGCAGAAGCCAAAACCTCATGAGACTTTGCGACAAGCTTGTTGAGCTTCCTTAGATCCTCAGCCTTGTCCTGTATTTTTTCTTCCTGAGGTGTGTTTTGGGTTTTTGCGAACAACTCTTCCACGGGGTTAACCGCTCGTTTTTGAAAAATTTGTCCAATATTCATGAACGCTTTTGTAGCAGACTTGCCTAGTTGGCGCGTAGGACGTCGGAATAGAAAACCGTATGGTTTGTAAAAAAGATCAACAGGGCGTACAAGTGGTTTATTCTCACTCAATAGTTCGTCATCTTTCACAGCTCGCCCTCCTGTTTTAAGATACTTTTATTGTAGCACTCTTATTTAGTAACTCCAAATAAAAAAGCCTGAGAAACAAGCTACTTTATTTGGCAGCCTCTTATAGATGCACTTCGCAACTTTTACTAGCGAATACCCTCAGTTTGAATAAATTCAATGATATCCTCAATACCAGGGTTGTAGCCATTATCTGTATTAACAACTAACGTTGGAATATCTAAAGTAATTTTACTGATTGTATTGTCTAGGTTGTTAGTATGATGCTCTGCGCGAGTTAACAAGTGGTTGCGACGATTCTGTATTTCAGCCGATTCGTTTGTTTCAATGTTATTTTTATATCGAGCAATAGGGTCAATAGTTTGCGTGTGAATATATAGGACATTTGAATGTTCTTGCAACTTTTCTATAATTGTCTCTTTGGCTATATCTTTTTGTAGAACGTGATCAACTACAAAAGTAATACCAAGCTTTGCAGTCTGAATCATATAAGGTAAAAAGACGTCTTGTATAGTTTCACTTCTATCGTGATTTGGGTTAGTGAATGCCACGCCGCCATGGACGAGGTCGCTAGATATTTGGGGTATATTTAGCTGCTTAGAAATATGTCTTGCAAGAGTAGTTTTACCAGAGCCAGGCGCTCCACTAACATAAATTATCACTGGTTTCATGTTTATATCATAACAAAAAGCCTCTTAAATGGAGACTAGGTTTCATACAACTCATACTTGGCAGGGGCACGTGGAATACTAAGGTATAATCTGTGATCTTTCTCGAAGCAAGCTTCTGCGAGAGCTCTTGATTAGCGAACACACAATCTTACTCGCTTCGCTCGTGATCGTGGTTGACTACAACGAGGCACGACAAAACCCGACCAAATGATCGGGCTCAGTCGTGGCAGGGGTTCGTGGATGAGGATAGAACTTTTTACTCTGTTACTGAAAACGTTATTTCAGGAGGGCAAAATGTTTAGCTTATTTAGAACCAAAAGTAGCCATGATTCTATGACTATTATAGACTCTAGGCTCTATAACCAGCAAAGTTTTTACGATGCTTTTGAAAGAGACTTACGATGTGCTAGATCGCTAGTTGTAATTGAAAGTCCATTCATCACGATGAAGCGTTTAAATGCACTCCTACCGGCCATACGACGCTTACGAGCAAAAGGAGTGCGTGTAATCGTTAACACTAAGCCTTTTGAGGAACACGATCGGGTGCTTTATCAGCAGGCGGTCGAAGCAACGGCTATATTGCAGGAGATTGGAGTTACGGTACTTATGACCGTAGGGCATCACCGGAAAGTGGCAATCATTGACGATGATGTTTTGTGGGAGGGTAGCTTGAATATCCTCTCGCAGAACGATAGTTGTGAGTTTATGCGACGGATGAAATCACCGTTAGTCGTAGAAGAGGTGATGCGCTTCACGGGCGCATATAAGTGGAGTTGATGCTATGATTGAGTTAATGAGTATTGTTGCACTAGTTGTTGGTATATTGTTTGGCTTGTGGTGTTTTGGTGGCCAGAGAATAAGTTGGCTATTCACTATATTCCATTCGTCAGTGTTTAGCACTAAAAAGGGCTTCTATGACCTATATGATATGGCAGATGACGAAGTATCATACAAATGGTACACGGATCACAATAGTGGAGTTAAGAAGTATGTGGACTACCTGAAACTTCATGCAGACGCGCGGTCATCTGCCTACGCGAGTTTCAAGGAAACCTATGATGTACTAGTTAAGTCTTTCGTTACGCGCATACTGCCGATAGCACTCGCACCAGCGATTCTGTTCTGGTCAAACTGGTACTTCTACCTCATCGGTGTCGTAGTGACATTCATCGTACTAGTTGTTTACGAAGTCGCAAAGAATGGTATTCGGCCGGGATTTTATCAGAGGCTCGTTGTATACACTACGCTTAGTAGTTACTCAAAGAAGAAAACTAAAGCAGATCAATAATCGTTTTTAGTTGATTGGGGTCTTTATTGAGATCAATAAGTACAAAGTTTTCAGTTGCATTGTGCTTCTCTAGGTCTTTAAGCTCATCTTCCCAGAGGTCATCATCAAGCCAGATGAACTTTTCTGAAAAGTCGATGCCCTCTGTCTTTAATTCATCCCAGACTGTGGGTTTAATCTTATCAAGAATCGCGACAGTTTCAGGTTTGAGATACGGTGCAAGAACTTCCTTAACATTATTCTCGCCTTTCCAGTTGTGCGTGGTGAGCCAGTACGTCGTGTCGGGATACTCTTTAACAACCGCTTGTAGCAGCTCATCAGCGAAGTTTGCAGTATTGGTTTCGTATGCCTGGTTGCCTAAGAAGCCCACGGCGCCAAGAGCAACGATAGCAATTCCGACTACAATCCACTTAATGATTGAGGTTTTCTTTTTACCAGCCATATACGCGTCTCCTTGGCTTGATTATATCAGCTAAATACCAGCAACGAGTTCATCCGGCTATTATGCTCCCGGGTGAGAACTCGTAGCCCGACTGTAGGGCTCAAACTATGTGCTTGTACCACTTTGCTTGTAGATCAAACGGGAAATGAAGGATATATCAAGAAAGGCTACGACGCACGTTTACTGAGGCTTTTTATCGATATATGCATAGTCGCCGCCGTCTATCTCCAACGACTCAGGGACAGCATCTCTTTTGATTGTAGTAGCCAATGGTTTTTCTTTCACAAAGCTTAGAAGTATCACCGCTATGGCAATAAGCGGAACCATGTAGAGGAATATAGGAGTTAATGCCTCATTGTATGAGCTAATAACAATGTCATGGATAGGCGTTGGCAAGTGATTTACTAAGTCAGGTGTAAACGAATTGCTACTTCCGGCACTTCCCGTACCTGAAGCTGGCAGTCTTTTCGTAAGCAGTTCAGTCAATTTAGTCGCGAACAGGGTACCAACGACTGCCGCTCCCAGCGACGCTCCGATCTGTCGGAAATAGTTATTGGAAGCGGTCGCTGTACCTACTATCGACACATCGAACGAATTTTGTACGACTAAAACAAGGATCTGCATGCTCATACCTAAGCCAAACCCCATGACCGCCAGATAAGAACACAGGAGCCAGATAGGCATTGTCGGGGTCATCGTCGACAGCAGTACTAGCGCCACTATTACTATCGATGTACCCACAACTGGTAACCATTTATAGCGGCCTGTCTTACTTACCAATTGTCCCGTCGCTATAGAGCTGACAAGGAGTGCGGCCATCATCGGAATCATTAACAGCCCTGCTTCAGTCGCACCAACACCGGTTACCATCTGCAGATACGTTGGCAAGTAAGCGAGGGTGCCGAACATCGCGATACCAATAATTAAACCGGCAGTGGTAGTTAGATTAAAGTTGCGGTCTTTGAATAGATAGAGCGGCATGATAGGTTCTTTGGCTCTACGTTCTACAAACACAAAACTGATCGCAGCAACCAAGCCACCGACAATCAACGATAGAATCTCAGGTGAGTTCCACTCATAGGTTCGTCCTCCCCAGATAGAAAGCAACACAATAATAGTCGATGTAATACCCAGCAGAAGCATACCGATAAAGTCTAACTTTGGCCGGGTATTGGTGTTCTTTGGCAACCTGAGAAAAAAGGCCGCTGCAGCGATAGCCAATATCCCGAGGGGTATGTTCATCCAGAATGCCCACCTCCAGCCAATGCCATCTGTAAACCAGCCACCCAGCAACGGGCCAGCCACTGAAGAGAAAGCGAATACTCCACCCATTATGCCCATATACTTACCGCGTTCACGCGCCGGGACGACATCGGCTATTATGGCTTGCGCCAGAATCATGAGGCCGCCACCGCCCAGACCCTGGATGGCACGTCCGACGATAAGCCAGGTCATATCCTGTGCCAATCCGCCGAAAACCGATCCCACCATGAAGAGAGTGATCGCAGTGATAAGTAGACCTTTTCTACCGATCAAATCTCCGACTTTACCGTAAACAGGAATCATAATCGTCGCTGCTAGTATGTATGCCGTGGTGACCCACAGCATATGGTCAACACCCTTTAGTTCACCCACGATAGTAGGAAGCGCAGTACTAAAAATAGTTTGATTCAACGAGGCCAAAAGCATTGTCACCATCAAGCCGGCGAAGATTGGTAGTATATGCTTTTTTCTACCATCGTCTGTGTCGATTTTTTTCATTTGTGTTATTGGTTTATCCATTATTTAATATCTTCGTCGAGCAGGTCTTTGATGTTTGTTTGTACACGTTGCATATGTTGCTCCAGCACGTCAGGTTTAACTATAACTAACGTTTCACTATGAGCTGAGCTGACAATGAGTAACTTGTCACCTTCCTTCATGCCTAGTGCTTGGCGTGCTTCTGAAGGTATGACTATCTGGCCTTTTGTCCCGACTGTCGCTGAACCCCAAAACTTAAATTTACCTACCATAATATTCTCCTATTTATGATACACAACATACTATTCATACTTATTGTACTCGTCTTTACTTAGCAAATCAATATATTCAACGTGCTTCTGAAAAGCGATCGCTTGAATATATCCATGTTATAATAGAGTTAATGCGTAGAAAAATTTAAACCAATAAAGGATAGCAATGGCAAATTTTCTTAAACGACTAGGCTTATTTTCGTTCAAACATAAATGGATCGTTATAAGTGCCTGGCTGGCCATCGTCTCGGTTGTACTTGGTCTCATGTTTACGTTTCAGGAGCCCGCTTCGGATAATATTTCAATTCCAGGTACAGAAGCACAAACGACGATAGAAAAAGCTGAGAAGCTATTCCCGAATGCTGGCGGTGGAACGGGCCGGATTGTTTTTGAGGCTCCAGCCGGAAAAACTATTGACGATTACAAGGGAATCATCAATCAAACTCTGGCTGACGCCGCAAAAGCTAAAGACGTTGAGCAGATCATTAGTCCGTTTGTCTATGAAGAAGCGGTGTCGAAGGATCGACGAATCGCCTTCGCTCAGTTGCAGCTAACCGTCAGTCGTAATAATGTCACCGACCAGACCGCGGAGGAGGTAGCGACATCGTTAGATATAGCCCGTAAAGGTGGTCTGAGTGCCGAGGCGGGCGGTGACATCGTGAGACTGGCTCCGGCTGAGATTCTCGGCATAGGAGAAATTCTTGGAGTCATAGTTGCTGCGATTGTTCTCATCGTTATGTTCAAGACTGTTTTTGCTGCCGGTCTACCACTAATGGTTGCGATCTTCGCCCTCGTCACTGGCGTAGGTGCGGTATTCGCACTGAGTGGTGTGGTTGAAATTAATGCTACGACTCCCGTCCTCGCCGTCATGCTTGGTCTGGCTGTTGGAATCGATTACTCACTCTTCATACTCTCGCGCTATAGAAGCTACGTACTCGAAGGTGATGATCATGAAACTGCGATCGCCAGTTCTATCGGAACGGCTGGTAACGCCGTGATATTCGCGGCTCTGACGGTTGTCATTGCCCTTTCTGCCCTGTCAGTTATACAGATACCGTTATTGACAACCATGGGCCTTGCTGCAGCCGGGACGGTGGCCGTTGCGGCCGTTGCAGCCGTCACGCTTCTCCCCGCACTCGCCGGGCTTATCGGCGGGCGTATTCTTTCTAGGAAACAACGAGCTACCTATCATGCATCAAAAGTACACCATGAACTGCATATCAGCCACACGTCAGCCTGGTATAAGGTAGGTGACTTTATTAGCCGTAAACCTTTGCCAGTTATCGCGGTGGTAGTTGTGTTGCTAGCGAGCCTCAGCTATCCGTTGACTGACCTTCGCCTCGGATTGCCGACCGATGAATATGCAGCCTCCGATACAACCCAGAAAAAGGCCTACGACATCCTTAGCCGTGGATTCGGTGAAGGATTCAACGGGCCGCTGATAGTGCTCGCCGAGGGCATAAAGTCTCCGACATCCCAAGAAATTGAACAAACCAAACTAGCCCTCCTATCCGGCCAACTAGCTTTACCGGCGGCTCAACAACTAGCCGGTCAAGGAACCAAAGATCCTGACAGCGCGGCTCGCATGTTGGCGAATTATAGCAAGGCTCAACAGATCGCTGCTCAACTGGCTACACAACCAGGCGTCGCACGCGCTATTCCGGCTTCGGTTACTTCAAGCGGCAATGAGGCGCTCATCCAGGTTATCCCGACCAGCGGTCCTTCGGACGAAGCGACTGTCAACCTGATAAAGAACCTACGAAACGACAGTACTGTTTTACGTGATAGCGACGTACGACTTTCGGTAACGGGAACCACCGCCATTCAGACAGATATTGACCAGAAGATGCTGGAAGCACTTCCACCATATCTCGGAATAACCGTTGGTCTGTCTTTCCTGATTCTAATGGTAGCCTTCCGTTCGATTCTCGTACCGCTCAAAGCGACAGTCGGCTTCATACTTTCAGTCGGAGCGATGTTCGGGGCACTTGTTATGACGTTCCAGTGGGGCGCTTTCGGTTTATTCGAGCCGACTCCGATTATTAGCTTCTTGCCAATCATTGGCCTTGGTATCCTCTTTGGCCTCGCGATGGACTACGAGTTCTTCATGAACTCCAGCATCAGAGAGTCGTACACGCATAGCAAAAATGCCAAGCAATCAGTCAAAGATGGTTTTTCACTCGGTGCCAAGGTCGTTACCGCAGCGGCGATAATCATGGTATCTGTTTTTGGTGGTTTCATGTTCAGCACTGACGATATCATTAAGCAAGTCGGATTCGGACTGGCGTTCGGTATCCTCGTAGATGCATTTCTCGTAAGAATGCTCATGGGGCCAGCCATACTGTCGTTATTGGGCGACAAAGCCTGGTATATGCCTCGGTGGCTGGGCAAGATTATCCCGCGCATCTCAATCGAGGGCAAGGAATAGGCGACGCATGGATCCGAAAGGCAATTTTGAGGAGTGTCTTCCAATATTCAATGCTCTTGGGAGTGCCGTCAGGCAGAAGATACTCTTCATCATAGGTGAAGATAGCAGACTCAGCGTCCAGAGTCTGGCAGAACGAATGAATCTCTCGCGTCCGACCATCTCACATCATCTTGGCATACTGCAAAGCGCAGGCATCATACATCATCATAAAGCTGGAAGAGAACGCATCTATTACTTTTCATTCGAAGACAGCCTGAAGAAGATGTCGAAACTTATCAACTCAATCGAAACCACGAAGCGATAACGCCCCTTTCTATGGTGGTAGGTTCGCTAAGGCTGCACGTAGGTATGAGTTACAACTCGTCTTTTTTGTAATTGAGAAATTTTGTCCATTGACGTACAAGTCTCAGTACCGTCTTTAGTGGTAACTCTATAGCCGTATCCAATACCAGGGCGACGATATTCACTCTCTTATACTCTTCCGAGAGCCAACGCCCCAGAACGATAAAAGGCATATAAAGAAAGTCCCTGATGAGCTGAATAGTACCAGAGTTTGCGGTGACCAGTTCTAACTCTCGGACAATTCCGGTCAGCCTAAATCCTAGGAAATTAGCGGTCGCAAAGAATATGACGAATAGTACAATCTGCACCACGTTGAAATCAATGGCGATAAGCCGACTCAACACAATACCGAACGCGATCATGAACATCAACGCGTAAAAAATACTAAAGCCGATACTATATTTCTTTGTATGATGTTTGTTTGATAGTTTGTTCTGTTTTTCCTCATACAAGGCATTCTCCATATAATCAACGATCGCATCAGTATTGGCTTCGCTAGGTACTTTGATAGTAACCCTCTGAATTAGCAAAAATATAATCGGTGCCAATAGGTTTATTACCAAAGGTAAAACAATAATCGATCCTGTAACCGCAAGGTCATATGGGATTTCAATAAACAGACCGATAAGCGACTTTGTGATCAAAAGAAAAACAATGCTTTTTATCAACGCTTTATCTAGGCGCTTTCCCGCCCGTTTGTAATTCTCCGATATTTTCGCTCTATAGGCAGAAGTGAGCTGGCCGCTCTTTTCCAGAAGCTCTGGCAGCTCGTCTCGGTCTTCGATTATAGACCTGAAGATCCTCAGCGGAGCGCCGTGACGGTCAATCGACCGTGATAACTGATTGGTTAAATCAGATGAAAATAGCCGGGTGATGCCCTCGTGAAAATGTATGTACGCTTGAATGTTGTCATCAGACAATCTGTAGAGCTGTTGCAAAGCATAACGAATCGTAGATAGGTCAGACTTCAGTAATATTTTGTGCACTGCGATATACAGACTTAGATCGAAGTTTTGAATCTCGCCGAGGTGACGGTATGATTCTTGATCGACTACTTTTTTATAATGCTGGTAAGCAAAATACTGATATATTTGTAGTTTTTTATCGTCAGCGATAATTGCCTCAATTTCAACCGACATGAGGTCAAACGTCCACTCCTCGGCACTGGCCTTAAGCGTATGCGGCTTCATTCTCCAGTAGTTATCGTAGTGCTTGATGAGTGACTGTGATATTTTCGAAAGAGAAGAGCGAGGAACAGTATTGTTCTCTATGTAGCCTGCCTGAGTAAGCTCTATGATAATTTCTTCGGCAAGAGATTTCTCGATCTTTTGATTCGTACGCAAAGATATATTACGTAGTAGAAAACGACGGATCGCTCGTTGACGGAGCAGATGCTCTTGCGTATATTCAGCTGAATTTCTCAACTGTTCATACGCAAACGCAACAATACTGCCCACATTCGCTACATTAATTAGGTCGCCTTTTTCTTCTTCTTCTTCTGCATTCTTTGCGTTGACTAGTCTCGCTTTTAAATCAAGGCCTAGCGTATTCAGGGTTTTATTCATTATTTAATACTCTTTTGTTAATTGTTTCACTCTCTAAACTATGAGCTATCTTGTTCATCAACACCAATAACTGCTGATGCTCCTCTCGGGACAGATACTTTAGCGCACGTGACGCACGTTCATCAAACAATCTTCCTAGTAGCAGTCTCTGCTTCTGACCAATTTTTGTAACCGCAAGATATTGGACTCTCCTGTCATCCGCACTGGTTTTTCTCTCGATATAACCTTCCTTCACAGCCCGATCTATAAGCTGAGTTGCAGTCGGGTGTTTAATCATAAAGTTCCTGGCCACTTCCGTACCTGTAGCCGACTTACTTTCATTCACAAAATTCAGAAGTAACCACATTCTCGATGTCAGCCTTCGCCTTTGAGGACTGTCTGTTTCAAATGTGCTTAATAATCGCATAATCGTTCGAATATAAGAAAAAGTTCGTAGTTTATAATATTTACTTAGTATACCTAAATATTAACAGTACTTCCTATGTTTGTAAATGTCTGGTATAGAGGATTGTTTCCTGAAACCATTTCATGATAATTTATATCTTACTGCATAAAAATATACGTGTGACCAGTTGAAATGAGACCAATCGTATCAAGTAACAGGCTTCCTCCCTCTGTATTCTCATTATACGGGTGAACCACAAGCCCCAAGGTCGTTCGTCCCTTGGTAAACGTCAAGGGGCGCTCCACCTTGACCCTTGCGGATTCATCCCGAGCCCTTTTGACAGAGAGGCAGGAAGTCCTCTCGATAAAGCAAGGAGGGTCTTATGGACACCGAAACAATAGCAAACGAAACATCAGCAAAGATTGCTGCGTTGAATGACGCGGCACGCAGTAATGCTGCGAACTACATGGCGACACGAGGCATCATGTCGCTCGATGAAGTGACTATCAGTGAAATCTTCGTAGCCGTGCAGGACTTTAGCAAATTCACGGAAGACAACGATCCCTACGGCGAGCATGATTTTGGCTCGTTTACGGTAGCCGGTAACAAAGTCTTTTGGAAGATAGATTACTACACACAGGACTTGTCTAGTGGGTGCGATCCGCTAGACCCGGGGTGTAGACGAGTTCTCACTATCATGTTAGCCGAGGAGTACTAGCTCCTCGGTTTCTTAGTCCTGGGCGTGACTCAAAACCGCCCATCAAAGTTAATTAAAGGAGTTCGACATGAATGCGATAGTTGTTACTGAAGAGATTAAGAAGAATATAGAAAAGCATCGTACATTTTGGATGCAAGTTGCGCAGCAGCATGACTGGTACGTAGAACCGTTTTACGTACAGGTATGGGTGCGTGAAGATGGGCAAATAAACGATAGTGTGTCGCATATTGGAATGCAGTGCGATGTGATTCTGCGAGCCGAGGAGGATTAGTGTCTTGTCCTGAGTATGACGATAAACTACTCAAACAAACCAATGTACTTCTTAGGATTCAGAGCATTTGACCACATTACTCGTGATTCTTCTTTTATAGCCTTTAGCGAGGTTGCAAGGATATATATCTCTTCCTCATCAAAACCCATACTTTCAAGTTTCTTACGAGTAGTATAAAGAAAACTGTTTTTAGAGTTGCCATCTTTTAATACAAAGCAGATACGTGGATAGTCACCATCCCACCCCTCATCTTCACTATGAGTGATGATCTCCTCAAGCCTTTTACGGATGATATAAGGGGGTTTCTCGTCTACGAGTACTATGATGGCCTCATGGCCGTCTGGGGTGCGTACATAGAGGTCTGGGCGGTTCTTCGGGAATTGCTTGAACCTGTTAATCTCGGTTCTCGTGAATAAGTCTGAGTTGTCGGGTAAGGACGGCATGATTGTGGTGTAAAGTCCGGTGAGTTTGAGACAATGTTCTATGAACTCTTCAGTAGCCTCTTCGTTCTTGTAGAGGGTGTGGACGACAGACTCTTTAGCATCCATGAGTTTACGGACGGTCGTAACGCCGGTTTTATTCAGGTAATAGTAGGCAGGCTTTCCATGAATCCGGTATTCATTCTTATATACCTTTGTTACTAAACCTTTACTAACTAGCTTTTCCAGAACCTCATAGACACTAACACGACGAATACCCATAACTAGACCTAGCAATTGTGCAGATACAAATCGAAACTTGAATAATAGCTTTAATACACGTTGTTGTTGGACTGTAAGTTTTACTTCTTTTTCACTCGCTCCCATAATACTTCACTCTCCTATACGTAGTATATATAAAGAGAGAGTAATAAGTGAATAGCTATATCTGTTAAAAGTATCTATTTTACCTGCTATGGACTGTAGGTAAATAATACAATATAAAAAGCTTAATTAGTATTGCTTTTTACTTTAATTAGTAATACTATTTATATAGAGGTTGAACGTTAACAATTCGGCTAGCATCAGGTAGAATGGAGGGTAGATATGGTAGATAGAGAACTCCTAGAAACAACAGCATTAGCAGAGGTTTGCGCATGTCAGTATTACGACTTAGCGGACACGCTTCAGGAGACGCCAGACGAAGACCTACGGGGTATCGTCAATCACACTATCAAATGCGACATCTGCGGCAAGTAAATAGCAATACTTTTATGATAAAATAGGACTAATGTCCAGAAAGATTGTCAGCATGCAGATTCGCGTAACAGACGACGTGCGAAAGCGCGCTAAGGTCGTTGCGAAAGATAACGGACTCACGCTTAGTGAATTAGTCCTGAGTTTGCTCGCAAAGACTGGTGATAAAGAACTAAAAAACTTAGTAAACAAAGAATTGAAAGAACGACCAAAGCCCGGACGGCCTTGGGATAAGTAAAACCAACCACTAGTCGAATTGTTAAGACGTGCCAATCTCGGAACGTCTTTTTTCGTTCAATGGAGGGTATATGTCAGGACGCAAAGTATTCAAGAAAGTAACACAAAAGCTGGTGGGCGTTATGTCTATCAGCCCTGAACGTATTGAAGAGTTACGTACCATTCTTGAAACAGAGCAAAAGCGTCAAGTGACATCCGCGGAGGCGAAAGAATATGGTGAGAGTTTGATTACCGTATATAAGGTTCTGGCTGGTGATCGAGAGATATTGGGAGTAGAAAGAACCGAGGAAAGTGAAAATGGTTAACAAGAATAAAGCCGTGATACTCGCCCGAGTATCAAGCAAGGCTCAAGAAGACGAGGGCTACTCGCTGGACTCACAGGTCAAGTTGCTATCAGGTTACTGTACAACAAAAGGCTTTGCAGTCGAGCGAGTTTTTAAGATAGCTGAAACCGCTTCAAAGGAACAGAGTCGCAAGATCTTCAAAGAGCTGATGAAGTACATGACGAAGAACGGCATCTATCATCTAGCTGTTGAAAAAACAGACCGCTTGACACGCAATATGCGCGATGCGGTAGCTATTGATGATTGGCTAAGCAAAGACGAGAGTCGAATGCTGCACCTCGTCAAAGAGAATATACAGCTCCACAAGGAGTCAAAGTCTGACGTTAAGTTTATGTGGAACATTCATTTAGCAGTAGCCAAGAAGTACACGGATAACTTGCGTGAAGAAGCGATGAAAGGATGGGCTGAAAAGCTTGCTCAAGGTTGGCTGCCAGCACCACCACCCGTAGGCTACATGACAATTACAGAGCGTGGTAAGCGTATTCATGTGCCGAATCCAGCAACAATTAACTCGGTTCGAGCTATTTTCGAGTTGTATTTACAGCCCGGGCAGACCATCGAAACGATCACCAAGAAAATGCGCGAGATTGGACTCGTAACCCGACAGGGGCGACCATTAGCTCCAAGCCATGTACACAAGGTATTACTCAATCCGTTTTACGTAGGGATTAACCAGTTTAACGGTCAGGAACACCCCGGAGCACAGACACCAATCATCCGTCAGGAGGTCTGGGATGCAGTTCAAGATAAGCTACATGGTAAGCGGCCAATGGTGCAGCAAAAGCACAATGTGGCTCTATCGGGCATTGCCCACTGCGCAACGTGCGGAAAACAGATAACGTGGCAAAAGCAGAAAGGCCGTTATTACGGAGCGTGTCAGCGCCGCGATGAACGATGCAAGGAGCGTAAATATAAGTACATCCGTGAAGACGTTGTTCAAGACGTGGTTACAAAAGAACTTGAACGTATGCTATGCCCATCACAGACCGTTATGGAGTGGGTTCTTGGTTCTATGCGTCAGGACGTAGATAAAGCCGCAGATAACCGTCAAGAGGTTGAGGAGAATACTCGTCGCCGCATCGAGCGTCTAAAGTCTATGGACGAGGTTCTATACGATGACAAACTAGCAGGCTCTATAACGCTTGAAAGATACGAAAGAAAGCATGAACAAATCGTGCAGGAGATCGAGACGTTAGAGCTTGCTATGCTATCCTTTGACAACACAGTTACGGAGCGTAAAAAGCGCGGTCTGTACCTAGTAGAATTGACCCAAAAAGCGGCCAAATACTACCAAGAAAAGAACGCAGATGAGAAACGTCAGATTTTGATAGAACTGTTCGAAAATATAGTCATAAATAACGATTCGGTATCTGTTATTTTAAAAGGTCAGGCGCGTCGAGTTGCTGAGTATAGCGACAAAACGCGCCGAATCCTCGAATCCCTAAAAACAAATGATAGAACTTTTACAAACGATGAAAATAACAGTGGTCAGAAAGTAGAAAACAGCACCGAAAAAGTGCTGTATCCTATATGGCAGGGGCACGTGGAATCGAACCACGATCTCAGGTTTTGGAGACCTACATACTAACCGTTGTACTATGCCCCTACGTCCAAACTTGCGTCTTTACCTTGTTTTGCCTAGCGGCAAAAGCTTCGGCTTAAGACTTCGTTTCTACTTTTCAGTCCCGCATACAGTCGCGTACGCTCCTTGGTTTGCGTGACTGGGTGAATCGCAATATTGATTATACCAGAACTGATCTGTAGATGGTTCCGCAAGATTTAAAAAATGGTATACTATAAAACATATGAAATCGCTAAGTTTAGTCAAACCCCTCATATTAATTGTCATTGGAACACCTGGTAGTGGCAAGAGTTTCTTTGCTCGTCAGTTCTCGGAAACTTTCAGCGCACCTGAGGTCAATTACGATCGTTTGCAGCACATGTTATCTACCGATAGCGAAGTTGTCCAAAAAATCGCAGAGTTTGAAATAGATGAACTGTTAAAAACCCAAAAGACATTTATCATTGATGGAGCTGGCTATAGTCGCGCCAAACGAATAGCACTACGTAAAAAAGCTCAAGAGTCAGGTTATGACACATTACTAATATGGGTGCAGACAGACGAAAACACCGCAAAATATCGCTCAATGAAGCGCTCGTCACGGCGCAAGGACGACCAATACAATACATCGCTAACCAGCCAGCAATACGACGCACTAGTAAAAAGGTTTAGTCCCCCAGCTGCTAACGAGCAGAGTGTAGTAATCAGTGGTAAACACACCTACGCAACACAAGCCAAAGTAGTGTTAAAAAAGCTCGTCACACCACGCGAGGGAGCTGCTCGACCGATCGTTAACCACGGTGATCGAGCACCAGATGCCACTCCTCCACGCCGTAACGTAATCATCAGATAGGTACATATATAATATGCCAAGTTTTCATGACCAGGTTTTGGGCAAAGTCATCGTGTCTCGCGGACGATCCGCTAAGTATGTGCGTTTAGGTGTGACAACTGCTGGCGATATCAAGGTCTCTGCCCCACTATTTACGCCGATGTATTTTATCAAAAATTTTGTGAAAAAATCGCGTACAGAAGTGTCACAAATGATCACTAAATATCGCAGTCAATATACGCAAAGTGAGACTATCGGAAAATCCCACTCTTTGGCGATTACCTCGTCTAATGAGCCTAGTCATGTGAGCTATAAAAAGCCACATATACTAGTTAATTTACATACCAATGACGATATTTTGAACGAAGCAATCCAGTCTGAGATCCGTGCGATGGTAGTAAAAGCCCTGCGAATCGAGGCAAAAGCTTATCTACCTCGCAAGGTGCAACATATTGCCTCTACATATGGGTTTGAGTACCGTAACTTGCGATTTTCGCATGCAAAAGGCCGTTGGGGTAGCTGTAATAATGACGGGACGATTAGTCTCAATATCGCGTTGATGAAGTTATCTTTTGAACTGATCGATTACGTTATCATCCATGAACTTGCTCATACTCGGTACCTCAACCATAGTGCAGAGTTTTGGGATCAGGTAGAAAACTGTGATCCTGACTACAAGACTCATCGAAAAGTACTCAAAAATCACTCGCCTCATATATAGCAAATACAGTGCAAAATTCATCATTTTAATCATATCTTGATCTGTTGTAATACATCTTTTCTCATTCTATGTATCTACTGATATATCTCAATCAAAAAAATGTATTACAACAGACAATCTTATAACTAAAATAGATAATTTTTGCACTGTATTTGCTATATAATGATACGTAATGAGTAGTGGGCTGCTAGAATCAGAAGCAAATAATCAGTATAACCGTCTGGTTAATGATGTCATGTTCCGTTTGGCGAAGCTAACGCCAGCTATTATTTTGATTTACGGTTCCCTCGTGCAATTCGGTGTAGTTAAAAGCTCAGAACTCTATACATGGCAAGCATTTGCCGGGACATTGCTCGCGATATTTCTGGTTGCTTTAGTGCAGACAGATAGCTTTCGTCAACCACCATTGCTGCATTTTTCGTTCTATTTGATATCTCTGACATTTACTGTGTTTGTGATGGGCTTTGAGCTAGTAACATTGTTTTGGACTGTTCTCAGCGTTGCAACGTTTCTAAACTTTGGTAGGAGGATCTATTATCTCAGCACTACCTTACTACTAGGTTTTGCTCTGTTGGACAGCTTCTTGCTGTGGCCTATATATGGTCTTCCGCGACTGCTTGATAATTTAACAGTCGTTGTCTTTGCTGTTTTGGCAGCGTCAATATTAGTCGAAATAACACGCGCCCAGACTAAAGATCATGACAAACTGATCAATACTAGACGACGCGAAAGCCTGCAATATAATCGTATGCAGGCGCTGATCAACGGATTGAGTGATGCAATCATCAGTTTTGATAACAAAGGTATTATCAAGCTATATAACTCTGCTGCACTGAACTTGCTCGACACAAACAAACCACTGACTGGTCAAAACATTGATGATGTTGTAAAGCTATATAACAGTCAAGTATCTAGTAAAAAATCTAAAGCAAGTTTATTTCAAGTTGTTTCGTCTGAAAACCGTCAGTTAGAGACCGAGGATTTCATGCATAGATTTGGTGATGGTGAAGAAATCCGGCTAAATATCATCAGTGCACCTATTCGAAATTCTTTTGGGAAAGACAGGGCTTCAAAAGAAGGTTATATTGCAATACTGCGTGATATAACAAAGGTTAAATCACTCGAGGAAGAGCGTGACGAGTTCATTAGTGTGATCAGTCACGAGCTCAGAACACCAATCACGATCACCGAGGGAACAATCAGTAATATGATGTTTTTTGCTCAGAAAAGTAAGGCTGATCAAGACATCATCAAAGGACTCGGCGAAGCGCATGATCAAGTGGTTTATTTGGCAAAGATGATCAATGACTTGTCTGCACTCAGTCGAGCAGAACGCGGCGTAGGGCTGGAAAAAGAAATTGTTAATGTTGATGAATTTGCACACAGTTTGTACCAAGAATATTCACCACAGGCCAAAAATGCCGGACTGACTATGGATCTAGATGTTGCTGGTAAAGTTGGTGACGTCCACACTAGTAAACTATACATAGAGGAAATACTGCAGAATCTCATAACAAATGCTATTAAATACACAACTCGAGGATCGGTCACATTAAAGATTAGAAAAGTTGAAAGCGGAGTTAGCTTTGCAGTCATTGATACCGGACACGGTATCAGTAAAACAGACCAAAAGAAAGTGTTCCAGAAATTCTATAGGTCAGAAGATTACAGGACCCGAGAAACTGGTGGAACTGGTCTTGGTTTGTACGTTGCAGGCAAGCTGTGTGCCAAGTTAGGCACACGAATTAAGCTGGAAAGTCGTCTTAATCACGGCTCAACATTTAGCTTTGTTCTGCCAGACTCAAAACTTGGTTGAAAAAAGCCAATTTTCCTCTAGCATAAGCATTGTAATCGCCCCGTCTAGAAGCTATAATGTTAGTTAAACACGAAAAACGGAGGAAAAAGCTTCGCGGCTAAGGAGTTATGCGGATTTTAATGCTAGGGTGGGAGCTACCACCGCACAACAGTGGCGGATTAGGCGTGGCTTGTTATCATATGAGCAAGGCGCTCAGTCAAGAAGGTGCAACGATTGATTTTGTGCTACCATACCAAGCCGAGCATGATATCGATTTCCTCACAATTCATAGCGCTACTGAACTCACTCCCCTGCATCGCAATGGCATGGGCGCGTACTACCAGTGTAGTTGCGAAGATTCTACCGATTGTACTCATCCGGGTCTCAACGATCTACGAGGTGTCCAACAGCAATACGGTCAATACGTCAAAGAGTTGGTCAAAAGAGTGAAACCTCAGGTTATTCACGCTCATGATTGGCTAACTATGGAAGCCGGTATGATTGCCAAAAGAACTGCAGGTATACCACTGATCGTCCACGTGCATGCAACCGAGTATGATCGCTCTGGTGAGTTTTATGGCAATCCCCTAGTTCATGATATCGAGCAAGAAGGCTTGCTGATGGCTGATCGTATAATCGCCGTCAGCCAAATCACTAAAGATCTGATTGTTGAACGCTATGGTATACCCGCCGAAAAGATTGAAGTCGTTCACAATACCATTGATCCAGAATCGTTAGGCGTCTACTATTACGATCAAAGTACCTACGCCTATTTGGACAGCCTGAAAAAGGAAGGCTACAAAGTTGTAACGAATATTGGCCGTCTGACCATACAAAAAGGTTTGAAGTATTTTATCTACGGTGCTGCCAAAGCCAGTGAAAAATATGATAAATTACTGTTTTTGATTGCCGGTGACGGTGAGCAGCGTGATGAGTTAATAGAACTAGCGTGTGATTTGGGTATATCTGACAAAGTATTCTTTACGGGTTTTATACGAGGTCAAGCATGGCGAGATGCCTATAGTGTTGGTGATATCTTTGTGATGAGCTCGGTTTCTGAACCTTTTGGTCTGACTGCACTAGAGGCAGCAGCTCACGATAGCGCGTTGTTGATATCCCGACAATCTGGCGTTGGCGAAGTACTCAACAATGTCATGCGCTTTGACTATTGGGATGTGAATCGATTTGCTGATGAACTGGTAGGTATTGCAACTAGTGATAGTTTGCGAAATGAACTAGCACACAACGTCAGTGGCGAGTATGCGCGCATATCATGGCGTGACGTGGCAAAGCGTATTCATGACATATATCGCAGCGAAGGAGCCTCTGTATGAGCAGCAAGCGCTCAATAGTCTTTTACATGCATGTGCATCAACCGCAACGTGTGCGTCCGTACACCGTGTTCGAGACGGCAAATGACCACAATTACTTTGACAGTACAAATTGGGATGATGGGTCGCACAACGAAAAAGTATTTCGCAAGGTTGCCGAAAAATCCTACTTGCCCACTAACGCGATGTTATTAGATTTATTAAACCAGCACCCGGAATTTCGTTTCAGCCTGAGTATCACTGGTACATTGATAGAACAGGCTGAAAAGTGGGGCCATGACGTCCTAGAGAGCTTTAGACGACTCACCGAGACTGGTCGTGTTGAGATTGTCGCCGAGACGTACTATCACTCCCTCGCGTTTTTCTATAGTCGCTCAGAGTTCGAGCATCAGGTGGATGCACATAGACAAAAAGTTCAGGGAATATTCGGTCAAACGCCTCAGGTATTTCGCAATACAGAGCTAGCATACAACAACGACCTCGCCTATTGGGCTGACAAGGCTGGCTACAAAGGTATCTTGGCAGAAGGTTGGGACGGCATATTAGATTGGCGTAGCCCTAATTTTGTCTATCGTCCGAGCTATACCGACAATATTCGATTGCTGTTAAAAAACTACAAATTATCAGATGACATCGCCTTTCGTTTCAGTAACCAAGGTTGGGAACAGTGGCCGCTGACAGCTGACAAATACACACATTGGCTCAATGCTGCCACCGAAGATCAGCCTATCGTAAACCTCTTTATGGACTACGAAACATTTGGTGAACACCAGTGGGAGGATACTGGTGTCTTCGAGTTCTTTAAACACTTGCCTGGTAAGTGGTTGGAGCGTGAAGGTAACGGTTTTGCAACGGTATCAGAAGCTATCGAACAAAATACCCCTGTTGATTTCATAGACAGTCCACAAACAGTGACTTGGGCTGATACTGAGCGTGATCTCACAGCATGGCTAGGTAATTCTATGCAACAAGAGGCACTCAAGCACCTCTATGATCTCGAAGAGCGAATCCTCAAGACTGGTGATGATGGTTTGATATCTGATTGGCGCAACCTGCAAACAAGTGATCACGCCTACTATATGTGTACCAAATGGTTCAATGATGGTGACGTTCATGCCTATTTCAGCCCGTATGATTCGCCATACGATGCATTCTTGTACTTTATGAATGTTCTGCGTGATGTTCGTTGGCGACTGAGCGAACATGAAAAAGGTAGCTGGAACTATGGCTAGACCGGTAGTCCTCGGTAATGGCCGACTACATGTCGGTATTAATCTGTATGGTGAAGTTCATGACTTTTATTACCCGTATGTGGGACTGGAAAATCATTCTGCGGCTAAAAACCTGCGCCATAGGATCGGTGTTTATGTTGATGGCTCTGTCTCGTGGCTTGACAACGGCAAATGGCAGTTTACCTACGCCTACCATGACGGTAGTTTGATCAGCTCGATCAAAGCTGTGAACGAGTCTGTAGGTATTGCCCTAGAATTTGATGACTGTGTGGACGCTGAGCAAGATATCTTCATGCGCAATATTCATATCATCAACATGTGGGATAGTGAGCGCGAGGTCAAACTATTCATGCACCAGGTGTTTGATATAGGCGATAGCGCTGGCAATGGCGACACAATACAATATTTGCCCTCTAACAAAGCAATACTCACCTACAGAGGTCAGAGGGCTTTTGTGATAGGTGGAAATTACTCGAATAATCAACCATTTGATATGCATAGTGTTGGCTTGTTTGGTATCGAAGGTCACGCTGGTACTTTTGCAGATGCCGAGGACGGGCAGTTGGCAAATAACAGCGTCGAACACGGCAGAGTTGACTCTACTATTGGCTTTACATTGAATATTGAGGCGCACTCATCGGCACGAGTCTATTACTGGGTGGCTGTAGGCACTAACCCTCGCGACGCTCTGGAGCGACACGAGTCAATACAGTCAGAAAATACCGTTTTGAACCGGTTACTTGCAACCAGCCAGTGGTGGCACAACTGGATCAAGCCAGCCAATCATTTTGCACAAAAACTCGATCCAGATTTTCGCCAAAGCTTTGTCCAGAGTATTTTGCTGATTAAGTCGCATATCGACCACCAAGGTGGTGTTATAGCGAGTACTGATACAACGATGTTGCGTCAATCACGAGACGCCTATGGGTACTGCTGGCCACGAGACGGAGCTTTCGCAGTTTGGCCACTGATTCGTATAGGATACAAGGACGAGCCATTAAAATTCTTTGAGTTTTGCAGGCGTGCGCTACGCACAAAAGGTTATCTAGCACATAAATATCAGTCAGATGGGGCGCTAGGTGCTAGCTGGCATGGCTACATGCACGAAGGTGGTGTCATCGCCCAGCCAATACAAGAGGATGAGACGGCAATAGTACTATTCGTATTTGCACAATTTTATGATGTACACAAAGACAACAAGTTACTGCGAGAGTTCCTATTGCGAGATTTTTACGATAGTCTGGTTCGACCAATGGCGGACTTTTTAGCTAGTTATGTTGACGAGACCACAGGTTTACCAAAGCCAAGCTATGATTTGTGGGAAGAAAAATTCGCTGTCAGCACGTACACTACATCTGTTGTCTACGCCGCACTAGTAGCGGCGGCAAGCTTGGCAGAGTTTGCTGGTGACAACGAGAGCGCCGTACGCTGGCGTGCTAGTGCTGATGATATACAAACTAACGCTCAGAAGTATCTATATAACCCTGACAAAAAAGCGTTTTACAACGGAGTCAACACTGTTAATGGTGAGATGATCAAGGACGAGCGAATTGAC
This sequence comes from uncultured Candidatus Saccharibacteria bacterium, assembly GCA_947085525.1. Classification (GTDB taxonomy): domain Bacteria; phylum Patescibacteriota; class Saccharimonadia; order Saccharimonadales; family Saccharimonadaceae; genus JACPYF01. The sequence goes on along the minus strand of CAMTWU010000008.1, from coordinate 24,780 downwards.
AGCTCGGCGGTGTTTGGAGCCTTCATGTTCGGTTTGTACCCATTTGACTCATCAGAGATAACATCGGGAATAGAGACAATGAAAAACGCTCTGAAGATGCCGCAAGATGATGTATTGGGCTTAGCCAGGTACGAAAATGATCAATATTGCCGTGTCAGTGGTGATATCACTGGAAATCCTTGGTTTATTACTTCCCTATGGCTGGCTCAATACTATATCGAGACTGATCAACACGACAATGCTATAAAGATCATTCGGTGGACCAAAGACCATATGATGTCAACAGGAGTCCTACCAGAGCAGATCAATCCATATACTGGGCAGTATGTGTCGGTAGCGCCGCTGATATGGAGTCAGGCCGAATATGCTAGTACCCTGCTAGATTTAGTGAGCGAGACTGAGCCACACAAATGAGCTATATTCGAAATACTATAGTCAGTTTGGTATAATGTAACTAATGTTTGGATTTTTATTACTAATAGCGCTAGGTGTATGGATCATTTTCTACGAGCGTTCTCTACCAGAACCCGAAGATCTACCCAACAAAGTCACCGGTCGTTTGGATCGGATATTTGATATTGCAAAGGAAGCCCTGCGGGAAAAGAAATACCTACGGGCTGAAAAAGCGCTACTGACGATCTTGCGAGTTGATGAACGGAATGTTGGTGCATATAATAGGCTGGGTATCGTGTATGCACAGCAAAAAGCCTTTGATGATGCTATCGAATGTTTCGAAATTGCACAGAGCCTCGAACCATCAGCCAGTAGCTTGCACAATGTCGGATTGATTTATTACGAAACAGAGCGTTATGACAAAGCCGCACTTGCCTTTGAACAAGCGCTAGAGATGGATAGCAACCACGCATCCCGTTTTGTTGCCTACGCAAAAGTTCAGGAAAAATTGGGTGATAACAAGAAAATGATTGCGGCATTAGAAGAAGCTGTGAAGATAGAGATGAACCCACAAAGCCTCAAGATATTAGCTGATGCCTATGAGCGTGATGGTCGCACTGAACTAGCGATAAAAGTCCACGAAAAAGCTGCTCGTATGGTGCTACCAACAGGCCGAGCTCGTCTTATCAAGCAGCCTCATAAAGTGGTAATGTAGCCTCACCCTTTTCTCTGTAATATTGAATAATATCTAACGCAAATATATATTTAGCTGCTATAGCTGTAGTTTCTTCACCTCTCTCACTCCGACCACTCGCCTGTTTCACAAAGATCTCCTTTAGTTGAGTTTTTAGCTCTCTTTCAATCATTGCGGTGTGTTCGCCAAAAAGATCCGTAACACTGTCGTTTTCTAACACATAACTATGTGGAGTCTCATACAAAATATCAATACATGTATTAAATAGCTTCAGGATACTTCTTTTCTTGTCACCCACTTTATTAGCTTGCTCACATCTAGCCTCCAAAGAAGCATCTACAGCATCTTCGAAAAAATATGTGCCTTCAGTATGTGCATACGCCCGACCAGATTCCTTATCGAAAACGCCTTGCATAATCGACAATACAGAAACAGATCTGCCATTATCGATAATGAGCCTAGGTGCTGCACTGTAATCATTTTTAGGCAATTCAAAGCGTGTAAAATTTCCTTGCAGAACACAGGTTCTACCTGATAAATTCTCACTTCTATCCCCTATTATGACTAGCTCTCCGTCTTGTGTTATATTATTCTCGATACGTCCTAATCGATCAAACCATTCCGTCTGTCGTTTCTTTAAAAGCTGTAAATTTTCTTTTGGAGACGAAATAATACCTTTTTCAGAAAAGATGTAATCATTGAGGGAACAGTACAAAGCAGCCCTGGCTCTTAAGATTCCAGGACTGTGATATATATCTAGTTGTTCTAAAACTGTTTCTAACTCTTCATCTGATAGATTATTGAACCAAGCTGCCGCCTTTTCACTGCCGATAGTAACTTGTGAATGATTTTCAGGGTCTGTATACCTCAAGACACCAGATATATTTGGCGTATCCTTAAAGTCCTTATCTCCCTCATAGTAAGGATCTAGAGCCTTAATTAATGCAACTATTTCACGTTCACTTAGATTACGGAGCCAATTTTTTATTTTTGGACTATCTTCTCTCGAACTATCGGCAGCAAGACATTGTGTCAGCTCCCTCAGATTCGGCCACTTTGGTGTTTCCATACTCAAATACTAATAATACGACCATATCTTTTATTATGCAAATAAGCGCGTATAACACTTGTAAAAAAGCTTCTTTCAGGCTATTATCGTATCTGTACTTTTAATACCTCTGCCATCTTAGCTCAGGGGTAGAGCACTTCCATGGTAAGGAAGGGGTCTCGGGTTCAAATCCCGAAGATGGCTCCATGTACACAGACAACCAGGCTGGGATAGTGAAGCGGTCAAACACAACAGACTGTAAATCTGTCGGCTTTCGCCTTCGTAGGTTCGAATCCTACTCCCAGCACCAAAGGGATTATATGAAATCAAAAAATGATATAAACAAATTCTTAAACTACACCATAGCACTATGTATCGTAGCTGTTATATTATCATCACTAGGGCTCCTAAACGCTGCGTCCGGCAACTACTTCTTAATGGAGCTTGGAATTGTTGAAAAAGATTATTCTTACTTTGAAAAAAAGTATCCCGACCTGAAGGATAGTAATGATTGTGTAAAGGAATACTCGGAGTATTTAAAAGCTAAAGACTTTACTATTACAATGAATCATTCTCCATGCGAAGGAACCGCCCAGTAGCATTCTAGCTTAAATAGTAGTTTTATTTCTTGCTAATAACAGATGAAATTGCTACAATTGTACGCACATGCCGCCTTAGCTCAGCTGGTTAGAGCAACTGTTTTGTAAACAGTAGGTCCCCGGTTCGAATCCGGGAGGCGGCTCCAGAGATAATACTTTATTTTAATCAGTAAATATGCTAAAATAGTCCTAATATCGAATAACAACAGTAATAGAGAGAAAATATGGCAAAGAGTAAAAGCAAGCGTAAATTAGTTGGTTTAGTGAGCGATGACAGCAAACATCGTACTTATTACACGACCAAAAATACTCAGAGCACCCCTGACAAAATCAGCTTGCGTAAATACGACCCAGTACTACGTAAACACGTCACATATACCGAGACAAAGAAAAACCTCGGTCGCAACGAAATCAAACCTCGTAAGGGTTAGTTTACAGACAATCGCAGTAGCTGCGAGCGTATATTGCCATCAGCTAGCAACTTTTCCTGAGTAAATATAATACTTCCCAGTAGCCCAGCCAAATTAGTGCTGGGCTTTTGCTTTATCGATACTTCTGTAATATGAGCAGCATCTTGCAGTAAATCCAAAGCTTTTTGCCGATCATTACCTATTTGATAACTAGTAATGAGTTTTTTATAGGTTGAGCCCTGTATGAACTCCCTCGCTGCTTTGATAGATTGGGTTCGAGCATCAAAATATTCAGCATCAGTTGCTAGGCGAGTAATTTCGGCGGGTAACCCTGCGGCCATAAACTGTATTTGCAAGCGCTTTTTGTCACTACTAATTTGTAAACTGTCTAATAACTTGCCTGTTTGCTTGTCGCTAATCGGAACAATTTCGAGCTTTTGTACACGCGATAGTATAGTCGGCAGTAATATCTGAGGTGTATGAGCGGTCAATATGAATACAACATGCTCTGGCGGCTCCTCCAGGAGCTTCAACAGGGCGTTTTGCGCAGGTTGCGCCATTGTATCCCCATCATCCACGATTATAGCCAGCTTTTCAGTTTGTTTCGTACGGGTGTGACTGTAGAGTTCACGGATAGTTTTGATCTTGATCGAACCTTTTTCGTCGGGTTTGATTGTCATGATACTGGCTTTGACCGTCATTTTGAGAGCTAGCTCGTTTGCTGTTGTCCCCAGTCCTATACCTGATCGACCGTGCAGCAGTATTGCCTGTGGCTCTAGATCAACTAATGACTGTAACTGATTGCGAACGGAAGGCTGTAGTAGTAGATCTTTCATGCCTATGCATCATCCATTTTTTTCATAAATTCTGGTGGTAGTGGTGCTTTGAAAACTTTTCGATTGCCGCCAGGTATTGTGATCTCCAAACTAGATGCATGCAAGTACATTCTGTTAGATGCTTTGCCATATACTGTGTCACCAATGATAGGATGTTTAATATATTGCATATGAACGCGCAACTGATGCGTGCGGCCTGTTTCGGGTGTTAATTCTACCAATGATAGCTTGTTCGTTGATTGCAAGACTTCGTACACAGTTGTGGCTGCCTTGCCATTTGTACCAACACGGAATTGGCTAGGATGGCGTGGGTTACGCTCGATTGGCAGTTCCAGCTTGGCTTTTATAGGATCGGGAGTTCCTTGTACGATTGCAGTATAAGTCTTTTTGGTCTTTCGTTCACTAAACTGGTGCTGTAATAACTTTGCTGTTTCATCATTTTTTGCACCAATCATGACGCCACTAGTTGCTCGGTCTAGGCGATGAACGATACCTGGTCGGTTAGTTTCGATGCCAAAGGTGGTTGTGTGGGCGAAAAAGTCTGCCACAGTCTGTTCATCTATTATTCCGCCTTTTGCATGACTCAAAACACCAACTGGTTTGTTGATCACAACAACATTGTCGTCTTCGTAAATAACAGGCAATTCGATATCCTCTAATTTCAGATGTGAGTCAGTATCAACCGTCACAATGTCATCTTCATCCAATGTGTATTTGCTACTAGTAATAACCTTTTCGTTCACTTTTACTTTTCCAGCCAAAATGTATTTCTGCCATGCAGAACGAGAATGCTCGGGAAAGTACTGAGCTAGGTACGCATCTAATCGCATACTATCTCAATCCAATAGCTTTTTGAGCGCGTAGTAGAGTTTCATTGGCAACTTGGTTCGCTACTATCTCACTGGTCTCCAGCTTGGCTGATATAGCTTCGTCGCTGACTAACGCCAGTTTAGCCTGAAAGTCTGTCAGAAATGCTCGCATAGCATCTGCAACTGCTTGTTTGAACTCACCGTAGCTAGTTTTACCTTGCCACTCACTTATTACATCTTCTTTACTCTTGCCACTTATTAATGCAAGGATCTCGATCAAATTACTAATACCTGGTTGGTTTTGCGGATCGTATTTGATGTTTGCTAGGTCATCAGTTGTCGCACTCATGATTTTCTTTGCAGAGATTTCAGGGTCATCACTGAGGAATATGACGCCTTTGCCAGACTCATCTGATTTACTCATTTTTTTAGTTGGGTCAGCAAGATCTTTGATACGTAATCCCTGGTCTTTACCAAAGAATTCGTGCTGTTCCTTCACGGCTTTTGGCATGGTAAACAACTCGCCAAATTTATTATTCATACGTTCTGCTATGTCGCGAGTAAATTCTAAGTGCTGTGATTGGTCATCACCAACAGGCACATATGTCGCATTGTATAGCAAAATATCGGATGCCATAAGGACTGGATAATTATATAGCCCCAATGAAACTCTGTCTTCACCAATCTTAGACAGCTTGTCTTTAAACTCAGTCATACGACCCATTTCACCCATTCCAGTAAAGCAATCTAGCACCCAAGTTAGCTCACTATGTGCCGAGATATAGCTCTGACGATACAAGTGCACATCGTCATTATTTATCGGCAACCCAGCAGCCACAAATAGTCGTAGGTTATTCCAGATCTGCTTTTGCAAATCACCGTGATCGATTGGAGTAGTAAAACTATGTAGGTCTGGCACAAACAGATTGATCTGATACTCGTCAGACCGGTTTTTGGCTATATCAATAATTGGCAATAATCCACCAAAATAATTGCCTAGAGTCAGGTCATTGTTTGCTCGAAGCCCTGTTAGTATTACTGGTTTACTCATGTTATCTTCCTTATTGTACCTTTTTTTGTATTATCATGCAGTAGTATTTCGAAACAATCTGCATGACTTATCCTGCTATAATCATCAGACCCTAACTCTTGCAGCAACAAACGCATATTCACATAGTTACTAATTACTATACTCGTTCCTTCTGGCCTTGAACGAAAGAAATCAAACATGCGCTCTAGGTACACTTTTGGATTTTCGATCCCTAGTCTTTGATAGTTCTGTATGTAGGTAGAGTACTTACTCTTTACATTAGTCATTTTTAAATGCTCTACACCTTTAAACCTAATATTAGCTAAGTCTTTTTTAATATCTAACATGCCAGCTATAATATCAGCTGTTTGTTCGCATCTTTTTACAGTTGCAAAGTACACTTTACAATCCTTGGTTTGAATATTGCTAGCTAAAGTCCTGCCAACAATAGCAGCCTGAGTAATCCCAGTTAATGAGAGGCCTAGTTTTGCATTATTGTGCACTAATGGCTCTGCATGTCTAATTAAATAGATTATCTTACTCATCATTCACTCTCTCTATGTTTGTTATTACAGATGTCTTGCCGCCATGGGCCAAGTGCTTGTGGGGTGATCCGACGACGCTAGTCTCAATGATGTTGCCCTGCCTGTCGATATGTAAAGTTATTCTTACATTCATATCTGACTGATCTTCGATTCCAGTTAAAACATCTTTAGATTTCATATTAACCATAGTTACTTCACAGGCCTGCTGGATAACAAATTTCTTTAGTTCCTTTGGGCGGTTCAATATATCTACTATTCTATCCTGATTATCTGGTGTAACAATTCCTCGAGTTCCAGAATCTGCAATGGGCTTCAGGAAGACAGCTAGTTCATCAGCTAAGATTTGTTGTGCTAAGATCTCACGCTCGGCAAATGTCATTTGTGATGAGTGTGTGGTCTTTGGTATGATATTTCTAATTTCAGTAAGTAAATTGTCGGAAAATACTTGCAGTAAAAGTTGTTCTAGCGCTATGTCTTGATCCGTATTATAAATCAGTGCCAAAGCAGTTTTCAGCTCGAGATCATTTCGTCGGTCAGAAACAACCTCTGCAACACTTCGAATTTCGTTTTCAGAAACACCTTTGTTGACCAAAGTCGTCATCATAACAGCCATGCGGGCTACACGTTTGCCGCGTTTAATAACTAGACCATTTTCGCTTATTTCTGTTTCCATCTGAGGTGCGACAACTATGCTGTTATCTAGTTTACTTAAGACACCTATTTCTGGTTCATGAAATCTGTCTGTATGGCTCATCATTATAGCTACATCTTCGTGACTAGCTAGTTCAGATAGAATAGTTTCAGCACCTAGACCTATAGCACCTGAACTTTGTTGTCGAACCATAGCACCGTAGCCAATACCTCTGATCTTACCTGGCTCTACTTCTACTACTTTGACCCTTTCGGCAGTTAGAATTGCATCAATCTTTGTAATTTCGGGGATAGGAAGTTCTAGGTCAGCTATCTCACCCCTGATTTTTGCCTGATCGATACCTTCTAGTTTTAACATTTGACGAACTCTCCTGTGTGTTGGGTCTTTGGGGTCGGCCAATAGTGACATTACACTTAGTTCATGCAGACCATTACTTAATCCACCGATTATTTTTGCAATATCTTCAATTTCTGTTATTTGATCAGTCTTCAGTTCTAGACCTTCGGCAACCCTATGGTTCCTAATTTCATCTGGCACCAGCAGACTTTGGACCTGTTCTCGTCTATCATCGAGACTCAGTTTTTCTTGTACATTATGATTTGTCATTGCTTCTCCATAATTAAATATTAAAAAATCGCCTTTGTGGCGACCTTTTCGATATATTTGGGACTTAGAGTTACACAAACACACGGAGAAAACCGCCACGAGAAGTGTCGGTAAACCAGTATTGTGTACTTTGCATTTGTTTCATATACTTATATTTTACGTGCTTTGGAATATATGTCAAATAAAACAGATGGTATACTACATAGTAACTATGACAAACGGTGGGTTAGAACATAAAATCAAACATTTATACCAACAAAACAGGCGGACTGTTGGTAAGTATAGCTACACGATTCCCAGCAGCAAGACATATCCGTATCAATGGCTGTGGGATAGCTGCTTCATGGCGATCACAATGAGCCATTTCGATGTTGCTCAGGCAAAGCAAGAACTACGTGCACTGGTATCAAAACAGTTTGAGAATGGCATGATCCCCCATATGATTTACTGGCAGCATACAGATGTACCTGATCATCTCAAAATCACTTGGGGCAAGCGACAGACTAGTAGTATCACTCAACCACCACTACTGGCTGAGGCTGTCAGTAAAATATATGCAGCTGATGGTGATATCAAGTTTGTTCGTGAAATGTTGCCACATATTCATAACTTTCACCGGTTCTTTTACCGAGACCGAGATCCACGTAAGTCTGGACTAATCGGTATCATCAATCCTGATGAATCGGGCGAAGACACCAGTCCCCGCTTTGATCAGGCATTGGAGCTCGGCCCTAGCTGGACATTGGCGGAAAACTACGCTGCTCGTATGGATCTGGTTGATGATTGGCGCGAGGCAAGATTTGTCGTTAAACAACGTATGGATCTCAAACATTGGGTACGTGACCTGCCATTTAACTGCATATTACTAGAAAGTTTGAACCAGACAGCCAGACTAGCTAGCCTCGCTGGCGAAGGTCATATCAGTGAATGGTCGCTGGAACATGCCGACAAGACATCGAAGGCAATTCGTGAAAAACTAGTGGCCGATGATGGACTATACTGTTCAACTATGAACTGGGGTGACAAGGAAATGAAAATAGATATCCGCACTTGGGCACTGTTCATGCCAATGTACGCAGGACTGGCAACTCACGAGGAGGCAAATCAACTCGTCGGTATGCTGGCCGACCCTGACTACTTCTCTACCCCACACGGAGTCCCTACGGTGTCGCTAAATGAACCTAGTTTTGATCTAGAAAATACTTGGCCTTGGCCAAACTGGCGCGGACCAGTGTGGATGGGATCAAACTGGTTAATCGCAAAAGGTTTGCGGCGTTATGGATATGACGAGCAAGCTGATCAACTGCGTGATCAATCAATACAATTGATAGAAAAATCAGGTTTTCGTGAGTTCTATAACCCATTTTCAGGCGAAGGCTACGGAGCAGAAGGCTTTACCTGGGGCGGATTAGTCTTAGATATGTGACATAAGATGTCCTATATGTCATAATTATTTAATAATGAGTCAACCTGCGAGTACCGAAAAAGTAAATTTTCAATTTAAACGTCCAGAGTTCGAGGGTGTATCTGATGTAGCAAATGCCGCCTTGGGTATTGGCGCTCTAGCTAGCAAATTAGTGCAGGAAGAACGCACACGCGTAGAACACCCCGACGGTAGAACTGAAAATGTGGCTGAACATTCATTGTCACTTGTAAAAGTAGCTAGGGAACTTGCTGTAAAACTGTACCCAGAGTTAGATCAAAATCTCGTTGGCAGCTATGCTAGTGTACATGACGATGTAGAAGCCTATGTCGGAGACACCCCGACTGACTTTATAACAGATGAAGGATTAGAACAAAAGCGTCAAAGAGAAAAGCTAGGAATTGCTCAGCTGAAAAAAGAATACGCAGACCTACCATCTTATGTACAGTTAATAGAAGATTATGAGGCGCAGGAAATACCGGAGGCTCGTTTCGTGAGGATAATAGATAAAATAATGCCGATACTCACACACTTTGCAAACGAAGGTAAAGTTATGAAAGAAAATTATAGTAGCGAAACACTGCTGAATCTAAAACGTCGAAATGAAAGCGTTAGGAAGTATTTAGAAGAATATCCAGAGTTCAAAGAAGTCGTAGATTTGAGAGAAGAGCTAGTTGCCTTGATGGCCGAAAAGTTCCTAATTCATAGTTGATAGCAATTTCAATAGCTTCGATTGATATAGCCCAAGCACTTCGTGACCAGCTGCAACTGAATGCAGTGTAATGTTTTTGTTATGACTGGCAACTGTTTTGAGGTTTTTTGAAATTAACAAAATATCCAAGCGACCATACATAATATCTACAGGTATTTTGAGTTTTTGTAAGCGTATGTAGGAGTCTTGGTTCTCTATCCCCGACTCGAGACTTTTGATATACGCAGGTAGTGTTTGTTCATCTATCTTCATGCCTTTGTTCAGGCGCAGGTAACGACTACTCCTTAGTACTGTTGATGGACGAGAACGCAGAAATTGATAAAATTTAATATACATTTTGTCTCGTTCTTGGGTAGATGTATACAGGGGTGGGCTGCATAGTACGATACGATCAACACTAAAAGAATACTTACGTGCGTATTCTATAGCAACTAATGCACCGAGTGAGTGGCCAACGAGAATGATATTTTCATTGCAGCCAAGTTTATACAGGGTATGCCGCAAGGACGCAGCTTGTTGGGTAACATTATATTTCATCCAGTCTTGTTTGACTGAGTTACCGAAGCCTAGCAAATCAACGCTGATGACTCGTGCATTCTTAATTTCTGGGGTGATATCTTGCCACATCTTGGCCGAGCTACCGAGACCATGAACAAAGACTATAGTTGTCTGTTTGTCTCTGTTTTTATCTAGCTCAATATGCATTTTATATGGTAGACGCAGGGTTTTATGCAGAAAGGTGGTGACACTCATATATATAGTGTATACGATAAACAAAAAGACGCCGAGATATCGACGTCTTTTGAAAAATACAGAGTAGCTTAACGCTTTGAGAACTGTTCTTTTTTACGAGCAGATCGTAGACCGTATTTTTTACGTTCTTTCTCACGTGGGTCACGCTTGAGAAGTCCTGCTTTTTTCAGTGTAGAACGTAGATCTTCGTTCATAACACTGATAGATTTTGCAATTGCTAGTTTAGCAGCATCAACTTGACCGCTCAAACCACCACCTTTGATAACTAAAGATACATCGTATTCTTTTTGTTTACCAATTAGGGCTAATGGGTCTGTTAGCTCAGCTAGCAAGCTAGTGTTGCCGTCTAGGTATTCATCAGCAGGTTTGCTGTTGATGGTTACAATACCTTTACCTTTAGTTAGACGAGCACGTGCAGTTGCACTTTTGCGTCGGCCTAATCCGTAGAAATAGTTATTTTTTGTTGCCATATTATTTTGCCTCTACTTTCGCTGATACCTTTTGTGGTTTCTGTGCATTGTGATCATGTTCACCACCAATAAATATCTTGAGTCGCTTCATACGCTCGGCTGCTAGTTTGTTCTTTGGTAGCATACCTTTAACAGATGCTTCGATCAAACGTTCTGGGTGTTTCTCACGTACTTCACGTGCAGTTGCGCTCTTGATACCACCTGGGAAACCACTGTGACGGTAATATGTCTTGGCTTCTTCTTTGTCACCAGTTAGGACTGCCTTTTCCGCGTTAATAACAACCACGAAATCACCAGCATCAATATGAGGTGTGTAGGTAGGCTTGTATTTACCAATCAGGTATTTGCTAATTAGCACTGAGATACGGCCTAGAGGAGCTTCTGAAGCATCAATAAGCACCCACTTGCGGGTAACTTCTGATGGTTTTTGTGAATATGTTTTACTTGTCATGATCTATGCCTTTACTTTCTTGGGTGCTGGCTTTTTGACAGCAGGTTTCTTAGCTACTGTTTTTTTAGCTACTTTTGCAGGTTTCGGAACTGCTTTTAACTCATCAACAAACTCTACAATAGCCATTTGTGTGTTGTCACCACGACGTAAGTCAGTTTTGACAATACGTAGGTATCCGCTATCACGACCATCTAACTGAGGAGCGATCTCGTCAAATAATTTATGTGCGATAGCCAGTGTAGAAGTCGCAGCAATAACTTGGCGACGAGAAGCTAGATCACCACGCTTTGCTTTTGTGATTATCTTTTCAGCTGCAGGTCGAAGGTCTTTTGCCTTTGTCAATGTAGTTTCGATTTTGCCATGCTCGAATAGACTAGAGACTAGTCCCTTCATCAACGCTTTGCGCTGGTCACGTTCGCGGCCGAATTTGCGACCTTGGTATCCGTGGCGGTGCATATATTAAAGCTCCAACTCCGCTAGCTTGTCTTTTACTTCGTCCAAAGCTTTGCTACCGAAACCTTTTAGTTCACGTAGATCTACTTCGCTAAGGTTAACTAGGTCTTGTACAGTACGAATGTCATTGTTGATCAATGCGTTTGCAGTACGAGCAGTTAGGTTGAGGTCTTCGATAGGAGTATCTAGCTCGCCATCTTCTTCGGCGTCGCTAACCAAGCTGGGAGCGGCCTCTACACGAGTACTACCAGCAAGTGCTGTGTACTGGTTGATTAGTAGTGCTGCAGCTTCTTCGAATGCGTCTTGCGGTGATATTGAAGCATCGGTATCAACTGTTAGAGATAGTTTATCTAGATCAGTTACTTGACCAACACGAGTTGCAGATACGTTATAACGAACACGTTTTACAGGGCCGAATACTGCATCTAGTGCAATCATGTCGCTGTGGACACGCTTGTCACTTGATTCTTCGATAGTTCGGTAACCTCGTCCCGTTTCGACGATAAAGTCGATGTGCATAGAACCTTTAGGGTCGTCGATAGTCGCAATAACTTGTTGTGGGTTTACAACCTCTACATCACCAGTCGTTTTGATTGCACTTGCTTTGACAACACCAGCACCTTTGACATCAAGGCTTAGCTCGATTGGGTCATCAAATACGTTTTTGAACCGAATGTTTTTGAGGTTCAGCATGATGTCAACGACGTCTTCCTTGATACCGGGAATAGTTGTAAATTCGTGTGTAACACCTTCGATTTTAAATGATGTGATAGCACTACCTGCAATACTAGATAGTAGTACGCGACGTAGGCTGTTTCCTAATGTCATTCCGTAGCCACTGTGAAGTGGTTCGATGACGAAGGTAGCACTCATTGGTGAATGCTGGGTTACGTTTGCTAATGTTGGGTTATGTATGACTTTTGACACGGGTTGTTCTCCTTCTTTTAAAGTCTTAACGTGAGTAATATTCGACGATTAATTGTTCATTTATACTATCTTCGGCCTCTTCGCGGGTGGGTTTGCCGGTTACTGTAAAAGATATCTTTTTCTGATCACTTTTCAACCAGCTGAGAGGCTGTTGAGAGGTGTTCTTTATAGTATCTTGGATAGTAGCGAAATAAATGTTTTTGCCGTTTGCAGATTTCGGACGGAGGGTGACTTCATCACCTTCTTTTAGGCGGATAGACGGGATATCAACACGGCGACCGTTGAGCATAAAGTGACCATGAGTCACAAGCTGACGGCTACCACGACGGCTTGTTGCAAAACCTGCGCGGTATACTGCGTTGTCGAGGCGACGTTCTAGTAGTTCTAGTAATAGTTCACCTGATTGACCTTGTGAACGTGAAGCTTCTTTCATGAGTTTCGCAAATTGCTTTTCTAGCAGGCCGTAAATTCGGCGGACTTTTTGCTTTTCACGCAGTTGAGTAGCGTAAAGGCTAGGTTTTGCTTGTCGTGAACGACCGTGTTGGCCTGGAGGAGTACTCTTTTTTGCCATAACTTTGTGCGCTTTAGGGTGCAGCGCATAGCCTTCGCGACGACTTTGTTTAACTATTGGACTTCGATCTCGTGCCATTATGCTCTCCTCGCTTTACGTGGTCGGGTACCACCGTGTGGTATACCTGTGACGTCTTTGATGCTATCTACTGCAATATCTAGTCCTGTAAGTGCACGGATAGCTGCATCTCGGCCTAGGCCAACACCTTTAACAAATACTTCTACTGATTTCACACCATGTGCTGCTTTGGCTGCTTCTGCAGCTTTTTCGCTAGCGATTTGTGCAGCGTAGGCTGTACCTTTTTTGCTACCACGGAAACCACATGCACCAGCGCTGCTAGCTGTTAGTTTACCGCCTTTTTTGTCAGTAAAGGTCACGATAGTGTTGTTAAAGGTCGCTTGAATATGAACCTGCCCCACAGGAACAGATCGCTTTTGTTTCTTTTTAGAAACTTTGGGTTTAGCGACAGTTGCAGCTGTTTCTGCTGCCACTGGTTCTTCGGTGATTGGTGTAGTTTTATCTTCTGCCATAATGTATTCCTAAGTCTTACTCGCTGCTTTCTTTTGTGTTCCACCAACAGCAACTTTTTTACCACGACGGGTTCGAGCATTTGTACGGGTTCGTTGACCACGTGATGGCAATGCGTTTTTGTGACGTAACCCACGGTAACTACCAATATCTTTGAGACGTTTGATATTGTTAGACACGACACGTTGCAGATCACCTTCGACGTTATAATCTTGATCGATAATGTTACGAATTTTAGTCAGTTCAGCCTCTGAGAGGTCTTTGACACGTTTTGTTGGGTCAATTTTTGTTGTTTCCAGAATATCGCCAGCGTATTTTGGACCAATTCCATAAATATAGGTTAGTGAGATCTGAACCTGTTTTTCAGTTGGGATTGTTACGTTTGCGATTCTAGCCACTTATTTAACCTTGCCTTTGCTTGTTCTTTGGACGTTTCTTGTTGATAACACGAAGCTTACCTTTACGGCGTACTAGTTGGTCGTCTGGACTAATCTTTTTGACGCTAGCGCGAACTTTCATGATTTCTCCTTTAAAGAAACTATCTTTGGGGTTAATTTATTCTCTGGAGCGGAAGGTGATTCTACCCTTTGTGAGATCATAGGGGGTTAACTCAACTTCCACTTTGTCACCTGGGACAAGTCGTATGTAGTGCTTGCGCATCTTACCCGAAATGTGCCCGATGATCGTATGGCCGTTCTCAAGCTCCAGTTTGAACTGGGCGTTCGGTAAAGCTTCTAATACTTTACCTGTTAGCTTGATTACTTCCTTTTGAACTGCCATAGACTACAAGGAATGATTATACACGAGTTATAGGGTCAAGTAAAGAGTTTTCCTCAAAATTCCCTTCTTTGAGAAAAACCGATAATTAGTACTTTTATTGTAGCGGTTTAAAAGACAATGTCAAATTACTTGTATTCGTCGTAAGTAACCATCAACGCACGTGAGTTGATCTGACGTAGCGCTTCTAGGGCTACAGAGACAACAATCAATAGTCCTGTACCACCAATAGCCAGGTTTGCGGTGGTGACGCCGAACTGTGCTGCCACATATTCACCGACAAACGGTAGGATCGCGATAATACCTAGAGTAATAGAACCAAACAATGTGAGGCGATTTACTACAGTACGCAGGTATTTTGCAGTTGCCGGGCCAGGACGAATGTGCGAGATGAATCCACCTTGTTTTTGCAAGTTTTCGGCAATTTCGTCAGAGTTAAAGACAATGCCTGTATAAAAGTACGTAAAGAGCACAACCAGTAGGAAATACGCCGCTGGGTATACCCAAGCGCCATCGGCAAGTGTTGTGAGACCACCGGAAGGTGCTTGGAACCATTTGATCAGGTTGTTAGCTATTTCGGTGTACTGAGGGTTCTGCGTAGCCTTGAGAATCTGGCCAACAAACGCAGGTAATGATAAGAAGGCTACAGCGAAGATCACTGGTATTACACCAGCGGTGATGATCTTGACTGGCAATATACTAGTTGTGCCACCATAGGCAGTATTCCCCTGGACACGCTTTGCGTAGTTGATGTGTATAATACGCTGCGCTTCATTAATTTTCACCAGGATATACAGCACCACTAAACTGACTATTCCTAATATACTAATCGTCCAAAAACTGGGAGCATCTATTGGGAATGTATAGTACAGCAACTCTAGTTTTTGACCACCACTTTGGGTTAGAGACGTCCATAAGGTGTCCATAGTACTAGGGATCTGTGAAATAATACCAGCGAAAATTAACAGACTAATACCGTTTCCGACCCCTTGCTCGGTCATCAACTCACCAATCCACATTAGTAACATCGCACCTGCGGTCATAGCCGTTACAGCGACGATCCATTCAATCGGTGTTATACTATCGAGCACTACTGTACTCCCAGCCAAGACACTCTGGCGAAGGATGAAAATAAAGGCAATTGATTGCACAACTGCTAGAGGTAAAGTAATCATACGTGTCCACTGGTTGATCTTGCGTCGTCCTGATTCACCGTCCTTATGCAGCTCTTCTAGCTTCGGTATAACCTTTGTCATCAACTGAGTAATGATCGATGCGGTAATATATGGGCTCAAACCAACCAATACGATAGAGAAACTGGCCAGTGCACCACCTGATAATAAGTTCAAAAAGCCACCGAAGTCGCTACCCGTCAGTACTGTATCGATGACTTTTTTGAGTTGAGTTGGTTCAGCTAGAGGAACGGGAACGTGTGCAAGGAATCGATAGGCCACAACCATCAGCAATACAGACAGTAGGCGCTTTCGCATGTCCGCACTCTTTAGTGATGCTAAAATGGTTCCCCATCTCATCTTTAGTTACCCTCCTTTATCTAGGTCTCTGCTTACTTTTTAGCCGTTGGTTTTTTGTCTTCAGCTTTTTTAGTCTGTCTCAATGGTACCGCAACTTTGTCAAAACTTCCACCAGCTTTTACAATTGCTGCTACTGCAGATTCACTAGCAAACTGCACTTTTAAGGTTACTTTGGACTTTAGTTCGCCTCGGCTGATGACTTTAACTGTGTGGTATGGGTCTTTGACTAGACCAGCCGCATGTAGGCTAAAGTTATCAGCTGTTTTACCTTTTAAAGCTTCTAGATCTTGCAGATATACAGCTTGTGCAGGTTTGCGGATAGTTTTAAATCCACGCGCCTTCGGAATAGCTTGCATAAGTGATCGTTGACCACCCATGAAGGTAACACGAAGTTTTTTACCAGTACGAGATCGTTGACCTTTTGTACCACGGCCGGCAGTTTTACCCTGACCAGCAGCAATACCACGACCAACACGCTTTTTAGCCTTGTTAGATTCAACTTGTAATTCGTGATATTTAGTCATTATTTAGTCTCCTTGCTAGCGCTTCGCTTATGAGGAACAACCGATGGTTTTTCCTCATCGCTCGGGGTACGGAGTGAATCCGTATCTCCGGCTGCTCCTTTTCCTTTTTTAGTTGCAGTAGTTACCCATTTCTCGCGTGGTACTAATGATTCCAACGCTTTGATAGTTGCGTAGGCAATGTTGACTTTGTTCGTACTACCTAGTGATTTTGATAAAAGGTTATGAACACCAGTGACGTTAATAACTTGACGCACAACACCGCCAGCGATAACACCAGTACCAGGAGCTGCAGGTTTGATCAACACTCGTGCGCCAGATAGTTTGACTTCGGCTTCATGTGGAATTGTACCGTTTAGTACTGGGATAGTGATCAAGTTTTTCTTGGCAACGTCAGTTGCTTTGGCGACTGCTGATTGCACGTCTTGACCTTTGCTGACACCTACGCCAACTTTAGTTTTGCCATCACCGACAACAACGAGAGCTTTAAATCGGAAACGACGTCCACCTTTAACAACACGTGAGACACGGTCGATATTGATAACCGTTTCTTCAAATGGTGAACTCTCGCTAGGTGCGCCGTTTGCTCGATTAGCTGGACGCTGAGTTTTCTGATTAGTTTTTGCTACTTCTGCCATGGCTATACCTCAACTCCTTCCTGTCGAACTGCGTCTGCAAGTGCTTTGAGGCGACCTGCGTATGCACGACCGTTTCGATCAAATACGACTTTAGTTATCTTTGCGCTCAGTGCTTTTGCTGCAATATCTTTACCGATAGCTGCTGCTTTTTCGGTTGTTGTTCCGGTAGCCTTTGAGCCAACAGTTGTTGCATAGGCTAGTGTTTTGCTAGATGTGTCATCAACAAGCTGTGCGCTAACGTGCAGGTTGCTGATAGTAACAGTCAAGCGTGGACGAGCAGCAGTACCACTGACTTTTGCACGAACTCTGTTTTTACGTAGAGTTTTGCCTAATTTTTTCTTTGCTAAATGATTACTCATATTATTTTGCTCCTGCCTTTCCTGCTTTTCGTAGGATGACTTCGTCAACATACTTGATGCCTTTGCCTTTGTAAGGCTCAGGCTTCTTCAAGCTACGAATTTCAGCCGCAACTTGTCCGACTTGTTGTTTATCAACGCCAGTGACAGTGATTTTCATCTTGTCGACTTTCAAATCAACGCCCTGTGGGGCTTGGTATTTTACTGGGTGTGAAAAACCTAATTGCATTTCAATGTTCTGGCCACCACCGTTGATACGAAAACCAACGCCGTTAACTTCTAATTGTTTTTCAAAACCTTTTGTGACACCAATAACCATATTCTGGATGAGTGAACGCACTAGTCCGTGTTGAGATTTACTAATTTTTTCGTCGCTTGCACGAGTTACAATTAGTTCTTTATCTTCCACTTTGACGCTCACGTGGCTCAGGATTGGCGTTGATAGCTCACCCTTTGGCCCTTTGACAACAATTGTGTCAGCGTCGACCGTGATTGTCACACCATCTGGAATTGCTACTGGTAGTTTTCCGATTCGACTCATTATATTTTCTCCTTAATATTCTTTCTAATACACACTTAGTAGCACTTCGCCACCAAGTTTTTGTTTAACTGCTTCACGTCCACTGATAACCCCTTTTGAGGTACTCACTAGAACGATACCACGACCACTTTTGACCTTTGGAACGTCACTAGCAGCAGTGTAGACACGACGGCCAGGGCTGCTGATTCGCTTTAGTTCAGTGATATTGGCGTTGCTACCAGGTTTGTTGATAGTGATAACCAACGTACCTCGTGGTTTGCCTTTTTCCTCAGTTACAGCGTATAGATAGCCAGCTTTTAGTAGTTCACGAGCGACAACCGCCTTTAATTTGCTCGTAGGAACACGAACTTCGGTTTTGCCAACCATAATTGCGTTTCGGATACGAGTTAGTAAGTCAGCGATAGGGTCTGTAGATTGTAATGACATATATTCTTCTTTCTCCTTTCTTACCAACTACTCTTTACAACACCAGGGATTTCACCTTTTGATGCTTTTTCTCTAAAACTAATACGGGATAGACCGAATCGACGCATGTAGGCGTGTGGACGGCCAGTTAGAACATCACGGTTCTTCCAGCGAGTTGGGCTAGAGTTGAGAGGCAACTTAGCCAACCCTTCTAGATCACCAGCTGCCTTTAGTTCAGCGCGTTTGGCGGCAAATTTTAGGATCATTTTCTTTCTTTTTTCGTCGCGGGCGACTGCAGATTTCTTGGCCATGTTATTTGCCTCCTTTCTCAAACGGCAAGCCGAATTTTTCTAATAATGCACGTGATTTCTCTGGACTACCTTGGTCAATCACAAATGTTACTTGCAAACCATGCAGAACATTTGTGTCTTCGTAATTAAGCTCAGGAAATACTGATTGGTCATTGATACCTAGGCTGTAGTTGCCTGATTTATCAAATGCTTTTCGCTTGATGCCGTGAAAGTCACGAACACGAGGTAATGCAACATTTGTCAGACGGTCTAGAAACTCATACATGCGTGCACCACGTAGTGTCACACTGACACCAACTCGGTTCATGCCTGCACGGATTTTAAAGCCTGCAATTGATTTTTTAGCCATACGATCAACTGGTTTTTGACCAGTGATTTTTGTGATGGTGTTAGTGACAACTTCGTAAAAACGTTTGTCGTCTTTGTTCTTGCCAATACCGCTAGAAACAATGATTTTTTCCAAGCGAGGAGCCTGGTGAGGGTTGCTAAGTTCTAGGTCTTTCACTAGTTCTTTGACAAACTTCTCATCATATAGAGACTTCAGTCTTGGTGCCATAATTGTGATTTCAGTTTTAGCCATTACTTGATCTCCTTTCCTTTAGCTTGACGGGCGATTCGAATTTTGTCGCCATTTGGTTTTACTGATGTACCGACACGACTCGTTTTGTTCGTCTTTGTGTCGATGATTAATGCAACGTTACTGATGTGAATAGGTAGTTGAATGTCTCTCTTACCTGCTGGTGCAACAGTGTTTGCTGCTTGGTGACGTTTGCGGTTACCGATTCCTGATAGGAATACTTTGTCACCTTTGATTGTCTGCACAGTTGCGATCTTGCCTTTTTTGCTACCGCTGACAATCTTTACAGAGTCACCTTGTTTGATTCGTGAAATAGCCATATTAGAGTACCTCCGGTGCTAAGCTAACGATCTTTGCGTAACCAAGCTCACGTAGTTCACGTGGGATAGGGCCAAAGACACGAGTTGCACGTGGTTGTTTGTCATCACCGATAATAACTGCTGCGTTATCGTCAAATGCGATAGTGCTGCCATCTTTACGGTTAATTTTGTTTACAGTACGAACAACGACTGCTTTAACCACAGTTTTCTTTTTCACTGTACCGGTTGGACTGGCGTCTTTGACGGTGGCGACAATAATATCACCAACACGAGCATAACGACGACGAGTACCACCGAGCACACGGATACATAGGATTTCCTTTGCACCGCTGTTGTCGCAGACCTTCAAACGTGATTCTTGTTGGATCATTACTTAGTCTCCTCTTTTGCCTTCACTTCAGCTGCTGGCTCTTCTTTAATTGCAACTTCTTCGTGACCGCGTTGGATAACTTTCACTAGTGTAAAGCTCTTTGTGCGGCTAATAGGACGAACTTCTTCGATTTCTACTGTGTCACCTATTTTTGCAACGTTGCTTTCATCATGTGCAGCAAATTTACGGCTACGAGTATATTGTTTGCCATACAAAGGATGAGTCAAACGACTTGTAAGTGTGATTTGGATAGTCTTGTCAGCTTTATCGCTGGTGACAATACCGGTTATTTTTCTTGACATTACTTGGTCTCCTCTTTCATTTGGTGGCTTAGAGCCGTCTTGATGCGTGCAACTTGTCGACGTAGTTCTTTGATACGAACGGTACTGACTAATTCACGAGCTGCATGTGAACGCTTGGCATCCACTAGATCAGTCTGTGTCGTGATCAGCTCAGCATTTAGTTCGGCTACAGTTTTCTTGGTCAAATCAACAACTTTCTTTGCTGTTTTCTTGGTAGTTTTAGTTGTAGCCATGGTTATGCATCCTCCCTACGAATGAAACGTGTTTTGACAGGTAGTTTATGCGCAGCTAGACGCATTGCTTCACGCGCTTGCTCTTCATCAACACCTTTCATTTCAAACATGACAGTTCCAGACTTTACCTTGGCAACGAAAAACTCTGGGTTACCTTTTCCGCTACCCATTTTTACATCTTGTGGTTTACGAGTTACTGGAGTGTGAGGGAAAATACGGATCCAGATTTTACCACCACGTTTGATATAACGAGTCATAGCCTGACGTGCAGACTCGATCTGACGAGAGGTAATACGTTCGTTAGTCATACTTTGCAAACCGTAATCACCGAAAGCAATGTAGTTACCACTAGTAGCAACGCCTTTGTTTTTGCCTTTTCGGACTTTGCGGAATTTAGTTTTCTTTGGCAGTAACATTAGACAGCCTCTCCCTTATAGATCCATACTTTGACACCAATCACACCAGTTTTGGTCTTGGCTGTTGCACCGTGATAGTCGATATTAGCTCGGATAGTGTGCAGTGGTACAGAACCATTGATCAGTTTTTCACGACGTGACATCTCAGCACCGTTCAGACGTCCAGCAACTTCGATACGAATACCTTTTGCACCAGCATTCATAGTGTTTTGTGCAGCCATTTTGATAGCACGACGGAAATTAATACGACGTTCTAGCTGATGCGCGATGTTCTCGGCAACTAGCTTTGCGGCTAGGTCAGGACGTTTGACTTCTTCGATGTTGATTCGAACTGGTTGTTTAACTAGTTTGACGATAGCATCACGTAGTTCGTTAACGCCTGCACCACCACGGCCGATCACAACACCAGCTTTTGCAGTATGAATAGTGACTTCTACTTGACCGCCACGACGTTCGATCTCAATCAAGTTGATTGTTGGACGTGCAGCAAATTTCTTTTCGATCAAGTTACGAATTTGTACATCTTCGTTGAGCCACTGTGCAAAATCACGCTTGTTAGCTACAAACCAACGTGAACGCCAGTTTTTAGTTAGCTGAAGACGCATGCTAATTGGGTTTACTTTTTGTCCCATTATTTAGTCTCCACTTTATCAGCTTTTTTCGCAGCTGGTTTCTTTTTCGGTTTCAATTCACCACTGACTTCTACATGAATATGAGCAGTTCGTTTAATGTATGGGTTCGCAGAACCACGAGCAATTGGACGGAAACGTTTCAGACGAGGACCACTGGTAACTTGCAAGTTAGCAATCACTAGCGTGTCTTCCTTGGCACCGAAAGTGTTCGTTGCGTTCGCAGCGGCACTGGCAATAACCTTTGCAACTGGTTTAGCAGCACGTTTCGGTGTGTGTTCTAGGATAGTTAGCGCATCAGCAACTGTACGGCCACGAACTAGGCTAGCAACTAGGCCAACTTTACGTGGAGTCTGTTGTACACCACGAGCTATAGCTTTTCCTGTAATTACATCAGCCATGATCTACTTTTTATCCTTTCCACCGTGTTTGCGGAACTTGCGAGTAGGTGAAAACTCACCCAACTTGTGACCAACCATGTTTTCAGATACATACACAGGAACGTGTAAGCGTCCGTTATGAACAGCGATAGTACGTCCAACCATTTCTGGTGAAATAGTACTGGCGCGAGCCCATGTTTTGATAACAGTTCGATCATCAGTTCCCAATGCCGCCACTTTCTTGGCAAGCTTGAAATCTACAAATGGTCCTTTTTTCAGTGAACGACTCATATTTTACCTCTTCCTCTTTGCTTCATGTCGAGATTTGACAATCAATTTATTGCTGTACTTGCGGCGACGTGTTCGGTAACCAAGTGTCAATTGCCCCCACGGAGTACGTGGCGCTTTACCTGGACCGTGTGAACCACCATCACCACCACCATGTGGGTGATCAGTCGCGTTCATGACGACACCACGAACAGATGGACGGATACCTTTTTTACGGTTACGACCGGCAGAACCAATCTTGATGTTTTGGTGTTGGACGTTACCAACAGTACCGATACTAGCCATACATTCTACGCGGAAACGACGAACTTCTCCTGATGGCAACTTGACCTGTGCGTAATCACCTTCTTTTGCCATTAGTTGAGCTTTTGTACCGGCTCCGCGAGCCATTTGGCCACCTTTGCCTGGTGAAATCTCAATATTATAGATAGTTGTACCGTTTGGAATGCTCGAGAGTGGTAGACGGTTACTAGATTCGATTGGAGCCTCGGCACCAGATGTAATCTTGTGACCTTGACGCATCTGAGTATCAGCAATCACGTAGTGATACAGACCGTGTTGGTCTTTGATACGTGCGATACGTGCGCTACGGTTCGGGTCGTATTCGATATGTTCAACAGTTGCAACAGTTCCTGGTGCAAGTTTGTGATTTACCAAACGATAGTGACGTTTGACACCGCCACCACGGTGACGAACAGTTATACGGCCAGTGTTGTTACGACCGGCGTTTTGCTTTTTCGTCTTGATCAGGCTTTTTAGCGGTTTACGAGTTGTAATCTGGTCAAAGTCCTGAGAACTCATACCTCGACGGCCGGGAGTAGTTGGCTTGTATTGTTTAATAGCCATTACTTAGTCTCCTTTGCGTCTTCTTTAGCTTGCTCTTCGAACAGCTTGATACTGCTGCCTTCGCTTAGACTAACGTATGCCTTTTTGACATCTACACGCTTGGTAGTAGTCGGTCGAGCACGTTTGCCGCGAGACACAGTAATTGTTTTGCCATTTTGTATCAATGTACGAACGTCTTTGACGCTGACACCATATTGAGCTTCGACAGCAGCAATAATTTGCTGTTTGTTAGCAGTCATAGGAACCTTGAAGGTATAAGTATTAGACAAGCTAGTTGCATAAGCCTTTTCAGTGGCGATAGGAATAATAGTTAGAATACTCATTATTTGTCTCCTTTCAGCCATGCTTCAATTTTCGGCAACGCTTTAGCGCTGATAACAATCTTGTCAGCATTTAGGATGTGGAACACAGTTAGGTAGGTTGGACTGATTAGTTCAACTGATTGTACGTTTTTGGTTGCACGGGTTAACTGCTCTGTTTTTGCTTCTGGAACTATTAGTACGCGGCGTACATCTAGTTTTTGTTTAGTCAAAAATGCAGCTACTTCGCTAGTTTTACCAGTCGTTAGAAGGTCAGCTATGACAATTTTGTCAGCTGCTTTAGCTAGTGTTAGTGCTTGGCGCACTGCTAGACGTTTGCTAGTAGCTGGAACGGTCTTGGTGTAGTTCTCGTTACCGAGTGGACCAAACACAATACCACCACCACGCCAGATAGGGTTACGGCTAGAACCGAAACGTGCACGTCCAGTTCCTTTTTGTTTCCAAGGTTTCTTACCACCACCGCGTACTTCGCCACGACGCTTTGTCGTTGCGTTTGCACCACGGCTATTTGCTAGATATGAATCATATGCAAGCTTTAGGAGTTCGTGGTTTTTTACTTCCACGTCGAATACTGCCTTGTCTAGGGTAGGTTTCTTTGTTGCAGTAGTTTCAGCCATTAGACAGCTCCTCCTATAGTTACGAGGCCTCGACGAGGACCTGGAACAGCGCCACGTACGCCAATTAGGTTATCCTCAGAGCTGATATATGCAACTTTGAGACCTTTGACTGTGACTTGTTCTGCACCCATGTGACCAGCCATTCGTTTGCCTTTAAATACCTTCTGAGGGTACATAGAGCCAATTGAACCTGGTTTACGAACGTTTCCGTTACCACCATGAGTACGTTTACTAGTATTAAAGTTGTGACGCTTCACGGTTCCGGCAAAACCTTTACCTTTTGAAGTTCCTGTCACGCTCACCACTTCGCCGAGTTCAAAGACGCTCGTATCGAATACATCACCGACTTTAACGTCGGCTGGTAGTTCGGCAACCCGCACTTCGTGCAGATGCTTGGGGGTGGTTTTGCTGGACTTAACGTGTCCAGCGACGGCCTTGCTCAGGTTCTTACCCATGCCAAATCCTACTTGTACTGCGTTGTAACCGTCGTT
>CAMTWU010000007.1:0-71301 GCA_947085525.1 uncultured Candidatus Saccharibacteria bacterium | reverse complement strand
GGCACTTTGTTGTGCTTTGGTTACCCACTAGCACCAGTGTACTCCCCACTATGACCCACTGCAATACCCAAAATACCCATTTTCTATAACTCTAGTACTAGTTTTCCACATTTTTGTGGAAAAACGCTTATGTTAACAGATATGTGATTACTAATTTAGCAAGGCAAGAGAAATCTACTTTTTACAACGATTACTACTCTATGAAACGAGAGCTTGGGCAATCAGCTGTGCGTAAGCACTGTGTACTTGTGTGAGGATCCACAAAATCAAGATAGATGCGTTCACGAGTAGTGACACGATGAGTAACGAGTTTTTAAAGTCTTCCTGTGTATATGGAACACTGGCAAAAATTTGTCCTTCGTGGCTGCCTACTGCAAATGCTTTACTGGTTTTTGTTGATACTTTTTTTGTGTTTGATTTCATAATATCTTCATATTAGCATAAACATTATGAAATGTCAATGATGCTATACTGTTAACACTACTATGATAGGCATTTCCTTCCGTATTCTTTGGCGCGTTTTGATCCTTTTACTAGGGGTCACCTTGGCTTTTGGTGTCGTCGACACAGCCTACCCTTTCCTCAACCAATACCTGCCTGTATGGATTGTGTTTTTTGTGCTCTATATAGTACTAGCCTACATCGGCATACCTGCGTTGATCCGATTATGGCGCATGGTGATAAAGCCCAATCACCTGCCTGTATACGTCACTACTCGTGATGGTTGGGCGTCTGATCCAGTTAACATTGCAATCGTGTGTAGATCACAGGAAAACCTGGTACAAGCCATGCAAGAGGCTGGCTGGTCAGTTGCGGACAAAGGGACACTAATGAATAACCTTCGTACAGGCCTGGCGATACTACGTAGTGATCACTATCCGGAAGCACCAATGAGTCGTTTATTTTTGTTTGGACGATCGCAAGATATTGGCTTTCAGCTGCAAGATGGCGATTCGCCATCACCGCGACACCGCCACCATGTGAGATTCTGGAAAATAAAAACGCCAGAAAAAGCCGATGATCACCACGACTTTTGGCATAAACTGATGCGATTGTTTCATCGTCGCAGCCGCGAAGTCTGGATAGGATCTGCAACACATGATATCTCGTTTATTGGCCTACGTATACGTAACCTGCAGCTGACACATCAAATCGATAGTGACACCAATAAAGAGCGTGACTACCTGATAAAAACTTTGCGTGATAGCAAATTATTGCAGGGTGAAGTTAACGAAGTGACCTCTGGTCATGAACTAGAATTTCGCGGACAAACTTTTGGCGTCAACATCATAGTAGATGGACGCCTCAAAGTTATTCGACTTAAAAAGTAGACTTTATTGTATCTGCAATTTTCTTACCCAGCACACGACTTTGCTCAGGATCAAGATGTAAGCCATCCATACCTTTCGAGTCGACAACTGGACGAAGATCCAAGAAGTTCCACCCTAACTGCTGAGTCTTGTTCTCTAACTCCGCGGCTAATGGATCGATAAACTTGTCGCTACCTCCAAATAATTCACGAAACACAACCAATTCTGCTTCGTTAATGTGTGGTGGTGCCAGTACTATTACTTTGGGTATATCAAACTTCATAAAGTCGCACCAGTATTTCATTTTTTCCTTGTAGTGGTCTAGGCTAGATGCAATTTCTTCGGCACTATGGTTAGTAGTCGTATTTATATCATTAGAACCAAGCATAATAACAACGACATCCACCGGCAGCTGACTGGCAAAAATCGGACCAAACTGCGTTAAGCCATCTCTCTCGGGGAAAGAGCCATTTTCACCGAACATTGTCCTACCCCTTAGGCCTTCGTTAACAACTTCAAAGG
This sequence comes from uncultured Candidatus Saccharibacteria bacterium, assembly GCA_947085525.1. Lineage (GTDB taxonomy): Bacteria > Patescibacteriota > Saccharimonadia > Saccharimonadales > Saccharimonadaceae > JACPYF01. The sequence goes on along the minus strand of CAMTWU010000007.1, from coordinate 69,469 downwards.
AATCACCTAGCTCTTGCTGACACACAACATTAACTCGATCCTGTCGCTGGTGACGCTTGCCTGTAGAGGCGTAGACACCCCAAAAAAATGAATCACCATATAGTAATACTGTTTTTTTATCATCAATATTCATGAGAATAATTATAGCATTTTCTTGGTATTATCGTCGGTCGATAAAGGTCAGAGCTTTGCCTGATTTTCCACCTCGACCCGTTCGGCCGATACGGTGAATATAATCGTCATACGTCTGAGGTGTATCAAAGTTAATCACATGTGATACATCAGAGATATCTAGTCCCCTAGCAGCAACGTCAGTTGCAACGAGCACACGTACTTTGTCGTCTTTGAAAGCTTTGAGCGCACGTTGACGCTGAGCTTGAGTCTTGTTGCCATGGATGGCTTCAGACGGAATGTTGTGGTCGGTCAGAGCTGTCGCTAAGCGTTGCACACCAAACTTTGTTTCACCAAAGACTAGTACCTTGTCGAACTCTTCTTTTTGCAAGAGGTCTTTTAGGATTTCTAACTTGTGTACTTTGTCACGAGCTTCGATGACGTCTTGGTCAACATGATCGCTTGTTACGGCACTACGAACAGATACAGTCTCAGGATTTTTCATAAAATCTTGAACCAATGCATTAATAGTCGGCGTCATCGTAGCACTAAAACATAGCGTTTGACGTTGTGATGGTAGTTCAGACGCAATAGCTTTGATATCAGGCAAGAACCCCATGTCTAGCATTCGGTCAGCTTCGTCTAGTACAAATGTATTGATGTTACCTAGGCGCATTACCTTGCGGTTTAGTAAGTCTTTTAGACGACCCGGCGTACCGATGATAACGTGTGGTCCACGCTTGATCTCACGGATCTGTTTGTCGATGTTTACTCCACCTACAACTACGGCACTGTATAGTTTCATACCACCAGAGAACTTTTTGAATTCCTGGTCGATTTGCTGAGCTAGTTCGCGAGTTGGAGCCATGATCAATACTGATGCAATTTCGCGGTTAGCATATAGTTTTTCTAGAATTGGGAGCAAGAATGCAACAGTCTTACCAGTTCCAGTGTTTGCAAGTCCAATCACATCGTGACCTTCTAGAGCTATTGGGATCGCTTGATCTTGAATAGCTGTCGGTTGGTCAAAACCAATACGTTCTAGGTTGTATTTGATAGCCTTGTTCAGAGCAAAATCATTAAATTGATGCTTTGATGCGTATGGAATATCCTCTGCAACTGTCAACGATTTGTTGATAAATTTACTGGGGTGGATAGATTGTTTTCGTGGTCCACCTTTTTTAAAGCCACCTTTGCGACCTCCGAATTTTCGGCTATTGTTATTTTTGTTGGGACGATATGTTCGCCCACTAAAAGAGTTGTTTCTCTGCATGAATACCTTTCTATGATCATTCATTAATAAAATGATGAATGACAAGAATTTGGTAAATCTGTTCATTCCTTCTATATCGACGAAACTGTTATATTACTGAGGAAAAAGCTTCTTGGATTGAGAAAGTGTAGCCTTGGCTACACTGCCGAAATACAAGCTGGTTTTTACCAGTAATATATAGTTTATAGTCAGAATAGATGGTATGAATAGATTTACTTGGCTTATGTATTCATCCAGCGATTTTCGCTATGCACTCATTGTATCACACTAAAATATACTTTGCAATATTTTTATTTTTATTGCAAAGATAAGCTTGATAAAGATTTAAGCGAGGGCTCTCGTTTCCCGAGGAGCGCATCCACATTGCCCCGGTGGATGCGTGTACTCGAGCGTAATCTTTATCAAGCGATTCAGCTAACGAATAGACGACGCACGCGGTTTGTCACCTGTCGTCGGAATACTGATCGCATATATTCTGCACCCAGGTAATAGTATGGGAATACTGTGATCACGAGGAATGTGCTCGATAGTAGACCAAAGATCAGTACGACCGCCAAACCTTCCCAGAATGGACTAGATATAGCTAGTGGGATCAGGGATACAACTGCGGTAAAGCTGGTTGCGATGAGCGGGCGGAATCGTTCTGCTAATGCTTCGTGAGCGGCATCTACCGCGCCCATACCTGCCCTACGTGATTGGTTGGCATAATCTGTCAGCAGGATCGTGTTTTTCAGACTCAGACCGATCAAGGCAAAGAACCCTAACATCGCAAAGAAACTAAAGGCGTTATCGGTGAGGTATAGCCCAAGTGTTATACCGAACAAGCTAAATGGAATTGCCATAAAGATTAGTAGTGGCTGCAAGAAGCTTCTAAATTGCGCCGCCAACAGTACGTATATCACACATAGCAAAATCGGGAATGCGAATGCCATTGTTGCAAAACTGTCTTGGTTTTCGTCTTCCTGACCAAAGTTGAAACTAATTGTATCGTCAGATAGACCGTATGATTTGATTTTCTCTGCATCAAATTCTTTTTCGACTGCTGTCTTTGCCAAAGTCACTAGTGTGGTCGTATCGTCATCGACGAACTGAGCCGTTACCGCAATGTATGGCTTGTTGTCTGTTCGTGTAAAGATACTGGTGTTTGCCACTGATACACTTTCAATCTTTGCAATCGAGCCATCAGGACGCTCCAACTTTACATCTTTTAGGTACGCTGCCACGTCATTTGCCAGTCGTTCAGAAGCTTCACGGTTCTGACTGGTATCTATTTGTGCGCCAAAATCAGATGCTGGCGGGCCTGCATCTACCTGTGACACGCTGACCTTTGCACCATCAAAATCATCAAGTTCTTTCTTCAGGTCATCTACGATTTCCGGTGCTTTTACTTCACGTTCGTTGTAATCAACCAAATCAACACTCAGAGTCGTTGTCTTGTTGTCTGCCATACCACTATTGGTGGCTCTGACAAAGTTTGAACCAAGTTCATTACCAACCAATTTATTAGCCTTGTTGGTCACCTGCTGTGCTGTTTCTATGCTTGTACCCGCCGGAAAATCCAGTACGACAGATATTTGGTTAGCGTCTTTGGATGCAGGGAAAATGTTGAATGTGACCTTTTGGAAGAAATAACCACCGGCAGCAATAAATCCAAAGCCGATCAATACAGCTACGATACCTACCCCAGCTAGCTTAATTTTTGAATGACGCGCCCACAACATTGGCTTTGCAATGAACTCAGCGATCTTTGCCTCAAATCCAGCTGACAGATCTTTGTGACCTTTGTTACCCAACTGGTCTTTGCCTAGCAATATGAACCTAGCAAATAGCGGGATAAATATCAGCGCAACTAGCAAGCTGATGATCAACGCTGATATGATCGTGATCGGTATCGCCTGGATAAAGCTCCCTAATATGCCGCCCACAAATAACAACGGTGCAAAGCTAAGCGCGGCTGTAGAAGTCGCTGCTATCATCGCCTGCCCTACTTTGCGCGTTGCGGTTGTGATGACCTCGTCGGCATTCTTTCTCTTGCGACGTTGGGCATCGATAGCCTCAACCATGATGATAGTGTCATCAACGATCAATGATAGACCTAGGATCAGACCAAATAATGTAATCGTGTTGAGCGAATAACCCGCGAGGTATAGCACGCCGTTTGTTATCGCAATAACGGTGAACATAGAGATGACGGTTATGACAGAAGCTCGGACTGCAATAACCAAAGAGCCAACAATTAGCACAGCAACTAGACCTTCTAGTAGTACTTTTTGCAGTTCATCAATCTGTTGGTTGATTTGTGGAGCATAGCTAGCACTGATAACCGCTTTGTATCCATCAAATTTCTCTTTGTCATTCAGCTTGTCGACGGCTGCCTGTACCTCTTCGTTTAGTTTCAGGTTGTCGGCTTTGTCTGCTGCCTCGATACCGATAACTACAGCGCTGTAAAATTTCGTCTCGTCATGTTTGCGCACACCATAGCGCTCGAACGATTGCTGCGTAGTCTGAGATTGTCCCGTGAATGGGTTGGTTGCTGTCTGGTACTGGTCTATGATAGACGCCTCTTTGACTAGCTCTAAATCCTGGTCATTTATGAACTCGGCAGCGAGTTTGGCTTTTTCTACCAGTTCGGCATTGCTAACTTGATTTTTCTTTGCATAAAACGAAACAACCATATCGTCACCGCGCATAGTAAAGCCAAATTTCAGTGCTTCGATTTTCAGCGTTGCTTGATCTGGCAATATATTGGCGTCTTTGACAGCGGTCTGTAGTTGCGAGCTGCGTTTTGCTGCATCGACACCTTCATCAAACGAGATGAATGCAGTGTAAAAGTTGTCTAGACTGCTAGTTGTGACAGCTTTGACACCATCTTGTTTCAGCAAGTATTCACTGAGGGGTTTTGCGACTTCGTTATCGACTTTTGCTGGATCACCTACCATGTAGCTGCCCTGTCCGGACGCTACTGGCGTCTCAATACTAGGGAAACCTTCGCGTTTAACAGCGTGGTATAGCTAGCAGCACCAAACAAAACAACTATCAAGAATAATAGTGCGGTCTTGCGCGGTCGCTGAAAAAAATACAGACTAAATTTTTGTAATGGACTTAACTTTTCTTGTTTTTTCTTTAGAAACGGTAACTTTAGACGCATGTTCAGCACTCCCCTATAATTGTTACAATTATTTTAACAGATATATACTGTTCATGCAGCAACAGCTGCGTCAGAATCAGGCTGTATGTCAGGATTCACCTTAGTGCTATTAGTATCTAAAGGTACAGCAAGCGCCTCATAATAATCAATTATATTCTCAATATGTTGTTTACTAAAAAGTTTTACTTCGAGGTCCATAGGAACCCTTAATATCGTTTCGACAGCTCTTTTAAGAAACATGTTCAAATCTTTAATATCAACCTCTAGCTTGTGGGTAACCTCTGTATCCTGACCATTTCTTTTCTCACGTAGCTTGAGCAACAGTGCAGTGCTAGCAATATCTGATTCACCCTTGATTAGCATTGATCGGCCAGGATCACATTCTTTAACTTCTGCTGAAATACTATGTTGACCACCACCAATCAAATCTGCCACTTGCTTTGGTAAACCTGGTAACCTTGGTAATTTTGGTAGTTTCGGGATAGTTAAAACGACATCGATTTCGGTGCCGTTTTGTAGTATTTCTTCTTTTGGTGATAGTTCAATTAATTTTAAGTCTTTCGGTAAGTTCTCTGCTAGCGACCCAGCATCGAATACATCTTCACGGGACATGCCCTCGATGGTTTGACTTCCTTCTATTTTGACCATAACTTTAACTTTCATAATACAATATTTTGATCAAAATTTATAGTACTAATGCTTTTACAGATTAGGTTATTTGGCATAAAAGGCGCATAATAGATGTATATACAGTGCATTGCACTAACGGAAAGGTTGAGAGTCATATGTCAAAAGGTCAAAACAAGCGAAAAGAAGTGAAAAAGAAAAAGAAAGTGGCTACAAGCTAATGGCAACCGTATCCACCATGTCAGAGGAAGAAATCATCACCAGGCTCAAAGTCCTGGAAAACGATCCATCTATGAAGTCCGAGAGTATCTATAGCCCTGCTGCTACCGAATGGCCAGATAGTCGTCTACCATTTATCGAACGTCACCTCGCCTACCTGCGCGCTCACAAAACAGTCAATCCGGAACATTATATTTCGAACCTTGCACTGATGATCAAAAAGCGCTAGATCTTATTTGCGGGTAACTTTCGCTCGCAATGAGTTGAATGACTTTCTAACCTTGGTTGCGTTCTTGCCTGGACCGATGATCCACGCAATAAATGCAACAATAACACCTAGAGCTAACAGCCATGAGGTTTGCACTACAAATGGCGACAATACTGCCTGGTACGCATCACCTGCGGCTGTTTGATATTTTGGATCAACTTGGTTTGTAGTAACGGTTTGGGCTATACGAACAGCAACAAGTGTGATCAACATCAATACTGCATAAAATACGCCGAGTTTCAGAGCGATCTTGCGACGGTTTCGTGCAATGTAAACAATCAGTAATGTCAGTAAAATGAACAATAGAGTCGTGACAATACGCAGCATATCGAGATTAATCACTACATAGCGTGCCGACGGTAGCCACGGTGCATCCAAGATTTGGATTGATCCAATATTGCTAGGCAGCTCTACATTTTGCAAAAATTATAGCTTTGTCCCCTGTAATCGCTGAGTCAATTTTGTGTACACATCCGAAATATTGACCGTGCCATCCCCTTTTGAATCTCGGATAGCCGATATGAACCTATCATGCGCAGCAACGTTTGCACTCACCCACACGTCCTCGAACCTTTCGCTTGCAGTGATCTGTCGAGCTTTGGTATTTGTGAATGTTTCTATCTGTTGTGCCAGAGTCGGCGCAGCAAACTGTACGCGGGGTGGTAAGTTTTCTACTAGTAGTTGTTCTGTATCTATACGTTCGAATATTCTTTCGGTTGTTCTATCGGCAATTGCCTTTTGAACAGATGGTTTCTCGATTATAGATTGGGCTGTGTCGCGATATCTGTCAGACTCGATAACTGTTCGGGCAGACCAAAACAACAAGTTCGCACTAATCAGAATCGCACCAGTTATACCAGCTAGTAGGACGATCAATGCTGTTCGCCATTTGCTAGACTGTTTTGTTTGTTGCACAGCAGCTAGTTGTTTTTTGAGTCGCCTATTCTCTGCTTTCAAAGCCTTAACCTCTTGTGATAATGTCTTTTTCGCTTGTGGCACTGCAAAACTCCGCTCTAGTTGATATCTTGCCCACTCTTTGTTCTAATTATATAACTTTACGTCAAAAAAGCCAGGATACTGACTATCGCAGAGCCAGTACACCACTGTTTTGTGGCAGTTTTGCGTATTCAGCACAAATACCAATAGCTTTGCTAGCAATTTGAAAATCAATTGGCTTGTCCAATAGGCCTTGTTCACGTGCTTCAGCTACCATTTTATCGAAATCACCCACCCCATCCCGATGCAGTATCGTTCCTTTACCAGGCACAACCAAGCCAAAAGGCTTGTTCGCTTCGCTGTCGGGCGAAAATAAACCTACACCGAGCGAAACATGACGTTGAAATGCATGTATACCATGGGGTCGCAATAGGACTCCCTCGACTAGCCGCTCATCAGCAAAGCTACTGGGATCCAAATCAGGTTCATCCCGCGTAGGGTCAGCAAACGAGTATCCGCGCCGGACAATATCAACCGCAGCTTTCCCAGCAAACAATACCCCTACACCCGTAGCAGTATCCGCTCGCTCATCTATCGTCACACCGTCTATTTCTTTGGCGTCACCCCACCACGCACCGTTTTCTTTGTGCTCAGATGTAACCTTTATTCCCTCAAAGTCTATTGCGCTCATCTGCATACAGTGTACGCGATTTTATTGTGTTTTAAAAGCTTTGGGCTGTAATTAGCTTTCGTCGAGCTTGATTCTCAACCTAGCGCCACTACCTAAAGCTCTGGCTAAATCACCTAGTTCAATTTTCCTGCTAATTTCACCCACAAAGGTCTTTTTTCTAGATTCGGATTGACCCGGGAAGGTACCAGCAGGAATCAACGACTCGGCTGTCTTGAGCTCTATAGTCTCACCAGGTTCTATTGGCTTTCTAGGCTCTGGTGATATAAAGTCATACGCACCCTTAGTGAGTGTTATTGTATCTACAGCATCTTCACCCACCTCTAGTATTATAGAAAAACCTTCTTTTTGCGCACTATCTATCAGCTCTTCAATTTCTTCGGCCGAAAATGCAAAATCATTATCTCTGAGACTGTGTATAGTAATACTATCTGCGTCTACTGTCTTAGCCCAAACTGTTAGTCTTGTTTCTACATCTTCTAGCCTACCTTTAGCAACTTCTACTGGTTCTAATTTTTCGCTAGCCATGATTTACTCCGTTTATAGCCCCACTGTATTAATACTTGGCACTTCATGCAAGCATAAGTTCTATAGCTATCTATTAATCCTGTAACAAAGTCCGCAGGAATTCGCCATGCATGGGGTGTGTATTTTCTGGAGGTGTTGCGAAAAATTTTGCCTCGGTTGCTTCATGGTTGAGTGTGATATCACCTTCGTAATCTTCTATAACAAACGCCAAGCTGACAGGCCACCCCTGAGTTTTCGTATAGCTAGGATATTCTAGATAGTTCATAAACTTAGCATTCACAACTTCAATCCCAAGTTCATTTTTGGCTATGCGCTTGACGGCATCTAGTGCTGTTTCATGAAAATACACTGTGCCGCCAGGAAAGTGCCAAAAATCTTTAAATGGTTCAATGCTCCTCAGTGTCAGTAGTACGCCTTTTTCATTCTTTACCACTACCTCAACACAAAGCCTAGGGACTTTGCTGTATATTGATTGGAATTCTTCGGCAGTTAGTGGGTACTCATCGTTTTTCATATGAATACTATTGTAGCAGGTTGCTGACTTTGGTCTTATACGTCTCTAACTGGGCCGACAAAACGAAAACTATAGATATTGTATGTGTCGTCGTTTTCTTTGCGAAACTCGACCGTGTGGTAGCTCTCAAAATAGTCCCCAGCATCGTTTTTGTACACCAGATAGGCGTCATCATGATTATTATGGTTAGGTCTATTGCCTTCAAATATATTAACCTCGCGACTCTCGCCCGCTCGCAGTGGCATATCCAGCTCATATGAGGTGCCTAGCAGACGAATCTTATCTAGTTCAATGTTCTGATCTGACTGATTTTTAATATTCGCGGTTATACGAGTATGCGATCCACTATTGTTATAACCACTCCGCTCGATCATGACTGTAGGAATAATCTTTGGCCCTGAAATTGGTGCTGTTTTCTCAGTTGGAGCCTCATCGTTGTTTTCATCTTTCGGTGGATTTTCTGTGTGGTTGTCTTGCGGAACCTCAAACACAGGCTTACCTTGTACTAATCTACCTAGTCCATCTAAAAAACCCATTTAACCCTCCTAATTCTTCCTACCTACATTATACTACTTTGACCAAGGTAGTTGGTGCTTGCCTGGTGGCTGCACTTTGCCTGTCACGTCAAATACATAGTAGTTAGTGACTTTGATTTTATATAGTCTACCCCCATCGCCCAAGTTACTCCAGTGACTAAAGTTTGGATAGCGCTCGGCATAAGTTTTGTATGCGATATGATTTTCATCTACATTCTCTAGTTGCTCAGCTTCGCCTTCGAAATAAACTCCGCATGGTTTCTCACCCATTGCATGTTGCTTTACAATATTTCCAGCAACAAATTTGTTGTTGCGCAGCTCTTCGCAATGTCGCCTATCTGTTGTTGAAAAGAAATAAAGGTTCAAATCATCATCATAGGCAAAATGCACTTCGCACACCCAGGGTTTGTTGTCTGTAGATGTTGCTAACGACATATGGATTATGTCGGGTAAATATTCGCGTATTATTTTTTCGATATTCATATTCTACATCATACCATTTATAGATTTTAGACCTGATAACCCTAGTTCCCGCCAATAACTAATCTCTTCGTTATCTTCGCCCGATTCCATAACTTCTGCGAGACAACCCAAGTATTCCATCGCAATTGCACCGGCTGTATAGTTGTAGAGCCATTTGACCTCTAATTCTACCAATTCTCCCCCGAATTCTTTATACATAGCAACAACTTTTTGGTTTCTCTGGCGAACCGAAAGCCCATCACCGTTCAGCAGATTAGCACATATAGCAGATAGCTCTTGTACCCTCGGATACATATTGGTACATGAGAAATCTACTATAAATGGAGTTCCTGATTCGTCAACAATCACATTGCTCTTTATAATGTCACCGTGAACAATGCAAACTGGTAGCTGCTCGACAGGAATCTGCCTATAAAGATTTATCGCATGTTCTACCAGCTTTTTGTTCTCCGGCGGTACTACACCACGAGTTCTTTCGTACATTGCCTCAATATTGGTGACCGACCACTCATCTGCATAGTGTTCTGTGTTGATCTCCAATTGATTGATTTTTACTGCCTGCTCTATGATCTTTTTTAGCTGATCGTCAGACGGTGGATCTGTTTTGTAGAATGTATGACCCTGCACGAAATCCATACATATAGCTCTCAAGCCAGTTTCTTGATCTAGATAAACTAATCCTTCACTGCCAGAATAAACGTGTGGATGAGCAATATTAGCTTTCATCGCAGCTGCCAACACCTTTTCAGATCTACCCGCTCGTAGCTCACTATTTTCAACTGCAAAAATTTTTACTACATAGCTTCCTGCATCTGTTTCTAGCTTGACATTATAGTCTTCAAAGCCAAGTGTGATGATTTCGTGCTTTTGCAAATTACCTACATTAAAATATTCAGCAACTCTAACCAGCAATGCATCAATATCTTTTGTGTCGCCTAGTCGTTCGTCAAACCAATTTGTCATATATAGTACTATCCACTTCTACCATCCCAGAAGTTTGACTTTCATGGTATGATTTTCTAGCCCTCTCACCAGGCAAACGTATCGTTTCATCAGCACTTTTGGTACGAGATTTTTTAATGATACTGATTAAATCTGTGCAACTTGCCTTGAACTTATCTATATCTACCAGCAAATTTGGGTCAATTGCGATAAAAGTACTGCCCCATTCTTTATCGAAAGTTTCACAGTCACAGTATGCTGATGCTGCTAATGGACCAGCCATGATTTCGACTACCATTCCTATGCCAGAACCTTTGTAGCCTTTATCAAATGGCAATAGCGCACCACCGCCCATAACTTCGGCTGGTTCTTGGGTAAAATCACCGTTTTTATCAATTGCTAGTCCTTTGGGTATTTTTTCTCCACGAGACTTTGCTAGTACTAATCCGTACCAAGTCATTGCTGATGTTGCCATATCAAATACCAACGGTTCGCCATCTGTTGGAAACCCAAAACCAACTGGGTTCGTACCAAACAACGGATCAATAGAATTAAAAGGTGCTGTCGATCCTGGCGATCTAGATAACACTATACCTATCAGATCTTCTTTTGAGATACGCTCCACATAATACGCCTGAGCACCATTACTAGAAAATGTATTATGAGCTCCAACAATCGCAAAACCATGCTCTTTAGCTTTTTCTATTGCGATATCAGTTGCTTGCTGGGCAACCAGGGGCGCGGGATTTTTGTTGCCGTCTAGCAACGCCGACAACTTCGTTTCACGTTCTATTCTGATTTCGCCAGACGGCTGTATATTTTGTAATGGTTCTGTACCAGTCAGTTTTATCACGCCCTGAGTATTGATACCCGACATATCCGCCCATAACAAATAGTCTGCTATCCGCTCTGCTTCTTGCTGTGAAAAATTTTTAGATAATAGATTGATTACTTTGCTCCTGAGCTCTTTCGTGGATATTTTCATAGTTCAATCATATCATTATTTGGATATTGATATTATCTGGTGATTTAGCTTTCCAAAATCCTTTTTATATTTTGCAGCTCTTCTTTCATCCACTTGATTTGCTCAGCATATTCTTCATTGTTGATAGAGGCAGTTTGTTGATTTGTCATGATTATCTCGCTACCCTCACCATTTGGCACCACACGGTATGGTATGAATTGCTCTTCGCCGCTAGCAATTATACACACTGTATCTAGTAGTAACTTTTCTTTATCAAACTTTGTAATAACACGAACATCACCTTGTGAAGTGTGAAATATCCATTCTGTATCATTTACTTGTTCAATATCTTTTGCAAAATCAGTATATTGTGGCCAGTTGTTTAGATCCGCTACAAACTCCCAAACTTTTTCTGGCTTTGCGTTGATCGAGACCGAGACAGTATCGAATTTAAACAATCCCATAATCTTAAGCTGCTTTACTCTTTAGAGATTCCAATGATTCCTTGACCCTTCTACAGGCGTCACAGCTTTCGATATGCTCCGCCATATTATTTGCAATACGTTCACCTTGCAGGTCTTCCATACCACCGTCTACAAATATCCTCATCCTCACTGGGCTGATGTGTACGGGATTGTCGGGATCATAAAAAGGGCTTACTCTTTCCAGCCTTACTTTCATCAATGCAGGGTCCTGCGCCTCTTTGAAGCTCTGGGTCGCTGAATTAAATTCCCCTATCTCGGCATACATACGTGCTTCGCTACCCTCCTGAAAGCCTTCGGTTAATTCTTCTGCTGATACTCCAGCAGAAAGCAGGCGTGCGCCTTCTATAAAAACAGCTCTTCTATCAACTGAATGGTCTACTTTGCCATTGAGATCAAGAACAGTAGCTGCAAAGCAGGCAAATTCGCCTATGCTAATGTCCCTTTTAGCAAACTCCTTGAATACATCGAGTGTTTGTTTACGATCCCACTCCATATCATGCTCAACAAGCGTCAACGCAGCATCCGTCAATGGATCGAGATTACTTTTTATTGAAGGGATTTCAGCCATAAAAAACCTTTTATATTTCCTCTATTTTTACACGTTTCTGCTCTGTAGTATCACGATCACGGATGGTGACAGTACCATCTTCGAGCGTATCGAAGTCAATCACCACACAATGCGGTGTGCCGATTTCGTCTTGGCGGCGATAGCGTTTGCCGATATTGCCGTTGTCGTCCCACATGACATTGCCGTATTTCTTTTTCAATGCTTTGTAGACTTCACGAGCCTTGGCAACTAGTTCTGGCTTGTTTTTGAGCAGTGGTGATACTGCGTAACGAACTGGCGCTAGATCTTCTGGTAGCGCCAAATACACACGTTGCTCGCCATTTTGTTCGTCAACTTTGTATGCGCTGGATAGTACAGCCATCAGTAGTCGTTCAACACCAAAGCTTGGCTCGATCACATGCGGAATGAATTTTTCGTTCGTCCCCTTGACTGTGTATTCCATGTTTTTGCCGGAATTTTCCTGAATATTTTTCAGATCAAAATCTGTGCGATATGCCAACCCTAATAACTCGTCTTTTTTATGCGGGAAGTCATATTCAAAATCAATCGTGCGTTTGCTGTAGTGTGCACGGTCATCTTCTGGGACTTCTAGCTCGTGGATATTATCTTTGTCCAAGCCAAGTTGTTCTAGAAATACGTGAATATCCTTGCGCCAGTGCTCGAATGATTCTTCCCACTTGGCTGGGTCTACAAAATATTCGACTTCCATTTGTTCAAACTCACGTGAGCGAAATACAAAATCACGCGGGCTGATCTCGTTGCGGAATGCCTTACCAATTTGGGCAATACCGAATGGTAAATCAGGATAAAAACTATCTAAAACGTTTTTGTAATTGGTGAAAATACCTTGTGCAGTTTCAGGCCTAAGATAAGAAACTGAATTAACGTCATAGACCATAACACTGTTCCTATCGTTACGATCCTCTTTTATACTAAATCCATCTATTTTTTCACCATTTTGATTTTTTACAGAGATATCTCCAGAGACAATATTACCCCCTCGGTTTTCATAACTTCCCCAGGTTGCACCAACATTTGTCCGAAACATCATATTAAATTGTCGAGGCTCACTAAGTGTTCCAGTTTTGCTACAGTTAGGACATTTGTCGCCTTCTAAGTGATCAGCACGGAAACGTGATTTACAGTTACTACACTCTACCAACGGATCAGTAAAAGTATCAACGTGACCACTAGCTTCCCACACTTTTTTGTTCATTAGTATCGCTGCGTCGACTTGGTGCATGTCATCCCAGCCATCAACGAACATCTTTAGCCATGCGTCTTTGATATTTCGCTTTAGCTTTGTACCTAGTGGACCGTAATCCCATGTACCAGATAGACCACCATAGACTTCACTACCCTGGTATATAAAACCACGGCGTTTCGCCAATGATACGATGTCTTCTAGTTTTACGTCACTCATTACGGACAATTATACCAGATATCAGTATGTACCTAGCTACTATTGCTAAATAAACAAAAGTATTTTATAATACTTACATGAAAAAATCTATAGAAGTCGGTCATATCTATGCTCCTCACTACGTTCAGACCAAAGAAGAGATCCGGCATACCGCTACGGTTGGTCGGTTGGCGCATAGTTTGACAAGAACAGGTGATACTATAGTCACCTTGGTTGACGACGTAGTGCCAAGAAATGAGCAACGCAAATCACAAGATTCATGGAGATGGCAGATGTTTATCAATAGAACACATGAATCAGTAGAGAAAACACTTGGCAGCAAGGTAGCCTTTGAATCTACGATGGAAGTTATGGCTAGGAAAATATCTGAACAATTGGCTACTGTGGACCTCCCGGAAGGCGTAAGGTGGAATGAAAAAAGAAATAAATTAATATTTGGAAGCGGTAAATCAAAACAGAGCGTTTCCATCGCAGGATACTCCGATATCCACGATAGAACTTATCCTAGCTGTGAAGTCTTAGAGCTTGGTTGGATTGAAGAAAGACTCAAAGATAGTGAAGTAATTATCAATATATTGCCACAAGAGTTCCTAGATCAGCAAAAACGCGTTGAATTATTAGCAGGACTACTCCCACAGTTTAAAGACAAACAGATTAGTACTGTTCTTACAAACGAAGCTGGCGATGAAATGAGTATATATCATTGGGAGTCTTTGACTACTCTGCCAAAGAGTACGAGACAGAAACAACCTCATCCAGATATTCCTTAATACCTGAAATATGTGCCACAACCGCCGGAGTTTTGAGTTTTAACACCTTTAAAAGCTTTAGATGATCTGCAGTAAAATTACCCCGTGGATCGGCAACAAACGACATTTCAGCTATATCGAAACGGTACTTTTCCGTCTCGAGTAGTGGTTTGTTATTGTGATCACGCGACAAGTTCAGCCCATGTCCAGAAATATCAGCAACTTGCAGATAGAACCATGCGCGGATGATACGCAGATCAATTTTTGACTGATTCAAGCTAGCCAGAGCCGTCAACGTGACGTCATATAGCAATGGTTCATGAGTGTGTTCGCTCAATTTGCCGATCTTTTTCAGAACCTCGTAACCAAACTGCAATCGATCATAATCATTCAAGATATCGCCATAAAACTTTTCTAGTCGTGCAGATGTCAGCGTGCTCAAATCACTCTTGCCGCTATGCAGCGTGACTTGTGTCAGCGAAAATAACTCGACCGCCCCAGCCAGTTTGCTTTTTTCCTTTCGCACGCCACGCGCCATCGCACTGATCTTGTGCCCATCGGCAGTTAGTATCTGCAATATACGATCACTCTCGCCGTAATTTGTCCGTCGCAATACAATTGCATTAGTTTTAACCGATTGCATTTGCTAGAGCCTTTGCAATATCGTCAGGTTCGCTGTGGGCTTTGTCCAGAACTTTCCGCACACCGTAACTCTTCAGCGCACCTAGGTCAAATTCGTCAGAATTAACAGAGGTACACAGAACAATTGGCAGATCAGCCAAGTCGGTATGAGATTGCAGCTCGTTCAAAATCGCAGGTGCAGATGAACCCGGTAACATAACGTCTAACAGCAAAACATCTGGGTCAAAATCATCAATCGCCTCGATGCCTTTTGCGGCGTTTGGCGCAATGTGTGTTTGCCAATTTTGTTTGTGTAAGTTTTTGGCAATTGCGTCCGCGAACCACCTGTCGTCGTCTATGATTAAAACTTTGTTCATATATCTATACTAATGCCATTTGAAATGATTGGGGTAAATGAATATAAAATGTTTGCCCACCATTTTTGTGACTGGTCATACCTAGCTGACCATCCATCGCCTGCGCAAATTGGCTGGCGATATACAAACCAAGTCCGCTACTGCTTGGTCGCTTGTTGATCGACTGAGGTGAATTGCCCAGTTTTGACTTGATTTTGTCGAGTTCAGATTTCAAAAGCGACGGACCATAATCACGTACACTAATTTTTGCATCATCACCATCACGCTGGATACGAAGCTCGATGGGTCGATCGATTTGACCATAGTTAAGCGCGTTGTCACACAACCCAAAGATCACACTACTGACAAGATCGCGATTACCAACCGCCAGCACTGATTGACGTGGAATTTTGAGTTGAATGTCTTGACCAAGTTCACGACATAGTGGTGCGAGTTCGTGCGCAATCTCGTCACATAGTCGTCCGAGATTGATCGGCTCGCTCTCGAGCTCATCAGCTCGGTAACTACGAGTTAAAGCTTCTGTCAGACGCAATGAACGCTCGGCTGTCAGGCGTATTCGTTCGAATGCCGTTTCGCGCTCGGCCTCTGTATAATGTTCGCTCGCGAGGGCAATTTGCCGCATAAGCGCTAAGGGAGCTTTTAGTTCATGAGATAAGGCTACCAACGTTGGTAACTCGCCAATTTCTTCGCTATTATCTCCCCTCATATCTACAGTCTAGTTTAACATGAATACATTATTCATTTTTAATAGTACTGTCCTTTCACACTTTTTATAAAGTGTGGCAAAACTTTGAGCTGACAGCTTATCGCGCAGAAAATAAATTTATAAACTCTTGATATCTTGCGAAACTCGCTATACTCAAACATTCTCAGATAGTCAGGATTTTATAAAATTATTTTCTCGGTTAAGCTATAGGCTCGCCCAATTGCAAGCGGCTGCAGCGAAGTCCAGACCTCTGAAAAAACTGAGTAAAAGTTTAATAATATTTCCTGGCTAATCGAGGATGTTTGAGCATAGCGAGTTCCGCAGATTACCTGAAATGTTATTAAACTTTTACGTCACGTTTTTTTAGGTGTCTGGTCAGTTTTTTGTTTCGTTTTTTGCTGATCCAAAAAATGAAAAGAATCGTTATTGATCAAACGACAATGTCTTGATAACTTTGTCATCAAAATCAGGTTTGAAAGCTGTTGAGTCAGTCTTTATAACCAAAGTTTTGTCACGAATTTTGAATACAACCGCTGAACCATCAACGTCTTTTGTGAATTTGCCATCAAAACGCTGTCCGTTAAAGCCATTTGCTGTGATAGATGAACTGCGTAGTGTACCTTGTTTTACCAAGCCGGCGTATTGTTGCAATATTTGATCATACGACTGGTTCAGAACTGAAACTTGCAACGCAAATTTGTTCAGTCCCGCAGTAGTTGGCGGTACGACCCCTGGGTGTAAATACGCCTGGTAGACAGTACCTTTACTGCCATCACTCGCCACGTAGACGTTCCAGGTCTTTGGATATTTGAAATTCACACGACCGAGGTCTGTTGGACCAACAAACTCAGCCAACGGGTCTTTTTCTTTTTCATCAAAGATATCTTGATCTTTGGCTTTTTGTTGTGATTTCGCAACCTCTTGAGCTGCCAATATTTTTTGATCAACATTATTCTTTTGATCGTTATAGTTGACTAGCGCCCAGATCATGACAGATCCGAATACTAGTGCTAATAAACCAAAGATAATACTAGTGACGACGGCTCCCGTGACGAAACCTGATTGGTGGTTTATAGTTTGTTTCATATTACTAGATATCATACACCAAAGACCTTATGATTGTAAATTAGGTTTGAATGTATACAAAAAGATTGGCCCTTCGGTTTTTTCAATCTCGCGACCTTTGATCTTGAACCCATATGTCAAAAATGTAATAGGCTTGCCATGTGTATCGACGTGAGCTTGCAGCTTTTTCTCTAATTTTGGCATGAACTTACCGTTTAGAAATGTGTAGACAACTGTAGTATCGGCTGGTAATTCTTGACGCCAAAAACTGCCAAAGTGAATCACGATATTGTCGTACTTTCGACACAAAAATGATGAAACCAACCATAGCCACGGACCTAACTCGTAACCTTCAGCCCACGCACCGCTACGGGCTGCTGCTCGCAAAACCACCCCATCACCCGAGCCTACATCAACTAACACATCTTTTTTTGTGAGTGGTCTGATTTTCATAATTTCTTTGACCTGTTCACCCAACGTTGGTACATATGGGGCACCAAATAACGTCACGAAACCCAGTGAAATAAC
Organism: uncultured Candidatus Saccharibacteria bacterium; assembly: GCA_947085525.1. Lineage (GTDB taxonomy): Bacteria > Patescibacteriota > Saccharimonadia > Saccharimonadales > Saccharimonadaceae > JACPYF01. The sequence continues at coordinate 51,710 of CAMTWU010000007.1, read as the reverse complement.
AATAAAACCAAAGATAAAAAAGATGATATCAAACATCAAATTTTTTCTTGATCACCTCTATCTTGTTCTTGGCGGTCTTTAGTTCACTGCCGATTGCGTCAGCCAACTTTTCAGCTGCTTCAAACTTTTTGAGTGCTAGTTCTATATCAACATCATCATTCTCGAACCAAGCTACTAGCTCGTCAAGCTCGCTTAGTTTTTCTTTAATTGTGCTACTTTTTGTCATTTGAAATTACTCCTGCTTTTATTATACTTTCGCTGGTTTCGATATCCAATACATCACCTTTTTTTGCACCAACAATTGATTGACCATTCTCTAGCTTTACCAGACTATACCCCCGCTTCAGTACGTTTTGCGGGTTTAGCTGGCTCAGGCTGCGGGTCAGCGACTGATAATTATCAAATAATGTTTCATACCGCTGCTGCAAACGAATATTGATACGCTGCATATCGGTTTCTAACTGTTGTTGGCGACGATCATATGTATATTGCAAACTCGCAGCCGCACTGAAAATACTAGATTTCAAACTAGCTGCAAATTCACGACGATCAGGGACTAATATCTGGGCTGCATTGCTAGGCGTACTAGCGCGTTTGTCTGCGGCTAGGTCTGCCAAGCTGACATCGTCTTCGTGCCCTATCCCTGTCATGACTGGCAATCGTGAACTAGCAATCGCTCGCACCAACACTTCGTCATTGAATGTACTGAGATCATCTAGACTACCACCACCACGGACAATCACGATTACATCGCGCGACTCGGCGCTTTCGTTGAAATATTGCAACGCTCGGACGATTTGCTCGGCCGCTGCCACGCCTTGGACTTGTGTGTGGGCGACATCAACTTGCAACCCACCCCAACGCTCGTCCAGAATTTTGATAAAGTCACCATAACCAGCAGCGCCAGTCGAGCTAATCACACCGATTCGTGATAGCAACTCGGGTAACGGGCGTTTGCGCTCTGGCTTAAATAGCCCTTCTTTGTCTAGCTTTGCCTTTAATAGCTCAAAACTACGCTTTAGGCTGCCTTCGCCTACTGGTTGCACACTACGAACCGTTAGGCTAAATTTGCCCCATTGAGTCAGTTTTGGCTGTGCTGTGACAATGACCTTCATGCCGTCTTCTAGTGCCGTTCTGAGCGAAAACAACATCATAAAACAACCCACACTCGCACCTTCATCTTTGATATCAAAAAATACAAATTTACCCTGGTTTACTTTGAAACTGGAGATTTCTCCAATAATTTCTATGCTCGGATATGCATATTCGAGCGTTTGGTTAGTCAGAGCAATGAACTCAGTTGGAGTTAGTTGGAGTTTTTCCATATTTGAGGATCGTTAGTTGATAGAAGAAATAGCCGCTGATGACTGTACCAATGAGCAAAACAACACGAGTAAGTAGTACGCCTGCAATCACGACGCCCGATGGTATGCCAGCTGTACCTAGGAAACCTATCATCAACGCCTCATATGCACCGGCACCACCAGGGGTAATAACGATAAATCCTGCGATTGATGCAATGCCATAGGCAATCACGATTGCAGCAGGGTTGACTGCATACCCCAGCGCCCAAAAACCTATTACAAACAGTCCGACATCAGCTGCATTGTAGATTAAACCCCATAGAAAGGGTTTGAGCAGTAGTTTCTTGTCAGCGCGTAGCTCTATGTAATCTTTGTGAATATCGTGAAAAAATTGTTCAACTTTGTGCAGCTCAACAGTATGAGGTTTGCGCCCAAAGCTAAGTCTGCGAACCGACACGTTAATAGCGTGGGTTGACCATTTGGCAAATCCTGCCAAACGCGTTGAGCTACTTATAATATAGATGCCAAAAATCATAAAACACACAATTGTCGACGCCAGCACACTACTGACCAAAATAATAAACCTATCAACACCTGTATCAAGTGTGATCAGTACAACTGATATCAACAGAAGGGTTAAAAATGCCAAGAAACCAGCAGTATAACGAACAATTTGTGACATAGTGGCTCGCCCAGGCGGCACCCCATATTTACTGAGACGCCAACTCATATATGAAATACCTGATACTCCTCCACTAGGTAAAAGATGGTTCACAAAATTAAGTTCCAAGGCCATACGCGTAAGTGTGAGACGTGGTATGTTTCGGATCGCGTGTTTACCGCGTAGATAGGTAAACATCATCTCACCAGCTGCGAAATATACCAAAGCTTGCATCGGTATCAACAGTGCTAGTATCCATACATTAACTTCGCTAATCAGTTTCCAGGCGACAGCAATCTCGTTACGCGCCGTAAAGAGCACCGTTATTAGTAAAAATAGCGTAATAAGACTGATGATACCCCGTGTTGACATACCTACTATTATACCCGAAATTTGGTGATTACACCTGAGAACTATAAAATAGATAGAATGATATATATTTTGGGGCGACAACCTGCAATTGGCCTAGCAGAACTAGAGAGTTTATATGGCAGTGACGCACTAGAGCCTATTGGCGCCTACGCTGTAAAAGTACACACTACTGAACCAGTTGATTTTGCTCGTATTGGCGGCGCTATGAAAACTGCTGAAGAATCAGTTACCTTGAGAACAACCGATATAACAGAGATAAAAAAGCATTTAACTGAAAAAATTAGCAAGTATTCACACACTCTACCCGAAGGTAAATTAAAGCTTGGTATTAGTTGTTACGGGTTACAAACTAATCCCGCGAAGATCACAGCATTAGGACTGAGTATCAAAAAAGCGGTTAAAGCACAGAATCGTTCAGTACGCTTGGTGCCAAATAATGAAAATGTACTCAATAGTGCACAGGTATTACACAACAAATTGATCAGTGAATTGGGCCTAGAATTGCTACTCATAAGAGATGGAGCGAACACAATAGTTGCTCAAACTACAAATGTGCAAGATATTGATGCCTATACTTTGCGTGATCACGGGCGACCAAAACGCGATGCTCGAGTCGGCATGCTACCGCCTAAATTGGCGCAAACAATTATCAATATTGCAGCTGCTCAGCAATCCATTAGTGCATTTGATGAGTCTTTAGAGACTTCCTCACGAGTACTCGACCCTTTTTGTGGTACTGGAGTTGTATTACAAGAAGCAGCTTTGATGGGCTATCGGGTATACGGAACAGATATCGATGAGAAAATGATCCGCTACAGCCGCGACAACCTAAACTGGCTCACTGAAACCCATAAACTAAGGTTTGATTGGTATCTACATGAAGGCGATGCCACTGATACAACGTGGCAGCAACCTATCGATATCATAGCTTGTGAAGGATATTTGGGGCGACCATTCACCTTAGTTCCGGATGATGCAATTCTACAAAAAACGATCAATGATTGCGATACAATTCTGAAAAAATTCCTAGCAAACATAGCATCTCAGACCAAAAAAGACACCAGGTTGTGCCTGGCTGTGCCAGCTTGGTTTGTCAGAAATAAGGTTTATCACCTTCGTACTCTTGACCGGTTGAACGATCTGGGGTACAATCGTATAAGTTTTGTTCACTCTAATGAAAAAGATTTAATCTATCACCGAGAAGATCAAATTGTCGGACGTGAACTATTAGTATTAAGCAGGATATAACACAATGTCAAACGTCAAAGCAGGCGGAACCAGTAAAAACAATCGTAAATCACCCGGACAACGGCTCGGTGTGAAGCGTTTTGGTGGTCAAAAAGTCAATGCTGGCGAAGTAATTGTCCGTCAAGTTGGCGCAACAAAAGTTGCAGGTCCTGGTACATACATCTCTAAAAACTTTACTATCCACGCAAAAACAGCTGGTACAGTGGCGTTCAAATCAGTTAAAAAACGCCTATTTACGGGTAAGACTACACGTCGTACTCAAGTAATCGTAGAATAAATAGCTAATCTCTCAGATAACTAAAGCGAAGACTCTAGTTCCCCGAGGAACACATTAACACTGACCTGATTAATATGTGTATCTGAGTGTAGTTATTTGAGAGATTAGTCAGTAAAGTAAATAAATTTTCTATACAGTTGGTTCAGCAAGAGGAGTCGTTGGTTCTTCTGCTTGTGCCGCAGCAGGCGGTGTATTCACACCTAGGTGATGTTTCACCCTCTCGACAACGTCGCCTATCACGACTTGTGACTTGACTAGGTATTCGTCTGCACCCAGATTTTCAGCACGTTCTTTGTCTTTGTCCTGAGACAATGCGGTTAACATGATAACTCGCACGTTAGCTGTCTCAGGGGTGTTACGTAGGATGTCTAATACATCAAACCCACTGATTTTTGGCATCATAGCGTCTAGCAATATGAGGTCTGGCTTTTCTTTGACTGTGTTAGAGAGTGCGTCTTCACCATTGTGGACTTCGACAACTGCAAAGCCTTCGAGCTCCAGACGACCACGATAGACAGCTGCGAGATTAGTGTCATCTTCTACTAGTAAGATTTTCTTCTTTACTGGTTCCATACGATTTATACTATCATACCTATTTTATGATATCCAGTGCCTTGTTCAGCTGCGTATCGTTATCTTTGTTATCGTTTTTACCAGCCACAACAACCACGTCCGGCGTGATACCGTGTTTGCTAATATTTTTGCCATTTGGTGTATACCAACGAGCAATAGTGGCCTTTAGTTTAGCACCGTTACGAAGGTCTATCACATCCTGAACCGATCCTTTACCAAAACTCTGCTGTCCAACTATTTTTGCCACGCCGTGGTCTTGCAGCGCACCAGCCAAGATCTCACTAGCACTTGCACTGCCTTCATCGATCAACACAACCGTCGATACACCTTTTAGTATATTGTCGCCTTCTGACTTGTAAGATTGCTTGGTTTGTCGCCCAGAGCGCTCGCTGACAACTACTTGACCTTCATCTAACCACAGGCTCGATATTTTTTGTGCTGCTTGCAAATATCCGCCGCCATTTCCTCGCAAATCAACGACAACAGCTTTTTTATTAGCAAATTTTTCGGCTGCTTCGCGAGTCAGACTAGCGGTATCTGAGCCAAATCGTGATATACGGATAATACCGACATCGCTCTTTTCTTCGGTTTTTACACTTGGGTCTGTGATGGTATCGCGAACAATATTGACTTCAGATACTTCACCATCACGTACAATCGTCAGCTTCACACTTGTTCCTTTTTCACCCCTGATTTTCGAGACAGATTTGTCAACCGACCAACCTGTTGTTTCTTCACCGTTCACACCTGCAATGACATCATTATATTTCAGGCCTTCTTTTTGAGCCGGGCTGGAATCGAGCGCTGAAATAATCACTAGTTTGTCATCTTTTTTACCAAGCTCTGCGCCTATGCCACTAAACTGTCCGTCCAGGTCTTTTTCAAACTCGGCTGCTTCTTTTTTGTCAAAGAATACAGTATATGGATCGCCCGCAGCTTGCACCATACCACGGCTCGCGCCTTCGATCAGCTTTTTGTCATCTAACTTGCCATCGTAGTTGCTCTTGAGTGCCTTGTAGGTCTCTTTGAGCGGGGTTAGGCTATTGTCCGAGATAAAGAAGTCATTGCTACGCGTACCAACCAGAAAACCGATTAGCACAGCAACTATCACACTCGCTGAAAGCGTGAAATATGATACAGTGCGACGCTTTGCGCCGACTTTTTTGTCAGTTTCCTTTCCCATTAGCTCCCTTTTTCTATTACTTGTTATCTATAATAACATGAACATTGTGGCTTATCCGCCAAAGTAGATGTATGTATCGAATGAACTTGCCGAGATGGTCATTTCAGAATATTCCCCTCGTATGCCCCAGTTATACTGACTTACTCGAACAGTGTTTCCATTGACTGACTCTACCCATGCAGAGTGTCCGTATGAACCTATGTTCATAATTGCGACTGACCCAACACGTGGCGTGCTACCAGTTGGAATACCGGCTGCTCGTGCAGCTGAAGGCCATTGGTTAGCATTCCCACGCCCACCCCAATATGGCATGTAACCGTATTGTTGCTGTACGCGCCATGCGGTGTAACTGACACATTCTCGGTTGTACATACCCCATGGATCAACGATGCTGTCTTGTGGTGCACCTGCCAGGTATCCAGGGTAGCCGCCCTTACTATAGTCACCAGCTGTGACATTACCGCCACCAGATCGCAAACGAGATGAGTTAGCAGTTGCTTGTTGGGCACGGAGACTGCTAATCTGACTATTCTGTTGACCGATCAAGCCCTGAAAGGCTGCTTCATTATTCTGAGTCTGCGCTAACAAGTTTGCTTGTTCAGCTTTCTTGGCAACTAGTGCAGCCTTCTGATAATTTTGATCATCCAGCACTTTTTTTGCATCATCACGTTTTTGCTCAAGTTGTATTTTGAGTTTCTTGATCTCATTGATAGAACCTTCTACTCGGTCTCGCATAGTATTGCGATATTCTTGCTGATCCAAATAATCACCAATGTTTTTACTACTGGCAATCATTTCGATCGGTGAAACTTTGTCGTTTACATACAATTCAGTCAGTGTTTCTTTTAATATATCTTTATTACGAGCAATTTTTCCCTCAGTATCTTTGATCTTAGCAACTAGTTGGTCATATTTTGCCTGTGAAAGATCTACTTGCGCCTGGATAGTATTTTGTTGGGCTTGTAGTTCATTGACTGTATTTTGCAAAGAGTCAGCCTGAGCACCCAACTGCGCTGCTTGGGCTTGATATCCGCTCACTTGACGTTCAATCGCACGGATCTGATCGTCATATCTATCTGCATACACCGGTGTCGTTACTGACGTAAACGTCAACGTAATTGCACTAGCGACTATCAAAGTTGACGTCGCAAAGCGTTTCATAACCAGTGTGGTGGACTGTAATTTCATATATATCTCCAATCTAGCATATATTAGCATAAGCGTCAACACTTACGCCCTTGATATGCTTTAGTTAAATTTTCAAATGCCTGTTAACTGCAAAAAACGACGAGACGACTCCTATAAGCGCTCCAATAAATATCAATCCTATGACGATGAACGGCGAACCTGTCAGTACAAAATTATAGGTGTTATCTACCAAAATACCGTAGCTGTGTAGTTTTTGTTGCAAACTCAGCAGACCGATCAAGCCTAGAATAAACGCGAATATTGCAGCAAAAAACCCATACATCATGGACTCTACGATGAACGGCCCCTGGATAAAGCTCTTTTCTGCCCCAATTAGTTTCATCATTTCGATCTCTTCTTTACGATTATAGATTGCCATACGGATAGTATTAAATATAATTAATATAGAGATACCAATAAATATTGCACTGGCTATCAACCCCGCGCGTTCAGCAAAATATACACCGCGACCAATATTATCGATCGCTTCACGTTTAGGACCTGCATATGATGGTTTACGCTCTGGATCAATCGCCTGCTGGAACGATTTGTCATCATTGACAAGCTTTTCTATGGCACTCATATCATTGAGATTTTTCGGCACTACTCGCAGCGATCCTGGTAAAAAACCATCTTTGTATTCACCGATAAAGTCCAGTGTTTGCTGAGACGGATTATCGCTATTAATATACCTGTCTTTTGCTTCGTCAGGCGTCACGTAGCTTACCTTTGCAACCTGTTCAGAACTTTGTAATTTCCTAGTGAGCTTCTCTACCGTTGCTTCACTAGTGTCTTCCTTTAGATATATAGACACATCGACTTTTTGCCGCAAGTCATCGACAGTGTCTAGTAGCACACTCCGTGCAACTAGTGTCGAGAAAATGACCAGTAATGTAATAGTCATCACGATAGTCGCTGCAATAGTCAGCCACGCGTTACGTGAAAAGTTGTTGACACCGTAACGACACATTCGGATAAATGTAATATACCGTCGTCGCAGTTCTTTCTTGCGTCGTAGTTCGGCTGAAGTTTTGCTAGCGTTAGAGGATTTCTTGGTCATTGTCGGTAACTCCCGCTCACTTGATCACTACTGATCTTGCCGCCATCGATTGTGATCACCCGACGTTTGAGTTTGTTCACAATTTCAGCGTTGTGAGTTGTTAGCAGTACTGTTGTGCCATAGCGATTAATTTTCTCGAGCAGTTTGATAATCTCCCAGCTGTGACGCGGATCGAGGTTGCCTGTCGGCTCGTCGGCAATCAAGATTTTTGGCTGACGGACTACCGCACGGGCAATCGCTACGCGTTGCTGTTCACCGCCACTGAGCTGTCGTGGGAATTGCTTTTCTTTGCCTTCTAGCCCGACGAGTTTAATTACTTTCGGCACCGTAGATTTAATCTCGCGGTTTGTCATACCAGCGATTTCTAATGCAAAGGCAATGTTCTCGAATACTGTTCGTTGTGGTAACAATTTGAAATCTTGAAAAACTACACCGATTTTACGACGCAATAGAGGTATTTGTGCAGGTTTCAGGTCGTCATAATCGATACCGCCAACAACAATCTTGCCACTAGTTGCCTTTTCTTCACACGTCAACAGTTTGAGCAGTGTTGATTTACCTGCTCCACTGGTGCCTACTAAAATTGCAAACTCACGGGGTTCGATGTGTAACGTTACCCTATTGAGCGCTGGTTTAGTGTCTTTAACACCGTAGTTTTTCGTGACCCTATCTAACAAAATCATGTATATACTATTATACCTGAGATTACCCTCACATCAAATACGTATATGTTTATTTCAGGTTTGCTTCTAGATACGAGTTGATAAAACCATCAATATTGCCATCTAGAACTTTCGAGGCATCAGTCTCTTCGTATTTTGTGCGAGTGTCTTTGACGATTGTGTATGGGTGCAGTACGTAATTGCGGATTTGTGAGCCCCAGTTTGCTGACTCGCCTGCTTGTAGATCTGACACACTTTCGGCGTGTTGCTCTAGTTGTAGTTGAGCTAATTTAGAACGTAGGATTTTCATCGCCGTCTCTTTGTTTTGAGTTTGTGAACGTTCATTTTGTATTGCTACTACTATATTAGTCGGGGTATGTGTCACACGAACTGCACTATCGGTTGTGTTAACTGATTGGCCGCCATGTCCACCAGCTCGATAGACATCAATTTTCAGATCTTTGTCGTCAATTTTGACAGCGTCTGGTGTATCAATTTGTGGCAAAATTTCGACTAGTGCAAAGCTCGTTTGACGTAGATTATCACTGTTAAATGGGCTCAGACGTACTAAACGGTGTACTCCATTTTCACTACGTAATTTTCCGTATGCAAATGGACCTTCGATTTCTATGACGCTAGTTTTGACACCCGCCTCTTCGCCTGCGCTACGCTCGACTACTTTTGTACTCATACCGGACTTTTCAGCCCAACGAAGATACATGCGCTCTAGCATTTCTGTCCAGTCCTGAGCGTCAGTTCCGCCTACTCCTGCAGTTAGCCGCAATATCGCATTGTGATCGTCATATTCACCATTAAATTGCAGATCTTTCTTTAACTTAGAAAATTCATTTTCTATATTTTCGATTTGTTTTTGCAAATCATCCGCCAAGCTCTCATCGCCAGTCTCAATTAATTCAGTAGTTTCATCGATTTGTTTTTTTAGATTTTCCCATGGCTCGATTTGCTGGTTTAGCTGCGCAAGTTTTTTACTCTTTTGCTGCGCCGCATCACTGTCGCTCCAAGCATCTGGCGCAGCTAGCTCTGCTTCGATAACCTGTGCATCAGATTTTTTCTGGACAATAGCAAGCTGGGCAAATGCCGTATTGACGGCTTGCCCGAGTTCATCTACACGTTTTTGTAGGGGTTGCATAGGTAATAGTATAGCAAATAAACAGATATGAAATTCATGGAAAGTTTCCCCGAGACACCACGTAATGGGTGTCTCGGGGACCTATCCAACTGCCGCTAGGCCGCCTGTGCCTCGATGGCAACATCGTTGACTCGCTCGGTCTCGCTGCGCAGCTGTGCGAAGACAGCTTGGTTGAGAAGGACACTTGAGTCCTTCCCCCCCTCAGTCATCGTCCGCAACAAGCTGCACATCTGCTCTTCGGCAGAGTCGTTCTCGTCGACGAGCCGAATTGCCTGCTCGACCTGAACCGAGAAAGCCGGTCTCCATTGCTGGGGAATCGGCGACAACTTCTTCTTGAGACGTTTGTAGTGCTTTTGCACGCCCTTGACCGTGAGTCCTCCTTCGCGGAGAATCTCTGCGATCTCGAACTCGTCGCTCTGGAGAAGTGCTGCCAGAAAGTGCACAGTGTGAGTTGTTGCGTAACCCTTGTCTCCTGCCTCGATGCGAGCACCCAGCAATACCGCCTGTACTTCCGGAGCCAGCATTTCGATCTTCTCGAACTTGTTGTACTTGTGAGCTGCTTCTTGAACTGCCAAAATACATCTCCTCGGGGGTTGAGGTTGTTGGATAGGTTTAAAACAGAAGCTAATTGACCATACAGGCTCAATGAACTTCATATCTATCTACTTTTAAAAGTACTTGCCCACTTGTCAATATTATAGCATATATTATGCAATATTGTCAAATAAACAGATATGAAATTCTAGGATTTTCCCTCGGGTTTTTACGCCCGAGGGTCTCCTATTCATGAGCTTGTCACCGGAACAGGTGCCTGAATTGTTTTTTTCAGAAGCTGTTCAGTGACTCCTTGCGGCTCGGTGAAGATGGCTCTCATGATGTGCGCAACACCTACACGGTCAGGGCCGCCGCGTGACGCCATAATTGTCGCACGGCCGAGGATCTGGAATGATCCTCGCGAAAACACAAGATGAGCCGAGTGTGTCCACTCCCCTAATCCGGTGATTTGCTGGACTTGAGAGCGAGCTTCTTCGACTGTAAAGCCGAGAGGTGTTAACGCCATCTGCACTTCTCCATTTTCAGAACGAAGAAGTGCGATAAATAGACACGCTGAAGTGATGTGCTCGCTCTTCAGAATTCTTGCTTCTTCCTCTGCATGACATAGAAGCTGGCGTGCTTCATCGTCAAATACTTGATTAAAGTGCATAGGCGATCCTCGATTGAATGAATAGGATGTAGAGACTCAGATGAATCTCATATCTATTTACTTGAAAAGTTCGTTTCCACCACTGGAAATTAGGTCTACTATACTCTCTATTAGTTAAATCGTCAAATATTTAATTTCTGTGAAGGATATTCCGCTTTGTAATCAAAGTTAGAAGCTGGCACATCGAACGAAAGCTGGTCGTAACTACCTCGTTGCTGAGCCATGTGATATGCCCGTCGCAGCTCATCTATTTCACCTACGCACTCAAATGGCTTCATGACACCATCTATACCCAAGAGTCCTTTAAATGTTTCTTGCAAGCTAGGCTTTTCGAATAAATCCTGGTTATCAAATATACTTTTAAGCTCGTTGGCATCTAGGAATGGTGCGAACAATAAGTATGAGTTTGCGCACTTTGGGCAGTCTCCGCACCATGTGAGTTGTTGATTATTTTCACCCTGACGATAGTTTGCTTTGTTGCATGACGAAAAGCTATGGCCAAATTTTTTCCATGCCTTCAGCATAAACAGCTCGGCGATCCTCAGTTCGCTATATTGGCGTAAAGGTGAACCTAGTGTAATATCAGCTGAAATATACCTTTGTAAATATTGTGAAAAGGCTTGCTCTGCTGGCCAAGTTTTTGACCACTGATGATTTACCGGCAGGTCACCTATCCAATCATGTGGTTCTTCGCCTTCATGACCAATTGACACTAAAACTTTATTTTTACCCAGTAAAATTGCTTGTATCAGCGCGAGGCTTTGTACTATATATGTAACTGGCACATGTCCATTTTTACCACCCTGCTTGCTAGACTGGCGCAATCCTGCATGATCGATCTGACGTTGAGTGATCTGTAATTTGTAACCTAGATCATCCAAAATGTTTGGATGTAAGGAACTACTAGATATATACCATGGTACGAACTGCTCGTCTTTTTCTACTAGCAGCGAAGCAGTCAGTAGTGAGTCTTTACCGCCGCTTTGTAGGACCAAAGTACCATCTCCGTTATATTGTAGTGCTTGCGCAGCATCATCGCTCGTGGCTATGAAATGTGCCAAATCATCACGAGTCAAGTTATTTTCAAATGCGAATTGGCTCAAACCTTCTTGATAGACTTTATTAAAGAAATCGGCCTGCCAACTGTCTAACTGGCCAACTTTTAATTCGACTTCGCGTGATGGAAATGCTTTGTAGTATGACGTACCAATTAAAATAAAACTAAAAAAGAGTGCTTTGTTTAGTAGATCTTCATCATATTCACCAAAGTCATCAAATATAATTTCCTCTTTGAATTTTAGGCCGTCCTCGAAGCTATAATTAAAAGACGCGGTATTTTCTTTAAAACTGTACTTTTCAAAAATAAATTTATTCATATGTTTTTAACTAATGCTTGAAATTGGTCGCCACGCTCGTAAAAATTATTGAACATACCAAAACTCGCACAACCGGGGCTAAGTAACACGACATCGCCTGGCTGAGCGATCTCTTTTGCACGCGAAACAATACTAGGAAAATCATTAGTACTATCAACTTCAAATCGTTTTTCACCAGCAGATTCAAGTAGTGCTTGTATACGAGGCGCAGTCTCACCTATTAAAATGATTTTTCTGATATTTTCCGTTGCAGCAATGGCATTAACTAGATCAGTAAAATCAGCATTTTTTTCAGCACCTCCGATAATGACAATTTCGGGATCTTTAAACGATTTTATAGCCGCGATAGTAGCTGATGGTGCAGATGAAAAGCTATCATCATAGAAACTCACTCCATTTACTTCATGTACTTTTTCTGTATGATGAGGAAGACCTTTGAACTCTTTGATAACCTTTGCAACTACTTCAACGTCCTGAGTATAGTGCCAAGCAGCAGTAACAGCTGCACAGATATTCTCGAGATTATGTACTCCTAAAAGTCCAACTTCGTTAATTGAACAAATCTTTTGATTAGAAATCTCAATAATGTCATCGTGAACAAATGCACCCTCTGGTGTGTTGTAATGTAGCTTTGTTCCTTGTGAGTAAGTAGCAATTTTAGCACTTATCTCGTTTGTTGGATGGTAAATGATTAAGTCACTTGGTCGCTGATACTTTGCTATATTTGCCTTTGCCTCAGTATACTCATCCATTGATTTATGAACATTCAAATGATCTGCTTCAACTAATAGAACTATTGCAATATGCGGGGATTTTTCTAGATCCCACAATTGAAAACTAGATAATTCGTACACAACAATACTGTCTGTTGTAAGTTCTTGAATTATGTCTAATGATGGTTTTCCAATGTTGCCAACTAGAAATACTTTTTTGCCAGCAGCTTTTAAAATTTCGTAAATTAATGTACAAGTTGTACCTTTGCCTTTTGTACCAGTCACGCCAATAATTGGTGCAGGACACATATCGAAAAACTCGCGCGTCACAGAGGTAATTTTGCCAGTTGAGCTTACTTTGTCGGGTGCAATGGCAGGGGTTTTCACTACAATATCAGCGTCGATATTGTGAAAATCCGTGACGCCACCAACAAACTCTACACCGTTAGGAATCTCGTATTTTGGTGCTTCAGCATTGTCATATATCACAAACTGAGCATCAGGCTGAGTGCGTGAATAATATTTGTATGCGCTCTCGCCCTCTACGCCGTAGCCTAACAATGCAATTTTCATAGGTACATTATCGCATTAGTTGAAAATAGTTGCTAGTTTCGAGTGTAAACTATCTAACAATTCACGTTCGCTGTCAGCTACACCAGCGAGTACCCATGTTTGGTTGTCGATGAATTCTTGGGCTAGTTTGGCGATGTTTTCGCGCTTGGTAGCCTCGATACGTGCAGGTACTTTGTCATATTCATTGACGACGCCGTCAAAGAAATATCGTCCTGAATAAAAACTCGCGATTTGACCAACTGTTTGCGCGCCCATTTGATAACGACCTAATGCGTATTGTTTAGCAGCTTCAACTTCTTCGTCAGTTAGTTTACCGGCCAGTACGACTTTGAGCTCGCGAACGATAATATCGAATACTTCTTCGGCTGTGTCAGTGTTCATTTCGCCGCCGATTTCCCATAGGCTGTAGGTTTCAAATGAGGTTGTGTCTGACCAGATACCATATGCTAGACCTTTTTTGCGGGCTGCACCCATGATACGTGAATACATAGTACCCGTCAGTAGATGATCGAGACAGCCCATGGTAGCGGTCTCGGGATCGCTCAGCTGTCGCGGCAATACGAGTGCGATACCAAAGGTTAGGTTTGGTGCTTCTTTACGTGGAATCAATGTCGGCTTGGTGATTTGTGGATGTTCTTCGACTAACATCTTGAATCGCTCACCTTCTGGCAAGTTCCATTCCTCGAGCATTTGTTTGAGCTGTGTTTTGCGACCGTGTAGTTTACCTGCAACAACAAATCGCAGGTTTTGCGCTGTGTGTGTTCGTTGGTGATGTTCGCGTATATCACGAACTGTAATATTATTGATAGTTTTGAGGCGCTGTGGATATGTCAGCACATCTTCACCGAGTAATTGCTGAATCCTAGGCCACAAGATCCGGTTGTAATTGCTTAGAAACCCAGTGAGCTCACTTTTGACGTTACCCTTTTCGGCATCCAGCTCGTCTTCACGAAATTTTGGTGAAGTAATTGAAACTTGCTGCAGATCCAATATGCGATCCCATTCGAAATCGGCACAGCTCGCATAATAATCTAGTGAATAATCAGAGGTAGATGCGTTGTGATAGGCACCATTTTTGGTAAATTCTGCCTCAAACGCGTGTTCGTCTTTGAAGCGAGCATTTGCACCAAACGCCATGTGTTCCATGATATGTGCGGTTTCATAAATGTCTTTGTTCTTGCTCAATCGGCTACCAGCGCGAAAGTTGAACTGAAAGCTCATTACAGTTGCATCTGGTACATCAATGAATAGTCCGCGTGCGCCGGATTTTAGTTTGATTTCTTCTACAATGTGTTTCAAATTACTGCTGTCCTATCTGCCCACACCGATTAACGATTCTTTTTCTTGTTCTGACGCTTTTGCTTCTTTTTCTTTCGCGCTGCGTTATTTTGCTTCTTTTCTGACTTTACTGCGAAGTTAATTTCTTTTTCACCACTACTGATTTCGTTCACACCTACCTCGACTGCGCCTTCAGCCGCACGTGTCAGTTCGGTTTCGTGGTATTCACGATGTGCGATATCAGCTTTAGTCACATGTGTGATTGCTTTTAATACTTCGGCGCGCAAAGTTGCCTGCAAGCTATCAAATAGTTTTTGACTCTCGGCTCGGTATTCAACCAACGGGTCGCGCTGACCAACACTACGCCAGTGGATACCTTCGCGTAGGTGTTGCATGTTCTCGAGGTGCTGCATCCATAAGGTATCGAGCACCTGCATGTACACTTCGCGCTCAACACTACGCATATTTTCGCTGCCGATCTCTTTTTCTTTTTTGTCATACAGTTTATTCACTGCTTTGAGTGCTAGCTCACGGCGAGCTTTGTCGTTTTTCTCGACACCAATCTTTGTAACTTCTTTGTCGGAAATTGGGAATACAACCTGGAAACTCGCTGCAAAGTCTGGGTTGTTCTTTGCTGGAACATATGTCAGCTCAGCAACACTGTCAGTAATCAGTTTGTCGATCTCTGGTTTGATATTTTCACCCTGCAAAATTTCGCGACGGATGATATAGACAACTTTACGGTGACGGTTGATCACATTGTCGTATTGCACCACGTTTTTACGGGTATCGTAGTTGTAGCCTTCGACACGTTTTTGTGCTGCCTCTAGTGTTTTTGATACTGCCCTGTTTTGGATTGGCATAGTCTCATCTACGCCTAGACGATCCATCAGTTTAGCTACGCGATCACCCTGGAAAATACGCATCAAGTCATCCTCGGTCGAAACGTAAAATTGTGTCACACCAGGATCACCCTGACGACCACCACGACCACGTAACTGGTTATCGATACGACGGGCTTCGTGGCGTTCGGATCCAATAACAACTAAACCACCTGCTTCTTTGACGCCTTTGCCTAGTACGATGTCTGTACCACGACCGGCGATGTTAGTTGCTAGCGTGACAGCTCCTGCTTTGCCAGCTTCGGCAACAATAGCCGCTTCACGTTCGTTGTTTTTTGCGTTCAGTAGTTCATGTTTGACTTTGGCTTTATCGAGCGCTTTTGATATCAGCTCGTTTTTTGCAATCGATGCAGAACCGATCAATACTGGACGACCTTCGCTTTGATGTAATTGAATCTCCTTGACGATTGCATTGATCTTGGCAGTTTCCGTCTTGAATATGAGGTCTGTTCGGTCATCACGTATCAGGGGTCGATTTGCTGGAACCTGTACAACATCGAGTTCGTAAATTTGCTGGAACTCTTCAGCTTCGGTGAATGCCGTACCCGTCATACCAGACAATTTGTCATACAATCGGAAATAGTTTTGGAACGAAATTGTCGCGAGTGTTTGGCTCTCTTGCTGCACTGGTACGCTTTCTTTTGCTTCGATCGCTTGGTGCAAGCCTTCGTTATAACGGCGACCTTGCATTAAACGTCCTGTAAATTCATCGACAATAACAACTTCGCCATCGCTAGCAACAACGTAATCTTTGTCGCGGCGAAACAGAGTTTGGGCACGCAGGGCTTGATCCATGTGGTAGACATATCGTACGGCATCTGGGCTGTAGAGATTTCTAATGCCTAGTAATTTTTCAACTTTGTTGACACCCTGATCTGTTAGTGCGACGCTCTTACGTTTTTCATCCAGTATGTAGTCTTCGGGTACTAATTTCTTGGCTACTTTTGAAAATTGTATGTAGCTATCAGTACTCTCGGCGGCTTGTGATGAGATGATCAGAGGTGTTCGAGCTTCGTCAATTAGAATCGAGTCGACCTCGTCCACGATCGCAAAGTGCAAGTCACGCTGACGGAGTAGATCGACTTCATTCACCATGTTGTCGCGTAGATAATCAAAACCAAATTCGTTGTTGGTACCATATGTTATATCAGCTTCGTAGGCTTCTTTGCGGGTTGCAGGACGCAACTTTCGCATACGTGGGTCGTCATGAGCCGTATTGTCGAAATCTTTGTCGTACAAGAACGATGCATCGTTGATAATAATCCCTGTCGATAAGCCTAGATACCCATACAACTCGCCCATCCAGCCTGCATCACGCTGCGCGAGGTAATCGTTGACTGTGACGACATGTACACCTTTACCGCTCAGTGCATTGAGGTATGTTGGCAAGGTCGCGACCAACGTTTTACCTTCACCAGTTTTCATTTCGGCCACATTGCCTTCGTGCAGCACCATTCCACCGATCAATTGAACATCAAAGTGACGCATCTTGAGAACTCGAGTAGAGGCTTCGCGAACTAGTGCAAATGCCTCTGGTAATATGTCATCTTCGGTTGTTTTCGGGTTCTCTAGTTTCTTTTTTAGAACAGCTGTTTGCTTCTTTAGTTCAGCATCTTTCATGCCTTCGTATTTTTTTGCCAACGCGTTCACTGCCTCAACACGTTTGTTGAGTCTCTTTAAAATCCGCTTTTGCGGATCGCCAAACACCTTGGTTAACACTTGTCGCATTTTAGAACTCAAGCCTCCTCGCTAGCCATATCTGCAATATTACGCTCAATTATACTCTGTTTACCGCACTAATAAAACCCCTGTAATTTAACGGAATTGTTTTATGAACTTTCTCTCTGAAAGCTCCGCTTGAATTTACCTAGTAGATTGTGCGGGCCCCGGTGATCAATCTGTTTTTCGCGATATTTACGAGCTTGGGTGATGATCTTTGCCTCGACAATATCAATTGACGCTAATATATTAACCGTTGAGTCTTTGGCAACGAGTTTGTGTCCAGGGGTATGAATAATGACTTCGGTCTCATACTTGTTACCGTGATCACGGTTAGACTGACGTATCACAACTTCGGCCGAGACGCTTTTTCTGGCATGACGTGGCAAATATCGGTCAATGCTACCTATTTTTTTAGTGACATATTTTTTCGTTTTTTCGTCGATATCAACCTTGATACCAGTGAGCTTTATATTTTTGATCATATGCCCCCTTAATTTGTACTCTTATTATAGCACTTCACGGTTGCCCATGTATGGGCGTAGAACTTCCGGAATACGAACACCACCATTAGCTGTTTGGTAGTTTTCAATGATTGCGATCATTGTTCGTCCAAGTGCAAAAGCAGTTGCATCGTTAGTGTGCACTAGCTCTACTTTAGAATCATTTTCAGTAGAGCGTCTTACTCTAGTCTTTAGTCGACGTGCTTGATAATCGGTCATATAATCAGCTGTATGAGTTTCACGATATTTATCTTGCCCAGGTAGCCATGCCTCAATATCAATACCTCTTGCGTTTGGCTTTCCGATATCTGCAGCACATTTTGTAACAACTCGATATGGTAAATCAAGTTGCTGCATCAAGTACTCCTGTATTGCTATCAAAAATTTATGTTCTTCAATACCACTCTCTTGCACACTAAGGACTTCCATTTCAAGTTTATCGAACTGGTGCATACGAAAAATTCCCTCTGTATCTTTACCATATGTTCCAGCCTCTCTGCGGAAACTTGTTGCATACGCTATATAGCGAATTGGTAAATCTGCTTCATTAAATTTTTCCTGCCTATGCATAGACCCAACAACATGTTCAGCACTGCCTTGTAACCATAAATGATCTTTTTCTTCGCCTACTTGATATCTGTCATCTCTTGGCTCAAGACGATCCATCTCATCGTAAACAAATTCCTTTAACATAAGAGGTGGTAATACAGGGGTGAAAGGCGTTGAGTCTATTGATAAGGAGTTATCTTTAATAATTTTTTTTAAAACTTCCTCGTTTGAGAGCACATTCATAGTAAATTGCACGATTGCTAATTGTAGTTTAACTAAATCACCTTTTATATAAGCGAATCTTGAACCGCTAACCTTTGCCGCCCGCTCTTTATCAATCCACATTCTTTGCTGTGCAATTTGCCAGTGGTTTTTTGGTTCAAAATCGAAAGTTCTTGGCTGAATAACTGGTGCAGAATTGATATTATCTGCTTCACTTGTGCCGTCTGGGACATCTTGCCATCTCAAGTTTGGGACTTTCTTGATAAGTTCGTCAAACTGAAGCTGTACTGATTTTAGCTTATGTTCTAGATCACCTTTTTCTTTTTTTAATGCTCTACCTTTTTCGTTATTCTCTGGGGATGTTGTCCCTTGCGTTTGCTTAAAATTATCAGCGTGTTCGTTAATCTGACGACGTTTTTCATCAACCTGAGATCGTAACTCTTGTAGTTCTTTATCAAACCCTAATAGCTGGTCGACATCGACTTCAACGCCTTTTTTTCTAGCATTATCTTTATAAATATCGGGATTATTGCGCAGTTGTTTGATATCAATCATGCGTATTATTATACCTGATTATATAGTTTCTAACTAACTCTATCGGGTGCCTCAATCTCAGCAAGCGATGGTTTGTCTCCCCAGTCCGACCTCCACCCGAACAATCCTAGGTTGGACTCAAATGAAAGCTGTCTACTATCAGCAATTTCTTTTTCTCCTAAGCCCTCAGCTTTAAACATATCATTATCCATTCCTGAAAACATCATCATAGCGGTTCGCGCTAGGCCTATTGCCTGTTCTGGCGTTTCTGCTTTTGGTACTTCATAATTTTCTGTAGAATGTGAGTATCTCTCACCAACTATGATCTCTCCAGGAGATAATCTCTCTCCACTAACTGGATCAATATTTACTCGTTCTTGTCTACTAAATAATCCCATAATAGCCTTACTATAACATAATTTTATAATAATCGATCAGTGTTCGAAATAATACGAAGGTCATCTGTAATCGGTATAACGACACGAACATATTGATCTTTTTCAAGTTCACTTAGATTTGGTTCATATATCTTCGCTATAATTGCTGGCAAAGAAACTTGATCTAAGAATTTTTGACGTTTCTTTCCCTTTGAAAGTGGTGCTATCATGGTTACTTTCTCTATAACTGCCCAGGCTTTACGTTTCTCAGGGTACTGGATCATTCCTGATCCAATCTTGCCTTTATTATCCAAAATATGTACAAGTCCCTTACAAAAGAGTGTATAAGGAATTTGCTTAATCGGTCTAATATTCTTGTTCAAATATCCTTCCATTGCACTCCTCTGTTCACGGGTGCTTTTATTTTTTTCGTGCCTAAATGTAAGTCCTCTTAAAGCCTCTATGGCCTCAATCTCATTATTTGCATTAAGAATTCTGGTGTCTACTTCTTCCATAAACCCCGGTAAATAGAATCGTAGATACTCTTCAGGATCTTCGTCTTCAAGATTGGGCGTAAGTATAACCACATCATCAATAGATGACCATCCAAAAAATTCGGGGCTTTCGGGATCCTGCGGAGTAACCACGCAGTCATCAACAATATCAAATGCAAACATATGACCCATTACTGGCTGATCTTCACCAATATCGCGAAACGCAAATCCATACGAAATTACACTTCCGTTTTCAACACTTATCATCACCTCAACTTCCTCCATTGGCGGAGTATCATATTCATCATCATCAAAATCTTCTACCTGTCTATCCTCGCGATAACGCAACACCTTAGAAGTGATTGGGATTTCTTTATTAAAGTATGGCCATTCACCGTTGAATGCCTCTAGCAGAGGTTTCATTTCATCATAAAACTGATTCTCGGACTCGGAATCCGAATCATACTCAAAATTTATTTCACCAAGCTCAAGCATGGTATTCAAGTCACGAATATCCTGAAAAATACGACCTATCTTAGGATCAGTCGGCATCTCTTTTTCTAAAAGCGTAAATGGATCGGTGTCTAGATTAGGCATAATTATCAATAATATTTCTGCCCACCAGTATTTTCGCTTATTATAATGAATTAATTCTTGCGGCGCAAACGGTGCTTGATCGTTTTCGCAACTGCTTTTCGCTCTTCTTCATTATCACCTACACCATGCTCTTCTAGTGCAGTGATGATTTCTTTGTCGAGCGCTAGGTCTTGGCGCAGCGCGCGTTCCATCGTTTTGTCTTCTTTGATCAACAGCTCTATCATATCGCTAGATTGCTGCACTAGTTTTGCAGCTTTTTTGGTCACCTTTACTTGGCGCAGTATCGAAACACTCTGCAAGGTAGTCATGACCAGCGCCGCTACACTGATGATAAATGCAATCAAGCTAAATGCGATATCAGATGGCTGCTTGCCAAGGTTTGTAATGAACAAAACCATCAGGCCGACGATTGCTATACCAACAAATATCCGCAGCAATACAAAAAAGATTTGTTCGCTCTTGTCATTCATAGTTTGATATCCGGATAGATTGTCTTGGTTGTTTCATCAATTTCGCTACGCAGTTGAGGAAAAGGTACGCCTTCACGCGCCGTCACACCTTCAAACGCCCAGAAAACTCTTTCACTGTAACCCCAACCACAAGCCGGTGGCATACCGTACTCGAGCATCTCGACGTAATCTATATCTAACATCATCGCCTCTTTGTCGCCCTTTTCGCGCATTTGCTGCTGCTCGTTAAAGCGCTCTAGCTGTTCGATTGGATCGTTCAGTTCGCTAAAGCCGTTACCTAGCTCGCTACCAGCTACCACAGCCTGAAAACGCTGCACTGTCTGTGGGTCATCTGGATTAATCTTTGCTAGCGGACTAATAAAAAGCGGCGTGTTGACTAGCCATGCAGGACCAGCCATGTCTTTTCGAATATTTTTCCATAGTTTGTCGATACCACGAGCTTTGTTTTCGGTTTCAGCTACTTCTAGCTTGTTGTCTGCTAGTGCTTTTTTAACGTCGTCTAGTGAACAGGTGTAAATATCGATACCGTATTTGTCCTGCAGGGCTTGTTTGTAGTCCAGCTCTTGCCACTCGCCACTCATATCAACATCCATATCGCCTAGTTTGAATTTCAGTGTGCCAAATGTTTCTTGCAACACATACTGGTACATCTCGGTCATTAATTTCATGCCTTCACGCCAATCAGCGTACGCCCAGTACCATTCCATAGCCTGATGTTCTGGCAAATGCTCGTCCGTGTAGTTTTCGTTTCTAAAGCGCGGCCCGATGTCATAGACTTTTTCGTAGCCACCGCCGATCAAACGTTTGAGTGGTAGTTCCTGACTGATACGTAGATAGAAATCTTGATCCAGTGCATCCATATGCGTCACAAATGGATTTGCATCAGCTCCACCCGTGGTGTGTTCTAAAACAGGGGTGTTTATTTCGATAAATTCTTTTTTGTTCAAGAAATCACGGGTCGCTTGCCAAAATTTTGAACGACGAATGAATCGATCATGCACGTCCTGGTTCGTATTGATATCAATATAACGTCGACGCATTCGCTCCTCTTTGTTCGTGAAGCCGTCTTGCGCTGTAGGCATAGGGCGCAAAGATTTTGTCAATAATCGCAATTTTTTAACGCCTAGCGATATCTCGCCAGTTTGAGTTTTGATAATTTGACCACTGGCCTGCACAAAATCCCCGCTATCCAGCAGGTTAATTTGCTGTAGTCCGAGCTGCGAATCACTGGCGTTGAGTGGTTCCATCTCGCCATCACGCAAAAAGAGTTGCAGTGTACCTGACGAATCTTTAATAACTATAAATGCGAGCTTGCCGAACTTGCGAATGCTCACAATCCGACCAACTAGTGTTGCGTCTTTACCTTCTAATTCAGCGAACTTTTCGGTAACCTCACCCAACATATTCGTACGCGAAGTTTTCGCAGGATAGGCGTTAACACCCAAAGCCTTGAGTTCATCAAGCTTGCGTAGTCGCTCGTCACGAAGTTCTTTTAACGTTGCCATTAGGAGTAATTATAGCCTAGAAAGGCTCAATACCACAAGCTTCAACGAAGACTCTCGTTTCCCGAGGAGCAAGTTTACATTGCCCTGGTAAACTTGTGTATCTGAGTGAAGCTTGTGGTATTGAAATCCGCTAGTAATTAGCCGATTTTTTCGATGGTGTATTTGGTTTTGCCTTTTGGAGTAGTGATTTCGACTGATTCGCCAGCTTTTTTACCGAGCAATGCCTTGCCAATTGGTGATTGGTCGCTGATTTTGCCATTTGCTGGATCTGCCTCGACAGGACCAACTAACTGGTATGATACTTTCTTGCTGTTTACTTTTAGCTCAATTTTAGAGCCTACAACAACACTAGAGCCTTTGCGAGGTTTTATGATTTCTGCGTTTAGCAAAATATCTTCGATTTCAGCAATACGTGTCTCTGCTTGACCCTGCTCGTCACGAGCAGCATCGTAATCAGCGTTTTCACTGAGATCACCTAGCTCACGTGCATTTGCAATCTTTTCGGCAATCGCACCGCGAGAAGCCTTCAACTCTGAAAGTTCCTTTTCTAATTCTTTGCGACCTTCGGCTGTAATCTGATATTGTTTTTTCATTGTTATATAACCTCCTGAGATATTTCTATGAATATAAAAAGCGTCCAAATGGTGGGCGCCCAGACCTTTTTATTTTTGCGTCTTTCTCTTTAGGTACCTAGCTTAGCAAGGAGCGCCTCAATCGTCAACAGCTCTTGGCTAGAATCTGTCCGTGACTGGTATTCTACCTGTCCGCTTAGTTTGTCGCTAACAACTATACGATGAGGCAAACCGATCAGTTCGGCATCGGCAAATTTCACACCCGGGCGCTCATCACGATCATCCCACAGCACTGTTATACCCGCATTTTGCAATGTATCATAAACCGTCTGAGCTTGCTCACTGACGTCACCTATTTGCACTAGGTACACGCGAAACGGAGCGATATTATCTGGCCAAACCAGTCCTTTGTCATCTGCAAAATGCTCGGCGATAACACCCATCAAGCGGCTGATGCCTATACCGTAACATCCAGCGATGATCGATTGCTTTTGACCATTTTCGTCATTATAAAATACATCTAGTGCGTCGGTATATTTGCTCTCGAGATAGAATGTATTACCAACCTCGACACCACGTTTTTCAACCAACGCATTTTTATCCAGTCCAAGTTTTTCTAGATTCTCATCAGTCATAATCTCTTTGTTGATCGCAACTTTTTTTGATTCATCAACATATATTGTGTCTTCTCCAACTTCACTAATTGTTTGGAACTCATCAGAAAAACGATTAGTAAATATACCGCCATCGGCATAGGTACGATATGTCACGTCACCCAAGCCTAAACGATCATAGACTCTTTCATATGCTCCTATCCCACGTTCATATATCTCTTCATGCTCAGATTGAGTTTTAGAAAAGCTATACATGTCTTTCATCAAGAACTCACGACCGCGCAGCAGTCCGCTCTTCGCACGCAGCTCGTTTCTAAACTTTGGACCTATTTGATAAACCGACAAAGGTAGATCTTTGTAAGAGTTCACATAGTCACGCAAGACATCTACAATTGGCTCCTCATGAGTCATCCCTACTCCCAGTTCAGTACCATTTACAAGTTTAGTTTTGAACCAAATCTCAACCTTAGCATCATCCCAGCGATCAGTTTTCTCCCATATGTCTTTTGGCTGCAGAGTTGTCATTGCCAATTCTTGGCCTCCAACTGCGTTCATTTCCTCACGAACAATCTGTTTGATATTCTCGATCACACGTAATCCTAGCGGTAGATATGCATATACACCAGCCATCTCTTTATGGATGAATCCAGCTCGAATCAACAGCTGCGCATTGCGAGCGACTTCGTCACTAGGTGCATCTTTGCGAGTTTTGGTAAAAAGTTGGCTGCGTTTCATAACTAAGTCCTATTGTAACAGAATTTTTGTTCCAATTTTACCTTCTAAAACCTTGCTGATAACCATATTATCGCGTGCATTAGCAATATAGGTTGCAACTCCTTCACCCGCTATTGATGCAGCTAAAAGCTTTGTCTCAAGGCCGCCTGTTCCAAGCTGTGAATTTTTACTCACAATCATCTCTTGAGCGTCTTGTAAGTAAACTGATTTCATAAGTATTTGACCTTTAGTGCCAAAATTTTTATAAACTCCATTAACATCACTTAGTATAACTAGTTCGTCTGCATGAATATGCCTGGCGACATATGCAGCCAAGCGATCATTATCACCTATACGGATCTCCTCGCTTGAGAGAGCGTCGTTTTCATTAATAACAGGTACAACCCCAATACCCCACATGTGACGAATTGTTGAATTCAAACGACTTTCTTCGATAGGATCCTCCAGTTCACGTCTTGTAATTAATACCTGTCCTATTTGTTGCTTATAAAATACTTGCTGCCACATGCGCATCAAGTCCACCTGACCAACACACGAGAGGGCCTGCAGTATCCCTTCGTTGTTTGGTCGTTGTGTTATATTGCACTGACTCATTCCAAATCCAATCGCTCCAGACGTAACTAATACTACTTTTCGATTTTTTGCTAGCTCTGATACTTCTCGTGCAAACCGTTTTAATAATTTGTCCCCAACCAAAACACTGCTAGTTCCAACTTTAATTACTATTATCCTACTCATCATTCTCTCCTAGAAATCAATACAATAAAAAACGACCCGAAGGCCGATTGTACTGATTCTTTTGTTGAATTAATTATGCGTGACTTAGCCTCCGGTGATTAGTCGGAGTTGGAGGAACATTAAAACAGTTATTGTTTTTTATCATATAAACATTTTACCATGTGCAGCTTAATTCAGTAAATGTAGTAACATCTTTTCTATATCAAATTGCAAAAATAATATCGCATAAGCCAGTAGATTCTTGAGCATATGCACACCGATACCCGCCCAAATTGTCCCAGTTTTTTCGCGTATATAACAAAGCACTAGTGAAAGCGCGAACACATCAACGCCAACGTTCCACTGCAAATGTATAAACCCAAATGTGATACTAACAATCAGTGCCGTCCACCAAAAATTGAGGTTTTTGCGAACTTGTGTAAATAGAAAGCCACGAAGGATTATTTCCTCGACTATAGGCGCCAACACAACTAGGGCGATAAATGCCATGATATATTCAAACCGAGAACCCAGTTGGTCAAATCCAATATTTTGCTCTTGGTCAACGCTAAAACCCGGTATGACACTTTGCGCTATGAGTAAAAACGCGATGCTGAGTAAAAAATATACTCCGTACCCAACAACCAGATAAATCAGCATACTGATTTTTGGACGCTTGCCGATTGCCAAAATTTTAGCCAAGCCCTGAGTTGAATTCCGGATAGCAGTGAAGATACCCAGAATAATAACGAGTGCCAAGGTATATGCCGCCAACGATGCGTTAAACTGAACTGTTGCTGACTGCAAGCTCTCGTCCGTCATAACACCTACTTGCACCAACGTACCTAGTAGCAGTGCGACGATCACCTGCGCAACAAAAAACCCATAGATCACCAGCCCAACTACACCAGTTGTTCTCAGGAGCTTAGCGAGATTGGATTTTGAAAACATCAGCCACCGTTATTACGACTACTAGCACCATCAGCGCCATAAAACTGTAGCCAACAATAGAGTTTTCCAAATCTTTTGTCAGCGGCCGCCTGATAATCCTAAATATATATGTCAAAAACAATCGCCCACCATCGAGCGCTGGTATAGGTAGAATATTCATGACAGCCAAGGTGAGCGAAATAATCGCTGTCAAAAATAGCAATGTTGATGCACCTGCATTTTGCGCAGCTGGGAAAAATACCCCGACGATACTCAGCGGACCACCTACAGAGTTACCTGCAGCTGTGAGCTCCTGGTTGCCCTTTTCGCGGGCTTTCTCACTACCACTCAACTGAGCGCTCAACCCATTGAATAATTGACCTACCAAGTTGCCGAGCCCCTGTAATGTAACGATACTAAATTGAATTGTCGTACCTACGCCTACAATCGGTGCTGACCAAGTTGAATACCGCATAGTTTGCATACTGGTTGCCACCCCCAGGACGCCTTTGCTCTTGTCAGGATTGTAACGCAGCTGCACGAATACCGCATACGTCTGACCACCACGTAGATATTTTACTTCAACTTTTTTACCTTGGTTTGACCCAGTAATTTGGGCTAGATCACCTGGTTTTACGATTTTCGTACCCGCAACACTGACGATTCTATCGTTTATTTTGAGTCCTGTTTTTGCTGCTGGCGAGTCCTGACTAATATACGTCACCTTCAAGGGCGATGTGACCTCTCGTGTATCAGAAGCAACTGTGAACTGGTTGGGTAGTACCTTCGGAAAGCCAATCACAGCCAAGATGCTGAGTGCTACTATGGCAAAAAGCCAGTTCATCGTAACGCCGGCTAACAATATTTTAGTTTTTGCCCACAAGCTAGCTGCACCGTAGTCGCCAGCTTGATCAGCAGCATCGTTTTCACCTTGTAATTTTACAAATCCACCCAGTGGTAGCCAGTTAATACTCAGGAGTGTGCCGTTTTTGAGCATCATACTCGCAAATTTTGGCGGAAAGCCGATACCGAACTCTTGAACTACAACCCCATTTCGTTTTGCAACAATCGCATGCCCAAGCTCATGAATAACAACCAAAAAAGTCAGCAATAATAAACCTACTGCAATTTGAAACAAGAAAATCAGTACACTTCCGTCCATTTACCCCCCGTAACGCCTTGATCGGTTATTAAACTCCTCGATTACTTTCTGAACATCACTGGCCTCCATATCCGGCCAATGTTTTTCAACAAACATTAGTTCACTGTAGGCAGCACGCCACAACATAAAGTTACTCAGACGCTGCTCGCCCGATGTACGGACAATAATATCGCACGGCGGAACGTCTGGTGCATACAAATGATCTGAGATCCCTTGTTCGGTAATATCATCACCGCTAGCAACTAGTTTTTTCACTGACTCAACAATCTCTTTTTGCCCACCATAGTTAAAACAGAGCAATACAGTTGCTCTAGTATTGTTGGCAGTCCTTGCTTCGGCATCTCGAGCGGCTTGAATAATTTTTTTATCCAAACGATCATCGGTACCTACAACAACTAATCGAACATTCTCACCAACAACTTCCTCTAGGTCATACGTCAACATTCGTAGCATCAGCTTCATTAGATAGCCAACTTCTTTTTCGGTGCGATCCCAGTTTTCTGTAGAAAATGCATAAAATGAAATATACTTTACACCAGCTTCGACACTCGCTCTGGTGACATCTCGAACCTTGTTATATCCGGCCAAATGACCTTCATAGCTCGGTATACCATGGCTTTTCGCCCAACGACGATTACCATCCATGATGTAGCCTATATGATTAGGTATTTTGTTTTCTTGTGTTGTCATTAGATTGTCAGGATTTCTTTTTCTTTAGCCTTAGTGGTTTCTTCAATTCTTACTTGAAACTCGGCCACGCTCTTGTCGAGATCTTTTTCGACTCGTTTGTAATCATCCTCAGATAGTTTTTTGTCATTTTTCATAGCTTTGGCGTCCTTCAGACCATCACCACGGATATTACGGATGGCTATTCGGCAGTCCTCGACTTTTTGTCCGAGTTGTTTCACGATTTCATGGCGACGCTCTTCGGTTAGTTGCGGCACAGGCACACGAACTATCCGCCCATCATCACTGGGGTTAAAACCCAGACTTTGATTGGCACGAATGCCCTCACTAATTGGACCAACATTTGTAGGATCAAAAGGCGTCACCTGGATCATTTGAGGTTCCGGTGCAGTGATTGTTGCAACTTGATTGAGAGGCATTTTTGTCCCATATGCATCGATAGTCACACCATCGAGCATACTTGGATGAGCTCGACCAGTTCGGATTTTCTTTAGTTCATCTTCAAAATGGCTCAGTGCGGCTGCCATTTTGTCTTCAAAAACTTTTGTATCAAACATAATGGAACAATTATACCAGCTTTGTACGTATTGAAATACTGGCGTTAGTTGCTGACGCCTAGTTCGATACGACTGATTTGGCGAATTACTATGTTCTCACCTAGTTTTGCGATGTGTGCTTTTACCAAATCACCAACTGTTTGGTCGGGATTTTTGATGTAAGGCTGCTCGAGCAGTGTTTTTTCAGCAAAGTATTTTGCGATCTGTCCAGAAATAATTTTGTCGATCATATCTACTGGCTTGCCATCAGCTTTTGCTTTTTCGCTAAACTCTAGCTTCACGCGCTCTTTTTCCGTCTCTGAAATATCAGCAGAGCTGATGTACTGTGGTGCACTGGCAGAAATATGCAAGGCAATGTCGTGTACTAGATTTTTGAAATCATCAGTTCGTGCAACAAAGTCTGTTTCACAGTTTACTTCGACTAATACTCCGATTCGTCCGCTGTGTACGTAGCTATCAACTAAACCTTCCAATGCTTCGCGCTCGCCTTTTTTCTCGGCACGGGTTAAACCTTTTTTGCGCATCGCTTCTAGTGCTTTATCGAAATCTCCATCAGCTTCTGTCAGAGCTTTTTTAGCATCTGTCAGACCGACACCTGTCAGATCTTTTAATTTCTTTACTTCGTCTAGTGATACGCCCATTATTTTGTCTCCTTTTTGATAGAAGCTTGTCCCTCGACAACTGCTTTTTTCACGTAGTCCAAAATGACATTGATGCCTTTGATCGCGTCGTCATTACCAGGAATCACGAAATCAATATCGCTAGGATCGGCATTTGTATCGACAACTGCAATCACAGGAACACCTAGTTTTTTCGCTTCGCGAACTGCGTTTGCGTCGGACAAAATGTCAGTGACAAAAACTGCACCAGGCTTGCCTTCTAGGTTTTTGATACCACCATATTTTTTGTTTAGCTCTTCGATTTCTTCTGCATATCGTTGAACCTCTAGCTTGTTGTAGCGTTTTTCTAGGTCACCACTAGCCATTTTATTCTCTAGTTGTTGCATGTGCTTGATCTGCGCACCAACAGTCTTTGAGTTTGTCAGCGTTCCACCAACCCAACGTTCTGTGACAAACGGTTGGTCGACTTCTTGAGCTGCTGTTCGTACAATGTCTTTTGCTTGCTTTTTAGTACCTACAAATAGGACTTTTTTGCCACCAGCTACAGTTTTAGTAATAAACGGTAGTGCTACGTCTAGGCCTTCGACAGTTTTGACTAGGTCAATGATGTGACTGTCCTGACGTTTGCTGTGAATGTATGGCGCCATTTTCGGGTGCCAACGGCTAGTTTTGTGCCCAAAGTGAAGTCCAGCTTCGAGCAGTTCTTTAATATCAACCTGTACGGCCATAATATTGTTACTCCTTGTTTCCTCACCCGTATACCCTGAGATTTTCAGGAGTCTTGTATACGAGTTGTGTCGTTAAAATAATGTTACCTGAACAAATATACACTATCTCAATCAGTTATGCAACTTGACGCACCCCTGTACCAGTGTTATGATAAATAAACACGTTTTGCAAATAGTTTGCGAGACACGAACCTTTGGAGATATTAAATGTTACTTTTAAGATTAGGAGCGGTGGCGCTACGCTGTTGCGTGGTATACCCTCTGCTACTCGCGTTATTACTTGCTTCATTCGCGGCAGCGTATGCCATCGACAAATTCTGCGAAACTCGCGAGTGGCTAAGGCAAAAAAACCTCATCACACTAACCAGTACATAATCACCTTCTCGGCAACGATGATCGAGAGGGCTCCAAAGCCCAGCCAGCGTTCCATTTTTCGGAACTCTGGCTTTTTTATTTACTCCACCCTTTGACTTTTCCCAGTTAAACAGATACAATAGATCGGATTATGAAAAAAGGAATACACCCAACTACTTACCGACCTGTCGTTTTTGCTGACGACCAGGCTAAATTTGCATTTTTGACTCAGTCAACCGCAACTACTGACGAGACTATCAAATGGGAAGATGGCAACACTTACCCGTTAGTAAAAATGCACATTTCTAGTGCATCTCACCCGTTCTTTACGGGTGAAGAAAAAATTATTGACACTGAAGGTCGTGTTGATCGATTCAAAGCTCGTTTCGAGGCTGCCGCTCAGCGTAAAGCTGCTCTAGGCAACAAAGCAAAGAAAGCTACTGCAAAGGCTGAGAAAAAGGCCGAAGACGCTGACACCGAAGCTAGTTAACTAACCAGGGAGGGCGCCGCATTATGAATATCGATGTCTCTGCCCTACAGGCTGAAAAGACAGAACTGGAAACATTCTTATCCAACCCTGAAGCTTTTTCGGATCCCGCATATACAACCAAATCAAGACGCCTTAGCGAAATTGATGGAATCTTGCAAAAGAATGAACAAATCGAAGGTTTGAGAAAACAAATTAGCGAAGCTGACAGCTTGATTGGCGGCGACGACGAATTAGCCGAACTGGCAAAAATTGAAACAGCAGAAAACAAGGAAAAATTAGGTTCGCTAGAAACAGAACTAGCCGAAATCCTGACGCCTAGCGATCCGAATGACAGCAAAAACGTCATCATCGAGATCCGCGCAGGCGCTGGTGGCGACGAAGCTAGTTTATTCGCCAGCGAACTGCTGCGTTCATACCTGCGCTACTGCGAAACCAATGGTTTCAAGACCGAAATCATGAGTGAAAACGCCAATGATGTTGGTGGCTACAAAGAAGTAGTATTTGAAGTGAAGGGCGACAGTCCCTATGCATCGCTGAAATTTGAGAGTGGCGTCCACCGAGTCCAACGTATCCCAGCGACCGAGAGCCAGGGGCGCGTTCATACTAGTACAGTCACGGTCGCAGTACTACCCGAAGCCGAAGAAACCGATATCGAAATCAATCCTAATGATCTAAAAGTTGATGTCTACCGTGCTGGCGGACACGGCGGACAATCTGTTAACACAACCGATTCTGCTGTGCGTATTACTCACCTACCTACAGGCCTAGTTGTCACCAACCAAGACGAAAAGTCTCAGATCAAAAACAAAGCCAAAGCCATGAGCGTACTACGATCTCGCCTGCTGCAGCAAAAAATAGACGAAGAAGCTGCCAAAACCGCCAGCGAACGTCGTTCACTAATCGGTTCTGGTGATCGTAGTGAAAAGATCCGAACCTACAACTTTCCCCAAGACCGCATCACAGATCACCGCATAGGCTATTCACGATCAAACATCCCCGCTGCAATGAACGGCGATATTCAAGACCTGATAGATGAGCTACGAACAGCCGAACGACAACTCTCTAACAATTAATACACAAAAAAACACCCCCATATCGCTGGGGGCGAGCGTCCGCTTGGCGGAAGAAGCTCCGATAGGAGCTAGACTGCGATGGAGATCTGATCCCTTGTGGGAATCAGCAGCTCGAAAGCCTCGATCACCTGTTCAACTGTGGCCGAAGCCTTAATGATGTTCTTCGCAGCCTCATACGGCGTCTCTGCGTCAGCGATCTCGAGAGCATTCGAGAACGGCACCGAGATAGAGCCAGGGACCAGGATGTGACCCTGGGTCAGCTTGTTCATGAGGCTGTAAGTACCAGTAGTACCCAAGGCCCATGGGTTATTGTGGTAATCATCAGGCACGAAGGTGAAAACTGGACCCTTACCCTTTTCGTGGTCTTCTTTGCGCATGAGCGCAACAAAACTGTTGTTGCTGTCTTGAATAAAGATTTGCACCTTTTCTCCTCTGTTGTGATGTACGATCGTGTATAACACTTTACATATATATTATAGCAAATACGATAACTTTTGTCAATATTAGCTTTTGTCGTGAGATAATGTTTGTATGAACATACAGACCTGGCTAGGTAGTGCAACGAAAAAACTGAATTCAGCGAGTATCGATTCTGCCCAATTGGATGCGCAGCTATTATTATCTGCGGCGTTGTACAAACCACGCGAATACTTGCTAGCTCACTATGATCAAGAATTATCAGTTATTGAGCTAGCGCAGGCTGACAAATGGCTACAGCGTCGATTAAAACGCGAGCCAATTGCATATATTTTAGGTCACAAAGAGTTTTACGGACGGGATTTTATGGTCTCGCCTACCGTACTGATTCCCCGCCCAGAATCTGAAACAATTATCGAAATTCTAAAAGGCTTAGAACTAGGAACAATTATTGATATCGGTACTGGTAGTGGATGCTTGGCAGTCTCGGCAAAGCTAGAAATACCAGATAGCAAAGTCATCGCAACAGATATCAGCGAAGACGCCCTACAAGTTGCCAGACAAAACGCCAACGGACTAAATACAACTATTACATTTGTAATATCGGATTTACTTGCGGGTGTAAAAAACATTACTACCAAAAACCAAATTGTAGTCATCGCGAACCTGCCATACGTTGATAAGAATTGGGAGGTTTCACCTGAGACTAAGTTCGAACCAAGCCAAGCGTTGTTCGCGACAGATGACGGCTTAAAACTAGTTAAAAAACTAATCATACAAGCTCAGAAAAAGTTACGTAAAGGTGATAATTTGCTACTAGAAGCTGATCCACGTCAACACAAAGCAATGACAGAATACGCCAAAAAACATGGTTTCGAGCTAGAAAAAATAGATGGCTTTATTGCCCTGTATACGCTTGCAGAGTAACGTTTATATCTTTTTTCTGATTATCACGTAGAACACTCAAGGTCACTTTGTCACCCGGCATGTAGCCCGCCAAAATTAGTGACAATCCGTTATCCTGATCGATTTTCGTACCGTTAACACTCAAGATGACATCTTTGTTGACGATACCAGCCTTTGCAGCTGGGCTATTCGCAACAATCGAGTTACCGTCGGCATCATAGACATATGCGCCCTGGGTGGCGGGCAGGTTGAATCTATCCGCGATCTCTGGCGTTAGCGTCACGTATGCAACGCCCAAATACGCCCGCTGCACTTTGCCTGTTTCTATCAGACCTTTGATCATACCTTTTGCCGCATTTATCGGAATCGCAAAGCCAATTCCCTGTGAGTCAGCCGCAACAGCAGTATTAATCCCAATAACTTGGCCATTTAGATCAACCAGCGGACCACCTGAGTTGCCGGGATTGATCGATGCGTCTGTTTGCAGCAAGTTTTCGAGTGTTTCACCGCTCGTCGTACCATCCTGCGCCGTAATCGGGCGTCCTTTGCCCGATATGATACCGCTCGTTACGCTGTTTTTAAACTCACCTAATGCGTTACCGATTGCTAGTACCTTTTGACCAACAATAGTTTTGCTAGAGTTGCCTAGCTTTGCTGGTACTAAATCTTTGGGTGGACTAGTCATTTTCAAAAAGGCTAGATCATTGAGTGGATCGACACCAACCAATTTGACGTCTTTGTGAATTGTACCGTCATTCATAACAATAGATACCTGACTGGCACCATTTACCACATGTTTGTTGGTTAAAATATACCCATCCTTGCTGATAATCACCCCTGTACCAGCGCCTTGTGAGGTGCTCTGGAAATAACCATTTGTCGTCACCAAGGTCGTCGTGACTGACACGACACTAGGAGACACATCTTTAGCAACTTTGCTCATTGCTTGCTCGTCACTAGACACGACCGTGGTTGGTGATGAAATAGTGTTTTTGGTGCTCACCAAACCAGTGCTCAAAAACACCCAGCTACCTAGGAAGCTAGCGATAAAACAAAAGAATACGATTGTGATAATCTTGCCAACTGAACTTTTTTCTGACGCCATAATACCCTCCCTAGACTAAATTTACCCTCGATTAATATCGTTGAAAAATATCAAAATAATCAAAATAATACTACCAGAAAATACTGCGGGTACAGTCAAATCAGTGAGTCGTAGTTTGCGTTTGCTGATATATACACCCCAGGCCTTTGCTGCAAAAAATCCTAGTAGCGTCACGATAAAGGCAATTTGTGGGATCTTGAATATACCTGCTGGTGCAACGGAATATGCTATTGTCCAGCTAAATGCTAGCCAGCCTAGTTCAGCCACAATCAAACCCCATACAAGTGCTAGTAATGTGATATCAGCGTCCTCATAAGTGCTGAGCGCATGTTGGGCGCTAATATAGCCAATCACCCACATACTGGCAACAACTACCCAAGCAGCCAAGTCAAAACTCACACTGAAAAGCGCTGTGATAGCCATAAATTGAGCAACACCAGCCTGCGCTAATACTGCACCCCGTTCGCTGCGAGGTTTTAGTAATACCAACCATAACGCATACAAAATTGCGACAATAACTTGTAACCATACTGTTTCCGCTGCTTGCCATATCATTGTGACTGCACTCAAACCCAAGAGTAGATCGAGCAAGTTCGCTTTGATATTTGCCCACCAAAATCGAGGACGCACAGCAAATACTCGCCATTTACTAATCGCGACTAGCAAATAAGCCAGGATTGGAACTTGAAAAAATACCAACAACAACACACCAGTCGCTAAACCGACGTTAAAAATAATGTAGAGCACTTCGCTAACTAGTGATGTACGTTTGCCCGCAGATTTTACTAACTCCATATGTGAGTATTATTATATCATGATCTATTGGCCTACAATAACGACAAAGTCCGCATCGGCCGTCATATTGTACGGCATTGGACCAGTTTTGACAGTTGTCTTGAGTGTTTTCTTGATTTTAGTAGTTGTTGCAGGTTGCTTTGTTTCGCTAACCTTGTAGATCGTTACCTTGCCGTATTCCTGGCTAACTGCGGCATCCCCGACTCCCGTGACGTTAAAGCCTTTTGCAGTCAGCTTGTCTTTCATTTCTTTGGCTGCACCTAATCTGCCTGAACCGTTCAGTACTACTACACGTGCATTTTCTTTACTTGCCTCATCTTGAGTCAATCGTTTTTGTATAAACATGTTAATATCGGTGTAATTATATGTACCACTTGTCGGTATAACGACGCTTTGCCCGCTCTCGTTACCTGTTGTCAGCAGAGCTGGTGTTTCATCGATTAGACTAAAGCGATCAATTTTCCTGTCGTTGATATCTCGCGCGAGGTTAATCAAGGTTTTTATTTCACCTGCAGCAAAGTTGGTTCGAATATTGTCACCCAGCGAGTCGATAAGTCGTGAAGCCGCCACAGGGTTGGCAAGGGTTCCAGCGCTTGAAGCCTTGGAGCGAAGTGCAACTAGAATCTTTTGCTGATTAATCTCACGATCAAAGTTACCACGGCTCAAACCATAGCCACCTGAATTGTTACGAGCTCGCGACAATGCCAATGCATGCTTGCCGTCCAAGCGCGCCGTACCGTTCGGGTATTTCACGTAATAACACTTGTAGTTACATTCCCAGTCAAAGTTACGGTCTAGTATACCTCGCGGATCGCTACTCTCGATTTTGACATCAATACCACCCACAGCGTCAACAGCCTGTTGTACTGCCACGTACCCTACAAAAACCGAGTACTGCACATCTAGTCCATAGACCTCACCAACTTTTTTACGCAGCGCCTTGGCTCCGGCTTCAGAAAATTCACCTTCTTTTTTGTTAGGGTCAGAACACTGATAGACGACGTTGATTTTACCCTGATAACCAAACTCACAATCGTCATCATATTTCACCCACAAATCACGTGGCACGCTGGTAATCGCAGCTAATTTCTTTTCTTGGTTAAGGCTAACTATCATGATCGAGTCAGTTAGTGCTGCTCCGTCGTGATTATTTGGGTCATCTTCACTGGTACCAAAGATTAATATATTACTGCGCCCATTTGCATCTTCTTTGAGTGGCTGGCTGCTAGCAAATGCATCGAACAAGTTGCCACCGAATATTTTACTACCAGCGATAAAGGCTTTGACCACCAAAAATGCGCCGATCAGCACCAAGATAACTACCAAAATTTTCAGGGCGCGCTTTATACCTTTTTTAGTGATTCGCCGCTTCTTTTTGAATGGTTTTTCTTCGAATTTTTTTAGTGACTCATCTATGTCACTTCGTTTGAGTCCAGTTTTTGGTGCGTGATGGCGATTAGATGATAGAGGCTGAGGATTTTGGACAGGCTTAATAGCGGTATTTTCTTTTAAAAACCGTTGGGGCACTGGCTCGGTTCCCAGATTCCTCACCCTACTAGTGTCACGGCGACGGAGACTGAAACCGTCAATTGAATTATTTTTGTTACTCATTTGGTATGACTAGTATATAGGACATAACCACTTTCTGGCAATGTTTCAGATAGCTCAATAGTGTATGATATATACAGATGAATTCTGACAAAACAAGCAGTTTACTAAAAGACATTTTGGGTGTTGTGATGTTCGTTGCACTTGTTGCAGTGGGCGTTATCCTGATCAATGCCTTTATATTCCGTAGTTTTAATGTCGAAGGCCCTAGTATGGAAAAAACAATGTTCACTGGCGACAAATTGATCGTTAACAAAATTCCATCAACGTTCGCGCATATCCAAGGTAAAGATTACGTACCCGAAAGAGGTCACGTCATTGTCTTTAAAAATCCAGAGTACTCGCTGAGCTTGGCTGGCAAAGACGAATATATCGTCAAACGTGTTATTGCATTTCCAGGTGAGAGAGTCCGGGTAGTCGGTGGTAAAGTCACCGTATTTAACAGCGCCAACCCAGAGGGTTTTAACCCCGATAGCCTGACAAAAGACGTCGAAGGCGCACCAATTAGTGGTGATGTCGATGTGCGGGTACCAAAAAACGAAATATTCGTTATGGGCGATCATCGCCAGGGTAACTACTCGCTCGACTCGCGCAGTGGATTAGGTACTATTCCGTATGATGACATTATCGGACCAGTCGCCCTCCGCATTTTTCCATTTCAAGATTTTCGCTTTTTTTAACCCAGTAGATTTTTGATACGCTGCAAATCTTTGTCGTCCGCAAAGCCGATAACTAGTTGACCACC
This sequence comes from uncultured Candidatus Saccharibacteria bacterium, assembly GCA_947085525.1. Taxonomy (GTDB): domain Bacteria; phylum Patescibacteriota; class Saccharimonadia; order Saccharimonadales; family Saccharimonadaceae; genus JACPYF01. Next base: position 14,201 of record CAMTWU010000007.1, on the reverse strand, counting down.
TTTTGCGGTGGTTTTTACTTTTACTTCTGTTGATAACCGTTTTGACAGATCTTTTGTTAGCGTTGTTTCGCTCAACGTTGAACGCACAGCAGATGATTTCTTATCACCGCTCTTGCCTTTTTTGTAACCAATCACAAACTGTTCCGCCCGGCGTACGCTCCATTGTTCGCGGGTAATGTGTCGCAACAAATCGTCTTGCGCAGTTTTGTTATCCAAGGCTAAAATCTGTCGTCCATGACCTTCGCTTATCTCACCATTTACCAATGACTGCTTGGCGTTTTCGGGTAGTTGCAGCAATCTCAAGGCATTACTGATAGCAGCATTCGATTTACCGCCTAAGCGTGTACCAATTTCATCTAGTTTCATATTGAACTGATCGCGCAATTTCAGGTACGCTGTAGCTGTTTCGAGCGCGTTGAGGTCTCGTCGCTGCAAGTTCTCGATCAAAGCTATTTCTAGACGATTCTGAGCACTGAGTGTACGCACAATAACTGGTATTTTTGCCAGTCCTGCTAATTTCGCTGCACGATAACGTCTCTCACCCGCCACAACCTGATAACCACCCTGGTGTGCCACAACAACAAGAGGTTGCAAAACCCCGTGTTCTTTTATAGAAGCTGCTAGTTCCTTTAGTGCCGTTTCATCAAAGCTACGTCTAGGTTGGTCTATATCCGGTGAAATATCTTCGACATTTACTTGTCGCAGTTCAGATACTTTGTGGTCTTCGCTTGCAGTTGGGTCAAAGGTTTCATTCAGTAGCTCTGTCGGCAGTAAACTGTCAAAACTTCGGCCTAGACCTTTTTTCTGCGCCATTTTAGTTTCCAACCCTCTCTAATAGTTCTTTCGAGGCTGCTTTGTATGCCCTAGCACCCTTGCTCCAGCGTTCGTATGCACCGATTGGTAGTCCGTGACTAGGTGCTTCGGCCAATCTGATATTTCGTGGAATAGTCGTGTCAAAAACCTTGCCAGGAAAGTGTTTTTTGATCTCGTCATGAACCTGGCGGGATAGCGATGTGCGACTATCGAGCATAGTCACTAGTACTCCTAGTAGTTTTAGATTAGGGTTCATACCTTTTTGTACCAATTTCATAGTTTCCAGCAATTGCCCCAGGCCTTCCATAGCATAAAACTCCGCTTGGACTGGCAGTACAATGTAGTTAGCCGCAATCAACGCATTCACAGTGAGCAAACTCAGACTTGGTGGACTATCAATTAATATAAAATCATAGTCATTATTGTCATTCAACCCCTGTTTCAACCGAACAAATTTATTGTTCACACTAGCCATTTCGACTTCTGTATTCGCCAGGTGTGATGTAGTCGGTACGAGGTATAGATTTTTGTGTTTCGTCTTTGTCACTACCTTATCCAAGGTCTCATCACCTGTCAGTAGGTCGATGACGCTCTTTTCAATCTTACTTTTGTCGACGCCCAGACCGCTAGATGCATTTCCTTGGGGGTCTAGATCAACTAGCAAAGTCTTTTTGCCACTTTTTGCCAAATAATATGCAACATTAATCGCCGTAGTTGTCTTGCCTACGCCACCTTTTTGATTTGTCACCGCAATAATAACTGGTTTGCTCACGATTTGTCTGTCTTTCCTCTCTCTAAGTATGCTCTCAATTATACCACGAGCGTGAAAAGTTTATGGGCATTTAAAAAACACCCCATCTGGGGTGTTTTTTAATTATTTGATCGATGTGATCTGAATTTTGCTGTATTTTTGCCGATGGCCTTGCTCTTTGTGAACACGCTTTTTCGCTTTAAAACGAATAACGCGTATTTTATCACCCTTCACTTCAGGTTCTAATACTTTTGCGACGACTTTCACGTCTTTCACGGTTGGAGTTCCAACTTTGGTGGTTTTCCCATCAAAGGTTAGAAGCGCGTCAAGCGTGAGCTCTTTTGTTCCATCTTGGAGGCGGTCCACCAAGAGGGTCTCTTTTTCGGTAACAATGTGTTGTTTGCCACCGATTTTGACGACTGCTTTTGTCATTTCTTTTCCTTACAATTAATTTAGTTCAGGGGTAGATTGTAACAGAGATACACTCTGGTGTAAAGCCTCGGCTGTGGTAAAATGAAAGCGTATTAATAAAGGAACATCCATGCCAACAACAAAAAAAGTAACCAAGAAACCAACTCTCAAATACCAATCGAACCCTTTTTCACTATCATTTGATAAATTCGGACAATTTTTTGAAAAAAACCTAGGCTGGGCAATTTTGCTGATTATTGCACCTTTACTTGGTCTGTTCTTTCAAATGCTCGCAGCAGTTGTAGATACAACTAGCTCTAATGTGCAAGCTCATGCTGGTAATGCACACAACGCTGCGAATAATCCCGAGGTGTTTGGCCTGGTAGCATTCATATTGCTGATTTTAGGAATCGTATTCTTTGCAGTACTGATTGTTGTGTTCACAGCTGTGAATGTGTTTATATCTGGAATCTTTGCATATGTCGCGCTGGAAAATGATGCTGGTCGTACTGCACGCTTCGGCGCTGCGATCGACGCAGTTGTTGGTCGTTTTTGGCGACTATTTCAAGCTCAACTACTGGCAATTGTCAAAATACTTGCATGGTCTCTGTTGTTTATTATCCCTGGTATTGTCGCAGCCTTTCGCTATGCATTGCTACCCTATGTCATCATGGACGAATCGGCCAGCGAGAAGGGTGTGAAAACATCGCACGAACGTATCAAAGCACTAGTAAATGGCCGCAAGCGTGAAGTCTTCGGAGTTGCTACTGTCGCTGCCATCATCCCTATCGTGGGTGGTATCAACCAGCTTGTTGGTAACGCAGCACTATATCGTCAATTACAAGCTTCACATGATCAGAAATTAGAGAAACCACCTATTCACTGGCTTAACTACTTTGGATTTATACTAATCGGTCTTTATATTTTGCTGATTATATTTATCGCATCACTCGCAATGTTGGCTTATTACTCTCAACCACACTAAGATTCTCGTTTGTGTATTTCTGCATGATCTAGACCATAAAAGTGGGCTATTTCGTGCCACAACGTGTGCTTTACTTGTTCCGACAGTTCAGCGCCTGTCGCCATACAATACTTTACTATCGGCAGCTTAAATAGCGTTATTTTATCTGGTAACACCAGATTATAGCCTGCTCCACGCTGTGTTAAAGGAATACCTTCATACAAGCCTAATAATAATGTATCATGACGTAGATTCATTTTATAACTTTGGTGTTCGTCTGGCTCATCTGCGTATGTCACAACTACGTTTTGCAAGTTCTCAATATCACGCTTTGGAAGCTCGTCCATAGCCGTACTGATCAGTTGATCGAATTCTTTGTCAGTTGGTACATTCATACTATATAAAGTATAGCATTACACGGCAGCATATGGAATATTACACATACCAATACCTGTTTTTTCACTATACTTTTGATGATACTCTTCGGCCTCGTAAAATTCTGATACTTTTGTGATCTCTGTCACGATTGGTTTATCAAATTTCGAGCTTAGTTCAGTTTTTACTTTTTCAGCTATATCCTTTTGTTCACTATCACAGTAAAAAATGGCCGACCGATAACTATCACCAATATCTGGGCCTTGTCTATTCAATTGCGTTGGGTCATGCATACGAAAAAACTGTCTCACCAATGTTTCGTATGTCACTTTCTCAGGATCAAAAGTTATTTCAGTTGCTTCCGCATGACCTGTTGTATGTGTGCACACCTGCTCATATGTAGGATTTTCAGTATGTCCGCCTATATAACCAACTCGAGTACTAACCACTCCTGGAACTTTGTCAAAATAGAATTGCACACCCCAGAAACAACCTGCTGCGAAAATAGCTTTATTATTGTCCTTACTCATAAATTAATTATAACAGCCTAAGCTGCAAGCAAAATAGGCGCGTAACTTTGTTTCGGCTTCAGTGCAACAACCGCTAAACTTTGTGCAATTTTACTTAGATTTTCGTTTGTATCTATATTAACTACTCTGCCCTCCAGCGGAACGCTATCGAATATCTCGAGAGCCTGTTCGAATTGTTTTTTATTGGCTGAAATAGCCCTTTGTCTCGAAGAAATACCCTCCACCCAACTATGCTCAACTGAGCTACGTAAAGCTTCTACAGTAGCTTGTGCATCCACTAGGCCTAGGTGATTGAGTGGGGTTTCTATTTTTTCTGCCGGTGGCAAGGGCAGTCTGTTAAAGCGCGGATTTCGATTTCGAATCCGCTTGGCCATCAGTCATCCACCCCTGTTTTTTGTGTTTTGGTGTACATTTCTACTTTTATTAAAGTACAAATTGGTTATGATTGCAAGTAGTTAGTGTTGTTTTTTAGCGATAGTTGATAAAGTTCGTCACAAAATCAAAATCTTGCGCGCGAACGAGCTGCATGACTGCCTGCAAATCGTTTTTACTACCACTAATTACGCGTACTGCCTCGCCCTGAATCTGTGTTTTTACTTTTGGAAACTTCTCTTTTAGCAACTTAGTAATTTTCTTTGCTTTTTCCTGATCCAAACCTTCAATAAATGGCACTTCTTGGGTCGCCCTCATGTTACTCTCGGTGATTGTCTTGCTGAGATCTAAAACTTTCGAGCTCTGTTCACGCGATGCTAGCTTTTTGCGAACAATATCTAACACTGCCTCGATCTGCCATTCACCAGCACCGATAATCCTGAGGCCTTTTTTGTCGCCCAGCCACTCTATACCAGCAGGTGTCCCCTTGAAATCATAACGATTACCAATCTCTCGCTCCGCCAAAGCAAAAACATTATTCATTTCTGCTTTGTCGTATTCACTAACTATATCGAAACTAAAATTTGCCATATATTCAGTATAACAGTCTATACACCCTTCGGACGAACCCCAATATCAACAATGTCAAAACCATAATCTTCCAGCGTACTAATTACTAAATCACTGTCACCAACCTTGTATTCATGAGCCAAAGCCTGCAAAAAATCACCAACCGTGTCGAAGAGTTCACCGTCAAATTCATATACTTGTACATTTTCGTCCATATACCCTCCTTTTTGCATACTTATTATGTCTATTTTTATTATACTCTCTTTGTATTAAAAGAGGCTGGCGGAGGTTGATACCTCACGCCAGCCTTCTGTGGAGTTTAGGGCTGAAAAAGCGATCTTTTATGCGCCCCAGCCACCTTCGGCGATGGTGTCGTGACATCAGCTGGAACTGATCCAGCCGACCACACTCCTTGTCTTTGCATCTGATTTTTGTACCGATCCCATTCTGGATCACCTTCGTGTCTTGGACATGTCCACAAACACACTTAATAGTTGCGACCACCCTTACTCCCCAGTAGTTTTTTTACAAAAACTTCAATTTATATACTACACCAGAATCATTTCTATTGGAAAGTAAAAACTCCCCCAGCGAAATCCGTGTCGCTGGGGGAGGGTTTGACATCACTCGCTGGAATGCGAGGAGTCAGCTGGGTTTTTGCAAGGTCTAGCTACTGCTTGTCGTCGTTTTGAATTACGACCGTCGACTTGTCCTTGCTAAGCGTGGCACCTTCAACATCCGAGAACGCCAGAACGAAGAAAATCTCTGAGGATTCCCTGGCATCATCTCCGAGGATGACGATTGGGATGCTTGCTGTAGTTGCACCTGCGGGGATTGTGATGGACTGATTAGTTGCTTCTACGTAGTCAGATCCATCTGCTGTCTTGGCCTGCGTGCTGTACCTCAGCGTGACTGTGGTTGCGCACGGGTTAGACAGTGTGACTGGGACGTATATCTGGTGATTTACATCACCTTCCGATACCTGCACATTGCCAAGGCTGATCCTTACGGTGCAGCTCTCGACGACAGGCACTTCATACGTCACGTTCACTGTGTCACTACCGGTGTTGCCCGCATCATCAGTGCAGTTGACCGTAAGCACGTTTGCGCCTTCGGTCAGATTGACACTCGCACCGTCGACGACATCACATGTTGGCGACGAGTCTTCGTTGTCACTTACCGTGTAAGTGATGTTCGTGGTATCCGTCGTGAACGTTGTGCCATCAGCCGGTGATGTGATCACAACGACAGGATCTTCCGTATCACCGGCGGTCGTTGTGATGTTGATGAGGACACTAACATAATTGTCATTGGATGGATTGTTGTCGTTGCCCTCATCATCCTTGACGGTGACATAACAGGTCTCCTGACCACCCAAATCCCATGGGTAGTAGTTGAAGTGCGTAGTGTCCTGATATCCACATGGGTAGCTCGCGCTAGCAAGCTCCAGTGGATCACCGTCTGGATCCGTTGCGACATCAGTCACCGCGAATACAGCTGGCTGATCGTTGATGTTGGCTTCGAGCTCGACAGGAACAAACTCCGAACCCGAATTGGATACCGGGGGCGCCGCCGTGGCAACCGAAGCCATGACGAGCGAAAGCATGACTGCCAAAAAGGCAGCCAGCACGAGCGTTCGTTTGTTTCTCATTTGAGAGGTACTCCCACTTTTCTGGGACACACCGGGCGGTGTGTCCAATTTGATGTAGACTATAGTTTACAACGTGTCTGATTGTAGTCGATTACCCCTGAAAAGTAAAGTTAGCTAGCCCGTAGTTGCGCTTTGATATCGTCCAAAAATTGACTGTCGAATAGTTGATTCCACGTCAAAAACAACGGTTGTGGTAATGTGTCGAAATCTACCCAACGCCATTCTAGACATTTGTGTGGTTCTAAAATTTCTGGCTCGCCTGACTTCCAATGACTCGTCATCCAAACTGTCACATAGTGCTTTTTCTCGGCCTCAAAAATATCATTTGTGACTGCTCCGACCTTCAGATTTTCTATTTTTAGTCCATTTTCTTCAGCTACTTCACGAATTGCCGTTTGTTCAAAGCTCTCGCCAAATTCTAAATGCCCACCAGGTATAGCCCACGTCCCTTCACCGTGCGAACCTTGCCTATGACCGATCAAAAACTTGCCGTCTTTTAATATAAATACACCTATTCCTACACGTGCTTCACTCATTTTATTGCCTCCAATGAAATTGTTAGCTCATGTCCATCAATTTTAACTTTTTCGCTGTATGAATATTCATTATCATCTAACGAAACTGCCAAAGTTTCGTCTTTGATTATTTTTTCATACTCATTTATCGCCTTCTCTAGCTCGCCACTAGTGTTTAGGTTGAGTTTTATCCTATCGTCAACATTCAAACCAGCTTTTTTACGCGCATTCTGGATTGAACGAATAATCTCACGAGTCTGGCCTTCGAGCTTAAGTTCCGGAGTTATCGTTTTATTAAGAGCTAAGCTACTACCTTCAAAAGGCGTGAATACCAAACCAGTTACGAGACCGGAAGCACCATAACCAGTCGCAATAGGTGTATTGATAACTTTTTTTACATTAACTTCATCGGCAATTACCTGCTCATAAAAACCATCTAACTTTTCACTAGGATACGCAATTTCTGGTAATGGTTGTCTTACCTTAACTAAGCCAAGATTGCCTTCTTTCTGCATACGCAAAGATAGGCCTTTTTCGATAATATCGCGAGTGCGGCTCATATCTCTTATAACCACTTTGTCTATATACCCAACTTCTGGCCAATCCAGCAGGTGTACACTCTCACCTCCAGTTAGTTTTTGGTACAATTCCTCGGCCAAAAACGGCGTAAATGGTGCCATTATTTGCGATAGCAGTGTCAAAACGTAGTGCAATGTTCGATACGCATCATCTTTGTCTTTTGTCTCACCTGATTTCCAGAAACGACGACGACTTCGTCGGACATACCAGTTGCTGGCATCGTCAATAAATGGCAAGATCGGCTTTACGGCTTCTTGCAGTTTATACTCATCGATATTTCCACCGACTTCTGCTAGCAATTGATGTACGCGACTGACGATCCATTGGTCTAATGGATTTTTGAGGTCTTTTGGTTCGCTTAATACTTTTGGATCATCCTTAAATTCCCAACCATCAACACTGGCGTACATAGTAAAGAAATCATACATGTTCCAAACCATACTTAGTTTGCGGGCGACATCTTTGACGTCTTTGTCAGCCAAATTCGCGTCCTCACCACTAACCAGTGGCGAGTTGAGAAAGAATAAACGCAAGGCATCGGCACTAGTTTCGTCCATCAGCTCCGTAGGATCAGTGTAGTTTTTTAGTTTTTTGCTAATTTTTTTGCCATCTGCAGCGTTCAAAAAGCCTGCACAGATCAAGTTTTTGTATGGTGATTGACCAAACAACGCGACATTGACTGCCGTCAGGCTATAGAACCAGCCGCGAGTCTGGTCGACACCCTCTGTGATGAAATCGGCTGGGAAATTCGTCTCGAATTTTTCTTTGTTTTTGAACGGATAATGAAATTGAGCAAACGGCATACTGCCAGATTCAAACCAACAATCAATAACTTTGCCAATGTGTGACATTTCGGCGCCATCAAGTTCGAATGTTATACCCATTACCATTGGTAAATGATAGTCATCTAATTTTTTACCTGTAAATTCCTCAAATTCTTTGTATGATGCGAAAGCTTTAATCACTGGAGTACCATCAGACTTTACACCCTTCCAGACTGGTATTGGGGTTGCCCAAAAGCGGTCACGAGATAAGTTCCAATCCGGTGCGCTTTCGATAACATTATGAAAGCGCTTTTCCTTCAGAGACTTTGGAATCCAATTTGTAGTATCGTTTGCCTTTTGCATGTCTTCTTTTTGGTCTTGTATATCCATGAACCAGCTAGAGTGAGCTTTGTAGATAAGTTTATGGCCACAACGGTGACAATGCGGATATTCGTGACGGATATAGTCGATTTTCATCGCAACGCCTTCACTCAATAAAGTTTTTGCGATTTCTTTGTTAGTATCCCATATATTTTTGCCTAGCCATCGGCCAGATCCATAGTTTCCATTCTCATCGACAACATGTACTACTGGCAAATTATTTGTTTGTGCCAAATTAAAGTCATCCTCGCCGTAGGCTGGGGCAATATGAACAATTCCTGTACCGCTTTCGCTGGATACAAACTCTGCAGACTGAACTGAATGCGCATGTGGCCCGTGATTTTCAAACAATGGCTCGTATTTTTTGCCAACTAACCATTTACCTGCAATTTCGTCGATAATTTTATACTCGAGTTGTTGATGCTTTTCGTCAGTAAAGACCTTTTTTACTAAATCTTTGGCAACAACTACTTTCTTGCCATCATATTCGACTACGTTATAGGTTAGATCTGGATTGATCGCTAACGCAACGTTTGCAGGTAGAGTCCACGGAGTTGTCGTCCATGCCAGCAAGCTCAAATCTTCATCAACTAACTTGAAATATGTATACAAACTCGGGTCAGTCACCTCTTTGTAGCTATTCTCCATAGCAACTTCGGACTTGCTGATAGGTGTTCCATCATGCACACAGTACATGAGAACCTTTTCTCCCTCAAAAATCTTGCCCTTTTTGTACAGCGTCGTAAATGCCCACCAAATTGATTCCATGTACTCTTTGTCCATAGTTTTGTAGGCACCCTGGAACTCTACCCAACGCCCGACACGATCAATGACATCTTCCCATTCGTTACCACCTTGCACCATAGCTTCCCGACATTCCTTGACGTAGTCATGAATGCTGATTTTCGTACCAATTTCACTCTTGTCTTTGATGTTGAGTTTCTTTTCTACATAGACTTCCGCTGGCAAGCCGTGGCAGTCCCAGCCCCAAGTACGCTCAACGCGTTTGCCCTTCATAGTTTGATAGCGCGCAACGGTGTCTTTGATAGTAGAGATCAGCAGTGTGCCATGATGTGGCAGCCCTGTGATAAATGGCGGACCGTCATAAAACACGTAGGCATTATCTGCAGAGCGATTTTCAACAGATTTCTCAAAAGTCTTGTTTTTCTTCCATTGTTTTACAAGATCTTTTTCGTATTCAATCGCTTTACGACGTGTGTTTGCTTTAAACTTCATTTTCATCCTCCAGTTTATATTGATCAGGTGAAAAAGCTGGGCTGCATGCAATGATCAGAGTCATTTCACCGTTCCATGCAAACCACCGACCAGGCTCGACAGATACAGCATCGCCAGTATGCAGCTCTAACGAATCACTATCTTTAAATTCAAGGTTACCTGAGCCTTCTGAAACCATGACTAATTCATGAGCTATTTCATTCATAGCCCAGCCGTTTTCAGGATAACGGCCAGTGATCTTGATTGTTGCAATATCATGCGGTATATTTTCAGATGCAAAAACAGCACCTTCACAAGTTTCACCATTTTTGAATTGCTCGCCTTTGATTTTCACTGTCATTCCTTTCTAAAATAAAAAATCATCTCTTTTGTCTATCAGAATCCCAAGTTGGGACGGTACCATCTGATTTCCAAAAGAAATGATTCTTTTAGCGCTTTATTTGTATGATCTCACAGGTCATTTCCGTCGGGTTCTACTAAGTTTGTGGAACTTTTCTTCCCGATCCTCGTGATTGATAGCCACTCTAGCGGATATGTCTATATTCTACACCTTTTTTACTGGTAATGGAACCAGTACGCTGGTTTTTGCCTTGTATTCGCTCCAACCAGATCGTCCTTCGAATCTTTTTTCACCTGGAGGAACACCAGAAATATATAGGATAAGGAATGTAATAGTTAACGGACCGATCAAACCAACCCACCACGGCATAACGCCTATCGCAATGATGCCGATACCCCACCACTGTGTAATTTCACCGAAATAATTGGGGTGACGGCTGTAGCGCCACAGACCAGATTGCATGATTTTACCTCTGTTATTTTTGTCTATGACAAATTTATTTAGCTGTTGGTCACCAATGACTTCAAAAGTGAAACCGATACTCCAGATAGCTAGACCAACCCAAGTAAATATTGTCCACGCTGACCCGTTAAACAAGTTTATATGGATAATTGGTATAGATATTGTTGTTGCCAAAATAGCCTGTACGATATATATGCGAAAGTATATATTAGCACTCACATTTCCTTTCCAGTTTTTGCGTAGTTCGGTGTAACGTGGGTCTTCAACTTGGCTGTTCGATATCCTGAGACCTATATGCCAGCTCAGTCGACCACCCCAAATTACTACCAGTAGCACAACCAACATACAAACACTAAGATATGGCGTAGCCTGGTACGATAGGAAAAAGCTTGTCAGTGCAACAACTATAAATGTCAGACCCCATGCTGCGTCTATGATATCGTAGCGTTTTATACGCCGTGCAATGACAAAAACCAAGCTCAAAAATGCTACAGCTGCCAATAAATATATAGCTAGTGACGACAACACATAATCTAGCCTGCCAAATTCAACCAACGTCACAAAAGCCACAAAAATATACGCCATAACTATCGATGCAAAAACTAGTTTGGGCACTTAACCCGATATCCTCTGCAATATTAAAAATCCAGCAACAGAAACACTGGCGGTTAGCACTGTGCCCCATATCAAATCAACAACTGTAATAGTTAGCGGATAACCTTTTAGTGTTGCAAGGTTTGTCAGATCATATGTCGCATATGTCACAAAACCAAATAGTGCGCCCAAAATTGCAGCTACTTTCCAATCATTTGATTGCATAGCGGGATTGATCACAAACACAACTAAACCAACTAGAAATATTAGGTAGAACGCAATCGCAGCAGGTAAATTAGGCTTATCTAGCAACAACAAGCCCAACTGTGAACGGTACAGTTTGTTAGCTACAAATGATAGCCAGATACCATCTATGATGGCAAATAATGCCCCTGCTATGAGATAACGAATGATAAAATCTGTCATAATTCTCCTCTTCTAGCCCAGTAGGCTACCCCAAAATTTTGCAACAACCAAGATAACACCAATTACTAATATACTAGCAAGTACCAATTAAGTATATCCTCCATCTACCTATTTTTGGACTTTTTTGTTGGTATGTTTTGACAAATTCAATACATCCTCACGCAGCGAAATGTGTAGTAATGCTCCGAACGCAATTGTAGTCGAGGTCGTCGTCAGCAAACACCACGGACACAATATTTGTATGACAAGCCCCGTCATACCTATAAAGCTATTAGGTGAGCCTAAAAATTCGGCTTGTGGAGATTTCATAACAGATGGGCAGTTAAGAACACTGTTTAAATTGCACTCTATTTTAACTCAGGGATTTTACAAGATATGTATCTTATTTACAGATAGCTGAAACGCATCTACTAGAGCTAACGCCGAAAAAATAACAATCAATATGTAGTTAATCTTGATTCTTTTGGGCTGATTTTCGAAAAACATTCAAATGCAAATTAGTTAGCATAGTAACTCACCTCATCCATCAATGGTAGCGGTAGACCACGCCATTCATTTTGTAGTACTCCATTATTATCAGTTGCGATAACAGTGGGATATTCCATAATGTCATATGTTTCACAAAATGCAGATCCACTGGGGCTTTCTGGGTTTATTTCCTCTAACTTTTTGCCTGTTCGACGCTCAAAATCACGCAAAAAATCAGTCACAGCTCGGGCGTGATCACTTTCTACTTTGTATACAACGTAGGCTTTCATTATCCCCCCTATTTTTTCTTGCGAAGTTTCTCTAGTGCACTGGCAAACTCATCAATAGACTTGAATTCCTGATAGACACTAGCAAAACGGACATAGGCAACTTGGTTTCTATCACCTAGTTCAACTAGTACGAGGTCTCCAATTGCGGTTGATGGCAGTTCGGTCTCACCAGATGAATATAGTTCGTTCTCGACACGAGACACAATTGCTTCAACCTCTAGGTCTGATGATAAAAACTTACCAACAGAGCGGTGAATCGCTGCAAATAGTTTGTTACGATCAAATAACTCTCTACCACCGTCTTTTTTGATAATTGCGAGGTTAGGCCGTTCAACTCTCTCGTATGTCGTATAACGATGACCACATTTTAAACATTCACGACGACGGCGAATTGCCCCACTCTCACTCGCATCGCGCGACTCGATAACTTTTGAATCTTGGTTAGAACAGTGGGGACATCTCATGATTCGTCTTTATCTTCAGATTCTTCTTTCTTGTCGTCTTTCTTTTTCTTGTTCTTTTTGCGTCGACGTAGGAATGCGGGCGTATCTGACTCTTCTTCGTCGTAGTGCCAAATACTTTTGTCCGATTCGCTATTAAATGTCTCGGATACATCTTCGTGCTTGTCCAAGTCCATGTCAATTTTTGCGAGTTCTTCTTCGGCAAATGAACCAACTGCTGCTTCGTCGTCTTCTTTTTTAGGAGCTTTTATACGGTTAGCAATTGGATCTAGTGGAAGTGCTGGAGCATCTTGTTCATCAAAGAAAGCTGAATCAAAGCCAGTTGCAATAACGGTAATTATCAATTCATCTTCCATCTCAGGCTTTAGCGTTGCACCAAATATAATGTTCGCGTCAGGCGCGACTGCACTAGTAATTAACTCGGCAGCTTCTTGGATCTCACTCATACTCATGTCGTAACCACCAGTGACATTGAATAGCACACCTCGTGCTCCATCAATACTGACTTCGATTAGAGGTGATTCGATAGCTTGTTGAGCGGCTTGGGCTGCTCGGTCATCACCACTGGCGCGGCCAATTCCCATCAATGCAGAGCCGGCGTTGCTAATAATTGCCTTTACGTCAGCAAAGTCTAAGTTAATCAGACCGTGTTCGGTGATCAATTCTGAAATACCTTGGACACCCTGACGCAGTACATCATCAGCGATCTTGAATGTCTCTAGCAGTGGCGTGCGTCGATCGATAGTTTGCAGTAGTCGATCATTTGGAATAGTAATTATAGTATCAACCTTGCGTCCTAGCTGTGAAATTGCCCATTCAGCGTTTTGTGATCGCTTTTGACCTTCGAAACTAAATGGTTTTGTTGCAACACCTACAACCAAGATATCTTGTTCGCGAGCAATTTCCGCAACAATGTGACCAGCACCCGAACCTGTACCACCACCAGCACCAATAGTGACAAATACTAGATCAGCACCTTCTAGTGCTTGTTTGATATCTTCACGAGATTCTTCCGCTGCTGCTTGCCCAGATTTCGGATCAGCACCAGCACCTAGTCCGCGAGTTGTATCGCGTCCAATATGCAATTTCACATCGGCTTTTGAGTTGTGCAGAGCTTGTGCATCTGTATTAATCGCGACAAATTGTACTCCGTGCAAACCCGCATCTTTCATACGGTTTATTGCAGACCCACCTGCACCACCAACACCCACGACTTTAATATTTGCAAAAGTTTGGATATCACTTGGT
>CAMTWU010000006.1:0-11884 GCA_947085525.1 uncultured Candidatus Saccharibacteria bacterium | reverse complement strand
TCTGAGCGAATGGGGATACTCGTCTGGTACAGTTGCAGATATCATTTCTGACATCCTACGCAAAGAAGGCCCATTGCACCGCGATGACATCGTACGCAAAGTCCTAAAGAAGCGTCAGGTCAAAGAAACTACAATCCTATTAAACCTACAAGGTAAACCCCAGTTCAAACGAGTTGCCCGCGCAACATATGGCTTAGCCGAAGAAAAATAATCCTTATTCTACAATTAATAGATCAGCAAGCAGTTGCGCTTGTAACTGCTTTAGAGGATAATAAGAGATAGATGTTGGGCTCAATTTTTGAATTTTTATTACAGTGGTACGTATGGATGCCAATCGTAGGTATACTACTTTACTTGGCGTGGCGAAATAATCAGAAGGCCACTCATATCCAATCTGTCGACCCAGTACTATTGGTCTTGGAAATTCCACGTACAAACGACAAACAGGAGCTCGCAGCCGAACAGCTGTTTGCTAGTTTGCACGGTATACTGCGAGACAAATCCGAACTTCGCCAGAGCGGGGGAGTTCAGGAACACATCAGCTTTGAAATGGCGTCTATCAACAAGATGATCCGTTTTTATGTCTGGACACCACGACATTTGCGTAACTTTGTCGAAGGGCAAATCTATGCTCAGTATCCTACAGTACAGATCCACGAAGCGGACGAAGATTACACACGTCGCCATATCACTCATAGCGTCGTCAATACCGCCGAACTGAGCCTGGTAGACAACGAAGTATTACCGATCAAAACCTTCACAAACTTTGAAGTCGACCCACTAGCTGGTATCACCGCAACATTAGCAAAGCTAGAAGATGACGACGAAGAACTATGGATCCAAGTACTAGCACGACCTATGGCAGATGATTGGCATCAGCGAGCGAGCCGATATGTCGAGCAAGTAAAAAAAGGTTCGATGACTGGCCTGAATGTTGGTGGAGTAGGCTATGTCAGCCAGTTATTCGAAGTACTAGCGAAACCACCTGAAAACACCGGGGCAGGTACGGCTCGCGAAATCAGTGAGCGAGAAAAAACTCGTATCAGCGAAATCGAGAAAAAGTCCGTCAAGTTAGGGTACCAGGTAAAGGTTCGTATCGCATATCTAGGCCATGATCCTACTATTGCTCGGCAACGTATACAAGGCTTAGTCGGCACATTTAAACAATTCAACAGCACAAACCTGAATGGATTCCGTATGACAAAGAGCAGTTTCAAGCGTGAAGACGTCGCTGCGTACGCTGCCCGACACTTTACAGACAGTGGTTATATCCTCAATATCGAAGAGCTCGCTAGTGTCTTTCACTTGCCACACACTAATGTGGAGACTCCTAATATTGTCTGGGCTAGTACCAAAACCGCCGAGCCACCAGCGAAATTACCAATCATCACGGGGGACGACGTCATTGATGAACAGATCAGTGCCTTTGGTGTCACAAATTTCCGTGGGATTAACTACCAGTTTGGCTTGCAACGATCAGACAGGGGACGACACGTCTATATCATTGGTCAAACAGGGGCGGGTAAGTCAGGTTTACTAGAGCTATTCGCGCTGAGCGATGTCTATCATAACCAAGGATACGCTATCATCGACCCCCACGGGGACTTTGCGGTCAACAACCTGCGATTTATACCCGCTAACCGCATGAAAGACGTAGTGTACTTTAATCCAGCCGATACGGCCTTTCCACTAGGTTTTAACCCGATGGAGGTTCATGACCCTTCGATGAAGAGTAATACCAGCAGTGAGATTATAGGCGTGCTCAAGCGCATGTTTGGTGATAGTTGGGGACCGCGTCTAGAATATATTCTACGTTATACGATATTAGCGCTATTGGATTACCCAGGCAGCACTATGCTAGATATCACGCGTATGTTAACTGACAAAAAGTTCCGCAAGGAAGTCCTAGGAAAGTGTGAAGATACAGTAGTGCAAAATTTCTGGAATGTCGAATTTGCTAGCTGGAACGACAAGTTTGCGTCCGAGGCAGTAGCACCAGTACTCAACAAAGTTGGCGCCTTTACAGCCAACCCAATCATCCGGAATATCATCGGTCAACCAAAAAGCACCTTTGATATCCGTGAAATTATGGACGACGGTAAAATTCTGATCGTCAACCTATCGAAAGGGTTAATTGGTGAAGATAATGCCGCAATCCTAGGTTCATTCCTAGTCACCAAGATCCAATTGGCAGCTATGAGTCGTAGTGATATTCCTAATATTGAAGATCGTCGACCGTTCTATCTATATGTAGATGAATTTCAAAACTTTGCTACTGACAGTTTTGCAACCATTCTATCTGAGGCCCGTAAGTACGGCCTAAACCTAACTGTGGCCAACCAATACGTCTCACAGATGGATGACACTGTGCGTGACGCTGTCTTTGGTAACGTTGGAACTATGATATCCTTCCGTGTGTCTGCTGATGACGCGCCTATATTAGCAAAACCATTCGCACCCCAGTTTGAACCTGAAGATCTGCTGCAGATGGCTAATAGAAACTTTGTAATCAATATGGTTATCAGGGGAGAGAAGGCTCCTGCCTTTAGCGCCAAGACTCTAGGTCTCCCTCCTATCCAGGCAGATAACTCACCGCAAATTGTCGCGTTGTCTCGTCAATCATACAGCCGTGAACGCGAAGAAGTCGAACATGAGATCCAAACCCTCCTACTAGGCAAGGGGACTGAGCAGCCTACCCCACAACCTGCAAAAAACTGGGTAACTGGCACCATGCAAAATCAACAACCTAGCCAGGGGGGCTCGAGCGCAAAGAAACGCCCACGTAGTCGAAACCGCAAGAAAAAACCAACCGATTCAAATGTTGTAAAAAATGCACCTACTGAAAATAGTTCAGCAGAGTCGAGTAACGATGTGTCTAGAAATGAACATACTGCAAAACCCGACAACAAATCCAATAACGAAAATTAATGCAAACAAAATAAAAATGGTGAATTATCAAAATAGATTTTAAGTTTTTAAAATTGCAAAAAATAATGAGTTAAGAGTGATTATCAAACGAGAGGGTAATGAGTCAAACGACAGGGGTATTTGCACAAAAACTCACGTAAATTATATGTATTAGTTGAGTAGTAATGCAACTTATTTCTATATACATAATGTCGCACAATATATCTTTTGCGACGCTGTATCATATAAGCCCTTTTGGCAGTAGAGTGATGGTAGTGTAGTCATATCCACCTTTATATTTGTTTATTGTTATGTATTTAAAGCCGTATGCTACTGTGCAATATAGTGTTAGCCCTCCTTGGTACCACTATCGAGAGTGCTCCGCCACGGGCTGACTACACTACTTGCTTTTTCCACAATTAGTATTTTAATATACTTTTCACGGTTTTCCACATTTGATTTTTTGCACTTTTCATTTGCTAAGCTTTATTTTCTTTAATCCCCTCTACTCTATCCTGCTATGTATATTTGACTTTTTATTGAACAATCATTTTAATATACTTTTTACACTTTAAATAGTGCTATTTTCTACATATAGAACAAAATTAGAACATAGGGAAGAGTGGGTATGATCGTGGTTGTTTACTTGTAAAACGCTCGCCCATTCACACGAACATCAATATAGACTGGTGTCACTTTCTTTTGCTCCAAAAACCCCACTACCCTTTTGATGTCCTCTACTGTTGCAGCAGGATCCCTATCGATATGGGTCTTGATGTAATATGGGCGCCCTTTGAGCTTGATATCGATCTCTCGGGCAGTGTTCTTGGGCAGAGACGCCTCACTCACCTCACCCAGCCCCGAACTGTTCGTGAGCGCTACTAGGCGACCCAAAAAGCGAAGGAATCGCTCGGAAACAACCGCTGTACCAGGTTGTTCCGAATTTGAAGCACCAGTGTTATCAGTAATAACGACACTCGGGTTCGAGTAGTAGTTATTGGCTAAACTCACACCTTCATCATCGACAAACGATTGTTCATCACCAGTTTTCCAGCTAGCAATTGGCTGACGCAACTCTAGCTTAAAGTTCGTTCTATTTGCTTGGCCACCATCGACGCTAATCTTTTTGACTTCGGGCAGTGATGCTGCAACGAACTGCGTCAGAGCACTATCGTTGATAGCAAAACGAAACCTTTCTGCAGGTCGAATACTCAGATACTCATTGATAGATTTCTTGTACAGTGCATCATTTGGCGTTGTAGAAGTTTCTGGATTATATGTCATCTCGCCAACATCAACTGTATATTGACTGACCAAATACCAGGCAAACAATACCAACGCCACCACAACTAGCAAACCAGTTGTGACCATGCGTCGCTGTTGTTGTTGATCTTGTTTTTTTAGCCTGTCTGATTTGAGTTCTGCTCGCTTCTGATTTGCGGCTTTCACGTTCGACGATGTAGTCCCCTGCAGTGTCCTACTGCGACGAAAACTGATACCATCCTGACCATCCATCAGCTGTGGCTGACGGGATCTCTCTGTTTTTTTGTGTCGTGAAAATATCATAACTTTGCTGCTTTGATGATCAGTTTTACTACATCTTTTGCTGCATCAGGCTTTGCAAATGTGTACAATGATGTACCCAGGGCATTTCGGGCAGTATCATTACGCAGGAGGTCTCTGATCTGATTTAGTAATAATATCGGATTATGTGTAAACTTCATTTCGTCTGCTGTTGCCACGGCACCTTTATCAAGGTATATTTTGGCATTCTTGACCTGATGTCCACCAACTAGCTGTGCGTTTGGAACCAATAGAACATTTGCTCCAACAGCGGCCATTTCTGCCAAGCTACTAGCGCCAGCTCGTGAAATGACTAGATCTGCAGCGCCAACTAACTCTTCGAAACCATCGCTCATAAAACTGATTAGTTTGTAATCATCATTCTGCAGTGCTTTTCCTTTCAACTCATCATATTGGGCAACACCTGATAAATGTATGATCGATGCAGATTCAATGAGCTTCGGTGCAATTGTTATTATTGCATCATTGATACGCTTTGCACCCAAACCCCCTCCAGTAACAACCACCAACGGCTTGTGTAGTGACACGCCATATTCCTGCTTTATCCTATTTTTTTGAGCATGCGTCAGTGGTTTACCTAGCGACTGGACAGGTATCCCAACATACTGCGCCTTGTGTGTAGGATAATTATAGTACTCCAATGGTACGCCTGTAGCTATATAAGTTGCTAGCGGCGCAAGTAATCGGTTTGCTAATCCTGCATGCGCATCTGAATCATGAATAACGATCGGGATACGCAGTATAAACGCCGCATAACCCACGGGCAAACATACAAAACCACCCTTTAGGAATATAGCCTTGGGTCGCCATATGATTAACTTTATAAAGCTTTGCAAAAAACCTAGCAGGACTAAAAAGACATCGAATATATTGTGCAAAATTGTCGGAATATCCAGAAGTTTTTGCATCGTGGTTGTACCATGATATCTTCGCAACTTTCCGGCCAGTACTGTTGATACTTTGACTGGTATAGTTGCTTGTTGTATCAGGCCGGTAGCTTGTTGTTTATAGCCACGATCACACCAAAATCTAATCTCGGTCGACACTTGCTCGGCGGCGAGTTGGTTGATAACTGCCACTACTGGCGTAACGTGACCCCCCGAGCCACCGCCCACTGTCAGAATTTTGACTTTTACTGTTTTCATTATTATCCTTTATTTTACCATGAACGGTATACCGTGAGATATGAAACACCAGACCGAGTGCTAACATGATAAAGACTAGGCTTGTACCACCAAAACTCAGGAGTGGTAGTGTGATACCTGTCAGAGGTATAACACCTACCATTGCACCAATATTCAGTAAACTATGTGTTGCCAACCAACCAAAGACACCTGCCACGATCAAGCGCAGGTTGATATCCTCGATCCGATCCATGATAGATAATAATCGTAGTAATAATGACACCAATATTATCAAGATGACTACTAATCCCAGGAAACCAAACGACTCCCCCATGATCGCAAATATCGAATCGTTCGGCGCCTCAGGTAGATACCCAAATGATTGCACGTTCTTGCCTAGTCCTAGCCCGAACAACCCCCCAGTGCCCAGTGCGATCTTTGCTTGTAGGATGTGATAGGCGGCTCCCCCACTATCCCCATTGTCGCCTAGAAATGTCACGACTCGGGCTATACGGTGAGGCGCAATGGCTATAAATAATACTCCCATAGCTACAACCACACCAGAGATAATCAAGCCTATTCGTTTGTTCACCCCGGCTACGTATAGCATCGATCCAATAATACCCAGCAGTGCCAACCCTGTTCCCATGTCCTTTTGAATACCAATGATAAAGATTATGGCAACACCGACCAAAAGTCCTAGTGGTATCAGCGTTTCCTGCACATCATTGAGCTTACTTTGCTGCACTCGCCTACCGATAAACCCAGCCAGATACAGCAACATACCGAACTTGACTAGCTCGGCAGGTTGAAAGTTGATGATTCCTAGATTAAACCAACGACAGGCGCCCAGCGTACACTGCGCTATTGGCACATTTGCAAAACCCAGCACAGCCAGTAAGGCACAGGCTATCAACGCCCCCAGCAATAGCTTTCCAGCGTATTTTTGCCATATTCTTAGCGGTACATTGGCAGCAACAATAAATGCTGAGATACCTACCGCCAGATACAAAAATTGGCGTTGCATAAAGTGTGCCTGATCCAGCGTCGCACCCGTCTCGTTAATAACTTGTGTACGAGCTGGTGAAATAGCGTACAGAACAATCAATCCTAATAACAACAACAAACCAACAAATATTATCATTGGATAATCAGGTCGATGCCGACGTACAAAACCCTTCGAGGCGTTAGTTATCCGCTCCATTAGCCAATACTACCCCCAGCAAGCGCCAACAGTAAGCCTATAAAGCCACAGACTTGAGCAATAACCCAAAATCGCATAGTGACTTTTGTCTCGGGCCATCCTAGTGCTTCAAAATGATGGTGAATAGGTGCCGAGATAAAGATTTTTCGGTGAAATAACTTTTTGCTGGCAATCTGGATCAAACTCGAGCCAGCCTCGACAACAAACAGTAGACCGATAATCGGCAATAGGAGCAATGTGTCAGTGAGCATCGCCACTACACCCAAGCTAGTGCCTAGCGCAAACGAACCAACATCCCCCATAAAGAACCGTGCTGGGTGTATATTGAACCAAATATAGCTTAACAATGCGCCTACTACCGTGAAACAAAAGCCTGCAATCCCAAAGTTACCCTGCAAAATAGCAATGATACCAAAAATACCAAATGCAATCGCACTCAGTCCGCCCGCTAACCCGTCCAAACCATCACTGATATTGACGGCATTACCTGCAGACACAACCGCCAGTACAAATAGCGGCATAATCAACCAGCCAAGTCCCCACGGAGCATCCACAAACGGTACCTGTATGCTGGCGTAGCCTAGTTTATAGTAAAAGAACCATGCCAGGGCAGCTGCCACGACAGTAATCATCAAGAATTTTATCGGAGCTCGCAGTCCCTTCACCCCACCACCCAGACCACGCAGATTGATCACATCGTCTAGTAGTCCTACTGCCCCACCACCGATCAGCGCAGCCAATGGTAGCCAAGTTTGTTGGCGATCGAGGTTAAATAGCAGAGTAATGATTACTATAGAAGCCACTGTGATCAAACCAGCCATTGTTGGGATATTTCGTTTGAACTTATGAGCATGCAATTTTGTAAAAATCTCGAGCTTTTCGCCCATTGTTGTCTCTGTACGTTGAACTTTCCAGAAACGATATCGATATGCTAGGAATGTATAAAACGGTGTCATCAACATAGCCAGCGAGAATGCGCCGACGCTCAAAGCAAAGGCTTTGATGAGATAATTAGTAAGTTGCGTAATTGTAATAACGTCCATGAGTTCCTTTCAGTTTAGTTCGGTGCTACTTTCATATAATCTAGCATCCAGTTTGAAATATCACCAAATATTGGCCCTGCTGCTGTTGTACCAGCGTAGCCAGCTGCCTTGCTGTCTTTAACCTGTACCATTATGACATACTGGGGCGTCTGGTTGCCGCCAAATCCCAGATAGCTACCGATGGAGTTCGCGTCTGTGTACTTGCCAGTTTTTGGATCAATAATCTGTGAAGTACCAGTCTTTCCACCGACCATATATCCTGGCCTATCCTTGCCACCCAGCGCACCGAGCTGACGACCTTTGACAATCAAATCGCGCAGAGTCGAGGATGTTTCCGGTCGCAAGACATTAGTCCTGATAACCTTTGGATTGCTGACTTTGACACTACTTCCATTTTCGGTCGTACCGACAACCAAACTTGGTTTATAGAACGTACCACCATTAATATTTGCAGAAAAGGCCGCCGCGGTTTGCATCATAGTCAAATCCATACCTTGGCCAAAAGCCATGTTGGCGTATCGTACATTATTACCCTGCTCATCAGTTGGTGGGATAACCGTTCCAGCCGACTCACCTGCTTGTTCGACCCCTGTTTTTTCACCAAATCGAAAGTGGTTATAATAGTAATCATACAGCTTGTTACGAGCCTGCAGGTTCACTTTACCGCCACCCATTTTCTCTAGTATGAATACCACACCGGTGTTGAGTGAATAATGCAGCACATCAGTCATGGTAGCATTTGCGCTGATCGGATCTTCCTCGACGTTACTGATTTTTGTATCATCAACTTGCACAAAACCGCGGTTATTAAAGGTCGTACCAGGATTAACTGCCCCAGTGTCCAGGCCAACACCCATGGTCATCGTTTTCATAACTGACCCTACTTCGTACGGAGCCGACACTATATCATTTTGAAAAACACCATAATCAGTCACTTTGTTATATTTTGATGGATCATAGGTTGGATAGTTCGCCATCGCCATAACCTGCCCATTATTTGGGTTCATTATCACGACACTACCTTTAGTGGCACGTACTTTTTCCAGACCTTTCTTGAGTGCAGATTCAGCATACGATTGTATGTTCCGATCAACACTCAATACCAAGTTATCACCATCTCGAGCAGGTATGCTGACGTCATCGTTGCTGACTGTCAGCGGAATGCGCCTCACATCAGTTACAGCCTGCAATTTACCATCCGTACCCTTTAAACGCTTGTTCAAGATGCCTTCTAGTCCATATTGCCCCGTTCCTTCACTATCGACATAACCCAGTAACTGCGAGGCTAGATTGCCTTCTGGATAGACTCGCTGGTCAGCTGCAGTCAGACCTATACCTGGCACATTTTCCTTTTTAAGTAGTTCTGCCTGAGTATTACTGAGTTGACGTGCCAACACCACATAACGTAAACGCTTGTTTCCTAAAGCATCTTTATATCCCTCAACAACATTTCCACCAGCGATACGATTGACTGTGGCTTCTAATTTACTCTTGTCGCTCACTTGTTGAGGATCGGCATAGGCTGTATATACTGGTTGGTTGAGGACAAGAGGCACTATGCCGCCTGTATCACGCGCATATATTTGCCCACGTTTGGCTGGCAAGACAAACTTCGCCACCTGTTCTTCATATGCCTGTTTCTTGTAGTACTCATGACGGATTATCTGGATATAAAATAAATTCAACACAATAATAACCACAAATCCAATCATGATTGTGGCTAGTATTTCCGATTTTCGGTAGCGTGACAGGTTGAGTTGTAATTTCATTGGTAATATCAGTATATCGTAGTGTAACTAACGAATATAGTCAGTGCTAGTTGGTTGTGTCAGTTTGGCAGCAACTTCACTCGATTGTATCTTTTGTAATGATTTTAGTCGGGCACTTTCAACTTGTAGTTCGCTCTTTTTAGCAACCAACTCAGTTTTTTGTGAGTTCAACTGTTCAATGGCGTAGCCGTAACTACTGGTTTTTGTCACTTGTGTGAGGTAAATTAAACCTAGCAAAGCTACCATCATTGCGACTAGTACTGTGTGTGACACTGGTCCTAGACGAGTTGAATGCTCAAATGCAACTGTATTTTGATTGCGGCGCCACGCATTTTCGCGACGAGATATAAATGTATTATTATGACGATCTGACATGTGGTGGTGTTTCTTTTTTATGTTTGTGTTGGGGTTGCGGTGGGAAGGCCGGCGTACCAGCCTCCCCCATTTTTATGCTGCTCGAGTCTTAACGACGGTGAACCGCAATTGTGACCGCGCGAGGTGACTTGTTGATTACTTTGACTTTCATCTCGTGTAGTCCTTTCTATATTTTTATTTTTACTGCGCCACGTAGCTTTGCGCTTCGTGCTCGCGGGTTGTGAACGTCGGTGGTGGAACCTTCTATCGGCCGTTTTAGCAAAGGTTCGAGTTCTGCTTCTAGTCCCAATTCTTTCTGGGATTTTATATATTGCTTTACCAATCTGTCTTCTAGGCTATGAAAGCTAATGATTGCAACTCGCCCACCAGGATTTAGTAAATCTGGTAGTAGTGGCAACATCTGCTCTATTTGGCCTAGCTCATCGTTGGTTGCAATACGAAGCGCTTGAAAGGTACGCGTAGCTGGGTGAATTTTACCTCTGCTACGAATGGTGTGCCTGATGATATCTGCCAGCTCACCTGTTGTGTGAATTGGTCGATTATCGACAATTGCCTGTGCAATTTTGCGGGCGTTGAACGGTTTTTCTTCACCAAACCGGCGGATAATCTGTATCAGGTCATCCTGACTCAAATTATTGACGAGCTCGGCTGCTGTTTTATCTTGTCGTCCGTCCATTCTCATATCAAGATGGCTGCTTGCGCGAAAGCTAAATCCGCGTTCTGCCTGATCAAACTGTGGTGACGATACACCTAGGTCCACAAGAATCAGATCGAACGTGCGTTGATCTTTCACTAGTTGCTCAGCTGCATGTGCGAAATCTTGATGTATCAATTCAATATCTGATAGATTGAGATCTTTCAGATATGCAATTGCATTGTCATCACGATCGACTAATGTCGCGTGAGCTCCAGTTTTCTCTATGATAGTGCGTGCGTGACCGCCGTAACCCGCTGTCAGGTCGAGATATGTCTCGCCTTTCTCAGGTTTTAGCAGTTGCAAGACATCGTCGAGCATTACTGGAATGTGGAGTTGTTGTGGTGTATGTGTTTGACCCATATTTTTATTTTTCGAGGTCACCTAACCGACAGCTAGCTTTTTGTTTTTTTGTTGTTTTTGTTTTTGTTAGTCGACTGACAAGTATATATGATAGTTGCATAGCAACTGACAAGTACTTACCAGCTAGAGAGACTTTGTGTGAGGTGGAGTTTTTTTTGGGAGGTGTGTGTTCTAGAAAGAACCAGGATCTTAGTTTTTGAGTGGCAGCCTACGTTCCACTGCTAACTGTCAGATAGTTGACCTCGGAGTGTCTATTCTCCGAATTTTTTAATTGTTAATGTGCCAACAGCCTAAAGTAGCTACCCACTCGTACCGCCTCAACATTACGAGTAATGTTTGCGTAGTCAAGTTGCGCTTGTTTTAGCGTTATTCTACCCTGTTTCTGGTCCAATTCTGCCTCTGTTTTGCCTGTACGAAATCGCACACTAATGTCAGCAATCTTCTCATCGAGAAGGCTGCCTTCTAGCTCAGGCTCTATTTTTTGTTCCCAGACACTCCTCGGATACAAATGCAGATAATCACCAAAACCTTTGGTGACTACTACCCCACTCGTAAATTCTTCTCGAAGCTCAACCGGTATTGTTAACCGGTTCTTGTCGTCAAGTTTACGTGTGAAATAATCTACTTTTGCCATGGGAGTTTTTGTGGTGGATTTAAAGTTACTGTGGTTTTTGTTTTTTGGCACTTTGTTGTGCTTTGGTTACCCACTAGCACCAGTGTACTCCCCACTATGACCCACTGCAATACCCAAAATACCCATTTTCTATAACTCTAGTACTAGTTTTCCACATTTTTGTGGAAAAACGCTTATGTTAACAGAT
>CAMTWU010000005.1:0-21833 GCA_947085525.1 uncultured Candidatus Saccharibacteria bacterium | reverse complement strand
TCTCCATAAAATGTGACTTGTTTCCAAGTGAATGTACATTTAAAACATTTATAAATTAACTGACGATGATTTGCACTACCAAATTGTAAAAATACTTGCCTTGTCTCTAAAAGCGACACCAACGATGTAGTGTTTGTGGTCTCGCAGAAACTCAGACTTAAAGACCATCATACCCCAGCATCAGAGGCGGTGTCAAGGGTTAAAGTGGTGTAGTTGCAGTAAAAAATGCAACGAAAGTACCGACTGCTACGCCGATAATTGCGCCAACCGTAACTTCTAGTTTGGTGTGACCGAGGGCAACGTATGGAACTTTCGCATTTATGCTCTTGTTTTTGATGGCTTCTTTGATAGCAATTCCCTGCTCACCAGAACTACGTCGAACTCCCATAGCATCGTAGGCAACAACCGCGGCAAATAGCAGCGCGAGGGCAAATAAACTAGTGTCTATGCCGTTTTTGAAACCAATAATAGTTACGAGGGCAACAACTGTTGCAGTGTGAACACTTGGCATATTGCCAGAATGCAGCACTACTGTACTATCAAACCACTTGCCGTTTTTGACGGCTCCCAGAACATACTTTATCAACTGAGCTAACGCCCATGCCAGAGCTGCAGTGATCAAGTATATTGAGATAATCATTCTTCTTTAGTTTCCTCTTCTTTGTCCGGTTGGTCAAGGATGATTCCGAGTGAGGCAACGCTATCTTCATCCTTGAGTCGCATGATTCTCACACCTTGAGTCGTACGTCCAAGTTTTGGTATATCTTGTAATCCTACACGGATGGTTTGGCCCTGAGTAGAGATGATCAGAATTTCACTAGCATCTGGGTCAATTGAACGGACTGATACGATATTGCCTGTTTTGGCAGTTACTACCGCAGACTTGATACCAACTCCGCCACGTTTGTGAGATGGGAAGTTGCTGGTGTTCGTCAGTTTTCCGTAGCCATTCTCGCTCAATACTAATAGTGGTTTCTTTTCGTCTGCCAAGTCCATACCAACAACGCTGTCACCAGGTCGCAAGCGAACTCCACGGACTCCGCGTGCTGCGCGACCCATTGGACGAGCATCCTTTTCGCTAAACCGAACAGCTTGTCCTGCAGATGTAGAGATTATGACATCATCTTCACCATTGCTTCGTTTGATCCACTTTAGTTCATCGCCATCGTCAAGTTTGATAGCAATCAAACCTGATGTACGAATGTTTGCGTAATCTTTGAGTGGTGTTTTCTTGACTGTACCTTTGACTGTCGACATCAACAAGTAGCCGTCATCCTTTTCGCCCTTGGCAATCTTGATGATTGATGTAATCTTCTCTTCTGGCTGTAGTTGCAGCAAGTTCACCACAGCAACACCCTTGGCTTGCAAGCTGGCAGATGGTACTTCGTGTGCCTTCAAACGAAATACACGACCACGGTTTGTAAAGAATAGCAGCCAATCATGCGTACTAGCAGGTACAAGCTGATCAATAATGTCCTCTTCTTTTGTAGTCATACCACGCTTACCTTTACCACCACGGTGCTGTTTGCGATATTCACTCACCAAAGTTCTCTTGATGTAGTTTTCTGTTGTCAAAAGAACTACTGTTTCTTCTTCTGGTATCAATTCCTCATCGCTAAACTTGCCTAGTTCTTGGTTGATGATCTTTGTGCGACGTTCGTCGTTGAACTTCTCTTTCATTTCGGCCAATTCATCTTTGATGATACTCAAGATCTTTTGCTCGTCAGCTAGAATTGCTTCTAATTCGGCGATCAGTTTCTTTAGTGACGCCAGTTCTTCTTCGACTTTGTCACGCTCTAGACCAGTCAACGCACGAAGTTGCATTTCTAGAATTGCTTTTGCCTGGATTTCGCTGAGTTTGAATTTCTTTATCAAGTTTCCGCGAGCTTCTTCGGTGGATTTGCTGGCACGAATAGTTTTAATAACCTCATCGATGTGATCTAAGGCGATTTTTAGTCCCTCTAATATGTGAGCACGATCTTTAGCCTTGCCTAGTTCATATTCAGTACGTCGGCGAACAACCTTTTGACGGTGCTTGATGTATTCGGTCAAGATATCTTGCAAACCAAGTACTCGGGGTTGTATACCATCGATCAGCGCAAGCATATTGTAGTGGTAATTGGTTTGTAGTGACGTTAGTTTATAGAGTTGGTTTAGAACTTTCTTTGGATAAGCATCTTTTTTGAGCTCGATCACTACGCGGACTGAGCCACGAGCACTTTCATCACGGATGTCACTAATAGTGGTGATTTTCTTTTCTTTGACGAGATCAGCCATTCGCTCAATCAAGGTAGCTTTGTTGACCGAGTATGGCATTTCAGTCACGATGATCTGGTGGCGACCTTTTTTAGTCTCTTCGATTTCGGCAACAGCACGAATAGTGATACCACCACGACCTGTCATATACGCTTGTTTCAGTGGTGCACCACCATACACGATTCCACCAGTTGGAAAGTCAGGGCCTTTGACGTATTTCAATAGGTCATCGATTGTAGTATCGTCTGGATTGTCGATGATGTGTACGATCGCATCGATCAATTCACCGAGGTTGTGAGGCGGAATGTTGGTCGCCATACCGACAGCAATACCAATCTGACCATTTAGTAGTAGGTTCGGTAGTTTTGCAGGCAAAACTGATGGTTCTTGGCGGGTGCCGTCGTAGTTATCACGAAAATCAACTGTATTTTTATCTATATCAGCCAGTAATGCTTCGGCGTGCTTGTTCATTTTGGCTTCGGTATATCGGTAGGCTGCCGCTGGGTCACCGTCCATCGAACCAAAGTTACCTTGGCCATGCACCAGCATGTAACGCATAGACCAGTCCTGAGCCATACGAACCATAGATTCATAGATAGCACTGTCACCGTGTGGGTGATATTTACCCATAACTTCACCAACAATCTGGGCACTTTTAACTGTCTTACTGCTAGCTCGAACACCCATCTTTTCCATGACATACAAAATACGTCGGTGGACTGGTTTCAGACCGTCACGTACGTCAGGCAAAGCACGTTCGACAATCACGCTCATAGAATAACGCAAGAAATTGTCTTCCATGATGTCTTCGACTGTTCGTCGTTCCATCACTTTGGAGTGTGTTTGTGGCGTTAGTTCTTGGTTTAAAATTTCGCCTTCAATTGGGGGTTTTTGGTCGTCTTCCATATTTATATATCCAGATCCTCTAGTTTAACAAATTTGGCACGTGACTGTATAAAGTTCTTTCGCAGCTCTACTTCCTCACCCATCAATTTTGTAAAGATTGCGTCAGCTTTTTCAGCATCTTCTACTTTGACTTGCACTAACACGCGGTTTTCGGGGTTCATTGTAGTTTCCCACAACTGTTCAGCATCCATTTCACCCAGACCCTTGTAGCGTTTCTGCTCGGTGAAGCCAGCTTGTTTTATACGATCGTCATCCTTATCCACCTTGAGGCTTTCTTTCTTCCGTGCCTCGATTGTTTCAGTCAAAATAATATCGAGCTCCTCTTCGTTATACACGAATACATTGTCTTGTTTGCCAGATTTTACTAGTTCAAACAGTGGTGGTTTTGCCAAGTATATGTACCCGCCATCGACAACTTCGCGCATATAGCGGAAAAAGAAAGTCATTAGCAGGGTCGCGATGTGACTACCATCGACATCGGCGTCGGTCATGATAATGATTCGGTGGTAACGCAGTCCATCAATCGAGAATTGATCACTTATTCCTACACCCATAGCCTTGATCAGGCTGACAATTTCATTGTTGTTGAGCATTCGGTCTAACCTAGCTCGTTCAACGTTCAGGACCTTACCACGCAGTGGCAAAATAGCCTGTGTTTTGCTATCACGCCCGACTTTGGCCGATCCACCCGCTGAATCTCCCTCTACTATATATAGCTCTGAATCAGATGGGTCTTTGCTAGAACAGTCAGACAATTTACCAGGTAAGCTCATGCCATCCAGTGCGCCTTTACGGATCACGTTGTCGCGAGCAGCACGGGCAGCTTTACGAGCACGTGCGGCTAGCAAGGCTTTGCCAACAATTTTCTTGGCTACTGCAGGATTTTCCTCGAGGTAATAGCTGAAATATTCATTCATTACCTGTTCAACGTAACGTCGAACTTCTGGGTTACCGAGTTTGTTTTTTGTCTGGCCTTCAAATTGAGGGTCAGGTAATTTGACTAGTATAATAGCTGTCAAACCTTCACGGATATCATCACCTGTGAGGTTTTCTTCTTTTTCCTTTAAAATACCGCTTTTTCGAGCATAATCATTGATCACGCGAGTTAGCGCTGAACGAAAACCAATCAAGTGAGTACCACCATCTGGCGTCAAAACGTTGTTAGCGAATGGTTTCACGATTTCAGTAAAGGTCTCGTTATATTGAATCGCTACTTCGATCATAGAGTCTTCGACTTTTCGCTCTACATAAAACACAGCGTCTGCGACGACATCTTTACCAATATTCAAGTGTTTAACGTAACTTTGGATACCACCTTCGAAATAAAATGATTGTTCTTCATTAGTTCGATCATCTTTTACTGTCACAAAGATACCTTTTGTGAGGTAGGCTTGGTGTCGTAAATAATCAACTACCCATTTGTAATCAAACTCAATTGTTTCTTTGAAAATAGTAGGATCGGGGTAAAAAGTGATCTTTGTACCAGTTTGAGTAGAAGTACCAACCTCTTTGATCGGACTTTTTGGGTTACCTTGTTCGTATTCTTGACGATATAGTTTGCCATTACGACGAACTTCGGCGATCAATGTAGTAGATAGTGCATTCACTACACTAGAACCAACACCATGTAGACCAGATGATACTTTGTAGCCACCGTCACCAAACTTACCACCGGCATGCAGTACAGTCAGAACTGTTTCTAGTGTGCTTTTGCCGGTTTTGGTATGTTTATCGACTGGAATACCACGTCCGTCATCAGCGACACTAACGCCACCGTCTGCAAGCAATGTAACTGTAATTTTGGTTGCATGACCAGCAATCGCTTCATCGATAGAGTTGTCAGCGATTTCTTTGATCAGGTGATGCACCCCATCGTAGCCTGTGCTACCGATATACATTCCTGGGCGTTTGCGGACTGGTTCTAGACCTTCAAGTACTTGGATCTGTGCTGCATCATAAGCAGCAGCTGGTTTTTGTTTAGCCATTATGTAGATTTTTCTCCCTCAGTTCTGTTTCCAACTATCGATAATTATAACACAAAAGATACCTACCGTGCTAGGGGTTGTTTTCATTAAATATGCTATGATTGATCATATAAAAAGAGGTGGTTGTACTAAAATGTCCGAGAAAATAGTTACTGATGCGTTGCATAGTCCTAGCTTGGTCGGAGAGCTCAAGGATTATCATAAAAACTTGGTAAACACCGTTGCAAAACGCGGGTTATTAGTGCTCCTGTCTGCACTTTTCTTGTTATTACAATATGTTGGCGTTATCTTTCCCGCACACAGCGCGAACAGCACGTCTACCGAGTCGGATGCGATATATGGCGGAGTCGATTCCAAGCAAGAAATGCTAATCCGATACGACAGCAAAGATTCAACATTTCGTAGTAGCTCCGATGCATTATCAATTACTAGAGATGAGCTCGCTAAAACTTCGGAAACATCATTGCGCAACTGGCTAGCATCTAATCAATCCCTAGTGGTAGCCTGGAGCCGATCACCTGTGTACCGTCTCGATAGCGAGCCTCTGCAATCAAATACTAGGTCATCTTTCTTGGCCTTAGCGAATCAAAATTCATTTAAATATTACGGTCACTCCGTTGATGGTCAGTCATTGGGTCAATCAAATAAAAAAGTACTGGCTGGATATTCATCTCGTTCAGGTCACTTTGCTATTTTAAAAGATAGTGGCAATCTGATAACAACTAGCTCCGAAGCTGACACTTGTTATAAAAAACCCGACGATCCTGTGTCATATGTTAACTGTACAAATAGCAATACATTCAAAAGCCGCACTACAGTAACTAATATTAGTTACAATAACGACGCCAGATATATCAAAAATCGTGTGGGTGATAGATTACAGTATGATATTGCACTAAAAAACTCCAGTTCCAAGCCAATACACCTCACGCCTGAAATATATATTGGCGATATTTTAGAATATGCCGAACTAACAAATGTTGACCAAGCTCGATTTGATGGACAGCTAGATATGATTGAATGGCCGCAAACTACAATAGAACCTGGACAAGAGAAAACCTTTAGCTTTATCGCTCAGCTACTGAATCCAGTTCCGATCAATCCAAAAGGTTCCACAAATGCAACCTCGTATGATTGCTATATGAGCAGCTTTTTTGGAGGCATCACTAATGTTAAAGTCTACTGTCCTACCCCAAAAACCATGGAAAGAATGCTCAGCGCACCACCAGTTAACTCACTCATCGCATTGTCGTGGATAATATTGATCGTGAATATATTGTTATATATAAAGATAAATATAGTATCAAAAGAGCATGGGCATATCCTAAGAGCCGTCAGGAGAAAACATGACTAGTAAAAACTACCGAACAACACTAGCAAAAGCTCAACATCACCTGAGAGCTGACGAAAAACTACTAGCCAAAATAATCCATCAACCAGTTATATATCTGATATTAAATACATTAGAGCGTAGTCTATTCAGGATCATACCTATGCAGTTTGGCTTGATCAGCTCAATAGTTGTCGGGTTGCTCATTATTAGTGTGGCTTACTTTTACGGTTATCAGATCAATAGCTTGACCATTCTGGGCTCGGTATTTGTGCTAGGGTTTGTTGTTGGACTAGTCTACGAGTATGTTCGAACTTTGGTAAGTCCAAGCAAGTAGCACTAGCGAATAGCTATATGAACTTCGTCGTCAGTTCCATCGGAACTCTGAACTGATAAAGTACCACCATGAGGCTTGTCTAACGGGGTTTCTGGAGCCGGTGTAGGCTGAGTAGGTGTCATAGTCGTCTTGTCTGGTTTGTTAGCTTTAGTAGGTTGCTCTGCCTTCTGCTGAGATATTTTCTTGCGTTTTTCTAACCACTCATCCAAAAACGAACTATTTGAAGCTGGTTGACTAGACGGACCCCCTGCTTGCTTGGCAGCTACTGGACTCACCTTTGGAGCTGTACCTAGACGTGAGAATATTTCTCTTTCTACTTCTGCTCGTGGACGACCGTGTTTTGCAGCAGACAGCTTCTTTAATGCATCTACTAGCTGAGGGTTTGGGTTTGCGCCCCCTAGTGGAGGTAGGAAATTCATACTAAACGGAGCTGAGGGAACATTATTAATCATTACATTAGCTATTGACTGATAATTAGGTAACTTGATTAAATCTTCCATATCAAATGTCGGCTGGAATCGTTTGATCAGTAGCTCGGCATCTGTTACACCAATTCTACCGCTAATTACCGTACCTACGTTACCAATTATCGCTTCACGAACCTTATCGCTTAACTGGGTTATAAACTGGTTACCAACAATTAGATTGAGACGATACTTACGGGCTTCTGACAAGATAGATTCAAAACTATCAGTGGCGAAGTTCTGGAACTCATCTACATACAGACAAAAATCAACACGTTGATCTTCTGGTATATCAGCTCGCGCCATAGCTGCTGCCTGAAACTTCATAACAAACACCGTACCAAGTAGCTTGGCACTATACTCACCCAACTGACCCTTTGAAAGGTTAACGAGCAAGATCTTTTTGTTATCCATTATTTCGCGCAAATTAAGTCCAGACTCTACCTGCCCAAGTATATTTGTCATCATAGAGTTTTCAAACGGTGCCCATTTCGAGACCACCCAGCTGGTTACCTCACCAGCCTCGTTGCTGCGCTGAGAATTTGGCCATTCCTTTGTCCAAAAATCTATGGCCCGCTGATTCTTCAGATATTTTATCTTTGTCTTCGCAAATTCTGAATCGACCAATATTTTCGGGATGTCCATAAAAGTACCTCCATTTGGGTCACTCATGACTAGTATTGCCGCATTACGAACGATATTCTCCATTCGTGGTCCAACAATGCCAGTATGACCAGGATCATACATAGAATAAAGCATATTAACTAACTCGGAGATGATATAGTCCATTGTTCGCTGCGGGTCTGGGTCGCCCTTGCTGATCTCAAACAAGTTCATGCCAATTGGATTCGTCGTATCGCTTGGATTAAAGTAAATAACATCCTCTACTCGGTTCTTTGGTACCATCCCTAATAGTTTTTCGGCAGCATCACCGTGTGGGTCAATAAAGGCAAAGCCTCTACCCTCTAGCATATCTTGAAGCGCTAAATTCTCTAATAGGCCAGTTTTACCAGTACCTGTTTGTCCAATAATATAAGTATGACGCGTACGATCGCTTTCACTCAGCCTAATTTCTTTTTTAGTACCACGAAATACATTGACACCTAGTAGTAGACCTTTGTCTGGCACAAAATTTGGACCATCCACTTGCTTGGCAGCTTGGCGCTCGACTTGCGATGTAGGTATGCTGCTCTGGTCTGGCAGGTGAAAGATTGTCGCAAGCTCAATACTATTTAAAATGTTGTTTTTTATATTCTGAGGGAAGAAACGGAATATAAATGCTGTTGTAAATTGTTCAATGTTGTTAGTAACACTAAACTTGAATCCGTTTTTATTCGGTGCATCAAACAATGAGAACGCTGCAACTACATTTTTAACTAGTGATTGTGACTGCGCCGCAGTGTTGGACGATGCAATAACCCGTATCAAAGTCTCGTAGGCTGGGTAGCGTGTTTTTTCTTCGATTGAATCAATGTGCGACTGTTCTAGCGAGCTTACTTGGTGATCACTTCCACCTTCTTTTTTATCTGAAGTCTCTGGTGGTTTCCACAACATCTCTAATATACCCGTGCCAATTGGCTTGCCTCCGGCCTTACCCTTTTTGCCCTGTCTGATCTTTTGTGCGGTTTTATTAGATGTCTTTGACCAACCTTCTGGTGCGGGCCTCAGTAGTATCTGTATTGCAGCTCCATCATCTTTACCCGCACCAGACAATGCATTCAACAATGCAACCATAGCATCACGCTTTGACTCTTCGAATGTTGCTATTGGGTAGGAATAGTCATTCTTTAGTGTCAATTCACCACCGATTGTCCCACTAATTCTACCAGTTCGACTAAATATGTTCTGCTCTTCAACTTCCTCTAGTGTAGCAGACGGATATGCTGCTGCTACTGCCTGTCGAATAACATCGATCAATACGACAGGAACAACAACATAGTAATTAACCATACTGCCTTTTACTGTTACCTCGAATGCAATATGACGCTGTCCGAATAATTTGCTCTTGAAACCTCTTGTAGCCGTACTGGCTATGATGTTGTACATTACCTGAGCTTGAGATATTGCTTCTTGGGCGACATCACGAGCATCCCTACCACCACCTTCGATATCATCACTAATTGGTGGTAGGTGTATACGCATAGGAATCATCTTGAGTCCACGTTCGTAGTTTTTTGCTTCACGCAATGATTGACGATACAAAAAGTAAATACCTGCGGCAATTGCCGCACCTATTGAACCGAAAACGAAAATACTTACGAGAAGTCCTGCCACCTCTTTGTTACCTCATTATGTTTCATCTGGAATTTTAACTTGCTTGCCATAGCGTTTCTGCATGTAATCTGCTTGTAGTTTACTCACCTCACGCTCTTTTGTATAGGGATCACCTTTAGTTTGGTTGATTACTTTCTTTGCCTTGTTCACCCATTCCTTTTCTATCACATCATCATCCGCTGCAACTGCTGGTGTATGAGTAGTTGTTGTATCAGTAGATATGTCATCTTGAACTGGAGTCGGTATTGCTGGCAGCGTAGTTGCTGCATCCGTCGCTGCCTGAGGATCATTACTGATAGCTCCTGAACGTTCTTGTGATTGATCCCCACCCAGATGCTCCAACGCACCGATAGGAAACTTCTCTAGTTTACGATAAGGTGAAGCGTTTATTTCTGGATTTTGAGGCTGTTGCTCAGCACTATTACCAGGTGTGTTTTCTGCATTATTTGCATGTGGTTCCATATGTCACAATTATAGCATAATTAATAGATACAAAGACCTAGTTGCAATCAGTGGTTAGCTGCGTCTCAGAATGTAAAAAATTGCTAGTCCTGTAAAACCAAGCACCAGCAATACATCTCTGATAGTTAACTGATTTACCGACTGCATAGCCAGTAGCAACACTGGCATAAAGGCGATAATACTGGCGACATAATAACTGAGCTTCCAGTTAAATGGCTTGTTCTCCCTGCGCGACATAAAAACTCTAAACAAGCTACTCTTTCGAAATATCGCAAAGCCAAGGTGTAATAGTATGAAAAACACACTCGCCCAAAACAAATACAACAGTACAAAAACAAATAAAATACCCAGCGGACCAACGGTTCCTGGGTTTGTAGTGTTCCAGATATAAATGAGCAATAGTATGCTGATCAGAGGTGTGAGGTATATGCCGTACCAAAGCTTATGCGTAATATTATCTAACATCGTAGGATAAGGATATCAGAAAAAAAGAGCCTTGGCGACGAATCCGCCGCTGTATATTTAATATTGGGCGCTCGTCGCCGAAGGCGACTGACCGCTCACAATCAAAAGATTGGAGCATATCGTGGGTGTGAACTATCTACCGTATGGTAAACGTTCAGCAGTGAATTACTCAACGCGTTAACATTTTTGTTTTGGCGGAGCATTGACGTCGTAATCTTTGGTGATTATGGCGCCAAATTTCCGTCAATTGTTATGTCTTGCGGAGTGTTGCAAGGTGCGAGCTTTTTTGTGTTTGTTTTGTTTTAAAGCTTGCATTCATTTTTAGCACAAATAGACATAAGCGTCAATACTTTTTTAAGCACTTTTGTTGTAATAAAAATAACAAATAATATATAACAGAGTAAATAGTTTTATTCACATCGTTATTTTTGTTGTAATAAATGCTCTATAAAGTCTTGTTGTATTAGATATTCGTATGCCTTTTGCACGTTTTCGGGTATATTTTGGTAAATTTGATAATTCATTTTTGGGTACTCGATGATTCGTTGTAAATCACCCACCATTATTGAAATTACTTCGTTTAAAGTTTGGTCATCATTAATATAATCACCAAAACTTAGATCTGGTGAAGTAACCATAACGTCCACCTGCTGGGCATTCGGCCACTGTTTCATGAAAGTTGCATATGTGCGTCGCTCCATATATGGTTTTTGAACTAAAATGAGAGATTTAGGTAGTGAATTTAACTTTTCAAGAAGTAAATAGGTGTTTTTAATATTTTCACCAGTATTAGTTGCCTCAGCTTCTAATAAAATAGCTTCTTTTGGTACGCCCATTGATACTATTATGTCTGAAAAGTGGTCTGCTTCTGTTTCATCTTTCCACTCGGTAGCTAGTAAATCGTTTTTGTGTGATATACCACCCGATACAACAATCTTTGTTGCATATTTTTTGTTAAAAAGTTCAGCAGAATAACCCGCAACGCGATCATCACGGCTACCAAGCACCAAAATTATATCCACTGGCTTCAATTCATGGTTTAGCTGCATGTAATCCCAAATTACTTGGGCCTCGTCAAATACTTTTTTGCTTAAATCTATTTTTTTACCAGGCATAGTCCCACTATACCAGCTGTTTTAGTATTATATTTAGTTTTCCACAAGAAAAATTTCATACAAAAATAGTGTTGACATTAGCGTTTTGGCGCGATATTATAGGGGTAACTCTTGAATAAAAAACTTACTCAGGGGTTCAAAAACAAAAAGGTCTCCAAACTTAAAACAACCGCTACTCGCAGGCGGTTGTTTTTCTTATATATGGAATAAATTCTGGTGGAGCTGCCGGGAATTGCGCCCGGGTCCGATTGGTAACTGACTACTCGTCTACAAGTTTAGCTATTTCTAAATTTTTTTACGACTTTGACTTGCTATGGAAATAGCAAAACACAAGTAAAGTCGCTTTGGTAAAATCTCATTTTGTTTCACCATTGCTCAAAACAAAACCAGCAACATGAATATGACACTCGCCTAGCATTATGTTGCCTACGCTAGGGAGCGGCTACAACAATTAAGCTGTAACTGGCGCAAAAGTACGTACTTCAAACTTTTGCAAGAGTGAAGCAGCGTAGTCTTTTGCTACTGTAAATGGATTTACAATTAAAATAACACTTACGGTGTTTGTCGACTTGCAAAGTAATCTGTTAATGTCCTATCGTCGAAAGCTATGGTCAGCCCCACGTACCCTGTTATTATACCATAGCTTGTCGGTTTTTACTATTAGTGTTTTACTAGAATGATTATGGTGGGAACAATTCTTTCGGCAACAAATGTTGGCTTTGACGGCCAAATCATAGAAGTTGAGTGTGATGCGAGCAAAGGTTTACCGGGTTTACAGATAGTAGGTCTTGCTAACAAAGCAGTCGACGAAGCAAAAGAGCGCGTACGCAGTGCAATTAAAAATTCACATCTAGAGTTTCCGGCATCGAAGGTAACCATCAACCTAGCACCCGCTAACCTACCAAAGGACGGAGCCCAATTTGACCTCCCTATCGCGCTAGCTATTTTGACAGTGAGTGGTCAAATATCAGCCAAAGAAACAGATGGTAGTGTGTTTGCTGGCGAACTATCGCTCGATGGTAACTTGCGATCGATCCGAGGAGCTATAAATTTGGCTGAGACAGCCAAAAAGCATGGTGCAGTCCGTCTATTCCTGCCACAACAAAACGCCCAACAGGCTGCATTAATCGATGGTATCGAGATTATTGGCATCAGCTCACTCGGCGAACTTTTCTTGCATCTCAAGAAGGAAAAAATATTAGAACCGACTGTGCGAGACGAAGAAACAACCATTACTAGCCGATCAAAGCTCACTATTGATGATATCTACGGACAACCAGTTGCAAAGCGAGCGTTAACTATTGCTGCAACTGGCCATCATAATATTTTGTTCACTGGCCCTCCAGGAACTGGTAAAACAATGCTCGCTAAAGCTCTTGTCGACCTTCTGCCACCCCTTTCGTTACCAGAACAGATAGAAGTAACAAAACTGCATAGTTTGTCAGGAGAGACTGCC
Source organism: uncultured Candidatus Saccharibacteria bacterium (assembly GCA_947085525.1). GTDB lineage: Bacteria > Patescibacteriota > Saccharimonadia > Saccharimonadales > Saccharimonadaceae > JACPYF01. The sequence continues at coordinate 8,783 of CAMTWU010000005.1, read as the reverse complement.
TCAGAAACTTTACTAAACCGCCCGTTCCGATCCCCCCATCACACCGCCAGCCATATCTCACTCATAGGTGGTGGTCGCAATCCAATACCAGGCGAAGTCAGTTTGGCGCATTTGGGTGTGTTATTCCTAGATGAACTGCCTGAATATCCCAGAGCTAGCCTAGAGGTCATGCGCCAACCACTAGAAGATCGTGAAATCCATATCTCTCGTGCCAGTAGTCGAGTCAGTTTTCCTGCGAACTTTATGCTGGTAGCGACTCAAAACCCCTGTCCTTGTGGTTATTATGGCGATGATACTCGCGAATGTAACTGCAGTACAACTCAAATATTGCAATATCAAAAGAAAATCTCTGGACCCTTGTTAGATAGAATAGATCTCGTCGTTCATGTTGGCCGCGTCCCTCATGACGAGCTGCTAGAAAAAACCACCACAAAACTAGCAGATACCATTCGTCAGCAGATACAACAGGCTCGCTCACTGCAACAAAAACGATACGGCAGCCTGACTACTAGCAATGCAACCCTGAGTAGCCAACAGATAAAAAAGCAGCTCAAACTGAGCAAAGAAGTTCGTGAGCTTTTAGCCAAAGCGTCTGACAGACTGGGTCTCACCACTCGCTCTTACTTCAAGGTGATCAAGGTTGCACGAACGATCGCTGATCTAGAACAAAAAGACGATATTGAAGTATCTCATATCTCAGAAGCCTTGCAATACAGAGCCGCTAATCATATTTTGTGATCCTCCCCTATTGCACCTCAATAGGTAATCTGTTAAAATGCCTGCATAGGAACTAATAATAAACGTTAAAAGGAGTGATTCAAGATCAATAAGTCGGTACGTATCAATGAGGCTATTCGAGCCTCGGAGCTACGGGTTATAGGAGAGAGCGGCGAACAAATAGGTATTTTGTCTCGTCAGGAAGCTCTAAAAGCCGCTGAAGATGCAGGGTTGGACTTGGTTGAGATATCACCAGCTGCTAATCCCCCTGTTGCCAAAGTCATTGACTGGGGTAAGTATCAGTACCAAAAGACAAAAGAGCTGCAAAAAGCTCGAGCCAAGAGTAAACCTAGCGAAATGAAACAAATTCGAATAGGCCTCAAGATTGGCGCAAATGACCTGGACATAAAGCTCCGCAAAGTTCGTAAGTTTCTAGAAGAAGGTCACAAAGTCAGACTCACCGTTGTTTTTAAAGGACGAGAGATGGCTCACAAAGAACTCGGATTTGAAATGATCAAACGAGTCCAAGAGCTACTAGGTGAAGAAGTTGTGAGCGAACAACAGCCGAGCATGGCTGGTAGAAATTTAAGCATTACTGTAAGGAGTAAATAGCATGCCAAAGATGAAAACTCATAAAGGAACCGCAAAGCGCGTGAAGATTACTTCAAGCGGTAAGATTTTGCGTCGTCGTGCCTTTGGTGGACATATGCTCGCGAAAAAGAGTGCTAGCCGTAAACGACGTATCGGTTCAAGTGCTGAAGTCACTGGATCAATCCGCAAAAATATCAAGAAAGCCCTAGGAGTATAAAACAATGAGAGTAAAACGAGGCGTTACCACACGTGCAAAGCATAAGAAGATGCTCAAACGTGCTAAAGGAATGCAACATAACCGAACCAGAAGTTACCGTCTTGCAAAGCAAGCTGTTATTCGTGCATTGCAATATTCATACCGTGACCGCCGCAACAAGAAGCGCGATCTACGTAGCCTATGGATCACTCGTATCAACGCTGCTGCTCGTGAAAACGGCACAACATATGGCCAACTGATCAACGGATTAAAGAAAAAGAATATTGAACTAGATCGAAAAATCTTGAGCGAACTAGCAGCTAACGAACCAGCTGTCTTTACTGAAGTTGCCAAAGCAGCAAAGTAAAACCTAGTACTTGATACTAAAAAACCTCCTACTCGGGAGGTTTTTTAGTTGGTAGATCATCTATAAGCCGGGTTCTGTCGTGAACAATCATCTATCTAGACCTACATTTGCACATAGGTTCAAGCGGATTAAATCGATTTGCTCTAGCGGACCGCTAATGTGAACAAATCCCTTGCAGCCAACAGGGTTTACCTCCTCCGTGCGTCACCGCACGTCGCTGTGAGCTCTTACCTTGGGAGTTAACACCGCAAGCGGCTAAAACTCCCACTTGCCGAAGCAAGCACTCGTTTCACCTTTTCCCTTTTTACGGGGTAGTTTCGTTTCTGTGGCACTTTCCCTAGGGTCGCCCCCGGTTGCCGTTAGCAACTGTCGTTATCCTATGCTGCCCGGACTTTCCTCTCGCGTAAGCAAGCGATTGTCCAATGATCTACCTCTAGTAGTATACCTTATTTATTGGTATATTCGTCTAAAATTTTATTTACTAGCCCATCAGCTAACTGATTGAACTCTCGACGAATGTGTGAAAAAGTGACTTTTTCAAACTTTGGCATCAACAGTTTGATCTGTTCGTGTATTGGCCATAGGTCACGATTCTTTATTTTGTAGACACCGTTTAACTGGTTAACAACTAGATTACTATCCAAACGAAAATCAACTTTTCTGGCTCCCATTTCACTGGCTTTCTTGAGCCCAAAGTACACAGCCTGATATTCAGCTTGGTTATTAGTAGTCACACCCAGGTATGATCCTCCATCGGCGATCACTTGCTCTCTGTCGTTCATAACTACAAATGCTGCTGCACTAGGTCCTGGATTGCCTCGCGATCCTCCATCTGAATACAAAATTAATGAATTATTTGATGTTGTTTCAACATCAGTATTGTTATGATCTATGTCATGAAACAGAGTAGGCTGTTCATCTTGATCCAATCCTAGCAATATTTGAGTCGAATTAGTCAATTCATTGAGTTGTGTATCTGACAACTTCTCCCATATGTATTTATTGTACCGTTGGCTCAGTTTTACAGTACTGTCGCCCGCTTTTAGACTGACTAGGTACACTATAAACACGTATTGTATGTCTGTATCGTCAGGATCAATAAAACTGACAACATCGAATAGCTGTGAGGTTTCTATACCAACTGAAAAGTGCGTACGCAAGTAGCGTTGCAATGCCTCGCTAGGCTGCTCGCGAAAGTCAACGCTTCCTCCTGGCAGTTCATACTTTCCTAATATCGATGCTCTACCTGCCGCGCGCCTGGCAAGTAATATTTTGCCATCATGTTTTATCATTGCTCGAACTGAAATTTTTTGTCTCATATAAATTCTTTTTGTGACTTCCTCGGCATTAAATGACTGATATAGAAAACCCCTGGTTGTGGTGCACGACATTTCCTCGCGTTGATGCAAGGTGGGTGTTCTCATCATTACTCCACGAAGTAATATAATATTGAACTCCCTATAAATATCCTATTAAGAAAAATCTATGCACCTTTGCTAGGGGTTAGTACAATTATATCACTACGCCGAAGATTGCACCGAAAATACCGAGAAAGAAATTAATCGCCGCCTGCATGTATATTCCGAGATATTGAGAAAATAGTAGGATGATAGCAAAGACAATAATCAATCCGTATTGCTCTATCGTAGCCAACACTGCTCGGACACTGTCTGGAGCCAAGTAATACAGCAATCGTGAACCATCTAGGGGTGGTATAGGTAAGATATTAAAGATAAAGAACCCAAGGTTAACGAGTACCCATATCTGTAAAATATATCCAGCGATCCCTCCACTACCTGTGAGAGCTAAAACAGCAAAACTAAGAAATGCGAGTAGCAAGTTACTGATGGGACCAGCAATACCGACCAGCATTGCCCCGAACTCACCCCAACGAACATTGTGTGGATTGAACGGCACGGGTTTTGCACCTCCAAATATCGGCGCCCCTGTAATAGCCAGTAATATTGGTAGTAATATAGTCAAAAATGGATCGATATGTGCGAGTGGATTGATAGTGAGTCTGCCTTCGTGCTTTGCAGTATCGTCCCCTAGCCAATAGCCGACATATGCGTGAGTCATTTCGTGCAGAGTCATTGAAATCAAAATGACTACTAGCAGTATCCCTATTTGAGCAAAGTTGATATCCATATAAGAACCAGTATAACAAACTAAGCGTTGACTTCTGTTAGCAGGGGTGATAATATTGATTACTGAACTGTAAAAAGGAAACTATATGGCAGCAAGATGCGAGTTAACAGGTAAAGGTAAACAACACGGCCACAATGTGAGCTTTTCTTTGCGTCGTACAAAAAGAGTTTTCAAACCAAACTTACAAAAAAAGACATTCATGCTTGATGGCAAAAAAGTCACTATGACCCTTTCGACTCAGGCCATCCGTACCCTCAAGAAAAAAGGTGTTCTAGCAAAAGCTAGCTAATAGACACACTGGAAACTAAAAAAACCACGATCATCAAATCGCGGTTTTTTTGTTGTTAACACCCCTTAGCTACGAGTTATTTCATATACCGTTCGAATAGCTGGTATGATTCCGTTTTTAATCTTTAGCTTCTCGACGGTTTCGTGTTCCTGAGCTCCTAGCTCCTTGAGGAAACTAGCCAAATCATCTTGTGCAACATCGTATTTCACTGCTGAGTCACTATAATGTACTGGTATAACGATACGAGGATCGATCTGATTGACTACTTTTGCAGCTCCATGAGCGTCAAGCGTATAGTTATTGCCACCTACTGGCACTACTAGTATGTCTACAAGCCCAATCGTTTCCAGCTGAGTCTCATCCAAGGTTTCATGGATATGACCTAGTATCGCAACTCTCGTACCCGCTACCTCTAGTTTATAAACAGTCACTTTGCGCTCATTAGCGTCTTTGTATCTAGGTATGCTGATACCAGTGATCGAAACCCCTGATACTTCATATTCACCAGGTCCATTAATGAGGATCTTTTGATCATTATCAATTTCTAAGTCTCTGTCTGTAACGAGCTCAATTACATCAGTTAATTTTACATCTTTCAGTCCTACAGCAGACAATTTTGGGTCAACAACGATTGTAGCTGTTGATCCTGCTTTGATTGTGACGGTCGTTGCGCCTTTGTATTCTATTTCCATTTTTTCTCCTTATTTTCCGATTATTCCGTTTGTATCTAGTACCACTACGTGTTTGCCATCGATTATCTCAGATACAAAACGATCCTTTACACCCAAACGATAGCTGAAATCATCGTATTTTAGCGTAGCGTAATTGAGTGAACGGTGTTCGTCCTCCTCGAGATCTTTTACAAACTTCTTTAGTTTTACTTTTGGTACATTTCCGACGATCAATAAATCTACTTTACTATGTGCTCCACTCACGAATGAGCCGCTCAATATAACTACCTTGAGCCCAGTCATATGCTTTAGTCTTTTTGGCCAATCTGTTGTAGAGCTGATCTCGGAACTAATACCAGTTGAACTAGCTTTGTCTGAAAATATTTGATGCAGTGGTTTGTAGTGAACATATTCTTGATCAACTTCGTAGTACAATTTATTATCAACACTATCGCTCTTTATGACACCAACGTTGAGCATATTTGCGAGTTCACGTCGAACGGAATTTATTTGTTCATCTACCCGACGGGTAATCTCACGTACATAAAAGGCTCTACCGGGGTTATTGAGGAACAAATACAGCAATTTGACACGGGTTTTTGAGCCAAATAAAGTATCGATCATGTCTGTTATTTTCCTCCTAATTTAATACTCATAATATCATTTTTGTTCAATTTTAGCGAGTATGTAATTGGGCTTTGATGTACGCATGTGCTTCGTCTAGCGATTTCCATTGAACATATTCATGCCGCTTCAACCAAGTTATTTGTCGTTTCGCCAGTCGCCAATCCTGAGTAATATTTTTTTCTTTGGCTTCCTCGAAAGTGAGTTCGTTATTAATTAATTTATGAATAATTGGATATATATTTCCTGTCATAGATTGATGATTCCAGCCATACTTTTCGCCCAACAACTTTGACTCTTTGAGAACTCCACGTTCAAAGATGTGTTCAATTCTCTGAACAATTCTATTACGAAGCTCTTCTTTTTCTGTTGCAACTGCCACAACAATGCTTGTGCTTACATTGTGCATATTACTCTTGTGAGGAGCATCTTTACGTTCTATATTTCTTACAACATACCTCTTGTTTTTGCTGTTTTCTGGCAATTTAATGTTGTTAGTTTTGCAATAATCATGCAGTTGTTCCAAACTCATTTTCTCTAGTTTTTCCCGTAATGCAGGGTCGTAATTCTCGTCAAATTCATACCCTAGAACAACACTATCTATATAAAGCCCAGTCCCCCCCACCAAAAATGGTATATTGCCTCTTGCTCTAATCTCGTCGATTGCCTTCAGTGCTAATTTCTGAAAATCAGCAACAGTAAATCGCTGATCGGGTTCAACAATGTCCAATAAATGGTGTGGTAATTTCGCTTGATCCTCCGCAGATGGTTTGGCGGTTCCAATATCCATACCGCGATAGATTGTGCGTGAATCAGCACATATAATTTCACCACCACATTCAATTGCTAATTTCATAGCAATATCGCTCTTGCCACTAGCAGTTGGACCAGTAATAACAACTAACGGATATTCGGTGTCCATCGTCGTTCCTCAAAATCAACTATTTGTTGGTCTTTAACCACAAAGCCCTCGTTTTCCAATGCCTTTTGGTGGCCATCTTTTCCACCATAATAACCAGCGGCCAAACCACCAAATCGATTAACTACTCGGTGCCACGGTAAATCAGTAGGGCCAAAGTGTGCGAGGCCACCAACTATACGCGATGCAGCAGCTTGTCCGCATAGTGCAGCAATGTCACCATAAGTCATCACCCGCCCTTCGGGTATTTCGGCTACGAGTTTATATACTAGTTCTTTGAAAGAAGGCTTTTCTTGGCTCATAGGGATGATTTTTGGACACGGGAACGAGCTTCGTTGGCAATTGAGCCTATTAGCTCATCGGATTTATAGCTGCTGTCTTCTCGCCCTTCAACAGCTAGGTCTTTACGAACCCTAGGAGTTAACTGACCAGTTTCTAGTTCTTTTTCACCAATCACTAGACTATACGGAACTTTCAAAACCTCTGCAGCTCTAATTTTCTTGCCTACAGATTCATTTGATCGATCGACGACAACGCGCACGCCGTTTTCTTTGGCAGATGCCACAAGTATATCTACAAAACTATCTAGCTCTGGACTGTCTTTTACCTGGATAACTCGTAACTGCTCGGGTGCGAGCCAAATTGGGAACTTGCCGCCAGTATGTTCAATGTACACGCTGAGGAATCGTTCGATTGAACCTAGCAGAGCGCTATGAATCATAACTGGAGTTTGCTTTGTACCATCCTCACTTACATATTCGAGCTCAAACCTGTCGGGTTGAACAAAATCTAACTGTACAGTTGCTAGTTGGTGCTCTCGCTCTAGTGCATCTGTTGCCATAAAGTCTATCTTCGGACCATAAAACGCTGCTTCACCCTCAACTTCAAAATACTCTAGATTGTTTGCCTGCACTGCATTTTTGAGCTGATCTTGGGCCACTTTCCATAGTTCTGGGTCGCCCAAATAGCCGTCACCTTCGTCACGATAACTGAGGCGGACTCGCAAATTCATATCAACAGCCTTGTATATATCGTTAGCTGCAGCCAATAATTTGGTAATCTCATCTTCTATCTGATCCTGACGACAAAATACATGACTGTCATCCTGTGTTATTGATCGAACACGTGACAACCCGCCTAGCTCACCTGTCTTTTCATCACGATATACGGTGGTTGTTTCGAGGTAACGAACTGGCAAATCACGATAACTGCGTGGTTTTGACGCATAAATACGAGTGTGATGCGGACAATTCATTGGTTTTAGTACAAACTCATCTGAAGTCTCCTGGCTTTTAACGAGGAATAGCTCATCACCAAACTTTGCTTGGTGACCTGATTTTTCATATAGTGCAGTCTTGGTAATATGAGGTATCCAGACTTTTTCATAGCCAATCTGCTGACGTAATTCATTAGAATAGCGCGATAATTCCTCGCGCAGCACTGTTCCGCGAGGTGTAAACATAGGTAACCCAGAACCAACTAGTTCAGATGTCACAAACAAGTCTAGTTCTTTACCTAGTTTCCGGTGATCACGCTCTTTGGCTTGTTGTTGTAGCTCTAGATATCGCGTTAATTCTTCTTTTGTATCAAATGCCACCCCATACAGCCGCTGCATCTGTGGATTTGTCTCTTTGCCTCGCCAATACGCACCAGCAACTCGCAGTAATTTAAACTCACCAACTTCGCCAGTATTACCAACATGTGGCCCTCTACAGAGGTCAGTAAAGTCACCATTTGTATAAAAGCTAACATTTTCGATCGTCCCATCACCTTCGGCAATAGTACCCAGTTCATCAGCATTCAGATCTTTCGCAACTGTGGTACCAGAACGCTTCAAATCGTTCAAAAGCTCTTCTTTGTAAGGTTGTTTGGCGTCTTGAGCCCAGCTAATCGCCTCGTCTACTGGCTTTTCACTGCGTTCAAATGTCTGTTTTTCCTCTATAATCTTGCGCATTTCAGTCTCGATCTTGGCAAAATCATCAGTCGAGATCGTCACATTTGGAATATCAATATCATAATAAAACCCGTCTTTGACCACCGGTCCAACGCCAAATTTCGCCTCTGGCCACAGTCTTTGTACTGCTGCAGCGGTAATATGTGCCAAACTGTGGCGCATTGCAGGTAGATTATCGTTATCACTCATATGTCTACAATTGTACCACGAGGCAATTGCGTGTGGCCTCTGTTTTTGGTACTATAAGCAACGCGAGGGCGGTTAGCTCAGTTGGCTAGAGCGCCTCATTGACGTTGAGGAGGTCGGG
>CAMTWU010000004.1:0-124418 GCA_947085525.1 uncultured Candidatus Saccharibacteria bacterium | reverse complement strand
TACTACTAGACGACGTTTTCTCGGAACTTGATGAGCAGCGACAAGGTAAGTTAATAGATTTTCTATATAACAATCAAGTTATCATCACAACTACTACAATCAATCCGCTCATGAAGGGTGTGAGTGGGAATATAATTGAAATCTAAGGAAAATAAGCTTTACTGTTTGAGTCTACATACTTTTCAACAAAAGGAGTGTTTTGAACATTATTTACATCACGCAGAATATCTATGGGTATATTTGGATAATTTTTTGAACCCAGAATAATATTTGGCGGATCTGTTACTAGTTGCCACACACCACCTCTTTTTTCCATTACTAACCTCAATGTGTCGTAGTTAAACATATCATCACCATCATACTGCAGAGTTGTTGCATACCACTGCCCCTTTTTGTATAGCTTACCTTTTTGGATATTATAATCACCAATATTTTGGTATTTTGTACTCAAAACCGTTTTTATATTTTCAAACTCACCCTCTAAAATAGAAGACAACCTTTGATCGGAATAGTCTGGATTTAGTGAAATATATACTGGTTTATTCGCTACATCAAAATTTTCGTAATCACTGGCATAACCGTCGCTACCTGTGTATTTTAGTAAATAGCGACCCTTGGAGACTTTTATTTTTTCTCCAGATTCTTTATATATAGTCTCTTTTTCTAAAGTTCTCGAGCCTTCACCGATTTTTTGTATAGTTACTTTTGAAATATTCTTATACTTAACCGCGATAGTTTGCTGGGAGTTTATAGAACTAAAAACAAACGCAAACACACTAATCATAGAAACAAATACTATTAAAAGTAGTAGATTTCTTTTATTCAGTAAACTACTGCCATTCATACTAATCCCCCCTACTATTTAGTGGGTTTGTAAAATCATCAAATCGAATACCTAAATCTGTCGGATCTATACCACGTTCACGTAGCCAATATATTGCATTCATTCTGCCTTGAGGTGAACTATCAACCACTTTTATATAATCCACTCTGTTTTTTGTGTACATATACTCTATCGTAAAAGGGCCACTTACATCCGTAATAGATGGGCTATAAAGAGCGCTATGTACTGGTTGACTTTTTTCGGTTTCTGCTATTTTTTCACTGTCTTTTTTATCATTATTACCCCCACCTATAAATACAATTGAAACTAAAACTATCGCACTTATTATAACTACTACTATAATTACTAGTTGCCTTATTTTATTCATGGTTTTATTCCGTTAAATTCAAAATGCATATAATCCTTTACACTACTCCAACTACCACCCCAAGTCCAGCCATTATCACGAAATGCATCAACGTATTCCTTTGGCATATCATAAGGTTTGGGTGTGTATGTAAAAGGGTTTTTATCTGGGTTTATATCACACGCAACACCATACGAATGATAGCTACTTAGACCAATATTACCAGAATCAGCACCATTATCAGAGTCAAATCTATAACAACCCATACTATTTATTTTATAAGATATAGTGCGAGATTTTATATCTGCCGCTACAGCACTCAAACACCCTGCTGCTTTTTTATTAACACTCACCCTATTACCATTAAAATCAACAGTCGTTAAGTTCTTATCCATATCTGGACGTGAAGATTCTGTGCCTGGATTACCGAAAATTTTTGCTAATTGAACCCGTGTATATTGATCCCCGCCGCCATTACCAGCACCAACGACGGGTCTATTAACACTACAAGTACCAGAACCTCCAGTACTAGAGTCACCTCCAGCACTAGTACAGTCACCACTAGAGCTTATTGTGCCAGATGATGCACCACCACCATATTTTTTTAGAGCTGCTTTTGCTGCTGCTATGCGGTTAGCTATGGCAGGTTTACCTGCACCCTCCATCAAATCTTCATACATTGCTGTAGCAGCTGCTTCATCTTTTACTTTTTTGTACTTTTCTAACATATTAATAACACCTGTCGGGCTGGTATTGTTCATGTGCCACCAAACAATATCTAGCTGCGTTCCCAATTCATAAATAGGGGTTGTAATCTTTGCTTTTTTTGCAATATCTATGATTTTACTACCTGGTGTCCATTGGATCAAACCCCAACCTGCAGATATCGATGCGGGGTTTTTGGTTCGGCCACCAGGATTTTGAATATTCATCGGGTCAAAACCCGATTCCTGGCTAATATTACCCATAATCCCGGCAACTTGCTCTGGGCTGAGACCTTTGTCGATGAAATAATTCCACACCTTTTCTTCATTATTAGCACCCTCTAATGTTGTTGTGCTCCCTGAACTTGGGTTGGAGCATACACAACCACCCGTACTAGTGGGTTCACTACCTACCGATACACCAGATGCTTCAGCGCCGACTTTGTCTATTAAGGCTTGGCTAGGTGGATTACCTCTTATTTTTTGGTTTGTGTTTGGATAAATAGTGAATTTAACAGGATCTGATTTTGACCCAAATCCAGTCGCTGCACTTGAGCCTGCGCCTAAGTCTCTTTTCACACTCAATGAAACCTCAGTATGTATATTTTTATTACTATCATCAGCCCAGCCATTATCACCATATATAGCAAAGACAGTTTTTCCCTTCCAAGTTATTTTTACTACGTCACCTAGTTTTAAACCTTTTTCCTTTGCCCAACCCGGATAAAGGGCTATGAAGTGAGTTTTCCAACCCAGATTATTTCCATATGAAGTTCCACTTTCATAATTACTATCACCACTTGCACTGCCGTCCGCACCATCTGATTCTACCGAAACCTCATAACCAGTCTCGACGCTTTTGGTATTGTCATAATCCACACCAGTAACAGGTGTAGCAGTAGTATCATCAGGGTTACCAGATCCACCATTTGGATCACAAGCATTCTTATCATAAAATTGATTTTCGGTATCGGAATAAAAATCAGGGAAAGCCCGTACGGGAATAGAGTTGGATAGTATAAGAACAAAGAGCAAAATAACCAAAGTAAGTTTTCGTAGTGTTTTTTTATTTATTATCATAGCCATATTCACTTTATTTGTACGCCATTTGTATATGTAGGTGGTCACAGGCGTCAAAAAACTCGCTAATTCCACCAGGAAGACTTACCTTACCTCCTGAACAGTTCGATTGACCAAACCCACTACCCTTAGGCAATAATGGTGCGAGTTTATTTATCACTTTTACCGAGTTAGGGTCGCGACCGGTTAGAGCTGTACCATTTATGGCCTGAATATCTACTGCATGACCACCACCATCGGCGTAATGATAACTAGATGTGCCTGATTCTGTTAAAACACCAGTACATTTGCGATTTAGTGAGCTGATGCTGACTTTCATATTTTCATCTTTAGTTAGAGCAAGTAGAGACGACAATACACTTTCATCTACATTACAATCGCCCTTACCGTCAGCAACATCCTTAATTTGTTGTACATATTCAGACGCACCAGATAGATTACCTGTATCAATAATTTGCGAAGCAAGCTCTTGGGCGCTACCAGAAGGTAAAGTACCGGTAGACGAATTTTTGTCTGCAGCACTGCTACTACCATCTCTGTCGTTATACTGATCATCCAGAGTTGTATCAAAGGTATACATCCTAAACATAGTGTATTTAACAGGATCGCTAGTAGTCGCAGGGTCGAAACATTCTTCTGGTGTTTCTGCTTCGCCATCACTAGCTAGTGGTTGGTCTGATTCTACACACTCCTCTATCCAACCTTGATATTCGCCCTTCGGGTTGCCGTCATCATCAATATATTTGTCCTCCGCGCATGGTGTCTCGTCGTCTACAGAGCTGCCACACATGTAGGCTATAACCGAGTCAGCATCATATAATGCACCTTCATCTGTATCAACAGTTGTTGGATCTAACCCATACTGCACATCACAAAAAGGTCCTGCGGCAACATTCATTTTTTCATAGTCTGGATCATTACATATCTCGTATTCAGTACCTTCTGCGGCAGCTAGAGTGGTATTTGTTTGTGTGATGGAAGATACAGAAGTAGCCAATAGGTTACCCGGAGATGTAATCGAAAAGTTAGAGGCTAGCGGGCTGAGAGCCAGAGCCATTTTGCCGCCAAAAGAACGAGGGTTTTCGGTGTCCAGATATCCGCCCAGCCCTGAATCTTTTGCGATTTGGTTTTTTGTTTGATCTGCATATTGGTTGTAGGCAACAGCCTTTGTTTTTGATAACGGGAATGCACCACGGAAACGACTATTCATTGATGAGGCAGCGCCAAAGCCGGATGTTATAGCATTGCCAGAGTCTTGACCATATTCATCACCAGTTACAATGGCACCAGCTATTGACCTAGCAATTATTGGCGTTGCTATTTGCATCGCCAGAGCAAACGTCAAGCCAGCACCGAGACCAATTGCCGCACCAGCTGCGAGATTAGAAAAACCAGTAAAAGGCGAAATTAATATGTTAACAACTCCAACTCCAATTTGTACGAACGGATTGAGTAAAAAGTTGCAAGTACTCGCACCCCCCTCGCCAATTATAGAATTAATCTTATTCGTCATTGACAACAAAACCCCAGTCATCCCAACACCAAGGGAATATTTAATTATTTGACCAGTATCAACTTGATTACTGTCTTTTGCTTTGATCAATGAGCCATAGGCCGCATATTGATAGCCAAACGAGTCTGATGCGCTAGCGTCTGTCTCGGGGTCTCTGCTGGATAGTATCGAGCCCAGGTCACCTATAGACTGTGCAGTATCACCATCAGCATCACCCGCTTTTATTTGATCTGCTGCAACCATAAACAACATAGAATAGCGAATCAAACTACCCATATTTAGAGCTTTAGCGGCATATCCAACTGTGGCAATCAAGCGTTTTGCGGCGCAAGCTTTTTCAGGTAAAGCTACAGGACCCAGGAAAGCTCCTTTTACAGCTCCAAGCCCAGCATTACCGATGTTCTGAGCAGAATTTTTGAATGTTGAGCCTTCTATTTTTGGTATATCAGGTACAGCTTTTGTTGAATCTTCCATGCTAACTTTTATTTTTCCAACTTCATTATTTACATCATCACTCATTTGCTGTCGAACATCATCTTCTGCAGCAGAGCTACCATCGTCTGCTGCTGTTTTATTAGGGCTAACAGCTACAAAATTATCACCGGAAACTGAGTTTCTGACTGTTTCTCTAATTCTGATTTTTTGTTTTTCATTCTCTGGCTTCGCAGCATCTTGTGCATTGGTTGCGGGTTTTAGCTTACCCCTATAAACCTTAAATTTATTGAAAAACTTACTAGCTCCTACGTCTCGCCAGTGAGCTACGGCTGGATTGTTATATTTTCTCATTGCATCACGGAATAATGCACTCTTTTTTAGTTCGCTTTTAAAATTTTTAGCTTCAATTACTTTCTTTTTGCCATTTTCATCAAAACCAGTGATTGATTTTACAGAACATCTACTAACTGCACCTACTCCAACACACCTACCAGTTTCTATTTTGTAGCCAGAATTTCGCTTTTCAAACTTCTTTATTTCGCTTTTCGTCATACCTTTGAATCGACATTTTACCTTGATCGTGCAGCCTGTAGTAAACTCTTTGCTAAATTTCTTTGCCATCAAACGGGCATTTCGCTTTTCGTATAGTGACGTCATTCTATTGTCGAACTTGTCCAATAAAACTTCTTTTAGATTAACTAAACCAAAAGTTGGTCCAATGAAAAAGCTAATAATTGTCCCTATACCAACTATTCCTGCTATCAAACCGAAACCTGCACTGCGTTTTTTGGTTAGGCGAAAAATAGAATTGTTCGAAGGAGTATCATTTTTAGACGTATTGTTCTTCCAGGTGCTATCACCCTGTTCCTCTTGCGTCTGCAGATCGTCACCATCTGATCCGTCGTTTGCGGCATCTGCCTCTTGCTGAGCGAGATCATTTGCCGCACCACTTTGGGCTCGGTCTTCCATAGTTTTTTCGTCACCAGGGCTAATATTTCGATCAATAATTTTGTCAAAATCATCCTGTCCTACGTTTTTCGCTGGATCTAGATTGTCTTGGTCTGGTTTTTGTGTTGTATTTGCCATGAGGTTTGTACCTCTACTTTATTTCACCTTCGCTTAAGTAGCCTTTTCTAATGTCAGCTCCCTGTGTCTCCAGGGCTTGCGATTGACTGGCTAATGCAGCTGCTTTTTGTGCATCGATAATTGCCTGTGGGTTTGTTGTAACCAAACTCTGTTCTGTCGGGCTAGCAACAACCTGTATATGCACATGGTTTTGCCCTGCAAAGAACAAACCTTGTCCAACCGGGAAATTACTCAGTCGTTTGCGTTCTTCCTCAGTCAGCTTGAACACATCGGCAAGGACATCGACTGCACTAGAGCTTTGTTTGAGCAGCAACTGCATACTGGCGTTGGCGACAATTGCACGACCCATTTTGCTGGCCATAAAGTCCTCGACGTCTTGGGTGATGGTTGTGAGACCCAGGTAATATTTTCGGGCACGCTTGGCGAGGCTGAATATAAAGTTTGCAGAGTCCTCGTATTTCATCAGCTGCCAGGCTTCATCCACAATCAACATTCGTTTCTTTTTGTCGGTACGAGTTTTGTTCCAAATGTGATTCAAGATGATATACATCGCAGTCGGTCGCAGTTCATCCTCGAGCTTTTGAATATTAAAGACAACCATATTGTTGTTAATGTCGACATTGCTCTGCTGGCTGAAAATACCGGCAAATGTACCCGTTGTGTATTTGCGTAAACGCTGCGCTAGTTCGGGGCTAGAGCCTCCCATATGTAGTAATGTGTCATACAGATCACCAATAGTCGGTGGTGTTGATTGATGTGTCAGTGGGTCACTAGTGATACCAACACGAGCATAAGTATCGATCAGTGCTTGGTCTAGATCAGCCTCTTGGTTTGGGGTTAGGGGCACGGCTTGGTTACTGATCATCAGTTTGATTAGACCATGTAGTGTGATTAGGTTTGATCGCAGCGAATCATTCGCATCTTCTTCGTCCACGACGCGAGGTAAATCAAACGGGTTGATACGAATGTCAGAGTTGAGGCTCATTTCCACGTAACTGCCACCAACCGCTTCGGACAATTTCTGGTATTCATTTTCTGGGTCGATGATTATGACTTCTGTTCCTGTCATCATCGAACGCACGGCTTCTAACTTGACGGCGAATGATTTACCCGCACCAGATTTTGCAAAGACAACCATGTTGGCGTTTTCTAGTGAAAAGCGATCAAAGATAACTAGTCCATTGTTGTGCATGTTGATACCGTATAGCACGCCTTTTTCCTGAGTCAGGTCGGCTGACGTGAATGGAAAGCTAGTTGAAATTGCACCCGTGTTCATGTTGTGACGAATCTGCAGTTGATCGGCTAGTTGCGGTGCGGTACTTTGGACACCTTGTTCCTGTTGAGACGAGGCAACTTTGCTAAAGACCAGCTGCTGCCCGAGTGTGCTCTCGACCTTATGCTGCATAAAGTCCATTTCGTCCAGACTATCAGCGTACAAAGTTATATACAGACCATAGCGAAAGAATCGTTCGGCGCCTAGTTGCAGTTGATCACGCAGCTCCTCAGCATCACTAATTGCAGCCTCTAGACTAGGGTCACGAACCTTACCTTTTTCACTATTAATATTTTGTGAAGCCTCAAGTTGTGTGACTTTACGACGCAAGTTTTTCATCACAACTTCAGATTCAACTGGATAAATAAACATTGCAATGTCCAACACTTCGTCGGAATTGATAACTGAACTCAACCAGCCAGTGTAGAGTTGTCGAGGGTAACCATAGACATACAAAGTTCGTCCGTATTTGTTGCCGAGGCGGAAATACGAACTGTTAATTTCAAGACTACTCGGAGCGATGAGATCGCGCAGTGTTCGTACGCCTTTTATAAATTCTTGTTCTATTTCAGCTTGTTCGCGAGCTCGTTGCTGAGCTGCGATATCGATTGCATCTTGTTTTTTGCCGCCGAATACACCCATTAGGTACCGTCTCCTGATAGATTTACCTTGGGCGCCTCACCTTTACCTTTTTGTACGTACGTATTGGTGATATTGTTAAAATCACCCAACGGCTGGCGAACCGCAGTGTCGGGGTTGTAAAAGTTGTAATACAACTCCCCTAGTTCTTTTGTGTTGAGCTGTACAGAGCGTACACCCATTTGGAATAACCCGCTCAGTACTGTATTGACACGGTTTTGTAGTTCGTCTTTGCCTTTTTCATACGCCTCTTGATTGATTTTGATATGTGTTTGCTGCTGAGGCTTAAATAAATTACTGAACAAGTTTTTGCTTGATGCTACCGCGCTATCTAAATCACCCGATGGATAATACGGAATAACCATGAAAAAACTTTTGTCCATGATGTTGGCTTCCTGAGCTAAATTGTCTATAAAATCTATGTAATTATCCATCAGCACACCTAGTAGCATGTTGTCTTGAGCTCGGCGCATTTTATCTAGGCGATCTAGATACGGTGCGATGTCGACACGTTGTGAACGAACCAAAATTTGTACAGGAAAAGTCAGCGAGTTGAGAAAACTCTGGTAGGCATATTCGATACCTTCGCGTTCGCGAGAGCTCATCAGGTCAAAGTTGATTGATTTACAAGTTATCACTGCACGAAAACTACCGTCCCCCATGATGACCATATTGTCGCGAAGTTCAGAGATTAATAGCGCATTCTGGGAGCTATTTGGATTCTTTTTTGCTTGTGGCGCAGACTTAATCTGAGGAGTCCCAGGTGTTGCTGGGTTTGGCGGTTGTGTACTGTCTGCTTTTGGTTGCATGTATTCGTGTTTCCTCGATAGTCTTAGTTGGTGGAGGAAATTTTAATGCAACTTGATCTCCACCTCTTCGTCCTTTTGGTCTGATATACGACTCGCCTGTTTGGCAAGTGTACTGACCTTTAGGCCTTCACTGTTATCTACGATGTTTATTATATCAGGTGACGGGTCAATCTCGCTAGTGCTTTTAGCTGTTTGAGTATCGTCATCGTCATCAGTTACTGGATCGTCAGTTTGCTGTCCGCTGATCGGCTTGATAACTGCCTGGTGAATAGACTTTGGGTATGGGTCAAATTTGAGACCTTTTAGTATTTCATCATCTGTTTTGAATTTTTCAACTGGTGGCTCGACTGGTACTTGCGGAGCCTTTGTAACTGGAGTTGGCTTTGCGGTTGTGGCTTTTTCCATGCGGTCAACAGCCGTCTTTTGGCTAATGGCTTTTTGCTGGTCAATCAGCTTGTCAAAAGATGTGTCCTCTAGGATATCGGTTGCTTTGTCGGCTTCGGCAACGACACCTGCGGCCAAACTGGTGTTGCTAGTGCTGTCGACATCGGGGTTGAATACACCGCGAGCTGACCAGCCGCGCGTGTCCATAATTTGTGACAAATGATCCAATCTATCCAAGGCTTCGTCCTCGGTAATGTCCTTTACTCGACTTTCCTCGACCTTTTTTGGAGCTGTTATTTCTACGGTCGATAGCACTCCGTCCGGCATCCACAAACGTTTTTTGGATTTTAAATTGTACTGCAATATTGCTGCTAGATACGTTTCAGTCGGTTGGTCTTTTCGCAGCGGCAACGCAATTGCCGCAAAAAATAGGATGAATGGCATCGGGATGAGTATGAGGCCGATAAAAATCTGGCTCAAAATGTACGCGACAAAACACGCAAACGCCACAATGATCAGATAAATAAACTGACGAAATCCAAACGGACCGATCAGTTTATCTTCGGCTTCGACGTCTTGAGGTACTTTATATACTGCCACCCTACATCCCTACCTTGTGAACCTTATTTCGCCTTCGGTAGTACTCTTGCCTCCACCGGAATTCCAACCACCGCCACCTGAAGATCCACCGCTAGATGGAGGGTTGCCACCATCTGAATTTGGCGTGCCGCCTCCACTACTAGGGCCGCTACCTGGAGACGACACCCCTCTGTTTGCAAGAGCTTGCTCAACAGCGGCTTTCTGAGGACCATTAAGCGTTATATTTTCATTAGTAAGACTATCTTGCAATATTTCTGTTGAAATACTGTGACCCAAGTCATTTCCATCATCATCCTTAAGTCTAGTTTCTGCACCCCTAGCGATAGCACCTTCGTTCATCTTGCTTAATTGATCTGCGTCTGTTGTTTTGTAGGTTTTACCATCCTCAGACATGGTCTTCATTGATGCAGTTTCATGACTCATCCAATATGCAAGAGCAGGATCCGCAGCCTTAAGTGCTTGGCCGTGTTCTTCCATGGCTTGCTGAAGGTTAACTCGTTGTTCTCCGGTCATTGGTACAACATTACCATCTTTATCTGTTTCAAGTTCCTCGATCATAGTATGAAGCTCTTCTTTTGCACCGGCTCCAGTTTTCATTAGAAAATTCATAGCAGCAGCTTCTCTTGCAGCATCTCCTGCGATATGAGCATCTCTCACTTCATCCAGCATTGCTGGTCTGTTCGTTGTTTTGCCACCTCTATACAAAAGGGAGGTGGCATTGCCAACTTCTTCTTTGAATCTAGCAGAACCTTGGCCGGCTAGTACACTTGCCATTCTTCTTTCACCCTCAGTTCCACCTACTCCTGCAGCGGCAAGTCTCCTAGCGGTGTTGTCTATTCCTTTTTCCTTATTATCAGCATAAAATTTAGTTACTGCGTCATCTTGCATTCTGTCACGCTCTCGGGCTTGATTATCTAGTTTGTACTTACGTCTTTTCCTAAAACTTCCTGCTCTTTCCATTCCTACTCCAAACTGCCCATTCCCTGCTCGGGCTTCTAAATCAAGTGCTTTTCGACCAGCAGCACCCCTGACACCCTTACCAAGTGCCCCGCTGGTTTGTTGTCCACCATATTTCTGTGCAGCGTTTGCGATTTTACCTAGCATTGCATTGCTAGATCTCAGTATAAACGGTAATGCCAAAAGTGGTATAGCTAGCACTAACAATGAAATAAGTGGCGCGATTTCATCAGACGCAACAACGCCAGATTTAGCAGTACTAGATGTCGCTGAAATCTGAGATATGAACTTAGCTGCAAATACTGCAATGCCGAAGATTGCCATTAGCATCGGATAAATAACCAGCATATTTATAAACAAATCTTTCCATTTTTTAAAATAACTCTCGGTATTTGGTAGTAACCATGCAGCAAATGCAAGTGGTGCAACGAGTACTAGAAAGAGTAAGATAACTTGTCGGGCAACTAATATAATAAAAGTTATAAACACACCAAGAACAAGTGGTCCTAAAAACATAATGAGCAACACCACCCCCGCTATGGCGCCTAGTGCTGTACTAAATACTGTACTAACCGTACCCGGACCAGATAGCTGAGTAGCATCAGTAATACCCTTGCTTACCGATGCATCAGTGGCACCTTGTCCGGTGATAAAGCCCATGATTGCATTACCAGAAATATTGGATATGTCGATAGCAAACGCACATATGTAAAACGACAGATTGATCAGGATTGCGGTGATAATCACTCGGGGTAGCATCCTCTTAATACCATAGTTTGATAGACCTAGCGAAGTCGTTTGCGAGAAAATGATGACCAAAAACGCAATAACCAAGATTAGGTTAGCGACTGAGGTAAAGCTACCTACTGCAGTTTGTATCTGATTTTGAGACTCTACGTTGAGTAACAATTTAAACTGCATCATACTATCAATAAATCCTGCAACATACCCGAGGGTATCTGCCATATAATTAATAATCGGACAGAGTATCCAGCCCATCGCACCACCCTTACACGGAATATCTTCAGTTGATGCCCCACCAGCTCCTGGCGCAGAATCTTGCCCTCGTGCCAAGGCGTCACCAGCATCATATGCATCTTTACAGTCATCCTCGACGCTATCTAGGTTTTTACATGCACTTTCCTTGCTTTGGCCTTTATAGCCTGCATTGTAGCCTTTTTCACAAGCTTCTTTGGGTGATATTTCTCCAGCTTTTTTGTCATCAGATTTCGACAGACAATATTCGTCACGCTTTGTTTTTAGTTCGGTATCGGTGAGATCTGGGGTTGTACCCCTCACTTCTCTGTTCGCCAGAAATGCACCTCCATCATAGGCTTTTTCACACTCTGTCGCCTTGGCCTTTTTTTTGTTACATGATTCTCCCCTATCAACATCATTGTTTTTCCTGTCGTTATAACCCTCAATATAGGTAGCGATACATTCTTTTTCACCCCATCTAAGAGAGTCGGGGGCGTTCTTACAGTTTCCACCAATACCATCTGGTAGGCCAGCTATGGCAACATATTCTGACGCCCATGCGTTAAGGCTTTTTGGATACGCCTCGTTGTCGGTGGATTGTACGGTAACAATAGTACTACCAGTTGCAGCGAATACGCCTTGTGAGAGCAGAGCAGAAACAAATACACTACACAGTACAGCGACGCTAAATGTTGCGAATTTTTTTGAAAAGGTTTTTGTTGCCCAACCCGGTCTGACGATTTTTTTCATATTTACTACAGTATAACTATTCTTATGCCTAATCTCAATCTTTAGTATTTGCGTATATTGAATGGTTATAAGATAATAGACCACTAGGAAAGAACATATAAATACAAAAATGTTGATACATACATACTTTCAAAACTTTTTTAGCAAAAAATTACTGCTTGTAGTGATGCTTTTTGCTTCATTGTTCTCGTTCATGCCAACTGTTGTATCAGCTGCTGCGGTAGATGATAAAGCAACTACATATTGTAATGGCAAAGCCGAAGAAGCTGCCTGTGAGTATGGTTTCAAGGCTGGTTTCGAGGATAAAAAGGGCGGTGTATGTTGGGCTAAGTACGACAATGAACGAAAAAATGATAAATACGAGGCTTGTGTAGGTGGTAAAGCCGAAGGTAAGAAACAAGCTACTGCTAAGCCAGAGGATAATTTCAAAGGTGACAAAAAGTGTGGTGAGGTTGGAACTTTCTTTGACTTTGGCTGCGGCAGCGTAGATCCAAAGAGTGGAGGTTCGAACAATCCTATCTTTCAAATATTACTCACCGTCATTGCTTGGCTGACTGCTGGTGTGATGGTTGCAGTTATCGGCGGTATTGTTTATGGTGGATTCCTGTATATGACAGCGCAGGACAACGCTAGCCAAACCCAAAAAGGTATCATGGTAATTGTTGATTCTATGATTGGTCTGATCGCCTTTGGATTGATGTGGACTATACTAAACTTTATAATTCCAGGCGGGATATATAACTAATGAATAAATTATTTCAAAAAGCGTCATTACTATTTATTGCAGTTATTATGAGTGCTGGTTTGTTGACACCGATCGTTGCATCATCAACAGCACTAGCAGGTGAATGTAAACCTGATCGAGGCGCGCTAGGTTTACCCTACTGGTGGAGGGGTTTATGTAAAACTCCTACTGATTCAAAACCAACTCTTGAAAATCCAGTTGATATATGGAAAATTGTACTGAATATTATAGAAATTGCTATGATTTTGGCTGGATATTTTGCGGTTGGCTACGTTATATGGGGTGGATTCAAATATCTAACTAGTGATGGTGACGAAGGACGTTTGGTGAAGGCTAGGAAAATCATACAAAATGCATTGATCGGTCTGACAATTGTATTGGCGTCGGTGGCAATGACTAGTTTTGTGGCGAGGTTGTTAGGATGAAGAAAATAACTATTCTTGTACTATTATTTGCAATTGGGTTAGCTATATTTGTTATTGCACCTCCCGCGCTGGCTGCTGATTTAAAGATTGATAATGGTGATTTAACTGCTCCTGGCCGTAATGGCGTTGATCCTGGTGTAAAATCAGATGCAATTGTCGCTAGTATTTTGAGCGGTGTCTACCAAATATCAGCAATTGTTGCAGTACTCACACTTGTTATAGCTGGTATCCGCTATATCACCTCCGATGGCGACCCCAGCAGAGCTCAATCGGCTCGAAAAGGGATCATCTATTCGCTGATAGGTTTGGTAATTATCGGCTCGGCGTTTATAATCACAGGTGTTGTAATAGGCCTATTCTAATGAATATAACATCCAAAATCACACGAACAATCACAGCCCTCATAGTCGCGGCTTTTATTGGTTTGACGCCTGTTACCCCTAGCCTTGCTCTCGAGGTGGGCGCTGGTGCTTGTGATGGTAACAACTCTGCACCATGTGAAGCTAAAAATGACGATATTGCAGCATTGCTGGGTAATGTCATCAATCTATTACTATTTATTGCAGGTGCTGCCGCAGTGTTAGTTATTGTGATTGGTGGTATCCGCTACATCACCTCGGATGGCGACCCAGGTGCCGCCAGTAAAGCCAAAAACACTATTATATTTGCGCTAGTTGGTTTGGTTATCGCGATCATGAGTTATTCAATTGTTAACTTTGTAATAGGGAGAATTTAAAAATGAAAAAAATATTTAATACTGCGCTACTGATATTAGGAATTATAGGACTATTCGGTTTGGCTGCGGCGCCGAGTTCAGCAACTCTGGCAGTAACCACCACCAAAGATGAAGTAAATAAGGGCGTGAGAGCTATTGGGGGTGGTGATACTGGGAATACCGCCAATGATGTGACGAATACTATACAATCTATCATAAATATATTATTGTTTCTCGTTGGTTTAATCGCTGTTTTGATGATCGTGATCGCAGGGTTTCGTTTTGTCACATCCAATGGTGACGCGGGAACCATTAAGTCCGCGAGGGATACTATTTTATACGCAGTAATTGGTATCATCATCGCTGTGATGGCCTATGCGATTGTTAACTTTGTGTTAGTTAATATTACCTAGAGATATTATGAAGAGACTCATTCTTGCAATATCGGTATTTGGACTATTAATTAGCCAAGTTCTAATGAGCGGCGTTAGTTATGCAGCTCCTGCTCTAGACCAGGGCGCCAAGAGTGGCTTTGAAAAAGGCATAGAGAACAGTGGCGGTACCAGTGAAGATACAGTTACTGGAACTATCCAAAAGGTCATCAACTTACTACTGTTTATAGCTGGTGTCATAGCAGTCATATACATCCTCATTGGCGGTATTCGTTATGTGACGAGCAACGGCGACTCTGGCGCAGCTAAAAAAGCTAGAGATACTATAATGTATGCATTGATAGGACTCGTCATTGCAATATCCGCCTATTCAATCGTTAACTTAATACTAGGCAGAATATAAAGGAGAAAAAATGAAAAAACTAAAATATCTACTATGTCTGGTTATCGCAACAGTTGGATTGTCGGTTGCGCCAATTGCAGTCAGTAACGCTGCAGTTAATATTGATACAGCAAAAAATGTCACTCAAGAAGGGGCTTGTGAGCAACAAGATAACGCAAGAGGTTGTAAAAATGGTGGAGCAATAACAAATATATTCAGAACAGTAGTCAACATCATACTCTTTCTAGTAGGTGCAGTTGCGGTGATTATGTTGATTATTGGTGGTTTTCGCTACGTAACCAGTAATGGTGATGCAGCTGCTGTCAAAGGGGCAAAAGACACGATATTGTATGCAATTATTGGTATAGTTGTCGCCTTTCTGGCATATGCGGCGGTTAGCTTTGTTGTTGACTCGTTGAGTAAAGGTGCGGATACTGCAAACAGCTCTAGTCTTCACAAAATGCCTGTGGTTTGATATAACTAATGCATACAGCTTATAAACATATAAGGAGAATAAGTAAAATGAAAAAATTAAATATAAAAGCACGTTTGCAACAGTTTGCACTAGCGAACTTTGCGTTAGTCATGTTGGCAATCACTGGAGTAGTTGGTGTGTCACCTATCGTATCCGCAGCTGTAACAGATGGAAGTGGTTGTGTAGAAGGTAACGTAACTCTAGCTGGTGGAACAAAATGTGCCCAGCCAACAGGTGTTGCTGACAACTTGACTGGTCAGGGCGGAATCTTCGCTACTGTTGCAAACAT
The DNA here is from genome assembly GCA_947085525.1 of uncultured Candidatus Saccharibacteria bacterium. GTDB lineage: Bacteria > Patescibacteriota > Saccharimonadia > Saccharimonadales > Saccharimonadaceae > JACPYF01. The sequence continues at coordinate 108,597 of CAMTWU010000004.1, read as the reverse complement.
CTTACTGTTCCTAGTAGGTGCAGTAGCAGTGATCATGTTGATTATTGGTGGTCTACGCTACGTAACTAGTAATGGTCAATCTGGCGCTGTTGAGGGTGCTAAAAATACTATTATGTACGCCATCATTGGTATCGTTGTTGCTTTCCTAGCATACGCAGGTGTACAGTTCGTGACAACACAGCTGACAGCTGGCTCTCAGCAATAGAGATTTCTCTAGCTACAATAATAAAAAACCTCCGAGCTGGAGGTTTTTTATTATGATAAAAGATTTGCTTTAGTTAATCTGAATCTTACGAGCTTGTTCAGCTTTAACTTTAGTAAAGCCGATTGTGAGCACTCCGTCTTTTAGGACTGCTTCTACTTCGTCTTCTTTTACTGCAACTGGTAGTGCTAGTGTTCGGCTAAATTCGCCCCAGTAACATTCCTGGATGTGCCACTGAGTAGCAGCAGAGTCATCTCCACTAGATAGTGTGCCGCTGATAGTCAGGATACCATCACTAATACTCACATCAAGATCTTGTTTGCTTACACCTGCTGTACGAGCCTTTACAACCAAACGGTCGTCTGTTTCGTATACATCAACAGCTAGTTGGCCAGGTACTGCAGTATCTACCTCTTCCCAGTTTTCTTCTACAACTGTTGTTGCACCTTCGGTGATTTGGTCTTCTTCGTCATTTAAAAATGCCGCCGCCAATTCATCTTCGATGAGCAAGTCGTCATTATTGTTTTTCTTTGCCATAGGTCTCCTCCACTTATTGTCGATTTATAAACTCGCTTGACAATTTATGTCCTAGGAATGATTATAACTAATACAAACCTAAAAATCCAGCAATAAAAGTAAAAATTACAATGTTTGATAAAATATTACAAATCATTGCTCCTCACCACTGTTATTCATGCCAAAAAACAGGCGTTATTTTGTGTGACAGTTGTGTATATAACATCGTTAATGAGACTGAAAATGTATGTATCGAGTGTCGACAGCCCTCAAGGGTGGGTATTTGTACGAGCTGCCATGCACCATATTCCAAAGCCTGGATAACTGGCGTTCGTGAAGAGGAATTGGCACGAATAATCGGTGATTTCAAATGGGCGCGTGTATATCAAGCACACAGTTCTCTAGGTACACTGCTCGATACTTCTCTACCGCAGCTGCCAGATAACACTATTGTCGTTCCTATCCCTACTATTGCTCACCACAAGCGAATACGGGGCTATGATCATGCGTATTTACTGGCAAATTATTTTGCTGATCGTCGGAAGCTATCGCTTAGAAAGGTTTTAAAGCGTAAAGACAACTCTATTCAGCACACTGCAAATAAAAAACAGCGTCAACGCCAAGCTGAAGATGCTTTTAGGTGTACCCAGCAGCTTCGTCCTGACGTTCCTTATTTGATTATCGACGATATAGTCACTACTGGTTCCACAATCAAAGCAGCGACCCGTGTGCTCAAAGGGGCTGGTGCCAATGAGGTGTGGGTCGCTGCTATTGCTCGGCAACCACTGAACTAGTCAGCAGTATCAGTTTCAAGTTATTTTTTGATGTCGTAGGCTAAGGCTAGTAGCATTGGTCCTGTGATCAATGAATATAGACCGAGTACCCATACAAATGCGACGCCAGCTGAGGCTGGTTGCATGAGCAAGATAACACCTACAATCACAGACAATACGCCTGTAATAACGAGGATAGTTTTGCTAGTTGCTGCGTCTTCTTCGAAAATAGCTGAAAATACATCAACTATACCGCGTGCAATCAGGATTAGACCCACGATCAACACAAAAGCTGCAAATGCGATGCCAGCGTGACGTATCAAGTACACACCTACACCAATTTCAGCAACACTTATTAGTATTGTTAACACACGGGAAAGGAAAGAAACCTTCCCATTACCGATGTTAATCAATCCCACTACGAGTCCCACCACACCACTAGCGAGCAAGAGCGCACTAACTAAGTAAACTAATGTTACTAGAGTTAGACCTGGCCAGAACACAGCAGCCAGTCCGAACAAAATCGCTACGATTCCACGTAGGGCCAGCACTCCCCACAAATCTTTTGATATTTGACTCATTTGATACCTCCTGTTATTTTGTATCCAACTAATATATACGCTTTTTTAAGGTAATTGTCAAATTAATGGAAAAACTATTATTTGTGATTGTATAATAGTACAATTTTTATTAATGAACGAAGCTATCTTCAAAAAAATATATGAAAAAATCGTAAAAATATATGAGGCGGATCCGGCTGAAGGCAAACCTCTGCTATACACACTAGATGCAAAGATCAGGTCCGGATCTTTAGCTAGCTTTGGTGTAGATGCCTATACTTATGCTGGGTTTGCCGGCTTATCCGAGGAGCAGAGTTTGAATATGGCTACCGCCTTAGAGTTAGCATGGACTTCAATTTTGATGTACGACGACATAATAGACAATGATTCCGTTCGCTATGAACAGCAAACGGCCTGGATAAAATTTGGCAACGGTAAAACTGAAGATGGTATAAAAAGTGGACTACGAATAGGCGGTCAGATTCATCCTTACAGGGATAAATATAAAAAGATGTACGAAGATTGCATCGATGCGCAGCTGGCTGTTAAAGAGCTGCCCCTGCACGCTGGCATATCCGAGATCGAAAATTCGTACAGAGGCTACAGATTTGGTAGTTATGATTTCGATCTTCCTTTTGATGTGCAAACAAAAAATACTTTGGCTGATGTGGGTTTCAAAAAGATGTTAATGGCGCAACTAATCAATGACTACAAGGATACGTGTGGTAGCAGATGTCAGCAAAGGAACTATCCGGAAATACGAGAAAAACAAACAAACTATGTAATAGCCTTGCATCTAGATACTCTTGATGAAGATGAAAAACGTATTTTTTTGAGTGATCTAAGGAACGCAAAAAATAACTTAGAATATGAAAGAATATCCGTACAAATGTCGAGTGTTCAGGCTTTGGTTTACGAAAAGTTCATGGAACTAGCTAGTTCGGTGGAAAGTGAAATAGCTAAAATTACCCCCAAAAATATTAGGGACTATGCTTTGGGTGCGGCGACTATAAAGCGCAAAGACTATGATGCGATTCTCAAAAAAGAATTTGAAATAAAATTATAATATCTGGTACGCCCGGCAAGATTCGAACTTGCGACACCTGGTTCCGAAGACCAGTGCTCTAATCCACTGAGCTACGGGCGCGCGTGCCGTGGCTATTAGCCACGACTAAAAATAAAGGTGCTTTCTGGTTCGCAGAACAGATGCAATTGTACCATGTATTTAACAGATACGCACTAAAGTCGCAGGCGTCTGAGCAAGCTGTCCATCACATCAAGCTCAAGCTCTTCCATTGGCAAGTATGCGCCTAGGATATCAACAATTTTTTCACCTTCCGCTTCGCTGAAATAAATTGTCAACGATTGCCCAAAGCGTTTGGTTGGCATCAATATAACACTGAAGATTCCACCTTCTTGCAAGACTCCGAATGATTTAAATTCATCAAATCCATGAAACTCTTGATCAATATGTAGTCCGTTATAACTCAGGCTATAGCGCAGAGTTCGTGGTGCGCGACGGGTGTATATAACCAGCGTAATTGCCATAATGACGATTAGTGCTGTGAATGTCCATTGCTGTAACCAGATTGAAATACCTAGTAATACTACAACTATAGTGATAAATCCAACAAACCACATACCGTCACGCTCATGATGGATGCTTTCCGATGCTTCCCAGTTGATCGGCTCGAACGGAGGTTCAATATCTAGCTGTGAGTCAACTTGCGGAGGTTGTGGCGCGTTTTGAGTTGGAGGTACGATATTTGTGTCGTCCCCCTGAGGTTGCCAATAATTTTGCCCAGTGTTTGGCTGCATGATTTTATTATAACCCAAGTCTAGGGATGTTTATGATCATTCAGTCAAATAGCTCGCTCAAGAAAGATTCACGTTTCTTGCGTGGGTAACTATCACCATGCTTGTTGCTTTGTTGCGAATAACTTGTTTCTTGCTGAGGTTGCTCTGAGCGTTCGATGATTTTGTCGAGCTCTCCACGGTCTAACCAAACTCCTCGGCATTTCGGACAATAATCTATTTCTATCCCGCTACGTTCACTCATTACTAAATCTGATTTGTCTGATGGGCACTTCATAAAATTCTCCTTATTTACTTATTTAGTATATCAACTTTGTTACCCGCATTAAATAGGCGCAAGCCATTTAGCACTACCAGCACGGCCATCGCTGCGTCAGCGGCTACAGCAACGCTTAAGCTGGCCAAGCCTAGTACGCCGGCGATCAAGATGACTCCTTTAACAACTATTGATCCGTAGACGTTCTGGCGCACCACCCGAAAGGTTTGCTGGCCGACTCCCATCAGGTATGGAATAGTGCCGATAGCATCGTTCATGAGTGTTACGTCAGCTGTTTCGATTGCTAGATCAGATCCGCCGCCGCCCATGGCGATACCAACATCAGCTCGGGCTAGTGATGGCGCGTCGTTGACGCCGTCACCAACCATGGCCACCCGCCCATGCTTGGCCTGCAGGGTATCTATCAGCTTGGCCTTTTCTTCTGGCAAAAGAGCGCCGTATACTTCTGATATGCCGACTTGAGCAGCTACGTACTGGGCTGCCAGCTTGTTGTCGCCAGTTAGCATTACGGATGTGACCTTCAGTTTCTTGAGGGCATCTATGACGCTACTGGACTCAGGTCGCAGTGTATCAGTAATGCCGATGATGCCGATGACAGTTTTTCCCTCACTGACCAATACCGACGTCATGCCTTTAGATTCCATCCGCTGCACTTCCCGCAGAACGTCTTTACAGGTCTCGGCATTGGCACCAACATGTTGCAGATTGCCAATAGCGTGGTCTTTGGTGTCGCAGACCATACAAGTGGCCACACCGCCCCGTCCTGCGATGTTTTTAAACTTATCCATCCTGTGGGGCTTGACGTTTTTAGCTTTTGCGTATTCTTCGATAGCGGTGGCCAGCGGATGCGACGAGAACTTTTCTATGCCAGCGGCGTCGGCCAGGACATCGGCTTCGGTAGCACCATGCAGGGCAATCACTTCGGCTACAACTGGCGTACCAACGGTCAGAGTTTTTGTCTTGTCAAAAGCGATGGCTTTGGTTTTGCTGAGTACTTCCAAGAAACGACCACCTTTTATGATCACACCATGTTTTGAAGCACCACCAATCGCTGCCGCCACGGCCACCGGCGCCGATACGACCAGCGCGTCGGGACAAGCTAATACCAACAGAATAAGCGCTCGGGTAAACCAGTCGCTAAAGGGTTCACCAAAAAATACTGGCGGTACGATTGCGACAAGGGCCGCCAGTATCAGAGCTGCCGGAATGTAGTAGCTGGCAAACTTATCTAGGAATTCTTGCATTTCGGGACGGGATTTTTGGGCTTCTGCGATTAAGGTAACGATCTTTTGCAGAGTGCTATTGGCGGCGGTTTTGGTAACTTCGACTTCCAAATAGCCGCTTTGGTTCAGCGTTCCGGCATAGACAGTCTGACCCTTGTACTTTTCCTTAGGTACACTTTCGCCGGTAATAGTAGCCTCGTCAATCGATGAATCGCCAGACGTAACAATACCGTCGAGTGGTACCATGTCACCCGGCCGTACTTTAAAAGTCTCGCCGGTTTTTACATCTTCGACGGCTAGTTCCCGTCCATCTGCCATCCTTGCAATCTTTGGAGATTTTTCTATTAATGCTGCTACAGCTTTTTGGGATCGAGCTTCGCCAAATTCCTCGAAGGCTTCGGCCAGCGCAAAAAAGAACATCACGGCGGCGGCTTCGGCAATCTGACCCAAATACAATGCGCCCAAGGCGGCAATTGTGACCAATAGTCCAATTGAAATTTTACGCTTAAATACTTTGCGGATAGCTGATATGGCGACCGGCACACCGCCAGCGGCAAGGGATAGACCAAATAGCAGGTCTGCGCCCGGAAATTTCGAAACAGCGAATATAAGACCGGCGACAAAACTGATGGCGGCAATCAACGTTAGTATTTTAGTCCAGCGGTTTTGGCCTGATTCTTCGTGGTTATGGTTGCTCATGAGCCCAACCCTTCATCGGTTCGTTCCCCATCGTGTGGTCCTGTGGTTAGTTCAACTTCAATAGTGGCGTGTTCGATATTGAAGCGTTCTGATAGCATTTTTTTGACTGTGTCTTTGAGCGCAATACTGTCTTTTAGGCTGGAATCTTTGACGACCAGGTGACAGCTAAGTGCGGCACTGGTTGTTGAGAGCGCCCATATATGTAGGTCGTCCATGCTCTTAACACCCGGGGTCGCCAATATTGCTTTTTGAATGGCTGGGATATCAGTGCCTTCCGGTACGCCGTCAAACAGTAAGTGTAGCGCGGACTTAATCACACTCCAACCGCTGTAGAGCAACATACAGCCAATAAGGATGCTGATGAGCGGATCGGCCAACGTATTGCCTGTCAGGAGAATAATGACACCAGCGGTCAAAGCGCCGACCGATGCCAATGCATCCAGCGTCATGTTGAGAAACGCACTGCGAATATTCAAATCGCCGCGACTTTTAAAGAATAAGTAGGCGATTGAGCCGTTGATGGCAATTCCGACGAGCGCCACGATAACCACTAAGCCACCTTCTACCGGCTGAGGGTCTTGGAAGCGTTGGTAAGCTTCGCTAAATATGTAAACCGCCAGGCTGAGTAGTATGAGCGAGTTGATGAGTGCTGCCAGCACGGTCGCCCTGCCATACCCATAAGTTTTATTAGAGTTAGCAGTTTTTTTTGCAACCTTAGTCGCTATATACGAAACAAGCAGGCTTAGAGAATCGGTCAGGTTATGGGCGGCATCGGAAATTAAAGCAAGGCTGCCTGATAAAAAGCCAATAAAAAACTCAAAGATTGTAAAACTTGAATTTAGCAAAAACCCTATCTTAAGTTTATTGTCGAGATTTGGCGGTACTTCGTGCGATCCACTCATATGCAATAACCTCGTTCTTATGTCTGTTTACTTTTATTTTTTTGCGGGGAAATTGTCGCCCACTGAAGCAACGCTGAATTTGGTAAGAGCACCGTGACGCCATCCTTTTCCTTGAGCTGTGTATGAGTAAGCCCCACATCTTTGATCTCGCCGGAATATTCCCTGCCGAATCCACCAGCATTTATCGTCACGTAGTCCCCGGTTGCGAAGGGACGCGCAATAATAAGGACAAAGCTGGCAAAAATATTCGACAATGCCTGCTGGGCAGCTACGCCCAAGATGATGCCAAGTGCGGCACCACCCACAATCAAGCTTCCGACTGGAACGCCAAGTAAGCTCAGGGTTGCCAAGACTATAATTGCATACCCGATAATCCGTACAACGAATAACAGAACACTGACGTGACCGATTTTTAAACGGGAATCAGCAAGTATGTGCCGAAGGGCTTTGGTTGCACTGACTAAAAATATCGTGGCGAAACTGGCAAATAGTATTACTCCAAATAGCGAGAATAGTCTTGAGTCAATACTCCCCTGCATGATGGAGCCGTTGTTGGAGGCAATAACGATGCCAACAATAGCCACTATTATACTTGGTGACAGCCTTAAGTAAATCTGGCGCCATAGCAACGCATGAGTATGAAAAGATTGCGATCTGATTTCCGTCGTTTTCACAGTATTAGCTACCCCCGCCCGTCAGGAATTGTAGAGGATTCGCGAGAACTTGCTTCCATAGGGCTTGGATAAACTCTAGTGCGCCGTTCCAGATATTTGGGATTATGTCTGAGATTGATTTGCCAAGGCCGCTGTCAACTTGACCAGACACAGCGTTGATAACTGCAGCAATGACAGCGACGACGAGTAGCAGAACCACTAGTACTATGACGATTATAAATATACTCGCTACCACAAGCTTCTTTTTATTCAGCCTCCTAAAATTATTTGGAATTCGTTCGTGACTCATTACGTACCCCTTTCTGATTATTTTTGTGATTATGTTGGTTTAGAAGCTGCCTCTTACAAGACTAGCATAGCAAATATGACAACCTTGCCCAAAACATTAAGCTCTAGGCTCTTATAGTTGTATAATTAAGCATAATGATGAGTAAAAAATACAAATTAATAATGACTACTTTAATATCTATCATCGTCATAGAGCTGGTGTTTTTATTAGTTATTTCTATGCAAGGCAGTAGCTTTGAGTTGCTCGACCCAAAAGGGATTATTGCGTTCGAGCAGCGTAACCTTCTAATCTTCGCAACGCTCCTTAGCTTAGTTATCGTTATTCCAGTGTTTGCCCTGACATTTTTTATCGTTTGGAAGTATCGAGCTAGTAACGTGAAGGCTAAATACTCACCAGACTGGGATCACAGTAATAAGATTGAGGCTGTATGGTGGGGTGTACCAATTGTGCTGATCATTATTCTCGGAGTTGTAACATGGAATAGCTCCCACGCGCTCGATCCACGCAAGGCCCTAGTATCCGACAAGAAGCCAGTGACAGTACAAGTAGTCGCTCTGCAGTGGAAGTGGCTGTTCATCTATCCACAATACAATGTCGCTTCAGTAAATTACCTGCAATTTCCTGAAGACACGCCAGTTAACTTTGAAATAACTGCTGATGCGCCAATGAACTCGTTCTGGATTCCGCAGCTTGGTGGCCAAATTTATGCCATGAATGGCATGAAGACAAAATTGCACTTGATGGCCAGCGAATCAGGCGATTACAGAGGTTCATCGGCAAATTTTAGTGGAGCGGGCTTTGCCGGTATGAAGTTTATAGCTCGGGCCAGCTCGCAAGCCGATTTTGACAGTTGGATTCAATCCCTCAAGCGATCACCCAATACTTTGAATATGACTAGTTATGCCAAACTCGCCGAGCCGAGCAAAGATAATCCACCTGCTACTTATGTGAGTCAAAGCGGTTTGTTTGGTATGATTATGATGAAGTATATGGAACCAGCTATGGAGGCGACGCCAAGAGCTCCGGAGTCGCCAGCACCACAAATGCAAGGAATGGAAGGAATGCAGCACAATGCACCACGCAATTAGGAACTGTTCGTGTTAGGCAGATTAACACTTGACGCTTTGCCTAGCGACCCAATTACCATTGGAGGGGTAATTGGTATGCTACTCGGAGGGGTTGGTGTTATCTTGTTTTTAACCTATACCAAGCGTTGGAAGTGGTTATGGCAGGAATGGTTGACCTCTCTCGATCCAAAAAAGATCGGTGTCATGTACATCATTGTGGCAGCGCTGATGGGTTTTCGTGGTGTCATGGATGCTCTCATGCTTCGCCTGCAACAGGCAACGAGTGTTGGCGATGCAGCAGGTGTGCTGTCAACCGATACTTTCCAGCAGGTTTTTTCAGCCCATGGTACGATTATGATATTCTTTGTGGCTATGGCGTTGATGTTCGGGTTAATCAATCTTATTTTGCCACTACAAATCGGAGCCCGCGATGTGGCTTTCCCATTTCTAAATTCCGTTAGTTTTTGGCTGTTTACGGCTGGTATGATGTTGATTAATCTATCTTTGGTGATTGGAGAATTTTCAGCCGCTGGCTGGCTGGCTTACCCACCGCTTTCTGGTATTCAGTACAGTCCGGGGGTAGGCGTTGACTACTGGATATGGAGTTTGCAAATTGCTGGTGTCGGTAGTTTGCTATCGGGTATTAATTTTATAACAACAATTCTCAAAATGCGTGCACCCGGCATGAGTCTGATGAAAATGCCTATCTTTGTACACAGTGTGCTAGGTAGTATGTTCCTTGTCGCCTTCGCTTTCCCGATTTTGACTGCCACTCTCGGTATGTTGGCGTTGGACAGAACAATGGGCATGCATTTCTTTACCTCGGATTTTGGAGGCAACCCTATGATGTATGTCAATCTTATATGGGCATGGGGACACCCAGAAGTCTATATTCTGATCCTACCGGCCTTTGGTGTGTTCTCTGAGATAGTGGCTACGTTTTCACGCAAACGGCTGTTTGGTTACAGGTCTATGGTTGTTGCGCTGGCGGCCATTACCTTTTTGTCATTTACTGTATGGTTGCATCATTTCTTTACCATGGGAGCGGGTGCCAATGTTAACGCGTTCTTTGGCATTATGACGATGGTTATCGCGATTCCAACTGGCGTCAAGGTATTTAACTGGCTGTTTACAATGTATCGAGGACGGATTGAACTCACCACCCCTATGATGTGGTTTCTTGGCTTTGTAGTGACATTTACTGTCGGTGGCGTAGCCGGTATTTTATTATCAGTGCCGGCTATAAACTTCCAGATACACAACAGTTTATTCCTAGTAGCTCACTTTCACACCATGATTATTGGAGGCGTTTTATTTGGCTACTTTGCCGGACTAACCTATTGGTTCCCAAAGATATTCGGCTTTAAGCTCAATGAACGCTTGGGCAAGTATGCCTTCTGGTGTTGGCTGGTCGGGTTCTTGCTGGCCTTTGTACCACTCTATATCTTAGGCTTGATGGGGGCGACGCGGCGACTAGACAGCTATGACGCCTCACTAGGCTGGCAGGGGCTGTTTATCGTTGCGGCAGTCGGTGTGATGGTAATTCTGGCTGGAGTTGGACTGCAAATACTCCAGATTATAGTCAGTATCAAGCAGCGCAAAGCCAATCTAGACCACACTGGCGATCCCTGGAATGGTCGGACTCTGGAATGGTCAACCAGCTCGCCAGCTCCGTCATATAACTTTGCAGTTATACCCACAGTCCATAGTCGTGATCCGTTCTGGGAGACGAAACAACTACCATCAGATGAAATACCCAGACCCCACTTTGTTGATATCCGTATGCCTAAAAACACTGGTATGGGTATTGTGATTGCTGGTTTTGCCTTTGTCGGTGGATTTGCGGTTATTTGGCATATTTGGTGGTTAGCAATCGTTGGATTAGTTGGTATCATTGCTTGCTTGGTACTACGCTCACTAAACGATGAGACTGAGTATGTTATTACGGCTGCCGAGATAGAAAAGCTAGAAGCCAGGGCAACTAACAAGAAGGTACTGAGTACATGAGTAAATTACATACTGAAACAAAAGTAACCACTGGTTTCTGGATATACTTGATGACCGATTGTGTTTTGTTTGCCAGTCTGTTTGCAACCTATGCGGTACTTCGGAACAATACTTTTGGTGGACCTGGCGGTGCGGAATTGTTTAATATACCCCTCATTTTGATTGCTACATTACTGCTGTTGACCAGTAGCTTTACTTGCGGTATGGCAGTGCTGGCGGCGCAACGTAGTGACAAACAAAAAGTACTACGCTGGCTTGTCATAACCTTCTTGTTGGGACTGGGGTTTTTAGGGATTGAATTAGCCGAGTTTAGTCAGTTAATTTCTGAGGGAAATAGCTGGCGTCGGTCTGGTTTCTTGTCAGCTTTCTTTACGCTAGTCGGTACCCACGGACTACACATCACAGCTGGGTTACTGTGGATAGGTGTTCTCGTGGTTTACATCATGCGCCGTGGCCTCACCGCTATCGCCATCAAGCGGTTAACCATGCTAAGTCTCTTCTGGCATTTCCTAGACATTATTTGGATTTTCATCTTTACTATTGTTTACATGATGGGAAAGGCTTAATATGCCGGACATTAATGATGTAGTCAGAGAGCAGGACACGAGTCAAGGATCATCAGGTTCATACATAACCGGATATGTGCTGTCGATAGTGTTTACGATTATTCCCTATACACTGGTGGTGAATGATGTACTGACAGGCTGGGGACTTTATCTAATGTTGGCGTGTTTTGCGATTGTCCAGCTGTTCGTACAGCTTGTATTCTTTTTGCACCTTGGTCGTGAATCTAAGCCCCGCTGGAATTTGCTCGTTTTCCTGTTCGCAGTGTTAGTTGTGGTAATCTTAGTATTCGGCAGCTTGTGGATAATGAAAAACCTAAATTATCACAGTATGAGTCCTCAAGCTACCGATAAATCCATAATTAAAGACGAGGGTATAAAGCGCCAAATTAAACCCTAACATGTTGCTTTGAACTACGCCGAACTCCACGGCCGCGTTGACTTCGTCATCACCCGTGGGTTAGCAAATCACGATGCATTAAAAATAACTGAGCAGATACTCAGTTATTTTTAATGGCGGAGAGGGTGGGATTCGAACCCACGGTACCCGTGAAGGTACGACAGTTTTCAAGACTGTTACCATAAACCAGACTCGGTCACCTCTCCGTGTACAAATAATTCTACCACGACAGGTGTTATAATCTAAAATATGCAAGAATCAGTTTTTTCAAAGATCATTAAAGGTGAGATACCATCCCACAAAATTTACGAAGACGACCAAGTGTACGCATTCCTAGACATTCACCCAATTAACCCCGGTCACACTCTGTTAGTACCAAAGAAACAGGTTGATCATTTGTGGGATCTCGACGAGGCCGAATATCATCATATCTGGGACGTCGCTAAACAGTTAGCTGGCCATATACAACAGACGCTAGAACCAAAAAGGGTAGGCGTCATTGTCGAAGGCTTCGGCGTGCCGCATGCACATATACATTTGATACCCCTGATACATGGTAATGATATTAAAAAACACCAAGATCTCGAGGCCGAACCAGATCACGAAGCTCTAGCTATAATCGCTGCGAAATTACAATGATTACAATCATCGCAATAGGTAAAAAGCATGAATCTTGGCTGAACGAAGGAATTGAGCGCTATGAAAAGCGCCTGAGTGTGCCATTTAATCTCAACTGGATACTACTGCAAAACTCCTCACAAAAAAATGATGTGGCGATCAAGGATGAATCTGAGCGTATATCAGCCAAACTCAAACCTGATGATTTCGTGATTTTACTGGACGAACGAGGCAAAATGTTCGACTCGCCTACTCTGTCAAAAACCCTGATTGCTCCATTGGAGCAATCAAAAAACGTAGTAATCATAATCGGTGGCGCATACGGCGTGAGTCAACAGGCGAGTGAGAAGGCAGATTTAGTGTGGTCACTCTCCCCTCTCGTCTTTCCACATCAGTTAGTTCGCCTGATTCTAATTGAACAATTGTACCGAGCTCAGACAATCCACCTCGGTCTACCCTACCACAACAACTAGATATTATTGACTATTTATAAAGTTTATGCTAATATATATGAGTAAACTAACTCAAAATAAACATGCATTCAATCACATCTCTATCTCACCTAATAACAATTACTGTGTTAACCGCAGTTATTTTCAGTGTGCTGCATGCCAAAGATGTTAGTGCGGCCTCTACCCTATTCACCCCAACTGCTATCAATCATTACCAACAAGTTCGAGGTTTTGACAATCCTATACATTTAGATTTGCACACACACGTCGAGAGAGGTAATTTGTCTAGCTTGCTGCAGAACATACAAAATGACAAACCGTTAACTAGCGACCGATCCCTTCGTAAAGCTTATAATATAGCTGACAAAAAACAGTACAAGTTACGTGATGGTGCCTTTGGCAATCATGTGCCTAGCTTTGTTTAAACCGTAAACTCTAGATCCAGATAATTTGGCTCGCCAGATTCTATCATCTGGACGATTTCACGCCAGCCCGGAATAAATTCATCGTAGTCTATCTTTTCCCATTCTATCCAACTCATATCACCTCTGTTAATTTGAGGAAGTTCTATTTCTTCTAGATTGTCCGCAAACCATACCGGCCCCGTGATATGATTGCGAGTATTTTTTTGATGTACCAAAACAGATGTGTAACCCGAATATATCAACGGTACATTGATTTTTCCTTCGGTAAATTCACTCAATTCTCGCTTTGCAGCAGCCTGTAGGGTTTCCTGCATGTGAACTTTACCTGATATGCAAGCATACTTTCCGATAAAGGGATGTCTTTTGCGATGACTAACAAACCATTTTTTGGTTTTTGTACGTAGGAATATTAGCGAGTAGGTTAATGGTGCTTCTTGCAAATTAACTACATCTGACGAAAAATGTTGTGCCAGCTCTAGCCCTTTCGGTGCAAGAGTATAATGTCCGTCATCTGTTTTTTCGACTAGTTTTAGCTTGATGAGCTCGCGCAGGTGGTACATAAACTGACTAGATTCTAGTTCGGGATTTTTCAAATCTTTGAAGCGTAGTTGTGGATTGTGCCGTAGTTTAGCGAAAATGTCGGCTTGTATGTGGTGGTCGAACCTTTGAATACTCATATTCTCTCTGTATTTAGTTACTACAAACTACTATACAACACTATATACGGTGTTTTAGTAAAGACTTTTTTACTAAAAATATCTGCACTGCATGGATGCGTCTAACTGATTAATCTGAGGGTGGAGGTAATTATGAATACACTAAAACAACACCTAGAAGTGGGCAAACCTTATCCAATGCCTATCAAGCCCTCGGAACAAGCTGCGATTGTAGCGCTTGGTGAGGCTGTAGAGGCAACGGCTTTGCAAGCCCACCAACAGATGTATCAGGCATATGAGCGAGGCGATTCAAATATCACAGTTTTTACAGATGACGAAAATGAGCCTGACAAATATATAAGTTTTACTGACAGAAATGGCGAACCTTGTTACAGAGAATTCGTACCAGGTAATTCCGCAACGGATATAGGTATACGAGGAGTCAACCCAGAATTTGGCGGAGTAATTAACCCCACTACTGTCATACATGCTGATAAAGATGCGGTGCATGACTTTAGAGAGAAGGGCGCGCCGCAAATAGTAGTGAAGGCTCTAGACACAGCTCGGCTATTTAATAATTTTATTGTAGATCGTATTGCAAAACCGTACCTGCGTCAGGTAGCAGAAGAAAATGGTGTGGATCCTTATGAATACCAGACACATTTCTTTCCAAGGTCAACTAGAGCACACACATTAACAAGGGTCATTATGTATCATATTGATGCCAAGGAAGGCATGCGACCGGTTGGTGAAACTGATGGAGTACCACTGTTAATCAAACAGCATAACGATAAGTCAGCCTACACAATCGACAGCATTCAGACAAGTTCTGGTTTGCAATATTATGATCTGGAAACGAGAGATTGGGTCAATGCTGGCACAGAAGTAGCCTGTTTTCGAGGGAGCGCCGAGTCATTCTTACCGACAACTCCCCCACCTACAGCACATCGGGTGATGTTCGAAGAGAATCTAAGGGAGAAAGCATCGCCAAAACTGCTAGATGCTGGGCTAGGTAGAATAGCCATACCAACCTTTATCTGCCCCATAAAAACTGGTGATCGCGAGGCCGCTAACGATACGAGTGTATTGCAGGCAGATTCAGTTGCTATATAACAGTTAGTTCAACTTGCAGGCGTTCTAGTAGCGCCTGTTGCTCTTTTAAGCCTTCACGGGTTTCAGTCACGACGGCCTCTGGAGCGTTTTTGACGTAACTTTCATTCGACAGACGGGCTTCAAAGTTTTTGATCTGATTTTCCAGGTCTTTGATACGTTGTTCTAGGTTTTTGCGGTGATGTTTGACGGTTTTTTGGTCGATATCCAGCCAGGCTTCTCTACCGGCTACGGCTAATCGTAAACCTTGAGGATTATCAGCTTTCTTGACCTCTGCAATCCCAGCTAAATTAGCTACTAGCTGTTCATTATCAGCAATCAAACTATCCTGGCCGTACAGCAAGGTTTGCTTCCTGCTACCCAGTTCGTTGCAGACATATCTGATCTCTGCCACCAAGGTCTTTAACTGATTGAACTCAGCTGCCGCAATATCGCTGTATTCGGCGACTGTTGGCCACGGTGAAGATATCAGAGGTGTTCCCTTGAGCTCCAGTGTTTGCCAGATTGTCTCGGTGACGAACGGTGCAAATGGATGAGCAATTTTAAGACTGGTTTCGAGAACCCATGCTAGTAGCGGTAGGTTCTCTTGTTTCTTGCTGGCCTCGAGGTACCAATCTGCAACAGAACCCCATATTGTGTGGTAGACAATATCTGAGGCGTCAGCAAAACGATATTCGCTCAGACTCTTTTCGATACCAGTAATGGCGTCGTTAAGTTCAGATATGATCCAGTGATCTGCAATCGAAAGTGTTTCCGTACTAGGTTCAACCTTCGTCTCGCCGCCCCTACTCTCGATATAGCGTGCGATGTTCCATAGTTTGTTGGCAAAATTGCGCCCTGCGACGACTTTGTCGATTGCAAAGGCTTGATTCTGTCCTGCAGACCTATTGGCCACTACGCCCAGTCTCAACGCGTCTGAGCCATACTTTTCAATGATATCCATCGGGTTTATGACATTACCAATCGACTTGCTCATTTTTTTACCTTTTTCGTCCAGTACCATGCCATGCATATAGACATTTTTGAATGGTATCTTGTCAGTGACATACAGACCGAGCATGATCATACGGGCAACCCAGCGATCTAATAGATCATGACCAGTCTCCATCATATCTGTTGGGTAGTATCGGCTCAGGTCGCCGCCAGTCATGGCGTCAGTAGTAATAAATGGCCACTGACCAGATGAAAACCAGGTATCAAAGGTGTCTTCTTCACGGATGTATTTCTTGCCATCTACTTCGATAGTTGGCTGATCAACACGTTCGTCGAATATCCAATCCTGGCTATCGTTGGCATTAACAAATGCTGGGATAGGAATCCCCCATGGAATCTGGCGAGAGATGTTCCAGTCATGCAAGTTATCTAAATATTGGTTGAGTACTCGAGCTTTGCCGCTAGGATAAAATTTGATTTCGCCTGCTTCGACCGCTTGTTTGGCTCGATCTGCCAGGGGTCGAACCTTGATAAACCACTGATCTTTGATTAATGGTTGGATTGGTAGACCACTCTTGTAGTCAAAGCCGACAGAGTGTTCGATTTCTTTTTCACCGCGACGAAGTTCGGTGGCTTGCAACGCAGCTAGTACGCTTTTTCGTGCCTGTTCTACGTCTTGGCCTTCGTAATATTTACTGGCGGCAGTCATTTTGCCGTCAAAGCCAATTACCTGAATACGCTCCAAGTTATGTCTCACCCCTATTTCAAAGTCGTTTGGGTCGTGGGCTGGAGTTACCTTTACTACCCCTGTTCCAAAGTCTTTGTCAACTGCCTCATCAGCAATAATTGGCACTTCTCTCTCGACAATTGGTACCATCACTTTTTTGCCGATCAATGCCTTGTAACGTTCGTCATCAGGATGAACCGCAACAGCGGTGTCACCCAGTAATGTTTCTGGTCGAGTTGTAGCAACGATTAACTCCCCTACTCCGTCAATAACGGGATAGGCTATGTTCCACAGTGTCCCTTTGACATTTTTGTGCTCGACTTCTATATCTGCGTAGCTGGTTTGAAAAGCGGTAGAGTAGTTAACGATTCTCTCACCTCTGTATATCAGGCCTTCATCCCAGAGCTTCTTGAACGTTCCATAGACAGTTTTGATGACTTTTTCATCTAGAGTGAATGTGAGATTTTGCCAAGATGCACTGGCACCAAGCGCGCGGAGCTGTAGATCCATAGTCCCCCGCTTTTTATCTACAAAATCCCATACTTGTTTGTAAATTTCTTCACGTGAAAAATCAAAACGATTTTTCCCTTGTTTTGTCAACTCCTTTTCGAACACTACCCAAGTCTCGAATCCAGCATGGTCCGCCCCTGGTAGGTAGACAGTATCAAAGCCCTTCATACGGTGATAGCGAACCAATATATCCTGTAATCCTACAGTTAATCCATGCCCCATATGTAGGTCACCATTAGCATTTGGTGGTGGCATAACGATAGAGTAGGGGTCACCGACGCCTGATGGCTCGAATGCACCGCTGGCTTCCCAGAGGGCATATATGTTTGGCTCGTATTGGTTTGGCTCGTAGGTTTTTGATAATTTCATATGGTATTTTCAGGTTACATAATCTAAAAAGGACGCACCCTTTATATCTGTAAAGTATATCACAAATTTATATGGATAAACTGGGGAATACCTCTAGTTTTCTAGGGTCGGTAGGCTCAACAGTTTTTGATTGGTAGTAGGCGAGTGTGGCGATCATTGCGGCGTTGTCCGTACATAGTCCCATTGGTGGGTAGTCAATAGAGATTGGTAGTCTATCTGACAGTTGTTTGCGTAGCTCTTGGTTAGCTGCGACACCACCAGCAATGACGACCGAAGCAGGGGAGTATTGGTTGTATGCAGCTAGAGTTTTATCAACCAATGTTTCAACTGCTGTCTTTTGAAAGCTGGCTGCAAAATCATTACGCTGAGTTTCATTTAACAGAGGTGCAAGTTGATGTGACGGAAAGGTATAATCTTTACCAACTTCCTTTTGTACGGCTCGCAAAACTGCGGTTTTGAGTCCTGAAAAGCTAAAGTCTAGTGGGTTTTGTAGCTTACTTTTTGGCAAGGTATATTTGTCCGGATTTCCGCTCAATGCTGCCTTGGAAATGCTAGGTCCGCCTGGGTATGAAAGACCTAAAATCTTAGCAACTTTGTCAAAAGCCTCACCTATAGCATCATCCTGAGTTTTGCCTAGTATTTTATAATTTTCATGTGAAAAAAACAAGACCAGTTGACTATGTCCACCAGAGACAATCAACGCAAGGATAGGAAATGCCGGTGGTTTTTCCAGTAGGAAGTTTGCATAGACATGAGCCTTGATATGGTGAATAGGGTAGAGCGGTTTGTTGTGGATCATGGCGAGGGTACGAGCAGTCAAAGTTCCTACTAACAAGCTGCCAATTAAACCGGGTGCATGAGTAACTGCAATAGCATCAACATCATTCCAGTCTGTGTTCGCATCTTGCAATGCTTTGTTCACGACAGGCAGCACCACTTCTATGTGCGACCTGGCTGCTACTTCGGGTACGACACCTCCGTACTGAGCATGAATATCGATTTGACTTTTGATGACATTACTCAGTAATTCTCGACCATCTGAAACTACTGAAGCAGCAGTTTCGTCACAACTTGTTTCTATTCCCAAAATCTTCATACCACCACTGTAACATATGACAAATAACGATAATACTCTTCACGTGAAAAATTGATTCAGGTCTATACGTTGCATGACGAGCGCGGTATAATGAAACTATGAAAAATGGGGTAGTAAAAGTAACCAGAAAAATCTTGCCAAAGTCGTTGGTTAAAGGTCTTGAGAACAGCTATCGAAAATCCAGAGTAAAGCTGGTTAGTGCGCGATACGGTAACCCGGCAAAAGATCTGAAAGTTTTGGCTATAACAGGGACAAATGGCAAGACAACAACTGCCAGTTATCTGAATGAAATCTTGAAAGAAGCGGGCAAGAAAACGGCAATGTTTTCGACTGCCCAGATCGAACTGGATGGCGAAATAATCCTCAATGACAAGAACGCAACTGTACCATTGACTCGTGAGCTACAAGAATTTTTCAAGGAAGCCAAAGATTTAGGGGTGGATTACGTCATATTAGAGGCGACGAGTCATGCATTAGACCAGTACAAGCTAGAAGGTATCCCGATAGAAGCAGCAGTCATGACCAATTTGACCCAAGATCACCTGGATTATCACCACACGATGGAAGAATATGCGGCTGCGAAAGGAAAATTATTTGCGAAGAATCCGCGCATCACCGTGCTGAACCATGACGATGAATGGTTCGAATATTTTGACGATATTGGCACACCAGGCGAGAAGATGACCTATGGCACGCACAAGGAAGCAGAAGCCCGAATAACAGATGTAAAACTGTACAAAAAAGGCAGTGAAGCCCACCTAGAAATCGACCATCAAATCAAGCTAGAGCTAGCGACTAGCTTGCCAGGAAAATACAATGTGTACAACATGACAGCAGCGGCGACACTGGCGTATTTGCTGCATATCGATCTGGATTCTATACGTGAAGGGATCGCCAATTTAGAGGCAATTCCTGGGCGTTTTGAGAGGATCGAAACCAATGAACCGTATGAGGTAGTAGTGGATTATGCGCACACCCCCGACGCCTTGACACAGCTACTGCAAGCGGCCCGTCAATTCACCAAAAACCGACTCATCCTCGTATTTGGAGCTACAGGTGATCGCGACAAAATGAAACGACCGATTATGGGTGAAGTTGCTGTCAAAAATGCTGATAGGATAATCGTGACGGACGAAGAAAGCTACAACGAAGACCCGAAAACCATACGAAAAGCAGTGCTGGACGGGATTTCCCGTGCGAAAGGCGAAGCGAAATCCGAGGAAATCGCAGATCGTCGTGACGCTATCGCAAAAGCTCTCTCAATTGCCAAAAAAGGCGATACAGTAGTAATAACAGGGATGGGACATGAAGTTTTTCGAATAGTAAAAGGCGAAAAAATCCCTTGGAACGATGGCGATGCTGTTCGTGAAATTCTAGCTGTGGAAAACCCTAGCAAAAACCTGTAGAAAACGCTCGTGTTTCACTCTGATAATTGGTATGATGTTATGAGGAGAATTGTACCAAAAATTCTTCGCAAACCAAAAGCATGGAAGACAACAAAAACAACAAACAAATATTGAGGGACCCACCAGGGGAAAAGAAGAAGTTTTTCTGGGTCTTGCTTGTTTTTGTCTTGATTATTGGAATTTGGATTGGAGTACAAGGCGCGAACCAGGGCGTAATGACATTGGCAACATCTGCACAAGGACTGACAAAGCAGGACGGCAATATCAAAGTTCGTATACGCGCAATTGATGCACAAAATGTAACCGAGAGTTTATACACGATTGATCAAACAGCTGTCGTCAAGGATGGACAGCTAAAATTACGTTGGCAGATACCGCCAACCGCAAAGAAAAAATCCGCCTATATTGAAATCTGTGCGATGGACAAACGAGCCGGGCCATCGTCAGATGTGAAAAAATCTTGTATCGAAAAAACAGGTGATGTTGCCTACAACAAGGTGAGTTGTCCGTACTATGTGGCTGCAAACTCGACAGGTTTTTCGGGGCAATTAAACGGCTGGAACAAGCTAGACGATTCGCAAAAATTTGGATGTAATAACGATCGAAACTTTAGCAAAGTCAGTAGTTTGCAAACCTTGGCAAGTACACAATCACCAGGAATACAAGTTGATGGCGGTGGAGTGTTGGTTGCTGAAAATGGCAAAATTGAAGCCAAGGATGTTGAGGAGTTTGTAAAAGACGCACTGAGCGGGGCAGGTGGTACGGTTGTTCAGGTTACGGGTGAACCAACACCTGGTCCACAAGGTGCGGCTGGCGCAAACGGGGCAGATGGTGCTAATGGAACAAACGGAGCTGATGGCGCAGTAGGTGTCGCAACCGTTTCGGGCGGCGGTTTGATTTTGACAGGGCAAAACCTCAGCCTTGAGGATTCATGTTTGGGTGGACAGATACTGCAATGGGATGGTTCGAACTGGGTCTGTGCTAGTGTTGCCGGAACCGACAGTCAGACACTTTCACTAGCGGCAAACGTGCTAGCTATCAGTGGTGGTAACTCGGTTAACTTGGCTGGATATCTAGATAACACAGATAGCCAGGCACTCAGCTGGGTTGGTGGAACTAGGACGTTGAGTTTGACTGGTGGTGGAAGCGTAGTTATTTCTGATAGTGATACAACCTATAGCGCTGGCAATGGGTTGAGTCTTGGTGGCACAACCTTTAGCATCAACTCACCGACTTGTGCTGGAACAACCAAGCTGACATGGAATGGCACGGCCTTTAGTTGTGCGGCTGATGTCGATACCGATACAACGAACTTTAATGTCGCAGCAAATGGAGGAGCCGGTCAAAATATCTCGAGCGGTGGAACAGTTAATTTCACAAATGGTACCGGTACAACAGCAAGTCGTAGTGGTAGCGATATTAGTTTTGGACTGGCCAATACAGCCGTGACTAGTGGAACATATTCTGCCAGTAACAATGCCAACGGATCGCTAGCATTGCCGCAATTCACAGTTGATGCCCAAGGTCGCTTAACAGCAGCTAGTACCTCCAATGTCACATTGACTGGCATTGCTAATTCGCAGCTCGCAAACAGTGCAATCACCATCAATACCGCTGGCCCATTATCAGGCGGTGGCTCAGTCAGCCTCGGTGGGTCACTAAACCTGAGCCTTGATTTGTCAGATGCAGGCGACAGTGCAACCGCAACTACAAGTAGCGGCTCGGGATTGGAAATCAGTGGCAATGAAGTTGGATTGCTACGTGGATGTAACAGCAATCAACTGTTGAAATGGAATAGCGGCAGTCTGCGCTGGGAATGTGCCAGTGATACAGATACCGATACAAATAGTGGGGGAACAGTCACGGGTATAACTGCAGGTACAGGTCTGACTGGTGGCACAATAACGACAAGTGGCACGATCAACATTGCCAGCACAGGCGTCACGGCCGCCTCGTATGGTTCGTCAACTTCAATACCGATCATTACAGTTAACGCACAAGGTCAGATCACCTCCGCTAGCTCATCTGCAATTCCTACTGCAACGACTTCAACAACTGGACTATTGACTGACACCGATTGGGATACATTCAATGGCAAAGAAAACGTTTTAACCTTTACGGGCAACGGCCTATTTAGTCGATTTGGTAATACCGTCACAGGGTTAGCGTGTTCTGCGGGTGAAATACCAAAGTGGACAGCTGGTACGTTTGCTTGTGGAGCTGACAATAACAGTGGCACAACTTATAGCGCGGGTAATGGTTTGAGCCTAGGTGGCTCGACCTTTAGTATCAACTCACCAACCTGTAGTGGAACCGACAAGCTAAGCTGGAGCGGTACCGCCTTTAGTTGTGCGAGCGATGTTGATACCGATACAGACACAACGAACTTTAACGTAGCTGCCGCTGGAACTGGTGGCAGTCAAAATATTACCAGTGGCGGTACAGTCACATTTGGCAATGGAACAGGAACTACCGCGACACGTAGTGGCTCAACTGTGACTTATGGTCTCAATAATACTGCAGTTAGTGCAGGTACATATGCACCGAGCAACGCAGGTGGAGGGGTGCTCACACTACCTCAACTAACAGTCGATGCGCAAGGACGATTAACTGCAGCATCTACGACCAACGTCACGCTAACTGGAATAGCTAATTCACAACTTGCAAACAGTGCAATCACAGTAAATACTGCTGGTGGATTATCTGGAGGTAGTAGTGTGAGTCTGGGTGGTACTATTAATCTAACGCTAGATCTTTCGGATGCTGGCGATGCAAACACAGCAACAACTAGCAGCGGTTCTGGATTAGAAGCAAGTGGTGGTGAAATAGGATTACTTCGCGGCTGTAGTACCGGTCAATTACTCAAGTACAATTCGACTACAAGCATATGGGCATGTGCGGCTGACACAGACACAAACAGCGGTGGAACGGTTACTAGCATCACCGCTGGTACGGGACTAAATGGTGGAACCATCACTACTAGCGGTACCATAGACATTGCCAATACTGGTGTAACTGCTGCAACATATGGTAGTTCGACATCTATACCAGTTATTGCTGTTAATGCACAGGGGCAAATAACATCTGCAACTAGCACAGCCATTCCAACAGCTAACACCTCTACAACCGGACTGCTCACCTCAACAGACTGGAATACTTTCAACGGTAAAGAGAATGTACTGACCTTTACAGGAAACGGTTTATTTAGCCGATCAGGCAACACCATTACTGGCCTAGCTTGTACCGGCAGCCAGATTGTGAAGTGGAGCGGTAGTGCATTTGCTTGTGGAACTGATGTCGACACAGACACAGGCGTCACATCCATCGGCACATTTACAGGTGCTTCAATCGCTAATGGTGGTAGTATCTCTGGTACCGTACTTACCTTTGGCGCAGCTGATGGCACTAATCCTGGTATGGTGACAACCGGTACACAAACATTTGCTGGTGTAAAAACATTTACTGGTAATCTCAGTGCTAATGGGGATGTCACATTAGGCGATGCCGCTGCAGATGGTATTACATTCACCGGTGAAATACGCGGAGCTTCGCCATTTGCATTCGAAGGCACTACTAATGATGGTGTCTACACTACATTTGCAATCACTGACCCAACTGTGGCACGAACAGTAACGTTTGCAGATGCAACTGGAACAGTATTGCTCCATTCAATGATCAGCGGCGATGCAACTGTTACTAGCGCCGGCGCATTAACTATTGCCGCAAACTCGGTCGCATTAGGTACTGATACTACAGGTAATTACGTTGCTGGCAACACTGCTGGTAATGGCATATCAGTTACAGGATCTGCTGGTGAAGGATGGAGCCCGACTATTGCGATTAACTCACCGACTTGTGCTGGAACTGACAAGCTGACTTGGAATGGATCGGCCTTTAGCTGTGTAGCTGATGTTGATACCGACACAGACACAACGAACTTTAATGTTGCAGCTGCAGGTACAGGTGGTTCGCAAAACATCACCAGCGGCAGTACGGTTACATTCGGCAACGGTACTGGCACAACTGCGACACGTAGCGGTTCTACTGTGACATATGGTCTCAACAACACAGCAGTTACTGCGGCAAGCTATGCACCGAGCGATAATGCAAATGGTAGTCTAGCTCTGCCACAATTTACGGTGGACGCACAAGGTCGTTTGACTGCGGCTAGTACAACCAACGTTACACTAACTGGTATTGCTAATTCACAACTGACAAATAGCGCAATTACTGTGAACACATCTGGTGGATTATCCGGTGGCAGTAGCGTGAGTTTGGGCGGTACAATCAACCTTACACTGGATCTTTCTGATAGTGGTGACACAGCAACTGCAACAACAAACAGCGGCTCAGGGCTGGAAGTCAGCGGCGGAGAAATAGGATTGATCCGAGGCTGTGGCAATACACAACTACTCAAATGGAATACATCTAGCCTGCGCTGGGAGTGTGCCAGCGATACAGATACAGACACTGATACTGGTGTAATATCTGTTGGTACAATCGACAGTCAAACAAAGTCTGCAAATGGTGCAGTGATATCCGGCACAGTTGTATATCTGCAGACAGCTGATGCTAGCAATCCTGGTCTTGTTTCAACTGGTACGCAGACCTTTGCAGGCAACAAAACATTTAACGGAAACGTCATTGCAGATGCCAATCTAACTGCGAATGGAGACGTTGTACTAGGTAATGCCGCAACAGATGCCATCACATTCACTGGTGAAGTTCGTGGTGCTTCACCTTTAGCATTCGAAGGTGCAACAAACGACGGAGTTTACACTACATTTGCGATCACCGATCCGACGCTAGCTCGAACAATAACGTTCCCAGATCGCTCAGGCACTGTTTCACTATCTGGCGATACATTCACAGGTGACGTCACAGGTACACTAAACTCTAGTGGCGCAACAGCACTCACAATTGCAGCTAACTCGGTAGCACTAGGTACAGACACAACAGGAAACTATGTCGCTGATGTTGCAGCTGGTACGGGACTGAGTGTTAGCGGTACGCCGGGTGAGGGTTGGACTCCGACAGTTAGCCTAGCTAACACTGCTGTCTCTGCTGGTACATACGCTCCAGCTGACAATGCAAACGGCTCAATAGCAGTTCCACAATTTACTGTCGATGCACAGGGACGATTGACCGCGGCAAGCACCACAAACATCACACCAACAGGTATCGCAAATGCGCAACTGACAAACTCTAGTCTGACCGTTACGGCTGGCGCTGGCTTGGCTAATGGTGGCCCTGTATCACTGGGTGGTAGTGTGGCGCTAGACATTGGTGCAGGCAATGGTATTACGGTAAACGCCAACGATATTACGATTGATTTAACTGCTGCTACCGATGCACTATCAGCGAATACATCTAGTAGTTCAGGTCTCGAAGTCTTAGGCACTGGACTCACCCTGCTACAAGGTTGTTCAAACTCACAACTACTCAAATGGAACGAGACAACTGACGTGTGGGAATGTGCCGCGGATGTCGATACTGATACAGGCGTGACAACTATAGGTACGATTGATTCACAAACTAAATCAGCCAACGGAGCGGTTAT
Source organism: uncultured Candidatus Saccharibacteria bacterium (assembly GCA_947085525.1). GTDB lineage: Bacteria > Patescibacteriota > Saccharimonadia > Saccharimonadales > Saccharimonadaceae > JACPYF01. The sequence continues at coordinate 82,768 of CAMTWU010000004.1, read as the reverse complement.
ATCCGGCACTAGCTTGGTGTTGCAAACTGCTGATGCATCTAACCCGGGGCTAGTTAGTACAGGTACACAAACCTTCGCTGGCAACAAGACATTTAGTGGAAACACTGTTCTGAGCGGTACTCTCAATGCAAATGGTGACGTCACCTTAGGCGATGCCGCTACCGACGGACTGACATTTACAGGTGAAATTCGTGGCGCCTCACCACTAGTATTTGAAGGTGCAACAAACGATGGCGTGTATACAACGTTTGCAATCACTGATCCGACGGTAGCTAGGACAGTTACATTCCCAGACCGTTCCGGTACTGTTTCGCTCTCCGGCGACACTTTCACAGGTGACGTCACAGGTACGCTAAATTCCACTGGCGCAACAGCGCTCACTATTGCAGCGAACTCTGTCGCATTAGGTACTGATACAACAGGTGACTATGTAACTGGTAATACCGCTGGCAATGGTATAGCAATCACAGGTTCTACGGGCGAAGGTTGGAGTCCGACAATAGCTATCAACTCACCAACTTGTAGTGGTACAGATAAGCTTACCTGGAACGGTTCGGCCTTTAGTTGTGCAGCTGATGTTGACACAGATACTGGTGTGACAACTATCGGAGCTTTCAGTGGCAGTTCAATTGCTAACGGAGCATCAATTTCTGGAAACACAATAACCTTCGGCCCAGCTGACGGTACCAACCCAGGCATGGTTAGTACCGGCACGCAAACATTTGCTGGTGCCAAAACCTTTACTGGTAATGTTAGCGCTAACGGAGATGTCACATTGGGCGACGCAGCAACTGATGGACTGACATTTACGGGCGAAATACGTGGTTCTAGTCCACTAATATTTGAAGGTGCGACCAATGATGGGGTCTATACAACCTTTGCAATTACCGATCCTACCGGCGCTAGAACAGTTACTTTCGCCGACCGATCAGGCACAGTCTCACTTTCTGGAGACACATTTACAGGCGACGTGACGGGAACGTTAAATTCTAGTGGAGCAACTGCACTGACAATTGCAGCCAACTCGGTCGCGCTAGGCACAGACACAACTGGCGATTACGTTGCTAACGTGACTGCAGGCGGTGGTTTAACTGGCACTGCGACTGGTGAAGGTAGTACGCCAACTCTAGCAATCGTCAGTTCAAATGGTGGCATTGTGGTTAATGCTGATGACATTGCACTAACTATCGCCGCTAGTGCGAATGGTCTTTCATCGACTACATCTAGTGGCTCTGGTTTGGAAGTTTTGTCTAGCGGATTAACGTTGTTACAGGGCTGTTCAAACTCACAACTACTCAAATGGAACGAAACTACTGATGTGTGGGAATGTGCAGCTGATACAGATACCGACACTGACACCGGTGTAACGTCAGTTGGTACAATTGATAGCCAAACCAAGTCTGCCAATGGTGCAGTGATATCTGGTACGGTTGTTTACTTGCAAACTGCCGATGCGTCAAACCCTGGGTTGGTTAGTATTGGCACACAGACTTTCGCAGGGGACAAAACATTCAATGGTAATGTCGTTACCGGTGGTAATTTGAATGCCAACGGTGACGTTACACTTGGTGATGCCGCAACTGATGGCATCACATTTACTGGTGAAGTCCGCGGTGCAAGCCCACTGGCATTTGAGGGTGCAACAAACGACGGAGTATATACAACCTTCGCGATAACTGATCCTACGCTTGCAAGAACTATTACATTCCCTGATCGCTCTGGCACTGTTTCATTATCTGGTGATACATTCACAGGTGATGTGACAGGTACGCTGAACTCTAGTGGCGCAACGGCACTGACTATCGCAGCTAACTCAGTGGCATTAGGGACTGATACAACTGGTAACTATGTCGCTGATGTTGCGGCTGGTACAGGACTGAGTGTCATTGGTACACCAGGTGAAGGTTGGACACCGACAGTTAGTTTGGCGAATACAGCAGTTTCCGCCGGTACTTACGCACCAGCAGACAACGCCAACGGTTCTATTGCAGTTCCACAATTCACAGTTGATGCTCAGGGTCGTCTGACTGCGGCCAGCACGACAAACATTACTCCGACAGGTATCGCAAATTCACAATTAGCAAATTCTTCAATCACAGTTACTGCTGGCAGTGGTCTCACAACTGGCGGCTTAGTGTCACTAGGTGGCACAGTCACTCTCGACATTGGTGCTGGCAACGGTATAACTGTAAATGCAAACGATATCACGATCGACCTCACATCAGCAACAGATGCTTTGTCATCTACAACATCTAGCAGTTCAGGGCTAGAGGTGCTCACAAGTGGTGTTACTTTGTTACAAGGCTGTTCTAACGGTCAACTACTGAAATGGAATGAAACTACTGACGTATGGGAGTGTGCAGCTGACACTGACACCGACACAGGAGTCACAACCGTCGGTACATTTAGCGGCAGCTCAATAGCCAACGGCGCATCAATCTCTGGCAGTACTATTACTTTTGGTCCTGCAGATGCTAGCAACCCCGGGATGGTAACTACCGGCACGCAAACATTTGCTGGTGCCAAAACCTTTACAGGGAATGTTATTGCCAATGGCGATGTGACGTTAGGCGATGCAGCAACTGATGGGCTGACATTTACTGGCGAAGTTCGTGGCGCGTCACCACTCGCATTCGAAGGCGCAACAAACGACGGAGTATATACAACTTTTGCAATTACCGATCCTACTGGTGCTAGAACTGTTACTTTTGCAGACCGATCTGGCACAGTCTCGCTATCAGGCGACACCTTCACTGGTGACGTGACTGGTACTTTGAACTCAACCGGAGCAACAGCGCTAACTATCGCGGCGAATTCAGTTGCCCTTGGAACAGACACAACTGGTGACTACGTATCAAATGTCACAGCAGGTGGTGGTTTGACTGGAACTGCAACCGGAGAAGGCAGCACGCCAACCCTAGCTATAGTGAGTTCCAACGGTGGTATCGTTGTGAATGCTGATGATATCGCCCTGACGATTGCTGCGAGTGCAAATGCCTTATCATCAACAACTTCTAGTGGCTCAGGTCTAGAGATATTGGCTTCGGGCGTAACGTTATTACAGGGTTGTAGTGATACTCAGCTACTAAAATGGAATGAAACTACTGACGTTTGGGCATGTGCTAGTGATACAGACACAGATACTGGTGTGACAAGTATCGGTGCCATCGATAGTCAAACAAAATCAGCTAACGGTGCAGTTATATCAGGTACAGCTCTGTACTTGCAGACAGCTGATGCTTCAAACCCAGGTCTGGTCAGTACCGGTACGCAAACCTTCGCAGGTGACAAAACATTCAATGGCAATGTTATTACAGGCGGTAACCTAACTGCTAACGGCGACGTAACGCTAGGGGATGCCGCAGCTGATGGTATTACCTTTACAGGTGAGATCCGCGGAGCCTCACCACTAGTATTTGAAGGTGCTACTAATAATAATACCTACACAACCTTTGCGATTACGGATCCAACAGGTGCCCGAACCATAACATTCCCAGACCGTTCTGGTACTGTTTCGCTTTCAGGCGATACTTTCACTGGTGACGTAACCGGAACACTAAATTCTACAGGTGCAACAGCACTCACAATCGCAGCTAACTCGGTAGCATTAGGTACAGATACTACGGGTGACTATGTCTCTGGTAATACAGCTGGTAATGGTATAGCAATCACCGGATCGACTGGTGAGGGCTGGAGTCCGACTGTATCCATCAGTGCACCAACTTGTGCGGGAACTGATAAACTTCAATGGAACGGCACGGCTTTTGTGTGTACAGCGGATGTCGACACCGACACAGGTGTGACAACAGTTGGTGCATTTAGCGGTTCATCAATTGCAAATGGTGCATCAATATCTGGCAGCACAATCACATTCGGTCCAGCAGATGGCACAAACCCAGGTATGGTGACAACTGGTACACAGACACTAGCGGGCGCAAAGACATTTACTAGTGGTACAACTGTACGACTGAACTCAGCAACCGCATTTGTAGTAGAGGATACCTCAAACAATAATGTGCTGACAGTATCAACCAATACGGGTAATAAAACAGTTACTGTAGGTGCTGGTGGTATAGATAGTACTTTCTACGTTGTCGATACCAACTCCAATGCAGTCTTTGGTATTAGCACAGTGTTTAGTGATCTTTTCTCAACATTAGACACATACACATTCGCTGATGGAAGTGGTGTGACAATGATTAGTGCAGATGGCTCTACTGGTAACGTCGGTATTGGCTTGGATGTCGGCCTAGCGAACTACAAATTTGATGTTGATGGAGACATTAATAGTTCTGGTATCTACAGGGTTGGCGGAGTAGCAGGTGCAACAACAACATGTAGCGGTGGCCAGGTACTGCAAAACTTGGTTGCCACTGGTGGTATTGTTACTGCAGGCACATGTGCAGCCGATGCGGGCGTTACGAGTATCGGTACTATAGATAGTCAAACCAAGTCTGCTAACGGTGCAGTTATATCTGGTACTAGCTTGGTCATGCAAAATGCTGATGCGAGCTTCCCTGGACTAGTCAGTACTGGTACACAGACATTTGCCGGGGACAAGACATTCACGGGTAACTTGACAGGCACAGGTACAGGTCTATTCCAAAATGCTAGCGACTCAACATCTGCATTCAAGGTTAACAATGCAGCGGGTGATAATTTGGTCAAATTTGATACCGCTACAACAAACAATTTACTGAGTAATGGTAATTTCGAAACGAATGCAACTGGATGGGCTGCGCATGGTGCCGCTGGTACTCCTACGCAGACCACAGCTCAAAACTATTTGGGTAGTGGTAGTCTGTCATTTACAACCACAGCAGCAAATGATGGCGCGAAATATAACTATGCCTTGGCATCGCAAACAAACTATACGCTCACATACTATGTGAAAGTTGCTTCTCTAACCGCCACTAGCAATACAATTGAGATTGGTCGCAGCGAAGACGGTTCGACTGACACTGCGTGTACATCCAATACCAGCACTATCAATGGTGGAGGCTGGACAAAGGTAACATGTAGCTTTGTTACAGGGGATGTAAGTGGTACTGACTATGTGTATATAAAGCAAACTGATGCAACTGCGAGAACGATGTATATCGATTCTGTTCAGCTAGAATCTACAAGTGCCTACAACTCGAATACAGATTTCGAATCTGGGGATGCTGGTTGGGTCCCATACGGCGGTGCATCAATTGGCCAAACTGCTACTCAAGCATACTCGGGATCGAACTCATTGATGGTAGACACCAGTACATACTCTGGTAGCCAAGAAGGTGCCTCCTTCAGTGGTGGGACGGTGCAGCCAAATACAACATATATCGCTAGCTTTATGGTTAGGCTGGATGGCTCAACTGCTGCCTCTAGATCATTCTCAATAGTGAAAAGGTTTGATACAAGCGATGGAGCTTCGTATACGTGTACTACGGCAACTATAACTGCTGATATATGGACTAATATCTCATGTACATTTACTACAGGCCCTGTGGTAACGGCAAGTCCGTATATAGGGGTAACGACACTAGACGAAGGAGATTTCTTTACCTCATATAAATTCTATATTGATAATGCCGTGATAGCACCAGTGAAATGGAGCTCAAATGACGTTGGGCGCATATCGCTCAATGGATCGATAGACTCACCTCTAACCGTACGTGGTGCGCAAGATTCTACTACAGCTTTGCAGGTACAGCAGCAAAATGGCACAAATGTTTTGACTGTAGATACCTTGAACGGTCGCATAGGTATTGGCGTCGATACACCAACCAAGACGCTTGAGGTTAACGGAAAGGCCTTGTTACGAGCTACAGATAGTAGCACGGATACATTCCAGATTCTAAATACCGCAGGTCAGTCAGCACTGAAGGTCTATGCAAATCAAAAGATAGTGTATATAGGTGACAGTGCATCTACGTCGAATGGTGGTTTGTTTGTGTATGGCACGAACACAGTAAAAACAGTTAGTACATCGGGTTCGTCAATAGCATTTAATGTACAAGATTCAGCTGCCAAGAAAGTCCTAAATGTTTCTACATCAACAGGAAATAAATCAGTTACAGTCGGTAGCAGTGGAATAGACGCCAAGTTCCAAATCGTGGACACTAGTGGCACTCCTATTTTAGATATTGACACTGCTAGTGGGGGCTATTTAGCTGGTGCATTTGATTACCTTAGTTTTACGGATTCGGTAGGCACAGATCTTATTTCTGCTGACGGCGCAACTGGTTTTGTTGGTGTAGGAATAGGCGTTGGGGCTGCTTCGTACAAATTTGATGTTGCAGGGGATATTAATACTTCTGGCATATACAGAGTTGGTGGTGTTGCGGGTGCTACCACAACCTGTAGTGGTGGGCAGTTCTTGCAAGATCTAGTCTCGACAGGTGGTTTGGTAACTGGTGGTACTTGTGCAGCAGGTGGCTCGGGCATAACGACAGTTGGTGCGTTTAGCGGATCATCAATTGCAAATGGCGGTAGTATCTCTGGCAACACCCTGACGCTAGGAGTCGCAGATGGGACAAACCCGGGGATGGTTAGTACTACCTCGCAAACATTTGCTGGTGACAAGACCCTGACTGGATTGACCACACTTTCAAATGCAACCACTACAGGTGCAGTCATGACACTGACGGCCAACTCGCTGACATCTGGCAGCGGCTTGGCAATAGGCAACAGCGGTACTGGGCTGACCGGCAATGCATTCTCTGTTACCAGTGGAACAACCTCAGCCTTAACCAACGGTGTAGTCAGGTACAACTTTACTGGTGACCATACGGGTAATGGCGTGCAGGTAGACGACGCAACGACAACCGGCACGGTTTATCAAATCAATGCTAGCGCCTTGACTACCGGCACCGCCTTCCAGGTTACGGGACCTAGTAGCAAGAACTTGATACGTATCATGTACGAGGCAAACGACCCACTAGACAAACAGAGAGTCATTATAGGTGGTGGTGGTATTTCGGCTTCCAAGCCCGACAGCTTAGCTCGCGACCAGCTGTATGTCTTCGGTCGTATAAACTCTAGCTGGAATATGTTTAGCCAGGACTTCCTGAGTGGTAACCCAGCTGTGGCTGCTGACGGACTGTTCATGAATGGCTATTACGATGAAAATATTGGCACCGGTGGTACAAGCCCGTCTGGATCGATTGCCATGCAAAACACAACTGGTGCATCTGGTATGGCACGTCTGACATTTACAGGCACGCTTGGTACTGGTCCTTGGGCTAGTAACTGGGGAACCGGCGGAAACTTGGTGACACAACGATCGCTCAACCCTGTTTTTGAAGCTCGCATACAAGCTAGCTCAAACACAGACGTACGTCACATAGCTGGGTTCACAGATATGGCTTTGAATGCGACCACAAATGCCGATACCAACAACTCGGCAAACGAGGTGTTTTTCCGTAAAACTGCTGCCGGAACTAACTGGGAGGCTGTGACTAGGAATGGTAGTGGTACGGAGAATGTAACGACACTTGCGACTGCTTGTTCTGGCGCTACTGCATGTACGACGGCGGCGCTACGTACCATGCGCATAGAGCTAGAGGACGTTGGCGCTAACGGAACCGCTAGGTTCTATATTGACGGTACTTTGGTAGCTACACACACATCAACCGCAGTACCGGCTAGTACAAATAGGCTAGGTTGGGTACTGACAAACACGCCAACTACAACCACCTATACTGGCAGGACTCTAGATATGGACTATGTACGTGTATGGTCTGATGATCCACCTGATTCAGTTGCGCCAGGCGACATTGCTCAAAGCGGTGGCATTGATACTACAAATCAGGCACAAACTGTCGATACTGGCGAGACCCCAACCCCAGAAGATAACAGTAACGAAGCGCTACTAGATAGAATAAAGACACTCGAGTCAGATGTGAATGATCTGAAACAATACAAGGATGTGCTGACAACCGAGATGCTAGGCGATGCCAGTAGCAAAAAGGCGGTGTTTATTGCCGATGTAGAGTTCAGGAACCAAGTCGAATTCTCGGCTGACGCACTGTTCAAGGCAAATGTAAATGTTGATGGCACATTGAATGCTAATGGCAGGGTAGTAGTGTCAAATAACACTGGTACGGTGACTGTGCAGCCAGGTCAAACCGAGATCCAAGTATTGTTCACAAGACCTCTTATCACCAAGCCAAATGTCTTTGTCAGCACCGAGAATCCTGATGTACGGGTTGTAGCGCAAAACAGAACTGCCAATGGCTTTATCATCAAGTTGTCCGAGCCTATAACCGAACCATTAGATGTACAGTGGTTCGCTGTCGAAAAAGAATAATAACCACTAGTTTTGGGCAGTGAGGTTTGTTATAATTATACCTAGTTTAAAACCGCGAGGAGGGAAAAAGTGGCAGAAACTAATAAAACTTTATTATCTAGTAAAATAATTGTAATTTTGGCATTGGTAGTAGCAATCGCTAGTATAGGACTTGCAACATATCAGTACAGTGAGACACAAAAGCTGAAGACAACTGAAGGTGCAAAACAAGTAGCCGATGACGAAGCAAAAGCTTTGAAAGCAAAAGTGGCTAAACTAATGCAGCTACCTAGTGAAAAGCCAACAGTGGCGACTATCAAAGACATCACAAAGCTAAAGGATCAACCATTCTTTAACGGTGCAAAAAACGGTGACAAGGTATTGATTTTTACCGAAGCTCGTAAGGCAGTGATTTATCGTGAAGACACCAATATTGTGATCAATAGTGGTCCTATCGCGGTAACATCTGACCAACAGACATCAAAAGGTGTCACAGTACTAGCTAGTGTCAATGGTAGCTCAAAAGATGCAGCGACAAAGGTTGCAGCTGTTAGCGGTGTTACAGTAGGCGAAGCAAAGGCTAAAAAGAACTACAGCAAAACACAAGTTCTAGATGTTAGCGGCAACAGTGCTGACAAAGCAAAAGAAATTGCAGCAGCAGTGGATGGTGAAGTTATCACAACTCTACCGAGTGGTGAAACAGCTCCAGCAGGCGCATCTATCGTAGTATTTGTTAAACGATAACCTATACATAGATAAAACAATTAATACCTCGGAATTATCCGAGGTATTTTTGTATATACTATTCTAAAATAAAATAACTCCGTACTAGCGGAGTTATTTTATTATCACAATTGTTATTTGCTTGAAAAGTAGTCGACTTCTTTGATGATGTCTAGCAAAGCCTGAGCTTTACGTGTTTCATCACTGATCTGTTGAGCTGTAGTATGAGCTTTTTCTACCAATTCTTCGTCATCACATGAGCGGATTATCAGTAGTAAAATATCGAATTTCTCTTCTGGTGGCAGCTCCAATTTATCAACTAGAGGTTTTAACTCTTCTAGAGCTTCTTTTTTGATAGCTTCTAGTTCTTCGTGTCCACCTGTAGGTGCACTAGCTGGTTCGGATACAGGAGTTTCCTCTAGAGGAGGCATCTCAGGTGTTGCTTCAACAGGTGTATCAACTACAGGTTCTGGTGCTGGCGCAGCGGGTGCGTCACCGTCGGCTCCTGATAGTACTTTTGCTAGGTCATTGTCGTCGCTAACTGGTTGGTTATTGACTGGTTGTATGTTCACTGGGCCCACCCCTTATTAGTCTTACTTTTTATGCTTTGTGACCAGTATACTGTATTATTGTTTATAGATGCAAGTAGTTTTGGAGGAAATCAATGCTCGATGATTTAAATGTTATCTCACAAAAGGATCCGAAAGATGCTCTGGGGGTGGCCGCAGCTCAACCGTCACAGGCGGGTTGGAATGCGCGAGTAGAAAATCAACAAACTGAACAGTTCGTACCACAGACAATAGTCGTTGCTGGTATGGGTGGCTCGGCGCTAGCCGCAGGTCTGGTCAAAAGTTGGCTCAAGATCAATATACCCTTTGAGGTAGTGCGAAGATATAATCTACCCGGGTACGTGAATGAAAATACACTAGTCATTGCTAGTAGTTATTCGGGCAATACCGAAGAAACAATCTCGGCACTAGAAGAAGCCGAAGGTTTAGGTGCTAAGATAGTTGTTATTTCAGCTGGTGGACAGCTAATTGATATAGCACAGGAAAAAAACTATCCGTTTGTGCAGCTACCTAGTGATTATCAGCCACGTATGGCCGTGAGCCTCAACCTCAGGGGGTTAGTTAAATTATTAGAGGTATATGGGTTAGCGCAGGGCAAGTACGACGAGATCGCTTCTGTCGCTGATTGGTTAGATGACAAAGTAGAGAAGTGGCTACCATCTGTACCAACAGAGCAAAATTATGCCAAACAACTAGCCGAAAAGTGTGTTGGCAAGACAGTTGTCATATACAGTGGTTCGCGTATGGCGCCAGTTGGTTACAAGTGGAAGATATCTATCAACGAAAATGCCAAAAACACGGCATTTTGCAACGAACTACCGGAATTTAACCACAATGAATTTATAGGCTGGACTTCGCATCCAGTTGACAAGCCATTTGCAGTGATTGATCTCATATCTGGCTTTGAACATCCGCAGGTGTTGCGTCGCTTTGCGATATCTGATCAGCTACTATCAGGTCAACGACCAAAATCTATACCAGTTGAGCTACAGGGCGAGAGTGTCATGGCGCAAATGTTGTGGGGGTGCGTACTGGCAGATTTTGTCAGTATCTATATGGCGATTCTTAATGGTATCGACCCAACTCAGGTTGATTTGATCGAAAAACTCAAAACAGAATTGGCCTAGTATATTGCATAGATACTACGAATATCGTATAGTATCATTCAATGACAGAGAGACCACCACTGCACCTGAATCTAAAAGGTACTAATGGCGTATATTTACGCCAACTGGATAGTGAGAGTGACTTAAAACAGTACCAAGAGGCAATGGCTTATGCTAATGATAGCGGTATGACAAATTATGAAGATATCGATTTGCCAACACCTACAGAACTACGATTAGCTGTTGAATTTCCCGAAATAGCGGAAGATGATGGTGATATGTACATGGGGATATGGAAGAAAAAGAAATTACTTGGTGGTCTAATGCTTAGGAATTATGTTGGACAGATGAACTTACAATTCTGGCTAGACGCACAAGCACAAGATAGGGGTATTGCTTCAAAAGCAGTCTCAACATTTACAAAATCAGTTGTTGGAAGCGAAGAGTTTAGCCTTGAAATTATTGCAAGAGCTAATGAAGATAATGACCATGCTCGTCGTGTGTTGGAAAGGTCTGGATATTATGAGATTAGGCAACCTAGGCCTGTTGAGGGCAATGTCGTTTTTGGGTCTCTAAGACAAATACAGAAAAGCGATCTAGATTTTGTAAGAGATAGCGAAAGCATCACGTCTAGTCGAGCTTTGGTTAATAGTACACTGCGTGCTTTAGATTTGCGCTTTGATGATGAGGATAAGGATGAAAAATTTGTATTTCATGATTTTCATATAGTTACTGATAATGATGAAAAAGTAGAGATTGGGCTTACTCACGACAGAAAGATAAAAGCAGTAACTATAGATATATACTATGAGATCATGGATGAGGAGGGTGGATTTACTAGGCAAGATGATCATCAATATTTATTACATACTTCATGTGTAATCAATGAACAAACAAAAAAAATTATGGATTTTTATCAAGTAATGATGATTAAAGATTATCGTGGTGTCGTAGTTAAAGTACCAGAAGATAAAAAAACTAATAGCCCACTAAATAAAAATGATAAATTACCGGTAAGAGACGAACTAAAGGAGCTATCCGAAGAAGTACCAACATTTCAAATATTGACCATGATGAAACATCACGAAGATCAAATATTAGAAATGCTACACGAGGTTATGGCTAATATAGATTAACCCTGATCACGCAAAGCTTCGATAGGGTCTTTGCGGGCTGCGCGGATAGCAGGGCCGAGGCCAAAGACAACTCCGACACATATCGATAAACCGAGTGAAATTGCCATAATAGGCAAACTAATTATCGGCGTGAGTCCAAGCATGAGACCTATGAAGAGTGCAGCGCCGATAGCGATAATAATACCGATGATTCCACCCAACACGCTGATGATCAGTGCTTCGATGAGGAATTGCCACATGATGTGTTTGTTGCTGGCGCCCAGGCTCTTTCGTATACCAATCTCGCGTGTTCGCTCGGCTACTGCGACCAGCATGATATTCATGATACCAACACCACCAACAACCAATGAAATACCTGCCACAATTGCGGTCAGAGTTGTGATGAATTTGTAAAAGTTTTTCGATACCAACACTGCGTCCTGACCTGTTAACACCTGGAAATCCTTTTCACCGTTGTGCTGTTTTGTCAGAACTTTTCTAGCATCAGCTATGGTCTTTTTTACCTGTGTACCTTTTTGTGGCACGATCAAAATTTGCTGTATTTGGGCGATACCCTGGTTGAATTTTTTGCCGTCGTTTAGGCTAACAATTGCTGAATGATTGATATCTATACCACTGATACCAATAGGTTGGCTGGTTTTTTGTAATACCCCAATAATTACATGCTCGACGCCACGAATTTTTAGTTTCTTGCCCAATATTTGATCGGTTCCGTACATAGCAATGGCAAGTTGTTGACCTAACACAACGGTGTCGTCATTTGTCTCGTCGTCAATGAACTGACCGTTGCTAGTCTTGAGCTTTAGGGTGTCAGCAAAGCTAGGCGTGGTCGCTAATATCGATGCCTGTTCGGTTGCGCGTTGATTTTGATCGATACTTCCGTTGATTAGCATCAGCGGAGTGACACTAGAAATCGTATCTTGTTGCGACAGAGCCTTTACATCACGTTCCTGTAGCGTTGTAGTGGCATATGGAGCGATCGGACTGAGCGAAAAGAGGTTGTTTTCTGTAATGCTACCGGACTGCGAACCACCAGGACGTACCACAATCAGATCGTTACCGAGGTTATTAACCTGGTTGATGCTTGATTGGCGGATACTTTCACCTAGTGACAATATCAATGTAATACTGACGACGCCAATAATGATACCGAGCATAGTCATGTTGGTTCGAGTTCGCGCTTTTCGCAAACTATCTAGTGCGATACTGGCGTTGGTGAGAGAAATCATTTTTTCACCACCTTTTTCTTGGCTTTAGGCTTCTTTGTGGCTGGTTTTTTCTTTTCAACTTTCTTTTTGACGTTGGTGATCTTGCGTCGTTTGGCGCTGAGCGGTATTTTCGCAGTGAGATCTGGTTTTTTAGGCTCAACTTTACTGTCAGTGTCTATACGACCATCCAACATATAAATGATTCGATCTGCATATGACGTCAGGCGAGAGTTGTGCGTCACCATGATGATAGTGTTGCCACGACTGTGAATTTCGCTCAGTTCTTGCATGATAATTTCACTCGATTTACTATCCAAATTGCCAGTTGGTTCGTCCGCCAAGATGATCGACGGTTGGTTGACTAGAGCCCTGGCAATTGCGACGCGTTGCATTTGACCGCCCGACAATTGGTGGGGCATATAGTACTCACGGTTTTGCAAATGAAACAAACGTAGTGATTTGCTAGCTGCCATCAATCGCTTGGTGTGAGTTAGACCGCTGTATATCAGTGGCAGAGCTACGTTCTCGATAACGGTTTGGCGGGGAAGTAGATTAAAGCTTTGAAATACAAAACCGATTTGCTCGCGTCGGATTTGCGCACGTCTGCTCTGAGAAATATCTTCTACTGGTTCCCCACTGAGTTCGTATTCACCGCTGGTTGCAGTGTCGAGTAGTCCCAAGACATTGAGTAAAGTCGTTTTACCGCACCCACTAGGCCCCATAATCGCGACAAACTCACCTTTGTTGATTGTCAGATCCATGCCATCTAGTGCAGTTGTCACCGCATCACCATAGCCGTAGCTTTTGTGTAGATCCTTTAGTTTTATCACCGGTGGTGGGGTTTTCGGTGTCATTATTTCTCGCAGTTTAGTATTTCTATTAGTCACTATCATTATAGCTTTGATCTGGTATTTTATGCAATGAGATTTATATAGTGCAAATAACAACTTTTTAAAAAACTGGCGGAGAGAGAGGGATTTGAACCCTCGATACGGATTGCTCCGCATACACGCTTTCCAAGCGTGCGCCTTCAACCACTCGGCCACCTCTCCAAAAGTTCCTCATATAATAGTAGCATCAGCGAGTTTCTTGCTGTACAATTAATATACATGAATAAACCCCGCGAACGTCGCAAATATATTTTCGTGACAGGGGGTGTACTCTCGGGAGTGGGCAAGGGTATAACCGCTGCATCTATCGGTGCTGTGCTAAAGGCGCGAGGTTTAAACGTCTCTGTACAAAAGTGTGATCCGTATCTGAATGTCGATGCCGGAACTCTCAATCCAGCCGAACATGGCGAATGTTTCGTCACTATTGACGGTGCAGAAACTGACCTAGATCTTGGTCATTATGAACGATTTTTGGATATTGAAGTCACCCAGGGTAGCGCAACGTTGGCTGGACGAGTGCTGCGTGATCTAATAGCGAGTGAGCGTGCCGGTGAACTGTTGGGACAAACTGTCCAAATGGTGCCGCATTTTACCAATGCCATCAAAAAAGAAATTGCTAACTCATCACCAGGTTCAGATGTGCATATTGTTGAAATTGGTGGCACGGTAGGTGATTACGAAGGTCTATCGTTTGTAGAGGCTATTCGTGAGTTTGCAGCTGAGGTTGGCCAGGAAAACTGTGCGTTCGTACATGTTGTCTACATTCCATACCTCAGTGCTAGCAAGGAATACAAAACCAAACCTGCACAAAACGCTATGCGTGATCTGCGTAGTTTCGGTATTGTACCCGACGTTATTGCAGCTCGTAGCGATGATTTAGCTGGTGAATCTGTGATGAGAAAAATCAGTATGTTCGGTGGTGTGCCATTTGAGTCCGTTATAAATTTGCCAAATGCTCACAGCATATACGAAGTTCCGATGACTATTGAGCAAAGTCATATAGATCAGTTACTAGCCACCAAGCTGAAGCTTCCACTCGGAAAACCAGATATGAGTGTCTGGAAAGATGTGGTCAAGAAGACGTCGAAAAAATACAAAAAAACTATCAAAGTTGGTATCATCGCAAAATATTTGGATAACGAAGACACGTACTATTCTGTAATTGAGAGTTTGCGAATAGCTTCCTGGAGCGAAGGTGTTGGTTTAGAAGTTATCTGGGTTGATGCAGAAAAAATTGCCAAAAAATTAGATGGTCTGAAAGAATTTGATGCGATTTTGGTTCCTGGTGGTTTTGGAACGCGTGGAGTTGAGGGCAAAATTGCCGCTGCTGGTTGGGTATTGGAAAATAACAAACCATACCTTGGCTTGTGCCTTGGTTTGCAAGCTGCAGTGATTGCAGCAGCTAAATCTGGTGGAGTCAAAAATGCGACTAGTGCGGAGTTGGACGAAAATGCAAAAGACCAAGTAATTTATCTCATGCCAGACCAGGCAGGCAAACAAGCCACTGGCGGCACTATGCGACTGGGGAACTACACAGCCGAGTTAGCCAAAGGGTCAGTCGTAGCAAAACTATACGGATCAACAGAAGTTATTGAACGACACCGACACCGTTATGAAGTTAATCGAGCCTACGAAGCTCAGATTGAAAAAGGTGGTCTAAAAATTAGCGGCGAATCACCTGATGGTAGGCTGGTAGAATTTATTGAAGCACCCAAACATCCATATTTTGTAGCAACCCAAGCTCACCCAGAATTTAAATCTCGTCCATGGCAACCGCACCCTCTGTTTGCGGGTTTCATCAAAGCTGCAAAAACTAGTAAATAATACATAAAAGAGATATAGTAATGGTGAATTTGGTTGCCATTTATCAAGCTAGCCGTACGCTTTACCAAAGTTTGTCACAGCGATAACTAGCAAGGGCAAGATGACCAATACAAACTTTGGCTTTACTGACGGGTCGAACAGCAAAGCGAATAATAGGAGAATGCATAATGACACAAGATAAAGATGCTAAAAACAAATACGACAAAGAAGACATGGACGTGTGGCTACAAAGTCAAAAGAACTGGCGCGCCTGGGGTAGCTGGTTTAGCTGGGGCAGCCCAATTGGACTAGGATTGTTTTTCGTATTGGTTGCAATCACATTTTGGATTTTTATGGAAACAATAAAATAAATCCAAAAACATATACAAAAAAGCAGCTTGCAAGATAGCTGCTTTTTGTTTACCTCTGTTATAATTGGACATAATGAATGATATAAAAACAGCTATTGAAAATGTTACCAAGGAGCTTTTTGGTCAAGAAGGTTCTGTTGAACTGACGCGACCCGATGCGCAATTTGGCGATTTCAGCTCGAATGTCGCGTTGCAGTTGGCAAAGAAACTTGGCAAAAATCCTCGTGAAGTTGCCGAGGCTGTGGTCGAAAAATTACAGGATATTGAAACTATCAATAAGGTTGAAATTGCAGGACCTGGTTTTATCAATATATATCTCACTGACCAATCTTTAACTTCACTGGTATCGTTAGACTACGCGAAAAATAGGACCGATCAAACAGTTGTGATTGAAACTAACAATCCAAATCCATTTAAAGCAATGCATATTGGCCATGCATTTAATGCGATTTTAGGCGACACCATCGCTAATTTACTAGATGCAGACGGTGCTCATGTCTATCGGGTGAGTTATCACGGAGATGTAGGTTTACATGTGGGCAAGAGCATGTACAGTTTGCTCAAATATATCGATGGTGATGTCGATAAGCTAACCAATATTGCTGAAAATGAGCGAAATTCATTCATGTCTAAAATGTACGCCGAAGGTTCGAAAGTATATAAAGAAGACGAGAATGCAAAAGCAGAAATTGACGACCTCGCGCAGCAATCGTTTGAACCCAAGACTGCGCTATATAAACAAGTCTATGATATTTGCAAAAACTGGAGTTTCGAGCAAATTGATCAGATAGTTGCTCGTCTAGGTAACAAACCGATCGACGAGCAAGGTCGTTTTCTAGAAAGCGACGCTGACCACAGGGGTGTCAAAATTGTACGGGACAATGTGCCCGAGGTGTTTGAGGAAAGTGATGGTGCACTGATATTTCCTGGCAGCAAATATGGTGCATTTGATAACGCATTTGTTGCCAGTAACGGTCGTGGACTATATGCAGCGCGAGATTTAGGGTTGATGCAGCTCAAAAACGAGTACTACCACCCTCAAAAAAGTTATATTATTACAGCTGAAGAACAGAGAGCCCTTCTTATCGGTGTAATTGCCGCTGCAGAGCTATCTATGCCCGACCTCAAAGATGTCACAGTTAACATTACTCATGGTACGGTTAAATTATCAACCGGAAAAATGAGTTCGCGTGATGGTGATGTCGTGGAGATTGATTGGCTGCTTGATCGGATTGCAGATGCCGTCAAAGAACATAGTGGTGAAAACAATCCAGCGATCGAAGCTGGCGCACTTCGCTACCAATTTTTGAAAGTCAAAATCGGCACCGATGTAGTATTTGATATTAACGAAGCAGTGAGTGTGGTTGGTAATTCTGGCCCATATTTGCAGTATGCTCATGCTAGAGGTTGTTCGATATTGGCAAAAACAACCAATGAGGTCGGTTCATATGCCTCTAACCTGAATGAAT
Organism: uncultured Candidatus Saccharibacteria bacterium; assembly: GCA_947085525.1. Lineage (GTDB taxonomy): Bacteria > Patescibacteriota > Saccharimonadia > Saccharimonadales > Saccharimonadaceae > JACPYF01. The sequence continues at coordinate 65,224 of CAMTWU010000004.1, read as the reverse complement.
CAGAACATCTATTAGTTCGTAAAATGACCGAATATTCTGAGGTTATAGAACACGCGACCCGCGAGCTCGCACCACATTATATCTGCACTTATTTATATGAATTATCTCAGGAATTTAATCGCTTTTACGAAAAAAACCAAGTTATTGGTAGTGACACAGAAACTAGTCGTCTAAAGTTAGTTTCTGACTATACCAATATCCTAAAACAAGGACTGAATATACTAGGTATAGAAGCTCCTGAACATGTCTAAAACTCGCATAAAATCTAATAAAATGCTATAATATCAATAAATCTAAGGAGTTATAGATGATACGAAAGAAAAGTAAGACAGTAGAATTTGTGACAGCTAACAGTGCTATTGATGTCGATGCACCGAAAGGCAAGCGTAAAAAAACAGTCGCCAAAAAAGTTAAGGTTCATAGTTCCAGGCACGCCTATGGTTTCATGGACTTTATACGTACACAAGGTGTTGTTGGACTCGCAGTTGGTCTGGTTCTAGGTGGAGCAGTGACAATTTTAGTGAAATCTTTGATAGACAATGTCGTTATGCCGCCACTGGGCTTTGTGTTAGGCTCAGCTGAAGGCCTCAAAGGGCTAGAGATGACTATTGGTAAAACTGGGGGTAAGCAAGCAATCCTGCACTACGGAGTGTTTTTAAACGACCTCGTTAATTTTATCGTCATTGCGATTGTTATATATCTGATCGTACACATGTTGGGGCTAGACAAGCTCGATAAGAGAAAGAACTAATCAGTGCCAAAATTGAAAAAGACTGATAACGAGTGGCGTACACAACTGAGTTCCGAGCAGTATAGTGTGCTGCGCAAAAAAGCGACCGAGGCTCCATTTTCAGGTGAATACGACAGCGTGTTCGATCCCGGTATGTACATATGTGTAGCGTGTGGTGCAAAGTTATTCGATAGCAAGACGAAATTCGATGCGTATTGTGGCTGGCCGAGTTTTTACGATGCAATTAATGGCAGTGTTGAGTTTCATCAGGACAATTCTTTCGGCGCACAGCGTACAGAAGTAACCTGCGCAAATTGTGGCGGACATCTAGGCCATATATTTGAAGGCGAAAAGTTCGATACACCAACAGACCAGCGATATTGTATAAATTCGCTCAGTTTACAATTTACCCCTAAAAAATGAGATATAATTAACCCAATGAGTAAAAAAGCAACAATTTTGTGGATGGATCTGGAAATGACAGGCCTAGATCCAATCGAAGACAGAATCATGGAAGTTGGCGCAATCGTAACCGATTGGGATTTCAATGAAATTGCTAGCTACGAGGCTGTTATAAAAGTCGGTCCACGATTGGTAGAACAACGAATGGCACTTGGAAACGATTTTTGGGACGAAAATCATGAATCACGTGATTCATTGGTTGCGCAAAACCTCGAAAAGGGACGTTCGGGTAGGGTTGTGGAAAATGAACTACTAGAACTAATAGAAAAACACTTTGATACTAACAAGCCAGTGCTACTAGCTGGAAATTCAGTTCATCAAGATCGAAAATTTATTACAAATGAATGGAGTCGACTAGATAAAAAGCTGCACTACCGAATGCTAGATGTGAGTGCTTGGAAAGTCGTATTTGAGGGCAAGTTCGGCAAGAAATTTGCAAAACCAGGCGAGCACAGAGCACTCAGCGATATTCGCGGCTCGATCATGGAGCTAAAATATTATTTAGACAAAGTAAAGATATGACACACAAAGAATTAGAAGAATATTTGCTATCTTTTCCAGATGCATGGTTAGATTATCCATTTGGGCCAGATGCGGCAGTATACAAAGTTGGCACAAAAGAAACTGGTGGTGGCAAAATGTTTGCAATTGTTGGTGAAAAATCTGACCCGCTGAGAGTTAGCCTCAAGTGTGATCCGCAACTTGCCATTACCTTGCGTGAAAAATACGAGAGTATTTTACCTGGTTATCACCTCAGTAAAAAACACTGGAATACGATTATTTGTACTGGCCAGTTAGACAAAAATGAGATCTTTGATTTGGCTCGTTTGAGCTACCAGCTTGTTACAGCTTGAGGTCTGCTAGTTGCTGACGTGTTGTACGCAAATGATCATCAACACTCACTAGCGTAGCTTTTAATTTCTGATCTTTAGTCAGGCCATAGGTTTCAGCGATCAATGCGCGCAGGGAATCGATCTTTTTGATCAGTGTATCGGCGTAGACGCTATCTAGTTTATTTTCTAGATAGGCGTCTTCTATTGTTTGTGCGGTAGTGGTGTCGGCTTCGGCAGCAAGAATTGAATCGTTCATTTTCTCCGGTACTGACGAGCTCAGGGCAATAGTCAGGTCATTTATATCTGTTGTAGTGGTGAGATTAAAGCTAGTCACAATATCACTCAAGTCCTGATTTTTTAGATTTCTAGTGGTTTTTGTATCGGCTAATATTGCCTGTAAATTAGAGTATCGGATTAGCAAATGTTGTCCTTGGGTACCCACACTACTACGACCACTTGTGAACAGCAGCAATATAATGGCTATAATAACAGCAACGATTAAACTTCCAGCTAGTAGTAGTATTTTGCTTGAAAACATACTGTCTTTTTGTGGATCGGCTTGAACATAGCCATAATTAGGTTCCATAGTTACTACATTTAAGCACAAACGTTTACAGAGGTAAAGGATGTTATAATTAACAGTATGCAAGACGCAAAAGAGGATATACGAACACGACTCAATATCGAGGATGTGATAGGCGAGTATGTCCGTTTGCAGCGGGCTGGACGTAGCTTTAAAGGTCTTAGCCCTTTTAATGACGAAAAGACACCTAGCTTTATGGTTAGTCCGGACAAACATGTGTGGTATGACTTTTCATCAAATCAAGGTGGCGATATATACAGTTTTATCATGCAAGTCGAGGGCTTGGATTTTCGCGGTGCAATGGAGCTACTGGCTCGAAAAGCTGGTGTTGACCTCAGTTTATATAAAACAGTCGACAAAGGGTTGGGCAAGAAAAAAGAGCGCCTATACACACTACTAGAAACCGCATCACACTATTACCAGCAGACATTGCTAAAGAATCAGCATGCTCTAGAATACGTCACCAAAAACCGCAAATTGAATAAAAAAGTTGTCCAAGATTTCAAAATTGGCTACGCACCAAACGCAATTGACTCGGTAGTGCAATTTCTCAAGAAAAAAGGCTTCACGGAAACCGAAATCAAAGATGCAGGTATGAGTAATCGTGCAGGTAAAGATTTGTTCCGAAGTCGCCTGATGTTACCGTTGCAAGACGCTTCAGGGCAGGTGATAGGATTCACAGGACGCCTGATCACCAATGACCCAAAAGCTCCAAAGTACCTCAATACTCCGCAAACATTGCTGTATGACAAGTCTCGACATGTCTATGGGTTACATCTAGCAAAAGATTCTATACGTAAACAAGACAAAGCAGTCGTAGTAGAAGGGAATCTGGATGTTGTGAGTTCGCACCAAGTTGGTATACACAACGTTGTAGCAGCCGCAGGAACAGCATTAACTGACCAGCATCTCAAGATTATCAAACGCCTCAGCAGTAATATTACGCTTGCTTTTGATAATGATCGAGCAGGTATGGCGGCAACCGAGCGTTCAATCGAAATCAGTCAGCAACTAGGAATCGAGTTAACTATTCTGAGCCTCAGCGAAGGATTCAAAGACCCTGATGAATTGATACAGCATGATCCAAAAATGTGGAAAGAGGTGATCGTAACCGCAAAACCCGTGGTTGACTGGGTATTAGCTGAATATGAAACTCGCTATGACATCTCAACCGCCGAAGGTAAACGACGATATTCAACCGCAGGTCTCAATATCATCAGCAAACTACATGATGCTATCGAAAAAGAACACTACCAAAAGATTATTGCCCAAAAAACAGGTGTGAGTGTCGATGCTGTTAAGAGCAAATTAAATTCATACAAAGCCGAAACTACTCAACCTCTAAAGAAATTCACTATTGAACAGCAAGTTGCTGCATCGAAACAGCGATTGAACCAAGACAAATTACTAGCAATTGCTGTGTTAGATCCAAAAGTGCGAGGGTTATTGATTGAAATGAGCGCAGACGATTTTGAAGTCGATCAACAACAAGTGCTGCTACAATACCTCAAAACTATGCCTGATATTGATCTGAGTGGCGACATACCCGACGCTTTACAGGAGTTAGAGACATATGTTAAAGTATTACTATTAAGAGCTGACGAACGTTATAAGCAGTGGGGCGAAATTGATCGCTACGATGAAACTGCAAAACTGGTTAGGCTGGTAAAAAACCAAACTCGAGAACACAAAAAACTTCAACTCAACGAAGCCCTCAAACAGGCTGAAATTGCAAATGACGAAAAAGCAAAAGAAAAGCTACGAAAAGAACTAAACGAAATTATAAAGGAGAGCTAAATTGGCACAAAAAAAGGTAATCATAGCTGATGATGAAGATATTTTGCAGGATAACGATTTATTAGGATTCGAAGAACCAGCACCGGATGAGCTGAAGGCAGAGGAAGCAGAAGAAGATACAGAAACAGTAGATCAAACTGATTTTTCTGACGACATTTCAGATGACTCTGTCCGTCTGTACTTGCGTGAAATTGGTAAGATTCCACTGTTAAAACCTGACGAAGAATTAGCATTGGCACAAAGAGTTGTAAAGGGTGAAAAGAAAGCCAAAGACAAAATGGCCGAGGCTAACATGCGTTTGGTCGTATCTATTGCCAAGCGTTATTCTGGTCGTGGACTCGATTTTCTAGACCTCATCCAAGAAGGTAATACAGGTCTGCTACGTGCAGTTGAAAAATTTGATCCTGACAAAGGTTTCAAGTTTTCTACCTATGCTACTTGGTGGATCCGCCAAGCTATTACACGTGCCATCGCTGATCAAGCTCGCGTGATTCGTATACCAGTGCACATGGTTGAAACCATCAACAAATTGCTCCGTACCCAACGTCGTATGACTCAGGAACTCAACCGTGAGCCAACTATCGAAGAGCTAGCCAAAGAGCTCGATATGGAGCCAGCAAAAGTTGAATACGTGATCAAGATCAAACAAGACATCCACAGTTTGGACGCTGGTGTTGGGCGTGATGGTGAAGAGGAAGACTCGGTATTAGGTGATTTCATCGAAGATGAAGATACGGCCAGCCCAGTTGATTCTGCTGCCGATCAGTTGCTTAAAGAACAAGTCCAAGAAGTTCTAGGCAGTCTATCCGAACGTGAACAAAAAATTCTACGAATGCGATTTGGCCTAGATGATGGCAAGAGCCACACACTAGAGGAAGTCGGACAGGAGTTTAGTGTCACACGTGAGCGTATCCGACAAATTGAAGCCAAGGCGTTGGCAAAACTACGTAAGCATAAAGACGTCAAAAAACTCCACGAATACCTAAAATAATATAAACTTTACGAAATAAACTGTATTTTACGCAAGATTTCGTCGAGTTGTGAAAACAGAGACTCGGCACTCTCGTTATTGACTATGGTGTAGTCAGCGTTGGCAATTGGCCCACCTTTTTCGATGTTTTCAATTTCGGCATACTCACGAGCGGAAACTTCCTCTTCGGTTAGCGGACGTTCTGGGCGCGATGCAAGGCGTGAGTGGCGCAGATCTCTATCGGCGGCAATTGCTATGATAACTGCGTTTTTGCCATATAAATTTTTGAAATATTTGTACTCGCTCCAGCTATACACGCCGTCAACTACAATTTTGTGTTGACCAGATTGTGATAGTGCGCTGATTTCATCCGCTATTAATTTTGCATAGGCATCTTTGCCGTGCAGTTCACGCAGTTCTTCGCGAACTAACTTTTCATTTTCGGGGTTTATCTCTAAACCTCGTTTTTCGACTTCCTTTAGTGTTATACCGCCAAAATAAACCGACGGGAAGCCTTTGTTTGTTAGGTGATCAACACACGAGCTTTTACCAGCTCCAGGCATACCAACCAAGGCTACAATATGTGGTGTACTTTCAGTTTTCATACGTCCAAGTATACTATAACTGAGGTATAATAGAAGCATGAAGAGGCTTGTTGTTATTGACGGAAAGTCCGTATTTTATCGCGGCTATTATGCTATGCCTAACCTCAGCATGCGTGACGGTACACCAACTGGTGGCGTTTATGGCTTCGCGGCACTATCGCTAGAGGTTATAAAAAGCCTCAAGCCAGATTACGTTGCGGTTGCTTGGGACAAGCCGAAAACTAACATTCGCCGTCGTAAAGAGCTGTATCCGGACTACAAAGCCGGTCGCAAGCCCGCACCACCTGACTTTTATGCGCAGATTCCTATTCTACAGGAGTTACTAGAAGCTTTTGGTTGGCCACTCTATGAATTTGATGACTACGAAGCCGACGATATCATGGGTGCACTCTCGATCGATGCCAACAAAAAAGGTGTCGAAACGGCCTTGATCACTTCTGACCTGGACATGCTACAGCTCATTGATGAGGACACTCATGTCTATGCACTCAAAAAAGGTTTTTCACAGATCGAACAGTTTAACTTGAAGTCATTTGAGGATAAATATGGTTTGAAACAGCACCAATTTTTGGATCTCAAGGCTTTGCAAGGTGATAGTAGCGACAACATTCCTGGTGTACCAGGTGTTGGCGCCAAAACAGCGACCACGCTACTACAAAAATACGAGACATTAGATGGAATATACAAACATATCGATGAAATTACAGGCGGCGTGCATGACAAGTTAGTTGCAGGCAAAGATAGTGCATATCTCAGCAAAGAAATTGCTCGTATATGGACTGATGCACCTGTGAAATTTGATGCTAAATCAACTGATGTCAATCAACTAGATCGGGAAAAATTACGTGAGATGTTAGAAAAGCTAGAGTTTCGAAGTTTACTGAAAAATTTGCCTGAAGGTATGCAGGGTGAACAGCGTGAAAACACTAGTTTAACACCTGCAAAAATCGAGCCGATGAATGACCAGGGCAAAACTAGCATCATTATGGCTGAGCATGTCGTGATCGCACCAATTGAGGACAAATTTGTAGTGTCTGAAAGTGCCAAAAGCGGGTACATAGTATGTAAAGACGAAATGCCAAGTTTACTCAAAAAGTCTAATATTATTGCCTACGATACAAAGTCGATACTAAAATCACTACTAGATATTGGTGATGAATTACCAGCTGTATATCACGATATTCGCCAAGCGAGCTTTTTATTAGACGCTTCGCGCGCAGTTATGAGTCTTAATGACCAAGCGATGGTTGATTTGACCGAAGATGATGGTAGTAAAACAGTTGCAGCGCTGTGGAATGTCTACGATCAGCAAGTGGTTGCACTAAAAGAGTTGCCAGGTGTTCAAAAAGTTGCTCGGGAGATTGATTTTCCATTAGTAAACGTTCTTGCTCGTATGGAGTATAAAGGCATCAAGATTAACCTAAAGTTTTTTGATGATATGAGTGTTGAATTGGCAAAACAACTAGAAAAGTTAGAAAAAAGTGCACATGATTTAGTCGGTTCTGATTTTAATCTAGCCAGCCCATCACAGCTAGCAGTTGTATTGTATGAAAAGTTAGAATTGCCAACCGCAGGTGTAAAAAAGGGCAAAACAGGGTATTCGACAGGAATCAAAGAGCTGGAAAAACTGCGTGGTAAACACCCAATTATCGAAATTATCGAAAAACACCGTGAACTCAGCAAGTTAAAGAACACATATGTTGATACGCTGCCAAAGCTAGTTGATAAAAACAATCGTTTGCATACAAATTTTCGCCAAGACGTTGCGGCAACAGGACGTTTATCTAGCATCGACCCGAATTTGCAAAATATTCCTGTCCGAACCGAGCTTGGACGCAAGATTCGTGAAGGATTTATAACTGACAAGGGATATATATTTGTCAGCGCAGACTATTCACAGTTTGAACTACGTCTGGCTGCCGTAATGAGTGGTGACGAAAGTATGATAGAGGCTTTTAATAGCGATCAAGACATCCATACCCTGACTGCAGCTGCAGTAGCAGGTATTGAACCTGAAAAAGTAACGAAAGAGATGCGCTACAAGGCAAAAGCAGTTAATTTCGGAATATTATATGGCCAAGGTCCGCACGGTTTAGCATTAGGTACTGGTATGACATTTGGCGAGGCAAAAGATTTCATAGCCAAGTATTTTGAAGTCTGGCCAAAACTAAAGCAATATATGGATAGCTTGCGTGAGAAATCTCATAATGACGGATATGTTGAAACAATATTTGGCCGTCGTCGACCCACGCCAGATGTAAAATCTTCTAATTTTATAGTTCGCTCGGCTGCCGAGAGGGCGGCAATCAATATGCCAATCCAAGGTACAGAGGCAGATTTGATGAAAATGGCTATGTTACAAGTAGAAGAAAAGCTTAAAGGTGGTCTAGGTTTTCAACTATTACAAATACACGACAGCATACTAGTTGTAGCGAGCGAGAAAGACGCCGAAAAAGTAGGCAAAATACTGAAGGAAGTAATGGAAAATGTCTATCCAGAACTAGGCATCAAGCTAAAAGTTGACGTCAGCATTGGTAAAAACTGGGGCGAGGTGTGATAAAAGCTATCATTTTCGATTGTTTTGGCGTGTTGTATCTCGGTGTGCATCGAGCATTAGAAGAGCGTTGGCCAAAGCATGCTACTGAGCTAGATAATTTAACCAGGCAATTGGATTATGGGTACATGAACAAGGATGAATATTGTCGAGCAGCAGCAGATATTGTTGGTAGTAGTGCGCAGAAAATCGAAGATATTTTAAAAAGTGAACATACGCTCAATTCACCTTTAATAACCTACATAGAAAAAGAGCTAAAACCTCATTACAAGATTGGCATGGTTAGTAATATTGGTCGCGGTTGGTTGCAAAGTATGTTTGATGATTATTTACTGCATGATGTATTTGATGTTGTGATTCAGAGCGGAGATGAAGGTGTCACAAAACCACATCCTCAAATTTTTGAACTATGCGCAGAACGATTAGATTTGGATATTGACCAGTGCGTAATGATCGATGATTTGCCCGAAAATATCGCAGGTGCCGATGCAGCTGGCATGTCAGGAATTGTCTATGGAAATCTGCGCGACCTACAAAAAGAACTTGCTAAGCTGTTAGAATAAATATATGCCGGAATTGCCAGAAGTTGAGACAGTACGAATTGGGCTGAAGCGTTTAATTGTTGATAAAAAAATCGTCAATGAAACCCATGATTGGGATAAAGGTTTTCCGAATACTTCGGCTGACGTAACGCAATTTCTCATAGGTTCTACAATCACAGACGTACGGCGGCGGGCAAAAGTTTTAATGATTGATCTAGATACTAAATACAGCTTGGTCATACATTTAAAGATGACTGGTCAACTAGTCTACCGGGGCGATGAAAATTTTGGTGCAGGGCATCCGAACGATAGCCTAATCGGTACTCTACCAGACAAATCTACCAGAGTCGAGATTACATTTGATGACAAATCAAAACTTTTCTTTAACGACCAGCGAAAGTTTGGTTGGATGAGACTACTACCGACAATCGAGGTTCCTAATATTGATTTTATGCGTCGTGTTGGACCCGAACCACTAGAGTCAGCATTTACTGGCAAAGTTCTATACGAGCGCTTACAGCGGCGCAAGAATAGTTCTATCAAGGCGGTACTGCTCGACCAGACAGTTCTAGCGGGTATTGGTAATATTTATGCAGACGAGGCTCTGTGGGGGGCGAAAATACATCCAGAGACAAAAGTAAATCAACTTTCACTTGTATCCGTAACAAAGCTCTATAATCAGATTGTGACAGTTTTACAGTTATCGATAGAAAAAGGTGGCAGCACCGACAGAAATTATGTAAATGCCGAAGGAAAAAAGGGCAGTTATATAGATTTTGCACGCGTATTTCGCCGTGAGAACTTGCCGTGTCCGAGATGTAGTACGACAATCCTCAAAATACGTGTTGCCTCGCGAGGAACTCACATATGCCCAAAATGTCAGGTGGTGAAAAAGTGATTAGTTTGCTATACGGCGAGAATGATTTTGAGCTCAAAAAGTATTTGCGCAACATAACTAGTGAATTCGCTGACAAAAACACTATCGAGAAAATTGACGGCGACAATATAGTTGCCGACAACTTGCCTGATCTATTGTCCGGTATGAGTCTGTTTTCGTCTAGTAGGCTAGTGGTGATATATGACGCCAGTCAAAACAAAGAAGTATGGGAGAAGCTTGTCGATTATATTGAGACCGATGCTCAACTAGTTTTAGTAGAATCTAGCCCAGACAAGCGAACCAAAACATTCAAACAGTTGCAAAAACATGCTGATACCAAAGAATTTAAAAATATCACCGAACTAGAAGCCAAAAACTGGTTGTTAGGTGCGGCAAGAGAGCAAAAAGTAGAATTGGCACCAAGCTTAGCAGATAAAATTGTTGCCAGGGCGGGCGTTGATCAATGGAAACTACATTTTGCACTGCAAAAACTAGCAAGCAGCGGTGAAATCAACGAACAATCTATCGTCGAGCAAATTGAACCAGCAACTCACTCCAGCGTGTTCGAGCTCATCGATGCGAGTTTACATCGTTCACCTGACAAAATACACCAGTTGGTACGTGAACTCAGCGTCAGTGAAGATCCATATTTCTTTTTTGGATTGTTGTCATCTCAGATTTTCCAACTAGTCACACTGGCAGTCAGTGACAAAAAACCTGCCGAAGTCGCAGCTGACTTAGGTGTGCATCCGTATCCAGTACAAAAACTCAGTGGTGTTGCCCAGCAGCTTGGTAAAAATGATTTGCAAAAGATTGCTGCGATAATCGCCGAATGTGACGATCAGATCAAACGTTCAGGCGCAGAGCCATGGCTACTGATCGAGCAGGCGCTCGTCAAATTAGCTAACAGATAAGAACTAAACTTTTTTAACTGGTTTTTTAGCTGGTGCTTTCTTAACAGCAGGCTTTTTCGCCACAGTTTTCTTGACTGGGGCTTTCTTTGCCGCTGCCGAGGCAGCTTTTTTAGTGCCAGTTGCTAGTTTGACGCCAGCAGCTTTCGCTTCTTTTGCTAGTTGTGCTTTGCGGCGACTAGCAGTGTTAATCTTTAGCAAGTTTTTCTTTACGGCTTTGTCGTATTCGCTGTGTGCTGCGGATAGTGTTGTTGCGCTAGGCTTTGCACGAAAGGCTTTGACGGCAGTTTTAATGTCGTTTTTGAGTATGACATTACGAGCACGTCGCTTTGCGCTAGTTTTCATACGTTTGATAGCAGATTTGATGATTGGCATGTTGTTCTATTAGCTCCTTGGTGGTTTATAGAGTTTTTTTAAAAGTTTCAAGAGTCTACTATAGCGCCTGAGAGGTGTTTTGTAAAGTATTACTGTCCAGGAATCTTGAATTGGTCGGGTGCAGTGGGCACACTAGGCGCAGTTTGCGGCGGTGGGATAGTCGTTGGTACTGGTGTATGCGGACTTTCCAAAGGTGTTGGAACTGTTGGTGGCAAAGGAGGTAGACTAGAGAAGTCAGGCAATGGTGGAGGAGGAACAGGCGGTAAGCTTGCACTACCTGCCTGATGGGCACCTACGCCTGCTTCAATATCAGCCAGAGTTCCTGCTTTTGGTTCATTGTTCGTCACCTGTATATCCATGACAGTTGGCGGTGACTCAGGTTCTGAAATTGCAGGCGTATTTGTGCGTTCCACAGTTTTACCCTTAGAAGGAGCTGCACCGTTATGGCTCAAAATTGTTTTGTTGCGACTAACTTCTTCCTCTTGTTTCTTTTTGTCAGACACATCCTGTGCGGTGGCATTTATCACGCCGCCTAGGCTTGGTTCGTCCATATTAGGATCACTCCATGAGCCTGCGGGTTTACTGTGGCCGATGACTGGCATAGCGGCCATATGTCTTTCAGTCTTTTCAGGATTTGCCGTCGCTAACTCTGCGTGTAGAGAATCTGTTGATTTATCCTCGTTGGTTGCACCTAGTTTTTCTAGTGCTGCGTCTAATGCTTCTTCACCAGCGTTTTGTTTATTAATCTTGTCGTGTTCTTCGATAGTTTTTGTCTCAACCTTGGGTAGTTGAGGGCTGGGCTGCTCATCTGTTTTCTCGCCGTGGTTGATTTGAATTTGACCTAATGCTTCGCCTTGAGGAGTGTCATCTGTACGTATTTTGCCAGATTTTCCTTCATCTAGTTTGACTGAACCATCTGGCTGAGTCGTGCCGCTGACAGATATTTCCGAAGCGCTCTCTAGTTTGCTAGCGATTAATTGTTGGTTTGCACCAGCTGCCATCAGTTGTGCGGCAATTGTCATTGCTTTACTGCTGGTTTGGCTGTTGCTGAATCGATCTGTAGCTGCAACGACACCTGTCAATAGGGCAGTGGCAATTTGCTCGTCTAACAAACCACTTTTTAGCGATTCGCCGATTGCTACCAGCATTTCACACAAACTGCTGGCATTTTCATCACGCCAGTCGATTGAACCCAGAGTACTAGTTTTGTTTTGTGCATTTATAGTGACAACTGTGGCATCGTGTAGTATTTTGCCATGAGCAGCGATAGCTTCGTCCAGCACATCCTGGTTTTCAACGCCAAGTGCTATTACTAGCTCAACATTAAAGTCACCATGTGTAAATTCTAAATCTTCTTGTGAAATGTTGGTTCTATATGGGGTGATAAAGATCCGAACCAAGTCACCTTCGACTTTGTAGCGCAAACGATCAGCTTTTTCTTTATCAATCGCAATGATGAAATCTCGCAGCGAATCAACATTATTTTCCAAGGTTTTATCTGGTTCCAAAAACTCTATTGCAGGCGGGATACTACCAGAGAACACGGCGGTTGCATGCTTGTCCATCTTGTTGAGCATCAATGTCAAACCTAATGCAGCTGACAGTTCATCAACAGTAGGATTTTTACTGACGGTGACCAAGATATTAGAGACTTCCTTTATGCGTTCGGAAATCTGTTGTTTGGCGCCAGGTGAGTTATCTTCTTTTTCCATGTTTTGTAGTTTTTATTTTTTTACAATGTTTCACCTTAGACTTTAGCATGAACGTTTTCAAATCGTCAACTGTTATTTCTCTTACATTTTTTATTTTAATAAATATTCCTTTCATACTTTTTAAAAAGTGTGGCAAAACTTTTGAGCTGACAACTTATCGCGATGAAAACTAATTATTCAGTTCTTGATATCTTGCGAAACTCTCTACGTTCAAACATTCTCAGATAGTCAGGATCTGAATAATTAGCTTTATCGGTTAAGTTGTACACTCATTCAATCGCAAACCGCTTGCAAGATAACGCAATGCAGCTAATCCCAGGCCTCTAAAAAAAACTGAGTAAAAATTCAATAATATTTTATGGCTAAGCGAGGATGTCTGAACGTAGAGAGTTCCGCAGATTACCAAAAATATTATTGAATTTTTACACCATGTTTTTTAGGAGTCTGGTCAGTTTTTTGTTTCGTTTTTTGCTGATCCAAAAAATGAAAGAGACGTTTGTCATACTTTTTAAAAAGTATGAAAGGAATGCGTTAAAAAGGTACAATATTTAAATATGATAGAAGATGGAATAATTTTAGTCGACAAACCTGCAGGAATGAGCAGTTTTGGCGTCGTAGCTCGAGTCCGCCGACAGCTGACGCAACACTTTGGCCACAAAATGAAAGTAGGCCATACGGGTACGCTCGATCCATTCGCAACAGGAGTGATGATCTTGGTTATTGGCAAAGAGTGCAAGAATGCTGATACGTATTCAAAGCTAGATAAAACGTATGAGGCGACAATTGTACTGGGGCAGACTAGCACAACCGGCGACCCAGAAGGCGAGATCGTCGAGGTTTCGGATAAAAAAGTTACTCAGGCTGAAATCGAGTCAGTAATTGAACAATTTCGTGGCACTATAACCCAAATTCCACCAGCTTTTAGTGCAATTAAAATCAACGGACAGCGTGCATACAAGCTCGCTCGCCAAGGTAAAGTGGTGGATATTCCAGAACGACAGGTCACTATTCATAGCTTAGAAATAACTAATTATCAGTATCCATATTTACAGATCAAAACGCACGTTTCTAGCGGTACGTATATTCGTACATTAGCCCAAGACATTGGTGAAAAACTGGGCACAGGCGCATATTGTAGTGAGCTCCGACGGACAGTTATAGGTGAATATTCAATTAAAAATGCCGATTCAAGCAGTTTTGAGTTAACCTAACACTTGCGAAGCCAGCTCAGTTCTGCTATAGTCATACCCTAATGATTACTAAAGACAACAAATCTACAGCAATTAAATCTACACAGACCCACAAGGAAGACGTAGGTTCGCCAAACGCACAAGTTGCGATTCTGACTGCTCGAATAAAAGAAATAACCGAGCACTTGCAGACTAATAAAAAAGACAACATGGCTCGCCGTGGTTTGATCCAAATGGTTGGCCAACGCAAACGTCTACTAAAATACGTCGAACGAAAAGATTTCGAAGGTTACCGTAAGCTTGTAGCTACCCTCGGCCTTCGCAAATAAACTACAAACTATTAAGTTGAGATATCCTTTAGTTTTTTGATAATCTTCTTATTGTTAAACTCAATTTCAAGGTTAGTATTAGACAACAATAAGTTCAAATTATCCTTTGTGCTCAGCTTGTTCCAGCCTTTTGAGCCAATATATATTCCTGTTTCTTTATAGGAGTCTCTGGTTTCCGGAGCTTCACAAGAAGACTCTTTATAGGATATATTTTGCAGCCATGACACTAACTTATCAAATACTTGATGATCAGTAATATATCTAATTGTTTCGACATATTCCTTAGTAAAGTTCTCTAATTGAACAGATTTATTCGTATGGTGAATTAAAGATTCTGCTCCGAGGGAGCCATTTTTGAAATATTTTTTTTCATAATAGGTTCCGAATTTTATCGACAATCTATCTTGCGCTGTCTCTGTGATTAGTGTCGCTATCTTTCGGAAAAGGGGTAATAATTTTCGATGTTCTTTGGTGAATTCGTTGTTCAAACGTAAAGAGCTTGTTATTATTGTGGCTTTGGGCTGATGCTGGTCTGTTATATACAATGGCCCAGGGTGAGTTTCGAATTCACTGGAATCGAATATTTCAAATTCGTCTATTTGTTGCCATGGTTGAGAATCCAAAAGTTTTAACTCATCAATAACTTTCTTTGAATCTTCTATATAAACAGGTAATTCCTCTTCCGCCAAAAGCTGTAGTAGAGCAATACCAACTGATTTATCGTCTATATCTATAGAGAATTCTAATATTTTCTGTAATTCTTCTTTTGCTTCTTTCGTATATAAAACGAGTTCTATATCTATTAAGCCACTTTCTTCAAAGGTTAGTCCTCTGAGGCTAAAATCAATATATTTAAATAAACCGTTTTTATACATGTGTGATTTTATTTTCATACAAAACAGGTGTTCATATAGATGACCTAGTTCAATTGATGGGTGGTGTTTTATGAGTTTAATAATCATATCTCTAGTATAGAACATTATAAAAAATGAGTCAGTTTTGAGACTTGACTCAGGTCTAACGGCGTCAAGACCGCCTTCTGCCGTCACCCCTTTTGCCTTTTTGACCGTCTCCGTGAGGATTTGTTGATTTGCGGGGTGCTCTGTTGCCACCTCCTCTCAGTAGAGCGTTGTTGCGTTTTGTGGTGCAGTTAAAGCACCAACAGTCCTTCTTCTTGAGTCCTGAGGTACGACATACATTACTGCCGGCCATCTTTCCTCCTTCGTGGGTGGAATGGATCTATCACAACAAAAGCTGGGATACCCAGCTTCATAGTAAAACTATAATATTATTAGTATAATTTGTCAATAATTCTTGTTAATGCTATACTATCTCTGTAAGTTTAATGCGGAAGGTGATAGAGTAAGAAATTTATTTCGATGAATTTTTCACCCTGTTACAATCCGCGAGAAGGAGTAAAGACATATGTCTACTATTAACCCATTTGGCAAAGAGCCATTGGTCGTCGAACGAGAACTTTGCGGCAAAACACTAAAATTAGAAGTAAACCGCGTTGGTTTTCGTACTAGCGCTAGCGTACTAGTAACCTACGGCGAAACTGTCGTACTAGGTACAGCTATGGTTGGTCGCGAACCTGCCAGTAATATGGATTATTTTCCATTATCGATCGATTACGAAGAAAAAATGTATGCAGCTGGCAAAATCAGTGGCAGTCGCTTTATCAAACGCGAAGGCCGACCTAGTGACGAAGCTATTTTGATCGGTCGTATTATCGATCGTCCTATCCGTCCATTGTTTCCAAAAGGCTATCGCCAACAGGTACAAGTTGTATCCAGTGTCCTTTCAATGGATCCAAACTTCCGACCAGATATGGTTGCAATGATTGCAGCTTCAACTGCACTCAGCCTCACTGGCACACCATTTGATGGGCCGATTGCAGGTCTACGTGTAGCGCAGGTGAACGGTGAATTCAAAGCCTTTGCAACTCCAGAAGAGCTCAAAAATAGTGACCTAGACCTAGTAGTCGCTGGTAAAGAACAGGCCATCACTATGGTAGAAGCTGGTGCAAACGAAGTGACTGAAGAAGTTATTGTCGACGCACTTGCATGGGCGCACAAGGCTATGCAACCAGCTATCGAAGCTCAAAAAGAGCTAGCTGAAAAAGTTGCTCCAGAAGAGCTAAAATACGAACTAATCCTACCAAACGAAGAAATTCAGGCTGACGTAAACGGTTGGGTGGAAGGAAAAATAGGTACAAACTTACACCTACCATACCCAGAACGAAATGATTTGATCACAGAGCTAAAGACTAATTTCCACGCAGATATGCAAGAAAAACATGGTGAAGAGTATCCAGACTTGCATCGTGAATATGATGAAGCTTTCACACGTGCCTTACACGAAGACGTACGTAAACATATCGTCGACAGCCAAACTCGACCAGATGGCCGCAAATTAGACGAAATTCGTCAGCTCAGCAGTGAAGTCGGTATTTTGCCTCGAACTCACGGTTCTAGCCTGTTTACCCGTGGTATGACCCAGGGGCTAAATGTCGTGACATTAGCACCTCTGTCATATGCTCAAATTGTCGACACTATGGAAGTTACTGACGGCGAACGTCGTTACATGCACCACTACAATGCACCTGGCTACACAGTTGGCGAAGTAAAACGCCTCATGTCTGCTGGCCGACGCGAAATTGGTCACGGCTACCTGGCAGAACGCGCTGTTAGTGCAGTGTTACCTAGCGAAGAGGACTTTCCATACGCTATTCGTTCAGTAACCGAGATCATGAGCCAAAACGGTTCAACTTCTATGGCAGCTACTTGTTCATCAGTTCTTGCACTACTAGATGCTGGTGTGCCGTTGAAACGACCTGTTAGCGGTATCGCAATGGGATTAATGATGGACGGCGACACTCCATATGTATTATCAGACATCGCTGATGCAGAAGATTTTGCAGGTGATATGGACTTCAAGGTAACAGGAACCGCAAATGGCGTTACAGCCTTGCAAATGGACATGAAGGTTCACGGTCTACCAGTAGAAATTTTGGCAGAAGCCCTAGCTAAAGGTAAAGTTGGACGAGCAAAGATCTTGGAACACATGATCGAGACTATCGCCGAACCTCGCGAAAAACTTAGCCCATATGCGCCACGAATCGAAAAGATCGTCATCAATCCAGAAAAAATCGGTGCAATCATCGGTAAAGGTGGCGAGATGATCAACAAGATTACGTCTGAAACTGGTGCTGAAATCGACATCAAAGACAGCGGCCTCATCACAGTTGCAGCCGTTGACGGCGAGTCTATTGAAAAAGCCCTAGAATGGATCAAATCTCTGACTATCGAGCCAGAAGTTGGCGAAATCTACGAAGGCACAGTTGCAACTATCAAAGACTTTGGCGCATTTGTGACTATCATGCCTGGTATTGACGGTATGGTTCATATCAGCCAAATCGCTGACCACCGCGTAGAAAAAGTCGAAGACGAACTAAAAGAAGGCCAGACAGTTAAGGTCAAGCTAATTGCCGTTGACGATCGTGGCCGCCTCAGTCTCTCTATAAAAGACGCTATCTAAACTAAAACAATGTTACGATAGGTGCATGAAAAATAGAAAAGTACTAACAGTACTCGGTGTATTTGTTTTAATAATAGTTTTTTCTTTGTCTTATAAGACGATTGATAGATCATCCTACCGGAGCTGTAATTTTGATCCTGGAGTTTCGCAGGCAGGATTTAATTTTATCAAAGAATATTCTGACTTTCTACAAAATTATTGTCCTAGTGTTTACCGACTGTATAACGCTCCTCAAATTACAACAAAAGAAAAGACTTTTAACGGACGTTATGGAGGATTTTATACCTGTCCTATGCAAGTTGAAGTTGTTTCAAGTACAAAAAACTATAAGGGTAAATATGTTGATTTTTATCCAACGCAGGGTAAAATTGAGTCTTTGAGAAAAATTTGCAAAATCGAAAAAGCAGAGCACTGATTGACTCTTTTACCTACATCTGCTATACTTGAAAGTACTTAAGTAATCTCTCTTGTATATCAAAACCGTTTAAGGAAATCGGTCCACCAAAAATAAGGATGACTCAAGATAAAAAGCTACGTCTCAAGCAAATTGCAGCAGATATAACACAGAATAATGTCTGCCCGGATTTGGCTGTGACAGCCACGAACCTAGTACTAGGTGACGGTAACTCAAACGCTGATATTGTATTTATCGGCGAAGCACCGGGTAAAAATGAAGACCAGCAAGGCCTGCCATTTGTAGGCGCTGCCGGCAAGTTTTTAAACGAGATGCTAGCGAGTATCGGACTCGATAGGGGCGACGTATATATAACGAATATAGTTAAATATCGTCCACCGAACAATCGAGATCCATTACCAGAGGAAAAGAAAGCCTTTTGGCCATATCTAGTACAGCAAATTGACGTGATCGAACCCAAAGTTATAGTCACATTGGGCCGACACAGTATGGAATACTTTTTGCCTGATCAAAAGATCAGCCAGATCCACGGCGAACCAAAGCGAATTAGTTTTGGCGAGAAAAAAGTTGTCATTTTACCTCTATATCATCCAGCTGCAGCCCTATACAACGGCGGCATGCGCGCGACATTACTAGAGGATTTTGCCAAAATTCCAGCAATTATAAAGAAAATTAATCAAATATAAATCCTAACGAAAGGATAATAAAAATTATGGGCGGAAGAAAATTACAAAACCCCCAAGGTGACGACCTATCAAAACGTAACAATAATAACAACCAAAAACGACGCGAGCAGAACACAGTTCTAGCAAAGACTCAAACACGTCGCGGTGAAGTACAACGTGCTAGCCGCCGAATGAGCGACAATGTCAACAAGCAATCTGCACAGCACATCATCAATGTGCCTGTGAACAAATCTGTATTTAACGGATACGACGGTCAGCAATTTAGTCTCAGCGGTCAAAAGCGTCAACCTCGTGATAACAGCGTCGGCAAGAAGCTCAAGATCATACCAGTAGGTGGCTTGGGCGAGATGAGCATTGGTAAAAATATGATGGCAATCGAATACGATAATGAAATTGTCGTTATCGACATGGGCTTCTTGTTCCCAGGCGGCGACTATCCAGGTATCAACTATATTGTGCCGGATATTTCATATCTAGAGGATAACAAGCACAAAATCAAAGCACACGTCTTTACACATGGTCACCTAGACCACATTGGTGCAACACGTCACTTGATCCACCGTATACCTGCACCTATATATGGTACAAAGTTCACGCTAGGCATGATCGCAAAGAACATGGACGAAGCAACTAGTGGTTTTTCACCTGAATATCACGAAATGAACCCAGAAGCACACGATCGCATACAATTGAGCGAGCATTTTAGCGTAGAGCTAGTCCGAGTAAACCACTCGATTCCTGACTCTGCTGCAGTTGTTATACGCACGCCACTCGGTGTCATCATCGACACAGGTGACTGGCGTTTCGAAGACGAACCAGTTGATGGTAAAAAGTTTGATCTAGAACGTCTGACCGAGATTGCTACCAAAGAAGGTGTCTTGATGCTACTAAACGAATCTACTAACTGTGAATCAGAAGGTACACATACTCATAGTGAACAAGACATTCAGCAGTCATTTGGCCAAGTTATGGAGAAATACCAAAACAACCGACTGATCATCAGCTGTTTCTCTAGCCAAATTCACCGTATACAATTATTGCTCAATGAAGCCAAAAAACACGATCGCAAGGTTGCATTTGCAGGCTACAGTATGATCCAAAACCTGGAGCTTTCTATAAAGACCGGTATCATTACAATTCCAAAGGATGTAGTGGTTAAGATGGAAGATCTAGTACGAATGCCTGACGGCAAAGTAACTATTATATGTACTGGTTCTCAGGGTGAATTCAACGCCGTGCTTAACCGTATGGCTAGTGGTTCACACAAACACATCAAAATCAAAAACAGCGACGTTATCGTATTTAGCTCAAACCCAATTCCTGGTAACGAAAAATACGTTGTTCGTACAGTCGATGGTCTGATGCGTGAAGGTAGCGATGTGATTCAAAACAGCAAATCTCATCTAACTGGTGTCGGTCCGCTACACCTGAGTGGTCACGGCTACTATGACGATCACGTAAAATTGATCAACGCGCTTAACCCAACATATTACATGCCGATTCACGGCGAGTTCCATATGTTGGTACACAATGCCGAGCTTGCTGAGCAAGAATGTGGCATCCCACGTGCAAATATATTTGTATCTGACAGTGGTGATATTATCGAGATTGACTCTGACAAAAAGGCTAAAAAAGCTGGACGAATACAAGTCGGTGGAATCATGTACGACGACAGCGGTGCAGAAGTATCCGAAGTTGTATTGAAGGATCGTATCCACATGGCAAACGAAGGTATGTTCGTAGTAGTACTAACTATCTCGCGCCGTGGTGGACGCTTGCTCACAAGTCCTGACATCATCTCACGCGGATTCATATATCTACGTGACAGTGAAGAATTGATGGGCAAGATTCGCCAATACATTAAGCAAAAGGTTTCTCGTAGTTTTAACGGTCGCAAGGTTGATATCGACGTTTTCAAGAAAGAAATACGTGATGAAATCACACACATTCTATATGACGAAACTCGTCGTACGCCTATCGTGATTCCAGTCATCAACGAGATCAATGGTGATTCACCATCTCAAAAACAGCCTGGTCAAAACCGACCTCAGCCAAACCGTCCAAAACCTACCGAGCCAGTAGCGCCAATAGTACCAAATACTGATACACCACTACCGGTTAACAACGAACGACTGAAAGTCCACAACCAACCAGAAGTTTACGAGCCTTAAGCTTGTAGTTTAACAACCCCTGCATTATCAACTGGGTGTTTTAGGCCTTCTCGCCAATCCCAGTTGTTGTATGCGGCTTGTATCATTTGTGCAATATCTCTATGGGCAACTACGATAACTGATTTGCTACCAGATAGCTCAATGTCGCTTAGGATACGTTTTGCTCTTGTATAGACTGCAGGAAAACTCTCTGCATCTTTTGCGCCTATTCCATATATCTCATCACCGATCCAGACTACTTCTTGGCAATAACTTTCAATTTCAGATTTTTTCTTTCCAGTTAATATACCGAAATCCCTCTCGACCAAATTACGGTCAGTTATAATCCCTTTGTAACTAAGCTTGTTTGCTATTATGTCTGCTGTTTCATAGGCACGCAGTAGTGGGGAAGAATATATCGCATCGACATGATCTATTTTTGTGCACAGTAATTCAGCAGCTTTCAAAGCTTGCCCTCTGCCAATGTCGGTCAAAGGTTTATCTCTGAGACCGTTTACAATGTCGAGGGCATTGTCTTCATCTTGTCCGTGCCTAACTAGGTATATGCTCACCCAGATATATTAACAGACTTGCTTTTTGTAGTGTTTTTTGCTACAATATACTAATACAAAACAGCGTATAATACATAACAGCAAAAGAATAGACTATGGCAAAGAAAAGAAAAACAATCAAAAAATCTAAAAAAAGCACAGCGCAGCATGTGCTGCCAACTGGTTTTTGGGCTCAAGTAATAGGGGTAGTACTAGTTGTATTTTCACTGCTGCTAGTTGTCGCAATGTTTGGTGCCGGTGGTCCAGTGCTAGCCTTTATCTACACAGGCTTTCTCACTACCATTGGTTGGACAACGTATATTTTGCCAGTGTTATTAATACTGGTCGCAATTGAAATCTTCCGGGCCGAGGATAATAAGCTGTCAGTTGTCGTGCCAATAGCAACATTGTTATTGATCTTATGGCTTTCAGGATTCTTGCAACTATTTTCTAGCGATCCAGGTGATATCAATATAGCTGTCGCAGGCCAAGGCGGTGGTTATTTCGGCTGGTTACTAGACCAAGCCTTGCTATCTCTATTGTCAACAGCAATTGCGGGATTTGTACTAGCAGTACTAATAGTTATCACAACTTTATTTGTCCTACGCATCAGTCCAAAAGCAGTATTTGATCTGATCAAAAAACTATTTGAACGCGAGGAAGACAGCGAAAATCGCAAACTTTCCAGCTTGATTCGCAAAAATAATGGCGATGAAATCAAAGACAAAACAGCTGGTCAGATCAAACTCAACGAAGGTGTACCAACCCTGCAGTTCGATGATGACAAAAAGGGCGGCAAACTATCAAGCCTCAAAGGCAGTGTTAATCGCGACAAAACGGCAGAAGAGCAATCAGCGCTCACAACCTTTACCGACCCAAACTGGCAAGCGCCTAGCCTGGATCTGTTAGAGAAAAAACAAAATCCTGCAGATGCAGGTGATGTGCAGCACAATTCGCAAATTATTCACGATACATTGGCTGAATTTAACATCAATGTCGAGATGGAAAACGCCAATATTGGTCCAAAGGTGACTCAGTATACCTTGAAACCACCGAGTGGCGTCAAGTTGACTAGGATTACTCAATTAGAAACTAATATTGCACTGAACCTCGCCGCACAGAGCCTGCGTATGGAAGCACCAATCCCAGGTCAAAAAGCCGTTGGTATCGAAGTTCCAAACCGCAAAGCAGCTGATGTGCGTATACATGGTATTTTAGATTCTGATCAGTGGCGATCACTGCGTGAGCCGTTAGGCTTTACGATCGGCCGCGACATTGCGGGTGATGCAGTGGTAGGTGAGCTCAATAAAATGCCACACCTTTTGATCGCTGGTCAAACAGGTTCAGGTAAATCCGTCATGATTAACACATTGCTCACGAGTTTGTTATATCGAAACAGTCCTAGTGACATGAAGCTGATTTTGGTGGATCCAAAACAAGTTGAAATGGCTCCATACGCTGATATTCCGCACCTATTAGCACCTGTTATTACAAAACCCGAAGAGTGTATATCAGCACTCAAATGGGCAGTCAACGAGATGGAACGACGTTATAATTTGCTAGCCGAAGAAAAACTACGTGATATAAAGAGCTACAACCAAAAGAAAAAAGACGAAGGCATGCCATATATCGTTATTGTGATCGATGAGCTGGCTGATCTAATGATGATCGCAGCGCGCGATGTCGAAGCTTTAATTGTCCGTTTGGCACAAAAGGCTAGTGCAGTTGGTATTCACTTAGTATTGGCCACACAGCGTCCGAGTGTCGATGTTATTACAGGATTGATCAAAGCTAACGTACCAGCTCGTATTGCCTTTACAGTAGCGTCACAGGTAGACTCACGAACTATTCTAGATCAAATAGGTGCCGAGAAACTACTAGGGCAAGGTGACATGTTGCTACTGACGCCAGACATGGCCAAGCCAAAACGTATCCAAGGTGCGTGGGTGATAGACGAAGAAGTCCAAAAAGTAACCGACCATATGCGCATGCAACGTGAGCCACAATATGATGATGAAGTCACAAAACAACCAGTTCAACTCAGTGGCAAAGGCGGCGTAGTGATGGATATGGATGGTGCTGGTGACGATGATCTATACCGCGATGCACTGCAGGTAGTTGTCGATAGCGGCAAAGCCTCAGCTAGCCTATTGCAACGACGCCTACGCGTAGGCTATGCTCGTGCAGCTAGACTAATCGAAACTATGGAAGACCAGGGTGTTATAGGCCCTGCAGATGGTGCCAGGCCGCGTGAAGTTCTAATCTCTAGCCTCGACGACCTCGGCCTAGGCGACGACGAAGCTTAAATATATCACAGTACTATATTGACTTTTTAACATACTTATGCTAATATGTAACTAGAAATTAGCAAAAAACAAAAAGGTTATAAAAATGTTCGATAAAATAAGAGAAAAGATGAAATCACCAGGAGAAATCCTTAGTCTTAATGAAGCCGACGGTGAAAAAGCAATAGGTAAGCTTGCACTGGTACAAGCACACCGTGAGAAGGAAGCAGCACTAGCTCATGTAGAGTCTAATCCAGCAGCAAAAGAAAAGCTATCCGAAGGTGATCTTGAAGACTTAAGGTCAGAAGTTGAAGCAGGTCACACAGAATTCGGTACAGATGTCGGTGAAATAAAGCTTGGTTTACCAGTTCAAAACGACCAATTCCATATCCCAGATGTTGAACCTACAGTCACAAAAGTTGAAGATAGCGCAGAAGAAACAGTTGAAGCTAAAGACGACGAAAAAATCGCTGCATAAATTTAGCTATCTAAAATGCTTGGATCGCTCTTTCTATTAAGCGCTTGATCGTTACTGCCTGCTATTGATAAAGTATAGCTCGTACAACCTGATGCATCACAACCCTCAGGGCTGTAGGTTACTTTACTTTTTATTTCAGCGTCTAAATTATAGGTTTTGGTATATGTACTATTATCACCACTCCAATCTTCTTTAGTAGGATATTTATTATTATTTTTAGATAATGCATAATTTTCAATTTGTTTCTGTAAATTATCTAAAAGAATATCTTCATAACTGTTGCTGGTACTTGTCGTGTCGCTGTCGTAGCTTGAGTCTGCATATTGTGAATCGTCGTAATTATAAGTAGATTCTTGTTTCGCTTTCTGTGCGTTGGTAGTCTTTTCAGCATCTTTTATTTGCTGTTGTACTGTTGTTACGCCATATACTGATGTTGCAGTACCCACGAGAGCAAATATAACAATACTAACCCACAAAAGTTTTTGTCGCTTGCTAGCATATTCACTACCTAGAACTATGATCCCTAATACCAAAAGGCTACTTGTTGCTAATCCAGTTAAGCCAGCCGCTATTAATTTTTTGTCATCTGCTGGTTTATTTTTAGCTGTGTCGTCTGTTGAATAAATAGAAGAGTAACTATCTACATCATCATTGCCAACTGTAATAGATATAATGTTATACACAGTGCTAGTGAGGCTGCCAACTAGTCCTAAAATAAGTACTACTAGGCCGACTGTATAAATAATACGACGCCATTTTTGGTTTTTGCGCCATGTCTCTTTTTCTTCATCTTTTTTGAGAAAAACAGTTATTAAAATCAATGCAATTGTGGCTACGACAAAGCTTGCAACTGCACCGATAACAATATAGCTACTGAAATCAGGGATATAGCCGTATTCATTTGCGGATATTTTTTTGTTGATGATTAATTTGTCAATTGCATAAGAAATAAGAGCTACTACACTGTAGATAACGTCAACGAAAAGTATCACAAATGTAGTAAGAACCGCAAAGTAAGGTACGCTAGATTGTTTGCCATCAACGGTCGGGTTTTCGTAACTAATTTTTGAGTCGGAGGTGAATGGTTCCGGCCCGGTTGTAGTTTTTGATTGTAAATGTTCTATATTTGATACCTGGTTAAAATCATTATTCACGCTTTACTCCTTGCTATATGATTTAAGTGCTCATGCTTATTAATATAAGATAATACCATTAATGGTTTGAGATTGTAAAATTATTTTGACTTATTGAGTTGCCATCATCAACATATATATGGTATAATTACCTCTGTAATAAAACTTCAGCTCGTCCTACACAGCCGAGCATCCATAGAAAGGATTCCAAGGGAGTATCATGAAAGAATACGAACTAACAGTTTTGATCCATCCAGACTTAGAGATGGATCTAGAAAAACCGCTGAAAAAGATTCGCGGAATTATCACAGATAACGGTGGTGAAATTGTCAAAGAAACTAGCTGGGGCAAAAAGAAACTAGCATATAAAATCCGAAAAGAGGATTTTGCTGTATATGTATATTTTGACCTCAAACTACCAGCACCAGCATTAGCAAAACTATCAAATGTCTTTAATATCACTGACGAACTGTTACGTTATTTGATCGTCAGTACAGACGAGAAAACCAAGGCAAAAATTGCCGAAGCTCGCGAACGCGCAGCGAAAAGTGAGTCAAAGGAGGAAGAGAACGATGGCTAAATCAATTAACCAAGTAATCATAATGGGTCGTCTAACTCGCGACCCTGAAATGCGCACTACACCTACGGGCAAGACTGTTACTAGCTTTAGCCTAGCTGTCGATCGCCAAGGTAGTGATGACACTGCTGACTTTTTCGACATCACTGCATGGGAAAAACTAGGTGAACTAGTCAACCAGTACCTTTCAAAAGGTCGCCGTTGTCTAGTGCAAGGCCGATTGCGTCAGGAAAGCTGGGACGACAAAGAATCTGGCAAGAAACGCTCACGCGTAGCAGTTGTTGCTAGCGATGTTACTTTCCTCGATGGACCTAGCGGCGACGAAGGCGGTAGCTCAGCTGCTCCAAAATCTTCAGCCTCTAGCTCAAAGAAAAACGATGATGTCGTGATAGAAGACATCGACGATAAACCCATAGATCTATCAGAAATACCCTTTTAGGCGTTTATGAGTTTGTATTGCGTCGTTATAACTTGCAGTTCTCGTTCATCGTATGCAAGATACGACTCACTCCGAGCTTCAGTCATGCCTAGCACTACAAATCATAAATCACCTAAAACTAACTTAATATAAAGGAGAAAATATTATGGCTTATAAAAAATCACGATCACACACACCTAGCTATTTTGACTACAAAGACCCAAAAACTTTGCAACGTTTCGTAAATATCTATGGTCAAATCGAACCAATCAGCAAAACTAACCTCAGCGCTAAACAACAGCGTCAGTTAGCTCGCGAAATCAAACGTGCCCGCCACTTGGCTTTGATGCCATTTGCTGTTAGCGCATAGGAACCCCGAATGTACGGTCCAACAGATCTAAAAAAGGGTACAGTTGTACAAATCGATAACAAACCTTTCAAGGTTATTGATTACAATCAAAAAGTTTTAGGCCGTGGCGGCAGTATTGTTAACGTACGTCTGAAAAACTTGATTGATGGCGGTGTAATACCAAAAACTTTCAAAGGTGCTGACAAAATTGAACCAGCCGATGTGAACAATCAAAAGGTTCAATATTTGTATGCTGACGGCAACGAATTTCATTTCATGAACCCTGATAGCTTTGAACAATTCGCCCTGAACGCTGATTTGGTAGCTGAAGCCGTACCATACCTCAAAGAAGGTGATGAACTAGACTTACAGTTCTTTGGCGAACGAGTCATTAATGTTGATTTACCAAAGAATTTATATCTGAATGTTACCTATACTGAAAATGTAGTGAAAGGTGATACTACTAGCAATGTGCTCAAAGATGCGCAGACTGAAACAGGTTTAACTGTTAAAGTTCCAGCTTTTATCAAAACTGGCGACACGATCAAAGTCGACACCCGAACTGGTGAATATTTAGAGCGTAAGAAAGACTAGTATGGCAGAAAAACTAATCATTGCAACACTCGAACCAGTGGAGGTTGGTGAGCAATTTCCTAGTCTTCCGCTACATGTTACGCTAATGCCTTGGTTTGAAATTGATCCAGGAAATGTACCAAGACTCAGGAAGTATTTAGGCCTGATAGCGAGCAAGCGTTCATACCTGGAGTTTGTGGGTGAGGATATCGATATGTTCGGTCCAGAACATGATGTAAGGGTCCGTAAAATACTTGCTCATCCAGAAATTGTGCGAGCTCATTCTGATATTTCAGCTGCGGTGGCATGGTCAGAAGGCAAATGTGATTCCGAATATATACATGGTGCATATTCTCCTCATGTTAGTTTTGTAGATGGAGTTTCAATAGGCGAGGGACAGTCAGTAAAAGCAGACGCACTACAGTTAATTGACAGAGATCCAGAAACTCGTCAAAGAACAGTCGAAAAGATTTTTCCACTAAGTGCTCCATTCGACTCTGACGCCGAGTATTAAGATATAATTGATATATGAAGACACGTTTAGATCAAAAACTAGTAGAAGCAGGACTTGTGACTTCACGCTCACAAGCCGAGAGTTTTGTGCGTCTGGGCAAAGTCACTGTTGATGGCAAAGTAGTTGAAAAACCAGGTTTTTTCGTCACTGACGATGCAAAACTAAAGGTAAATCAAGATGAACACTATGTCTCGCGTGCAGGTATGAAACTAGCTAGTGTCGCCAGTAACCTAGGTCTAGATTTTACTGACAAAATTGTGCTAGATGTCGGTTCTAGCACTGGTGGATTTACCGATTATTCCCTGCGTCGCGGTGCCAAAAAGGTGATTGCGGTAGATGTTGGAACAGATCAATTACACCCTAAATTGCAAGGTCACAAGCAGATAGAACTGCATGAAAAAACTGATATTCGTGATGTGTCTGTTAATGATGAGAGGGTGGTGAAGCTGGATAAGTCTCCGGACATTGTATTGATTGATGTGAGTTTCATTAGTCTACGTGAAATTTTACCCCACCTGTATCGACACGTAGCTGGCAATAATAGTCAGGTAGTTGCTATGTTAAAACCTCAGTTCGAGGCTGGGTTCGGCCAGGCAAACAAAGGTGTGATCAAGAACGATTCCGTTCGCCGCCAGATCCTCAAAGATTTTGAAAATTGGGTACGAAAAGATTTCGTTATTTTAGACAAACGTGACAGTGAAGTCAGTGGTGCAAAAGGTAACCGCGAACGATTTTACCTACTCAAAAAGTCTTAAACCATAAATACCGTTATTCTCAAAAAACGTTGTAGAATATACAAAAGTGGTTGTGCTTAGTGTTTACAGGAGTAACATTAGTAGTAGGTACATCAAACATTAACATCAAAACGGTAAATCAAAATGACAAGTATAGCCACTGTAGCAAAGTTAGAACCAGGTTCTACTGAGCAATATGGTGTATTACCAGAAGTAGACAACCAACTAAAGCTGCAATGTGCAGCTATTTTTGATGCTTGTATTAAACAGGCAAGGGGTGGTGACGGGGTCTCTTTAGAGGAGCATTGTCTACCAATTAATGTTATAGATCGAGTTCAAACAGTCGGTGAGATTAGAGAGATAATAGCTAACACTCCTATCAATGAAGCGAGCGCCATAACAGTCTTAGGCTCAGATACAGCAGAGAGTATGAAACATATATTCTTTTTACGAAAAGAATCAAAATCAGGCAAACAAAGCTTGGAGACTTTTTTTGAAATAGGCTTTAACGGTGAGGATATGCAAAGCGTTCACTTGATGCAGACTATAAAAAACGGCAAAGATGTTAGGGAAAAGATTATAACTGTTGACGCAAACGGTAACATACAGGATACTCATGCAGACAAAAATGGTCGCTCACGACCTCGTACCAATCCAAAACTTTGTCTAGCAGATCTTGCAGTAGTAGCAGATACTGTAGCAGAACCAGTCGAAGAAGCGATTATACACACAACCCAAGAGTTTGATAGAGTTGAAAATCCTATTGAACCTAAACCAGAAGTTATTTCGGAAGAAGTTCCAGATGGACTGTTCCGCGCCGCGGTATTTGGCGTGAGACACCGCGGCGAAACACTAGAAGTTGCCGCCTAAACGTTAAATCGAAATTCAACCACGTCACCTGGTTGCATGACGTAATCTTTGCCTTCGGTGCGTATTTTTCCGGCAGATTTTGCAGCCGATTCTGAGCCTGCAGCTATCAAATCATCATAATCAACAACTTGTGCGGCGATAAAGCCACGTTCGAAATCAGTATGTATAACACCGGCGGCTTGTGGTCCGGTAGAGCCTTTTTTGATTGTCCAGGCTCGAACTTCTTTTGGTCCAGCAGTGAGGTAACTTTGTAGTCCCAGCGTATCGTATGCAGCGTGGATTAACTGAGGTAAACCGGCTTCTTTGACTCCGTAGCTTTCCAATAGTTCTGCAGCCTCCTCGGGCGCTAAACCTTTCAGCTCTTCCTCTAGTTTGGCGCAGACAAATGTAGCTCGGGCTGGTGCAACTAGATTGCGCAAATTTTGTGTCTTTGTATCGTCAGCCAAAGTCTCCTCGTCAACATTGAACAAATAAATTATAGGCTTGGTCGATAGTAGCTGTGCGTTCACGTCGGGTAGGTTGTTTAGTTCACCTTTTTCTAGCATTTCTTTGGCTTTAACTAAGCTTTCAGCTTCTTTTCGAGCATCAGGACTAGATTTAGCTTCTTTTTGCAGTTTTGGTAGCATTTTGTCGACAGTTTGGATATCTGCCAGGGCGAGTTCTGTGTTAATTGTCTCGATATCCTTGCGGGGATCATGATTTTCATCTACGTGTAGCACGTCGCTATCGCTAAAGGCTCGCACCACATGTACAACAGCATCGCATTCACGGATATTAGCTAGGAATTTATTACCTAGGCCTTCGCCCTTGCTAGCGCCAGCGACCAAGCCAGCAATATCGACGAACGTCACAGTAGCGGGCAAGACTTTTTGTGAGCCGTATAAACCTTTTAATTTTTCCAATCGCTCATCTGGGACGGGGACTATGCCAGTATTTGGTTCAATTGTGGCAAATGGGTAGTTAGCCGCCAGTGCATCCGCATCTGTCAGAGCGTTAAATAATGTAGACTTGCCAACATTTGGCAAGCCGATGATTCCGATTGATAAAGCCATTGCCAATCATTATAGCAGATATGGGGTAAGGGGGTTGCTTTTTTAAAGCTTTTATGCTAAAATTTGTTTAATATGGAAAATATAAATCCAAACCAAATAAACACAGAAAAAGAAATCAATGAACCAAACAACGAAAAAGACGTTCAGACTATTAAAGGTCTTGCTGTAAAACATGCTGTAGCTTTCTTAGAGGAAGCGTTTGAAAAAGGTTTGATTGATGATAGTGAAGAAGTAAGAGATGCAGTTACATTAGTAATGGCAAACTTGGCAGGGATGTTATTAGAACAAGGCGGTGATGTTTCTGATTTGGATAAATACGCATATACAATGCACCCATTTTTAGAAGAAAATATAAAGAAAGTTATACACCTTGCTACTCATGACCATCTGACGGATGCATTAAATAGGTTTGGTTTGGAATGGTTCATTGCATCAAATGACGAGGATCCAGTAGCACTCCTAGCTATAGATCTAGATCGTTTTAAGAAGGTTAATGATGAATATGGACACAATCAGGGCGATATCGTACTAAAAGAAGTAAATGAAGTTATGCAAGAAAGTTTAAGAGATGGAGATAAGGTAGCACGTACTGGTGGAGATGAATTTACTGCTGTACTTTGTGATAATGAAACAGATCCAACGGATGGCAAAAGAGACGACAAAAAGACCCCAGATGAAGTCATTGAGGGAACAATTGCCAGAATTAAACAGAATCTAGATAACTACTTAAGTCTTCCTGGCAATGCTTATCTTAAAAAAGTAGGTTTTTATATTTCAGTTGGCGGAAAAGTTTGGGAACAAGATAAGTCGTATGAATATCTATTACACGCAGCTGATATGGAGATGATGAATAAAAAGAAAGAACGACAGGCTCAAAATGGCGGTAGTTATAGATAAATTTTATGAGTGAACTACCAAAACCAGAAAAACCTGAAAGCTCTGTATTGGAAAAATTAGAGTCTTTACGAGAGAAAGTTGCTCAGATAGATAAGCTTTTGAAAGGTGAAGATTTGTCGGATGATGACAAAGCAGAGCTTTTGGATGAGCGCGAAGGCCTACGCTTACAGGCGTTGGCAGATGTTATGACTAGGAAAAAGCTAACATCTTTTCTAGATATTAATGGTGAGTGTGTTGTATATCTTCGTCCTAGTAAAAGGGAGGAGCTGTATTCACGACTAGAATCAGTGGATGATGCTGATATAGAACAGTTACAAGCGGTACGTCGCGTTATAGTTGACGATCAAATTGCTCAGCAAATGAGCAAACGGTTCTCTCAGGCCGGAGGTAGAGGAAATACAAATTGGGTAGATCAGGCAACTGGCATAGAGCCAGTTATTGACACAACAGAGTAGTATATACTTTTATGTCAAAAATGATCTTTTAAATTTACATCAAAATATGTTATAATATGGCATAACATGTTAACTACAAAGAAGCTTGGTTACGAAGTCGGTGGACATCCTATATTTAGGGATGTTTCTTTGACTATTAACAAAGGAGACAAGATAGGTCTTGTTGGAAAGAACGGAGTTGGTAAAACTACCTTACTGAATGTTTTATCTGGTGATTTAGAACCTACAGAGGGTAGCGTGAATCGCGGTGATTATGAGATAGGAGTTTTACCTCAAGATTTACGTGATTGGGTGGATAGGAGTGTATATGGTTTTGTTGAGGAAGTAACTGGTGTAAAGGAAGTACGAGAGGACTTTGAAGTAAGCTGTAAAAAACTCGAAGATTCTTCTGACGAAAAAACTTTATTGATTTATGCTGATGCATTAGACAAATATACACGTTATGATGCAGGTAATTTCGAAAATAATCTTGAAAAAGCCCTTGCTCTTGCAGGTATTAGAGATATAGATGTTGGTAAAGAGGTTGGTGAATTTTCAGGTGGGCAAAAAACTCGTATAGCTTTGGCAGCATTATTTGCAGCTAAATACGATGTTATTCTATTGGACGAGCCTACAAATAATTTGGATACTCAAGGTGTTGTTGTTCTTGAAAAATTTATAGGGAGTTCAAACTCTGCGTTCATGATGATTTCTCATGATAGACGATTTCTGAGGAATGCAACTAGCAGAATTATTGAACTGATGGGGGGAGACCAAGGTATTGCACAATATGGTCTTGGTTATGATGAGTATGTTGCAGCTCGTGAAGCAGCTCGTGAAGCTGCCTTCAAGCGTTATGAACAATATGAACTTGATAAGAAAAAGCTTAAAAAAGCTGCAAGTGATGCTAATAATAGGGCAAGTGCAGCATCCAACTCAAGAGATAAGAGTGACAACGATAAGTTAAACTCAAACTTTAGGAAAGAAAAAGCTGGTAAAGGTATAGCACGGACGGCGCAGGCTCTTTCTAGTAGACTAGATCAGATGGAAGCTCCCGAAGAGCCTCAGGAAGAAATTTCGTTAAACTTTCAGTTTAAGGACGGCGAAGGTAAATCTGCTACCTTGATTGATGCGGGTGATGTAACTGTCAAATATGATAATGATGATAAGGTATTTGGGCCATTGTCTGTACACATAAAACTAGGAGACCGTATTGCGATAACTGGAGAGAATGGTATCGGTAAATCATCTCTTTTAAAGGCTCTAGTTGGACAAATTGATCCACATTCTGGTGAGCGTAAAATTAATAGCGAATCTAGAATTGTTTACATGGATCAACAACAAACAGTACCATTACCGGAAAAAAATGCTGTTGAAAATCTTCAACATTTAGCCCCAGGAGTTGAGTTGCACGATGTTATTAATCTTCTACTGCGTTTCGGTATAAAGAAAGAAGTTATTCATTCTGTGCCAGCAGAAAAACTGAGTGGGGGGGAAAGGGCAAAGATTATCCTAGCATCAATAGCTGCTAAAAAAGCCAACGTATTAATTATGGATGAACCAACAAATAACTTAGATATTCCAACCATTGAAGCTTTGGAAAAAGCCCTCCAAACTTATAATGGTAGTATTATCATGGTTAGTCATGATAGAGATTTTCTAGCTAACCTGGCAATAGAAAAAGAAATAAAACTATAAAGTCTATTGACTTTTAATCATTCATATATCATTATATATACTAAGTAGGAGTAAAATACCTACATATCGGCAACGAAACGGGAGGTACCACCATGGGTGGTGTCAATTGCCCTCCAGGGCAGCTCAACCCGGACTCACCTGAAGTAATGGGTGAGTACGTTCGCCAGCTGGCGCGCTACTGCAGCTCGCTTTTCGGAGCCGCATCTAAGTTCTTCGCAGCCAATGCGTTGATCGAAGAGGCGATTCTGAACGGTGAAAACATCGACGGCGTCCTCACTCTCCTGACGGAGTGTGGAGACAGTTTCGTCGAAGCTCAGTCGCACCTTGGTTCTGTCTCGGCTCTGTGGTCTACGATCACAGACGAAGAGACGGACTTCGCGATTCAGATCGAGAATCTGGGGCAGATCGTGGAGACAGTCCGAAACTCCAAGATGGAGCTCGAGGTCCTTACGGACCCGTCCTGCTTGCAGGAATCCATCTGGAGCAATCCGGACATCACCGAGGGCCTTTCCGAGGTGATCGAGAAACTTTCGATCATCCTGGGCTGGCAGACCGAATTCGCCAAGAATTCGGTCCTCGCACACGCGAGTTGACGCATGCCAATGCACGTCGCAAAGCTGTTATAGGCTTTGTGGTGTGCAGCGTCTAATCAAGACATTATACTGTGATAAATTTTCAAAAAATACCTACACCAGCCAAAGACATTATTGTCTTGAAGGCTGGTGATTTTGATAAGGATGGTTTTAGACCTGCTGCGTCCGGAGATTGCTTTGAAGATCTAGAGAAAAGAGTGGAAATGGAAGCTGTTGAAATCGAGTTATCAAAGAGACAGCCCTCGGGATTTATAGCAAGTGCTGCTCATATAGAGAAACCACAAGCCATCAGAAATGCAAAATTTGAAGCTATTGAAAGAATTTCGTTATCCGCATGGTGGTCGTTAAATCGACCTTTTGTGGCTAAATATGAACAAGATTTAATCGATAAATTACTCCAGACACATGATCTAGTCGATCAAGGATTTGATGTGAATATAGGATTTGTTGAACCAGCATGTGAAACGGGATTTGTTGCTGTGGCAATTTTGGAAAATGATCAAAAGTATCCATTTACAGTATTAGGGGGGAGCTAAAGAAACGGCACAAGAAGCAGCGCATCACGCATTTCTTGAGTCGCTTCAATCATGGACTGCAACCCAGTGGATTCGCGAGCAAGGTTTACAACCTATACCAGCATGGGATATAGGTAACTTGAGGCGTAGAGCTCTAGAAATCAAAGATGCCGGTGTAGATTCATTACAGACCAACTCTTTTGATGACGATCTACTAGAGGAGTATTTTCAAAACAAGACTATATTAATAGATAGGTTAGGTGAGAATTATGCTGCATGGGTATATCCTCCGTTTAAAACTTCGCTGTTATCACATGAGCTTGCTCGTATTGCCCAAAAGAATTCTGAGGAAACAACAGTATTTTCGCAGTACAACTGGTAAGCATAGCTTCATAGATAAGGGAACTGATCTTGACAAAACTACGTAAATAATACAATATAAGTCTATCACATCAACTGATGTGTCTTCGTTCCTTTACATAATTAGGTGATATAAATGGCAAAAGATGCCGAACTTGACCGTTTAAAAGCGGCGCAAGATCTAGCATTCCAACGCAAGCAAAGTGCATATCAAGCTCAACAACAAGCATGGGAGAGACGATCCGCTGCCCGTGAAGTGCTTAACCGGGCTCATGAAGAGAAGCAAAGAGCGTATGCAGCTCAAGATGCAACCTGGCAGGAGTACCAAAGAGTACGCAGCAGTAAGGGTCCGCGTATTGATCAACTGAACTCGCAGCAAGAGACAGCTTTTCAGAACATGAAGCGTTGTTATGATGACGCTTCATCGGCCTATGAAAGAGGTGATGGCGCGGAAGCAAAGCGTCTGGCTGAGCAAGGTCGTGCCTACAAAGCTGAATCTCAAGGATACGTAGCCGAACGCAGGGCTCTAGTGGCTGAAATTAGAGCAGCAAGAGAAGTACATGAAAGGTCTAAGCCCGCATTCCAGCATGCTAAAGATCAATTCTCTAACGCAAAGAAGTCATTTGATGATGCCAAGGCTGCACAGGAACGAGCTCAAAATGA
This sequence comes from uncultured Candidatus Saccharibacteria bacterium, assembly GCA_947085525.1. Lineage (GTDB taxonomy): Bacteria > Patescibacteriota > Saccharimonadia > Saccharimonadales > Saccharimonadaceae > JACPYF01. The sequence continues at coordinate 29,269 of CAMTWU010000004.1, read as the reverse complement.
GTTTAAGCGTGCTAAGGGTGAATTCAATGAAGCTGCCAAGGCATTCAAGGTTAGGCTCGAAGTTGTTCGTTCTCAGTCAGAGCAACGAAAGGATGACAAAAAGTCACTCGCAAAAAAAGCTGGGGTTCCGTATCAGTATCAAGACAATGTCTGGGTGTCAAAAAAGGATAAAGACGGTAACACCAACATCTACTTCGGTGGAGTTGGCAAACCAGACGGTCCTGGTCACGGTCATTACGTCATGGACTCTTTAGGGAAAGTGACCTATAAACGTGATCCTTTTGATCCTCATGGTGCGCAGAATTTCGAGGGAGAACGTCGAGAATTTGCTACCCTGGCAATGGCACAAACGGCAATGCATCAGTGGGCAAAGAGTCAAGCTACACCTTGGACTACTCAGTATGAAGATTCTGAGTTTAAAGTACAAGTGAAGTCGGGTTATGATAGTGCAAGAAATGCTATCGTAACAGACATACTTATTCATGATAAACAGAACAAGAAGGAGCACTATCACCTAGTCATTGACGAAAATGGCAATGAGCTATTCTCGGAGTGGAGAGAAAATCGTCAGAAACATTAGAAAGGAATACATAGCCCCCGACTTTGGTCGGGGGCATTTTCATAGTAAAATCATTAGTATGAGTCAAATATCCGAACTAGCTAATTTTTTAAATGAAATTATTCCACTTGAAAAAAAGGAACCTTTATATAAGCTTGGTGGCTATATAGTAGGTGAATTAATTGGGGATTATGAGGATAAGTATACAAATTTATATGAAAATAACCCCACAGTTCAAAAAATAGGTGATTTAGCTAGTGATCTTGAAATATCCAATGGCAACCCTGAAGAGTTATGGGAAGAAATTAAACGTTTGTCCAAAGAGCTTTCAAAAAGCATATGAACACCAATTTTTTAGAAATATTTTATGAAATAGCAATTCTACCTAACTTCGATATAGCTGTTGATCTAAAAGATATTAAATGGAAATCTCATGGAAAAGTTGATCTGGATGCTTGGGCACATTATTTTGATGACAAAGATGGAAGAGAATATGTCTTACTATACGAAGACTTTCCAGACGGAGCCTTTTTAAAAGATGGTTTAACTCACGAACCTGTAAAAGTTGATGATGAAATTAGCTTTGAACTTAAATTTGGTAATAACAAACAAGTTCCAAATCTAACGGGCTGGTTTACTTTATATAGAGAAAAGTAAAGATACCTAACAGATAAAGCCCTTGACAAAATAGACAATATAGGATACAATGAAAGTGTTCAATCGTCTAGTGCGATTGGAGGTATTTGCTGGTATGTCGAGTATAGAGCTCCGTACTAGCGAAAAGTTCACAATTTGCGTGTGAAATATACCATTCATGATATATTCTCTGAGTCGAAATGTTGGTTTTTTTGAAAATCCATGTTTCAGTTGAGAGAATCTATACATAAAACAAAACTAGCTATGATTGATTTATATACTTTAAATATTGTAAAATAAAACAACCTCTACAACCAGTAGACGGCACTTTACAAAGGAAGACAAATCTATAATGCAAATCGAACAATGGGTGGATATAATTCAATCTACGATTCTGAAAAAGGCCCGACTAGACGAGGTGGTTGTAGTATTGGATTGTGGCCACTTTGATAACAAATTAGGTGTTGATGAATTCTCCATAAATTCTACAAATATTGCTGGTGATATTTATATGCTCTCAAGGAGTCTTAGACAGACGGGACTAAAGTTTGTATTTAGTGTTCTCAGAGATGATGTTGGTATGACCTGTAGTTTGGACGACGATAGCTGTGAGGTTGATGGCCAGTATGAATCTATCGGAAATAAGGTGCCAGTAGAAATTTTAAATGTACTAAAAAAGATAGAAGGATTTCGTTCTGAGAAAGTAAAATTATTCTCGGAAAAAACTGCCCGCAATCGTGGCATTCAATTTTTTAGAAAACAGAAAAAAATGGACGCATTGGGAAGGAATTTTTTACTTGAAAAAAAAGACGACCAGAGCAAGCTTCTTTTTCGTTTAAACGATGATACGAAAGTGCTGCTAGCCGATATATTAGATGATGCACACTGGATTGGCCATTGTCCGCTACTCATGGGTATGCATTATATGGACATAGCTGCATGGGCAAAAAAGATCTATCCAGACAAAAGCAAGGTTTTAATTATTGATTTTTCTATGATTTATGACAAGGGTAAAGTGAACGCGGGTGCCGAGGTAGCATTGGATCTAAATTCCCCACAAGGTACATTACTTGGAATTATTAACGTGTGTAGTTCCGATGAAGAATTTACTGCTCACACAACTGACATAAAGGTTGCCCAGTGATTTACTTGGACAATAATGCTACGACTCGAGTTGATAACAAGGTTACATCGAGCATGGCGTCCTACTTTAGTGATATATATGGTAATCCTTCTAGTATTCACACCCTTGGCTTAAAGGCCAGGGCTAGTGTCGAGGCAGCTAGAGAAGAGGTAGCTTCTGTTATTGGATCCAATCCCGGTGAGATAATATTTACTTCAGGTGCAACAGAATCCAACAACACAGTACTAAAGGGTATATTTTTTCGTGGTTTTTTAGGCGGCAAGAGAAACCAACACTTTATTATTAGTTCAGTAGAGCATAAATGTATTCTCGAATCTGTTAAATTTATCGAAAAGATGGGGGCTGAGGTGACAATTCTTCCGGTCAACGCACAGGGCTTAGTTGATATAAAAGATGTAAAAGCTGCAATAACTAGCAATACTGTGCTTGTTTCAATAATGCTTGCTAATAATGAGATAGGTTCAATCAACCCAATACGTGAAATAGCAGCCCAATGTAATAAAAAGGGCGTACTATTTCATACTGATGCCGCACAAGCTTTCGGGAAAATGCATATTGATATAGGGGAGCTTGGTGTAGATTTCTTATCTAGTTCAGCGCACAAACACCATGGCCCAAAAGGAGTAGGAATACTTTTTGTGAGAGGTGGACTTAGAGATAAATTGGCGCCACTTATGCATGGGGGCAACCAAGAAATGAACCTACGTTCAGGTACGATAAACACGCCATCTATTGTTGGAATGGCCAAGTCTGTTAGCTTATTCTGTTCAGCCTCTTATGTAGATGTAGAAATGGATCAACAAAGGAATCTAAGAAATTATTTTTATGCTGAAATTAAGAAGAATATTCCTAGCGTTATATTAAACGGCCCACCTCTAGAAGAGCAAAATTTAAGACTTGCAAACAACTTGAATATTAGTTTTCCTGGAATCAACAAGTCGGTTTTTAACAGAAAAACTTCAAAAATCATGTTTTCTACTGGCTCTGCATGCTCAAGCGCCGACCTTACTTCTTCGTATGTATTAAAAAATATTGGGGTGGAGGATGATTTGGCGCAAGTTTCATATAGATTTGGCCTGAGTAAATATACAACGAAACACGATATCGATGAAGCAGTATTAATTATCAAAAACGCCCATAGGTTAGCGTCATGATAAGGCCAATCACTAAATCAGGCATCAGGCATCAATATCCGGAAATTTCTAATACGGACGAGCTGTGCGGTCTTGCGTGTATTGCTATGATGATAGATAAAAAGAACCATCAGCTTACTACTCCCCAGTTGTATAAACTACTTGACCGAGGAAACGCGTATATAAAAGGCCTTGGTCTTGTAATGTCTAGAGTGCCAAAGGCTCTGCGCGGCTACGGTGTTATTTATTTACGATACCTACCGTATTGGCTGATTGTAATACTGTTAAAGTCTGGTTATGTTTTTGCAGCCTCAATCAAAACGCCAAAGGGTAATCATATAATTGTATTATACAAAAGTAAGGCATTTAGGTTCCCTTATAATTTACCAGAACTTCAATATATAGATCCAAATCAAATTGAAGATTCATGTCTACTCTCTATGTCTTATATGGAGTGGAGAAGACTTACAAACTATCGTTTGCTATTGACAAAACGGGATTTATAGGATAAAATTAAAGTGTTCAATCGACAAGTGCGATTGGAGGTATTTGCTGGTATGTCGAGTATAGAGCTCCGTACTAGCGAAAAGTTTACAATTTGCGTGTGAAATATACCATTCATGATATATTCCCTCGGTTAGACTGTTTGTTTACAACAAATAGGTGGTCTGACCGAGGGAATCCTTTCCTTTGGGTGAATTAGATATGAAATCAATTTCGTCCATACCAGGCGAAAGGAGCAAACTCATGAAAAGTATCAAAAACATAACCATCACGATGCTGCTAGCAGCAATGCTGCTGGCGCTGGGTGCAAGCCAGGCTTCTGCAGAGAAGTTCAAGGTGTATGACGACAACGGTAACCCGTCCTACCGTTACGGCGGTGTTTGGCTAACCATCATCAGGGATATTCCCGATACGGTGCAGGTTGGCACGGTGTACAAGGTCAAGTTCAAGTACACCAACCGCTTTCGCAACAAGCAAAACAAGCTAGAGGGCGTCAGGTTCAAGCCATGGCCCAATTGGGGAAGTTACTCGTTTCCTAGCAAAAGTGATAGGATAAATTTCCTGAAGTACTGGACCACAAAAAAGAAGTCCCTGAAGGCCAGCACGCTGAAGCCCTACCAGTCACGTTTGGTGACGTACAAAGTCACCTACAAGACCTGCTTGCCCCCTTGGGGTCAAGACTGGGGAGGACAGCCAGGTGACTACTTTTACTGGGGTCTTCCTTGTGCGAGTGGTCAGTTTGTTCTCAGCTCTCTGGGCCGCTCTAAAAGCTCCAATTGGGTGGAGGATGGCTTTTCCTACCCATATAAAAAGGGTGTTCTCATCGTCCCGGCTTCAGGCCAATCGGCAACATCTACACCAACTGGTCCGACAGGATCTAGCAGTCCCACAGGACCCACTGGCTAGTAACACGCAAATTGATACCCCGCAGCATTCCAGCTGCGGGGTTTTCAATTTGTTTTTTATCTGTGGTCGAGGTATATTGGTAAGCATAAGCAAGCTATATAAATAAAGCGATGCAATAATATACGATATGAATCATCAAAAGAGCCAAGACAAGGCACATAGCAAAAACAAATTAAATCAGGTATGGTTAGTTGTGTTGGTTGTTATGTTGCTATTGGTTTCAGTTTTTGTGTATCTGTTGTTTTTCAAAGATAGTAATTTCCTAGGGTTAAATGGGGACGCAGACACATCTAGTGAGCGCACATTTGGTGGAGGAAAAGGTGGGGATGCCAACCTTGCTCAAAGCTATGATAATCAGGCCGTGGCTGCATGGAAATCAGGGGATAAAGCTAAGGCGAAAGATTTAGCAAACAAAGGCATGCAAGAAGCTAGTAAGCTCAGCACAGAACAGCTCAAACAGCTACCAGATGCTATTGGTTTGACATACAGGTTGCAAACTATGTCAGACGGTGAGGCGCCTTAGGTATGAAGACAAATAAATTTCTAAAGTACATAATAAGCCCGGTTTTTATGGTTGTTTTTTGCTTTTTTTTGACGCCTACTGCCAGTGCGAAATTCCAGGATTTACCATCCGTACTGCCAGATACTGGTACGGATACCTATCTGAGATTGAGCACTAAGCCCGATGAAGGTGATACGGGTGCTAATGATTATGCCGAGGAACTGTCGATTTTAGTTTACAAGAATAACGCAGTTACACCGGGAGAGGTTAAACTTCAGTTTAATAGTGGTGATTCGTGCCAATATAAAGATATAACATTTTCTAGTATAGGTGCAAAGGATTCTGGTATAAAAACCAGTCCTTATGGCTCGTGGGTGGGTGATGGTAGTATTGACCGAAGCCAAGGCACACCCTATAAATCTACAACACTGCGTGATCCATGTAACAGCAATATAACAATACCTAAGGAATCATTTATCGATTCCTATAAATTTGACGGTAGTACGATCAAAGTAGCTATCCTGAAGATCAGACTACCAACTCCTGATTCGGTTTTTACATTTAATATTACTAAATCTACCGAAACAGCGGGCAAGATAGGGTTGAGTACTGTGGGTAGTGGCGATGCTAATAAAAACAACCTACCTAGGTCACATGGTACTTTGTTAAAGATAAGATATGGTGGTAAAAAAGTAGAAGCTCGTTTCGGTGTTCCATGCGGTTACTCTGGAGCAGCGAAAATATTTTGGAAGGGTGCTGACTCGAATAAGCCAGTCAATAATTATAAGCCAGTTAGTGTGAACATATCTAGAGACAGTGCTCGTCAGTCTAATTTTTGGAGTATACCCGATGCTTGGGCTGGGTCAAACGTACACGAAAGTGATCCTTTACCTATGATCGCAGGTGATACGTTTACAGTTACATTTGATGGTATAGAAAACCCTAATAACGCTATATTATTGTGGTTACCGTTTGATTCTGCAGAGTATGACAAAGGAGGATGTGATGAAACGCCCGACCCTGATCCTAGAACTTGGACGGCTGAATGGGGCGATAATTATATAGTAGATAGTGGTGGTGATGTGAGGAGTGATAGGAATAATAATGCTGGTAATTTGGCATATCCTGACGACGAGTTTGCACCGCGGCCTGGTGAGAATTTAACTTTTGTACATAAGGCATTAAATAATGTAAATAGTGAGAGGACGATTACTAACCTACGTTGGTCAAAGATCTGTAATAAAGATAAGGATGCCGTAAACAAGGGTGGACAATGTCATGGGGCGGGTAATGGAAGCCCGAATGATGACTGGTATTTATCCACCGGCTACTCAAGTGAACCTTTAAATATGGAATATAGTCCATATTCTGTCTATGGTGATAATGTACCAGCTCAATATAAAAGCAATACGCAAAATGTAGCCGTGAGTTCTACACATAGTGCTACGCAAACTGTAGGTAAGGACACTCCCGCTGGTAGTGAGTTGTATGGTTATGATGCGAGTGACCCAGTTGTTGCGGCAAATCCACACAGACTACTGGCTAGTGACGGTGGTCGGACAATTTGCTCGCAACGAGCCATAACTCCATCAATAGGTACTGCAACAGTGGCAAACATTGACAAAGATGGCGATGGAACAGTAGAGAGTAGTGAAAATAATCAAACTGTAGGTTGGGCGACGAGCGGCTCTGCAACCTCGCCGAATCTTTGTGTTCGTGTGCCATTCTATTACAACCTGACGCCAAGTGTCACTATAACTGGTACACAAGGTGGCACCGTGCAGCAAGGCACATCACCAGATATCGAAGCCAATATCAGTCAAACAGGAGCCACCAATGGCCGTAATAATACATACAGTGAAGCTGGTAAAGAAAAGGGACTAGTACAACTACTACTAGCGCCTGGTGAGGCTGAGCCAATTAATAAAACAGCAGAAGCTTTATCAACAAGTGCTCCGATGGTTTGGTGTGCGGCAAGGTCTGACAACAATGCCGATTGTACTACGCCATATACATCTACTAATGCAGTTGGCGTGCCAGGATCGCCACTTGGTGCGAGTTTGACAGGTACGTTAAATCCAAATACGGATACTCTGCCTGTGGGAACGAAACTTTGTTATGCAACCTATGCACAACATCCACGAAATATAAATAACGATGATTACCGCAATGGTGATGGACAGTATAGCTACAGTGATATTCAGTGTGCGATCATCGTAAAATCTCCAAAGGTACAGTTCCTCAATACTGATGTGACTGTTGGTAGGCAGAGTAGCGCAATGGCGCAGTGTAGCGAAAGCCAAGTGCTGGACGCGCCTATCATTACATCTGGATCACCTGAAAATCGATCACCATCAAACCTATATGGTTCATGGGTTGAATACGGTGCATTTGCAACTGGTAAGATAACTAATTTTGGTAGCGCTGCAGTACCATTCGGTATAACCAACGAACCGCGCAAATTAACATTTGGAAATAACGATTTTAACACTACTGGCGATTTGGGTGGATTTGTATATGGCAAAAACTGTGTCGCCGATTTCTTTAGCATGGTAAAGGAAGACAACACAAACCTCATGTTGTTAGGTAGTAGTGTCTTTGATCAAGGTACGGGTGTGCTAGACCTCCAGCAACTAGGCGCAGGTACCGATAAAACTGGCTACGTCGCTACTGACAAAAATATACAATTAGGCGAACCTACTACTGGTCAACCTAATACTGACACAACCCCATCACCAACAACGCAAACAATTGTCAGAGTCAGTGCACGTGCACAAAGTGACGTAGGGAATAATGGCTGTCCAAAATTACTAGTGAAAGTCACCGATGGCGGTGGAAATGTTGACCAAGATGTGAAGACTATTTGTGCAACAGGGTTTCAAGACTATGAATATGTATTTTACCAAGACACGGGTGGTCCGAAACGTGTAGAAACAAGATTTATTAACGACGGAATAGTTGCAAATGTAGATCGCAATATCGTGTTGCGTACCATCAACGTCAACGGTCAAGACACATATCTATCTAATCGTTCATCAAACCCAGGCTCATCAATAATAGGGGGCGGTACGAGCTGTGTGAATAGTGGCAATTTATATCTATTCAGGAGTGTGAGCGAAGGCGATCCAGCGATAAACTGTTTTGGCGTGCTCATCAATCCAGTGACGGCACCATTGCCACCTGCACAACAGCAAGCCGACTATGCGCCGCCAGAAGAAACAACAGTCATTGTGACTGCGCGTGCAACTCTGGCATCTAGTCCCGATGGCACTAGCTCTGTGCCGAGTGGTTGTCCGTATATGTTCGTCAGGGTAGTTGGAACAAACGGAATAGTAAGAGAGCACACACAGGCTGTATGTAGTACTTCGCAGAGCCCATATTCATTCACTGTTAACCTAGGCGGCGGTGGAGTTGCCAGTGTCGACGCTAGTTATGATCCTATGGATTACTATGGTGGTGGTCAGGATCGTAATTTGTATATTAGTAATATTAGGGTAGGCACAACCAGTATTCCTATTAATGCGAATTCTGGTGCAAACGTTCAGTTGAAACATGGTACTGGCGCCTTTGTGCCTATAAGTGCAGCGCCTGCTGCCTGTGCAGATAGTAGTACAGTTATTTTCCTATCGGCTACCAACAATGTAACCAACACTGGATGTGCGACTGTACGTGTATCTAACGTGACCGCTCCTGTGCCAGTTCCATCGCCTCCTGGGTCACTGACAAGTGATTATGATGGCTTCAAGGGTAGAAGTATCGTTATATATGCCAAGAAGACATCTGCTGGTGATTGTACTAGTACCTCAAATGGTAACATCACTATCAATAAAGATTTGATTTACAAAAAAGACGGCTTTGCTAGTGTGCTAGATATACCGCGCATCACAATAATGGCTGATTGTAATATCACTATCGCAGATAATGTAGTGGAGGTGAATGCCAATTTGATAGCGCGCGATGCAATCAAAACTTGTACTAACAAAGCTGAAACTCAGGACAAATGTAATCAAAAGCTAACAGTTCGTGGTGGAATATCTGCCAACAGATTGTTGCTATGGCGAACCTATGGTGCCGACAACAGCCCGGGTGCACCTGACCCGAAGTTTCCAGCTGAGACATTTGATCTCAGTCCGAGTCAAATAATCTCTGGTTATAGTCGGGGTGCTCGTTCGGCAACACCAACAACTGTTTACGAAGTTGATCTACCCCCACGCTACTAACGGCGAAACTCTTTAAAATAGACTTGCTAACATCTATAACGGTTATGTATAATAGTTATCAGAATGAAATTACTAAATACGGTGGGCGACTTTTTCGCGTTAGATATCGGTACAACTGCTATTCGGATAGTGCAGCTTTCTCGTCAAGGTCACAATGATACATGGAATCTCGTCAAATACGGCTACGCCCCAGTAGATCCAAAGGTTAGTACTAGTGATGCAGCCGAAGACCAGCGACGTCTGGGCGAAGTAATCATGACTGCTCTGGGTCAGAGTGGTATATCGACACGTGATGTAGTGGTTGGCATACCATCTAACAAGACGTTTGCCACTGTAGTTGACCTAGCCAAGATGACACCAGCCGAGCTCAAAGTGAATGTAAAATACCAAGCCGAGCAGTATATCCCAATGTCTATCAACGACGTGAAACTCGACTGGGCGCTACTGGGCGACAGCCCAACCGGTGCAGATAAATCAGAAGTGTTACTGACCAGCGTCGCTAATAGTTATAACGAAGCCAGGTTGGATATGTTAGAAAATATGGGCCTCAACGTTGTTGCGACCGAACCTGACTCTATTGCTATGCTGCGAGCGATTTTCCCAGAAGGCGCCACTGGCGCTGCAATGGTATTTGATATGGGTTATAACACCAGTGATTTAGTTGTCACAAAAGACGGCGCACCTCGGTTGGTTCGATCAGTTCCAGTTGGTTTGCAGACGTTGATCAAATCTGCAATGAGCAACTTAAATATAGAATATAACCAAGCCGAACAGTTCATTGTGAAGTTTGGTTTGGCGCCAGATCGTCTAGAAGGTCAGGTGATACATGCAGTAGAGGGTGCTCTGGAACAATTTGTTGCTGAAATTAACAAATCGATCACATTCTTTCAAAATCGCTACACTGATACACAAGTGAGCACCATTTATATATCTGGTTATGGTGCTGCGATACCGTTGTTTGCAGAGTATATTAACCAAAAAACAGACATCAGCTCAGTACTGGCAAATCCATGGCAAAAAGTTCAGATGAGCCCTAGTGACAAAGAGAAACTACAACCGATTTCAACACAATTTGGTGTTGCATTAGGATTGGCTCAGAGGAAAAACGTCCTATGATTGAGCTCAATCTATTGCCAGATATCAAACAAGAATTTATTCACGCTCGCAGGCAAAAACGCATTGTTATAGCAGCAATGATATTCACCTGTATCGCCTCTGTTGGGCTGGTAGTTTTGCTGAGCTTTTATGCATTTGCTGGCCAAAGTCTGCGACAGACACTTGCGAACGATGCAATTGCCAGCAAGAGCAAAGAGCTAAAGTCTGAAAAAGACTTGGTACGAAATCTTACTATTCAAAACCAGCTCTCTAGTTTAACGCAACTACACGAGGCAAAGCCTGTGTACGAGCGTTTGTTCGAATATCTAAAGGTATTAAACCCCGAGGCGCCAAACAACATTAGTATTTCAAAAGTAACCATCGCAACTTCAGAAGAAAGTATCGATACATTAGTCATTGAAGGTAGTGCTAAAGATTATCAGGCTGTCACAGTGTTCAAAGACACCTTGGATAACGCGCAGCTGAGCTATGTTGATCCAGACAGTGACAGCAAAGCGAAAGTAAAAACACCTTTGTTTACTACAGTGACGATTAGCGATACTGGTATAGGCAAAGATAGTTCTGGCAAGGAAGTAGCTTCTTTTAAAGCAACTCTGATTTACGAGCCAAAAGCTTTTGCTTGGAACGTTACCAACTCGACTGTACTGGTCCCGAACAAGAAAACAAATCAATCTGCTAGCAACGTATTCGCAGATGCGCCTGTGAAAAAGGAAGGGCAATAATGGCTGACGATAAAACCACACAACGACCAGCGGCACCTGCAATAGGTGTACGTAAACGGCAGCAAATCGCGAGCAGCAACAAAGCGATGTTTCTATGGGTTGCGGGTGCATCGGTGCTGGTTGCTTTTGCCTTAGTTATATCAATATTCCTGGCAAAACAGATTATATTTACTGAAAAAGTCTTGATAGAAAAGAACAATACGATAGGTACCCTGGACAAAAACCTAGAGACCGCGAGTGCGCTAGACAAGAATGTCAAAAAGCTACGTGCAGACAAAAATCTGACATTGGCACGATCTAGTGCGTCTGATAATAATCTAGATGTTATCATCGATGCTATGCCATACGCTGCAGACGAAGTTGCGCTAGGATCATCATTACAAAGTGCTCTGCTGACAGGTGCATCAATCGAATCGCTGACTGTTGAATCGACCAATACAGATACCGTAACGGGTGGAACTGACACTAGTTTCCTCGAACAAGTTGGCACTGCTCAACCAATTGTCTTTAGCTTTAAAGCAACAGGTACTAGCGAGCAGCTCGAGGACGTTCTAGATCGTTTCAATCGCTCTATTCGTCCTATAAACATATTGTCACTACAGCTTGAATCTGCAGGTGCAAACAACCTGACTGCAACAGTACAGGCTGTGACATACTATCAGCCAAAGAAAACAGTGGAACTGACAGAAAAGGTGGTCAAGCCATGAAGAAAAATGATTTTGCAGCCTTAATTTTGATCGGATCAGTCAGTTTATTGGTTGCGTGGTTTACTGCCAGCGCCTTGATCGGTGAGCCGAAAAAAGAAGCCCAAAAAGTGAAAACTGTAGAGGCTATTAGCGAGCAAGTCGAAGCACCTGACAAGAGAATATTTAACAAACAAGCAATTAACCCGACTGTCGAAAGGTCTATCGGTAAGTCATCTGACAGCTTACCGTTTAACTAGGAGGCTGATCATATGGCACTTCTGACTAACGACATACAGCAGGGACTCAAGGCACTACTGGCCGAGGAGGGTCTGGTAAATCCTGCTGTTATAGCGGACTACGAAAAACGCTCTAGTGCAGACGGCACACCATTTGTTGGTAATTTACTAAAAGATGGGGTCGTGAGTGACGAAACAATGACTCACTGTATCGCCTATGTATCGGGAGTACCATACGTCAATCTAGCTGATGTGCCGATTGATCAAAAAATACTGAGCATGTTACCGCTCGAAATTGCCGAACGTTTCATGGCGGTGCCTTTAGGCGAAGTCTCGGGTCGTTTAGCGGTTGCGATGTTGGATGCAAACAACATTCAGGCTGTTGATTTCTTGGCAAATAAAATTGCCAAGCCACTGAAAGTCTATATGGCGAGTGAAGTAGGTATTCGCAACGTTATTGCACAGTACAAAACGGACTTTTCTAGTGTGGATGCTGCTGTAGATGCGGTACAAACAGAGAAAGACCAGGCTGCGCAAGTTTCGGGTGATGTAAAGACAATCGTTCAAGATTCACCAATATCCAGGGCTCTCAGTACTATTTTGGAACATGCCGCACGCTCAAAAGCATCCGATGTGCATATTGAACCTATGGAAACGCAGCTGCTCATTCGTAATCGTGTTGATGGAGTGCTGCGTGAAATTATGAAACTACCAAAAAGCATTGAACCGGCACTTGTCAGTCGTATTAAAATCTTGGCAAACCTCAAAATCGATGAACACCGCGTACCGCAGGATGGTCAGTTTGCGGTTGTTGCAGCAGGCAAAGAAGTCGACCTTCGTATTGCGATTTCCCCAGTTGTGTGGGGCGAGCAAGTCGTCATTCGTTTGCTCGACAAGACTGGCAACTCATTTAATATCGAAGAAATGGGCTATGCTGGCCGAGCGCTGCGAACTATCCGAAAGGGCATACACAAACCAAACGGAATGATCATAACATCTGGTCCTACGGGTTCTGGTAAATCAACTTCGCTGTATGCATTGGTGCAGGAAATCAAGAACGATACTATCAACATCGTGACATTAGAAGATCCAGTCGAGTACAAAATGAAGGGCGTGAACCAAATCCAGGTAAATGCAGATGTGGGTCTGACTTTTGCTAATGGTCTGCGTTCAATTTTGCGTCAAGACCCCGACGTAGTGATGGTTGGTGAGATTCGTGATAAAGAAACTGCGGAGCTGGCAGTCCAGGCGGCTTTGACTGGACACTTGGTACTGACGACACTACACACCAACTCGGCTGCAGGTGTATTGCCACGTCTACTCGATATGGGGATCGAGCCGTTTTTGATTGCTAGTACAGTCAATACTATTATCGGTCAGCGTCTTGTTCGTCGGGTTTCTACCGAGCGCGAAATGTACCAGTCTAATGAGATTGAAACAAAGAGTATTTTGGATAATATTGGACACTTTTTACCAAAAACAAAGGGCGAGGGTGCGGCCATAACACAAGATTTGGGCTACGAGGACTTGCCACTAGCTGGTCAAAACGCTTATACTTTAGCCAAGGGTATTGATAGCCCTCGAACACCAGGTGGGTATTCTGGTCGTGTTGGATTGTATGAAGTCATCGATATGACCGAGGAAATCCAAAACCTCGTTATCCAACGAGCAACCAGCCCGCAGATTGAAAAGCTAGCTATCACACAAGGCTTGGTCACGATGCGCCAAGACGGCTATTTCAAAGTGTTACAGGGTCTGACAACAATTGACGAAGTCAACAGGGTGTCGGCAGGGTTATAATAATGAATAAAGAGAAAAAAGGGTAGGCAACATGAAGAATGATCTAAGGATAGAGATTTTACTAGAGGAAGTAGTGCGCAAACGTGCTTCTGACCTTCACCTTCAGGTTGCGTTGCCGCCGATGCTCAGAATCGATGGATCACTCACACCAGTCAGCGGTTTTGATCCGCTGAGTGAGGAGCAAGTCGAGACATTGGTATTTGCAATTTTGGACGAAGAGCAACAACAAGTGTTGATGAAAGACAAAGAGTTTGATTTCAGCTTCGCCTTTGGTGATTTGGGTCGTTTCCGTGTGAACGCCTTTCACGAACGAGGTAACTTGGCTGCTGCGCTGCGTCTGATTCCAAATGAAATTGCCGATATTGCCTCGCTCGGTATGCCAGCGGTTATCAATAAATTTGCTGAATATCCGCGTGGATTGGTACTGGTGACTGGTCCTACTGGTTCGGGTAAATCTACAACTCTCGCGGCATTAGTCGACAAGATCAACACTGAACGTTCACACCACATCATCACTATCGAAGACCCAATTGAGTTTACGCACAAGTCAAAACGATCTGTCGTGGTGCAACGTGAAGTTCACTATGACACCTACAGCTTCTCGGCAGCCCTAAGGTCTGCACTGCGTCAGGACCCTGATGTCGTCTTGATTGGTGAGATGCGTGACCTCGAAACAATCTCGGCTGCGATTACGATTGCCGAAACGGGTCACCTTGTGTTTGCAACCTTGCACACAAACTCTGCAGCACAATCTATCGATCGTATGATCGACGTTTTCCCACCACACCAACAGCCTCAGGTGAGGGCGCAACTAGCCAACATCTTGATGGGTATTTGTTCACAACGTTTGGTGCCAGCAATTGGCGGTGGGCGTATGGTTGCAGCCGAAGTCTTGGTCGCGAACCCAGCAGTTCGTAACATTATCCGTGAAGGTAAGAGCCACCAATTAGATGCCGTGATCCAGACAGGTGCAGACCAAGGTATGCAGTCAATGGATCGTACACTGGCAGATATGATACGTTCTGGCACGATTACCTATGACGAAGCACGTAACTTTGCTGTTGATCTGACCGAGCTCGACAGGATGATGAGAGGTTAGATAAAAGGTGTTAACTTTTAACTACGAAGCCAAAGACCGCGCCAGCGGTAAACATGTCAAATCAACCGTTCAGGCTGATACCGAGGCAGTTGCGTATAAACTATTGATCGATCAAGGCTACACGCCTACGAAAATCTCGCAGCAAGACAAAAGCGGGGGACTATTGAGCGGTCTGACAAATCGAATCACTACAAAAGATCGAGTAGTTTTTTCTCGTCAGCTCGCAACTTTGATTGGCGCTGGATTGCCACTTTCACAAAGCCTCCACACAGTTGTCGAACAAACTGACAATCCTCGGATGAAATCTGTTGCCCAAGACGTGCTAGTCTCTATCGAAGGCGGTAAAGCACTGGCAGAAGCCTTCTCAAAGCACCCTGATGTGTTTGATACGGTGTTTATCTCGTTAGTTGAGGCAGGTGAGACTTCTGGAACACTCGACAAGGCTTTGGAACGTATCGCCGCGCAACAAGAAAAAGATGCAGAGATGATGAGTAAAATCCGAGGTGCTATGGTATATCCAGCAATCGTATTGTTTGTTATTTTTGGCGTGATGATCTTTATGCTCTTTACTATCGTGCCGCAGGTAGAAAAGCTATATCAGGATTTGAACCAAACATTACCATTCATATCACAAGTGATGGTAGGAACTGCTTCATTCTTACTCAAATTTTGGTGGGCAGTGCTAATTATTCTTGGCGCGGCGGTCTATTTCGGTGTTCGTTACTTTAAAACAGACGATGGCAAGAACGTATCTGACGGGTTAAAGCTCAACCTACCAATATTCGGACCATTATTTAGAAAACTGTATATGGCACGATTTACCCGAACAGGCGCTACATTGCTATCTACAGGGGTACCGATGATTGATGCACTCGAGATATGTGCAAAATCAGTCAACAATGGCTACGTAGCAAAATCTATCCTGCGAGCAGCCGACAAGGTGCGAAACGGTAAAGGTTTGGCAGAATCGCTAGAAAACGAAGACTATATACTGAAACTAGCGCCACAAATGATCGGTATTGGTGAGAAATCTGGTCGAGTTGATGAGATGATGGCAAAAACAGCGACAGTGTATGAGAATGAACTAGATGCGACCATACGAGCGATCTCTACTATTATCGAACCAGTACTCATGGTTGTGTTGGCAGTAGTGGCAGGAGGTATGGTTGCTGCTATATTACTACCGATATACCAACTGGTTGGGAATATCAATGTCTAGGCCTTGCAAACCAGTTAATTGTGATGTACTATCAAGCATAAGCGTAAAGCTATAAAATTATAAGTTCATAAGAAAGGTGGGAAATCTTTATGAACGCTCCACAACTCAAAAACAAACAAGGATTCACAATCATCGAAGTCGTCTTGGTGCTGGCAATCGCAGCATTGATATTTCTGATGGTGTTTATAGCATTACCTGCACTGCAGCGTAATCAGCGTGATACACAGCGCAAGAACGATCTAGGTCGTTTTGTTAGCGCAATCAGTTCGTCTCAGTCAAACAACAGGGGTAAATTGCCAGAGCTAGATACTACTGCCAAAGTTAATACTTTTGTAGATAACTATCTAAAATCTGGCGGTGACACATTTGAAGATCCAACAGGTACACCTTATGTAGTTGAATACTCTAGCGGAGCTTCAGCAGCACCTTCGAACGCAAATACAATCATTTATTCTAGAAATGGTCAGTGTGGTGATGATGGTGCGATCATTGCAGGTAGCGGTACACGTAAATTTGCCGTATCAATCAAGCTCGAGGGCAGCACTGCATATTGTCAGAATAACTAATCAGTTTATCTAAAATCTATTAGTATAAAAACTCCCTCCTAGTAGGGAGTTTTTATTTGCTCATTAACCTGCTATCATAAAGCTTATGGAAAAAACATATTTCGCCCTGAGCTTGTTCCTCATTGGCTTGTGTCTGGGTAGTTTCGTGAACGCAGCCGTGTGGCGTATCAAACACAAAAAAGATTTGTTGGTCGAGAGATCAGAATGTACAAAATGTCACTATAAACTGGCATGGTATGACCTCGTACCAGTTCTCAGCTGGGTATTTCTGCGTGGCAAATGTCGCAAATGTCACAAACCGATTAGTCCGCAATATCCACTAGTAGAACTGGCTGTCGCTGCATTTTTTGTCGCAAGTTTTGCATTTTGGCCATATGACCTCAACACCATCAATCAATTACTGATGTTTGGTATATGGTTACTATCTGGAGTTGGGTTAGCGATTTTATTCGTCTACGATCTTCGATGGCTGATTTTGCCCGACAAAGTCGTCATACCAATCATTGGTTTAGGTATTGCCAACGCTATTGTGGTTGGGTTGCAGGCCGACAATTTCGGATATTTCCTGTTTAATCTACTAGGTTCAATTGCAATTTTATCTGGGTTTTACTTCTTTCTGTATATTGCTTCAAGAGGCAAGTGGATTGGCTTTGGCGATATTAAATTAGGACTAGCCCTAGGATTGTTACTATCAGATTGGCAATTAGCGCTGTTAGCATTCTTCTTGGCTAACCTGATTGGCACATTATTTTTTGCACCAGCTTTATCAACAGGCAAGCTCAAACGAACTGCGCACATACCATTTGGTCCATTTCTGATTGCTGGATATTTGCTGGCAGGCCTTTTCGGTCATGCAATTATCGAGTGGTATATGGTCTTGACTTATTCTGGAATGAGCACCCTTTACTCTAGTTAGACACAGTGCTTATGCTATAATCAAAGCAAATGGGCATCAATAAACAAGACGGCTTTACAATCATTGAAATATCTTTGGTTTTTGCTATATCTGGCCTGTTATTGGCGTCGATGTTAGCTGGTATTAGCCTGTCAATACAGAGACAGCGTTTTAGTGACGCAGTGAATGGTGCTCAGAGTTTTTTACAGCAGCAGTACAACGAAACCCAAGTAACGATAAATGATCGTAGCGCAGACAATTGTGGACCAGAGAGTAGGGGTGCGAGTGATTGTTTGGTCATAGGTAAGGTTATTGATCTTGGTAGGGGCGATGCATCATCAGAGGAAACGACTTTGCATAGCTATCAAGTCATTATTAATGAAAAGGCAGCATCTGATGCAATAAATGAGCCAACACCTCCTGGAGACGAAGAGCTGCTCAATGACACAAATACTAACACACAGACTATCTCTAGTACTCAAGGTGATCAAAATTATATTATTCCTTGGGGCGCAAAGTTTGATAAAATTGAGGATAGTGAAGGAAAAGTGTCATATAGCGGCACTTATAACCTCCGGTACTTACTGGTTGTTCGCTCGCCACTTAGCGGTATTATAAGTACATACAAACTAGATATACCAAAAGAGGTCGAATTATTTGATGTATACCCATTCTATTCATTAGCAGGAAAAATTGACCCATTTGCACCTGACGTAGGGCCGTACAATCAGTCGATCAAAGGTTGCATTGGTTCAGCGGATCTTATCTCAACAAAAGCATTACTCAAGATAGCTCCTGGCAGCACCCAAGATTCAGTGACAGCTCAGTTTGATACACAGGAAGCGTCGGATTGGTGCGACTCATGAGAATCTTTAATAACCAAAAAGGCGATACGTTGACAGAAGTGATGTTTGCAACGGCCGTTGCTGCACTAGTGATTGTATTGGCACTGGGCGCGATGAATAGAAGCTTTGCCGAGACACAAATGGCAGTCGAAACTACATTTGTACGACAATCTATGGAGTCAGAGGCAGAACTGTTACGTTTTTTACGTGATCAGTACAAGTCAGACCCCGGTAGCTATAACGGAAGAGCTTGGAAATCTATTGTAGCTCAATCAAAACCATCTGCTAGCTCATTCGGTACCTGTTATAACAAAGATACAGCTCAGGCAATTGATTTGCCGAAAAACAGTTTTTTTGTAAGCTTAACGACAGCTGACGATCAAACCATAAAAGATGTCATAGTTTATACTAATGGACTAAATTTTCAACGACCAGAAACTTTTGCCGACATAGGAAAGGGACTGTGGGTCGAGGCTGTCAAAGGGCATGAAAATAGTGGCCCTACAAGTAGTGTAAAATATCTGGATCTGCATATTAGAGCTTGCTGGGAGCCACCGTATTCGGGGCCAGACGCAACTTTGGGAACAATTGTGAGGTTATATTATGAAGAAAACTAACAATCAATCAGGATTTACTATCATTGAATTATCTATCTCGATGGCTATGCTGTCGGTATTGTTACTGATTATATTATTTAGTATTTTGAATATTACCAGCGTCTACAACAAAGGAATTACCCTCAAGCGTGTGAATCAAAGTGGTCGTTCAATTTCAACAGATATACAAGCTGATTTACGCCAATCCACACCCAATACAGGTGATTTGTTATCTGGGGTTGGCAGTAATTTTGCAGTACGCGATGGTCAATTAGCAGGCAAATCGGTGCGCACTGGTATATGTACAGGTCACAATAGTTATTTGTGGAATGTATGGGGTGAAGGTGGCAGCAATACCAATCTCAATTTTGATGGCACAGCCGAACTGATCACCATGGTCAAGGTAAAAGATTCCGGTGGTGTGTACTGCAAAGCGCCGTTTCCGCTACCGACAAAAGCCGCCAGTAATGTGGTTGTTGGTGATGACTTAGCTATTCGCGAGCCTGTCGCGGTCGAACGAGGAATGGGTGATAGATTGATACGCTTTACATTCACCATATCAACACCAGATGACAATAGCGAAATTATATACGACTCCACTGGTCGTGGTACATGTGGTGCAGGTCAAGAAAATGACTTTTGTGCGCTCAATACCTTCGTAGTGACATCTTATGCAAAAGGTATATAATGATGGTTAAGGTTACTCGAACAATGAATATATCTCAAAATAAACAATCCGGCGTTGCATCAATATTCATAGTTATCTTTTTTACACTACTGATTAGCCTCATTGTGCTCAGTTTTGTACAAATCGTGAATCAAGACCAACGACAATCGATCAATGCCGATCTATCTAGTAGTGCATATGACTCAGCTCAGGCTGGGGTAGAGGATGCAAAACGTGGGCTCGAGCAATATAGAATAAGTTGTCTCAAAACAACCCTTCCAGCTAGCGACTGTACATCAAAATACACTAGTACTGACCCTGCTGCGCCAGGTGCCTTGAGTGGTAGGTCGTGTACAACATTCCAAAACAAACTAGGTTCAGGTAGCGACCTGGGTTTGGATGTCGATACTGCTTCAAAAGAGGTGAGAGTGACGACTGATACAGTAAATGACAGAGCTCTCGATCAAGCATACACTTGTCTAAAGGTATCCTTGCAGACAAATGATTACAAGCGAACCTTGGATAACGGCAACACTATTTTGTTTCCACTCAAAGCCGTATCGGGAAATCCAGATACTATTCAATTGAATTGGTTTGAGAAAAGCCAATGGTATGACCCAGGTAGTGGTGCCGATCTAGATCTACCAAACGCGGTGAGCGGTAACGACTTTGACTTACCAAAAACAACTTATACGACGAGTTGGAGCTCGAATAGGCCACCAGTTATGAGAGCGCAAATTATTGCGGTTCCGCGATCAAATATTGGTGCAGATGATATCGATAACAATTCTCGAGCTGTGTTCCTATACCCTAGTAGTACAGGTAGTAATACAGTACATATGTCAAATGCCGACGCGCTGCGTAGGACAGTCAAAAACAGTCCAGTTGCGGTGCAATGTAATAACGCAGATGCTTATGCGTGTAGTGCCTCGCTGACCAATTTTTCAATGGGCGGTGATTACGACTACTATCTTCGACTAATGCCAACATATAATGGTGTAAAACTGCAAGTTAAAATGCTCGAAGGTAGCACCCCACTAAAATTTGATGGTGTAGAACCCGAAATTGACTCGACTGGACGGGCTAACAATGTATTTCGTCGAGTTATCACTCGAGTTGCCTTTGACGGCGATCAAAATGGTATAGATATTACCCAAGGTCTTTGTAAGAACTTTAGACTAGCGGATGGTGACGAGTACTATGCCTTTGATTGTGACGGCAAAACCAACCTTGTGAACCAATAGAATTACTCTATAGAACCGTGAAATCGTTCGTGCACTTCTTTCAGATGTTGATCTGTCACGTGTGTATAGACTTGAGTCGTCGATATATTACTGTGACCCAGCATACTCTGTACTGATCGCAGATCAGCACCGTTCATCAGCAAATCCGTTGCAAAACTATGGCGCATGGTGTGTGGGCTGACATGTTTTGTGATCCCTGCCTTCAATGCGTAGTGTTTGATGATTCGCTGGACACTACGAGGCGTCAGTCGTCGAAAATTCCCACTAGTATCTAGATGCTGTGGGGTTCTGTCACGATAACTAATAAACAATGGTTTCAGGCTATCCTGTCTGGATTTTATGTAGTTTTCCAGGTGCATAGCGGCGTCGCTACTAATAAATACTGGGCGATCTTTGTTACCCTTACCACGTACCATGAACTCGCGCCGAGTTATATTGATATGATCACGATTGAGGTTGACCAGTTCTGACACGCGTAGACCGCTAGAAAATAGTAGCTCTACAATGGCACGATCACGTAGTCCCTTTGGCTCGTCCAGCGGTATTGTTTCAACCATACGAATGATTTCTTCGGGCGTTAAAAAGGTGACTTGTTTGTGTTTGGTTTTTGGTAGCTCGATTTTATTTGGTGCCAATGTTTCGATATTTCTCTTTGCACAGTAGTCCAAAAAACTCCGCAGGGCAATCAAATGATAACTCTGGGTCATTGCTGACAGACTAGAGCCAGCGTCATTTTCGTAGCGGTTCAGCCACAAACGCCATTTTCTGATCAGTTCAATATTGATTTTTGAAACTTGTATATCGCCTTGAAATTCCATCAATCTATTGAGGTAGAGGTGGTAGTTTTCGGCAGTTTTTTGTGACCGACCGCGTTCAACTTCTAGGTATTCTAGAAAGTCGACAATTGCATCAGATAGGTACATATTCATACTCTAGCACAAGCATTATTATTTTGCGACGTTTGTGGGCTAGCTTGTAAATACTACTTTCTCAAAATTGCTTCGCGTCAGGTTTGATTAGGGCCCCGGCGCCTGATCAAACTGTGGCTGCAGAGATTATAAGAAAGTAGTATTTTAAGACACTGTCTCTGTTATAATCAAAGATAATGAGTATATTCGAAGCAATATTCCTAGGGTTGGTGCAGGGCTTTACAGAGTTTATTCCTGTGTCTAGTTCGGGGCATTTAGTGCTAGCTCAATCAGTTTTTGGTAACGAGATTGATCATTTATTTATCCAGACACTAGACTTCGGAACAGCCTTGGCGCTGATCATCTATTTTTGGTCTCGATTAGTTGATCTTGCTCGACAAGTATTTCTGAAAAAAGACTATCGATTAGCTCGTAACATCTTGATTACCTCTATACCAGCAGGGTTACTAGGGTTGTTACTGGCTGATTTCATACAAAACAGCAAAGAGCTTCTGAACCCACTGGTTGTTGCGATCATGCTAGCTATCGTTGGTGTATTGATGATAGTTATCGATAAATTACCTCGTAAATCCAACAAAACTGACGGGCGAGCCCTCAGCCCGAAACGCGCGCTGGTGATTGGTGTTGCTCAGGCTTTTGCTTTGATACCAGGAGTCTCACGTTCTGGATCAACTATTATTGCCAGCCGCGTCATGGGTCTCAGTCCCAAAGCTGCAGCCGAATATAGCTTTATGGTTGCGATTCCTATCATGTTAGGACTACTGACGAAATTACTCGTAAAAGACAGTGATAGGGCGTACCTACTAGCTAACCTAGAGCCAGTCATTATTGGTAATATCGCTGCATTTATCAGTGGTATGATAGCTATCAAATTTATGCTGAGTTATCTCGCAAATCACGGTTTGGCCATCTTTGGTTGGTACCGTATTGCAGTTGCGACTATAGTAGTCGGCATTCTTTTGGTACAATAGTGTGAGTATTTTAAACCAAGGAGAAAACTAAAAATGGAACGCACACTCATAGTCCTCAAGCCCGACACAATTCAACGCGGTTTAGTAGGAGAAATCATCACTCGTTTTGAGCGAGTAGGGCTAAAGATCATTGCCTCAAAAATGTTAAAACCTGACAGTGACCACTATTATCACCATTACGAAAACATCGGCCAAATGATATCGCGTCGTGGACAGCAAGCTTTCGACGTAACATTAGAAATGATGAACCAAGGTCCAGTCATCGCATTTGTACTAGAAGGCGTTGGTGCGGTTGAAGTTGTACGCAAAATGGTTGGTACAACAGAGCCAAAGGCTGCAAATCCAGGTACTATCCGTGGCGATTACGCACACGTTAGCTTTTCTCACGCAGATACAAAGAAAAAGGGGATTCCTAACCTCATACATGCATCGGGTGATCCCAAAGAGGCCAAAGAAGAAATCAACCACTGGTTTAGCGAAAGTGAGCTTTTTGACTATGAGTCAGTTCACGAGGCGCATACTCAGGTCAAATAGGATATAATTGAGCATGCCGAGCTTCGGTACAGTTTGCCTCGGTAGCTCAATGGATAGAGCAGTTCCGTCCTAAGGAAAAGGTTGTAGGTTCGACTCCTACCCGGGGTACCAAGTCAAAAAAGAAGGGTATAGCAAATGTCACAACAATTTGATGGCCAACGAGACGGTGAAGAGATCGAAGTTGTATTTCGACGTCATCCGATAGCGCTACGCAAAGGCTTTTACATGCTGCTCATACCATTTGCAGTTGGTTCTGTGCCAGCTCTCATATGGCAAGATCAGTTGTGGTTGTTTGGACTTTCATTTGCATGTCTAGGTTTAGGGCTTTTACTATTTTTCTATCACTGGGTTGGTTGGTATTATACATATTTCATCATTACAAATCAGCGCCTACGACAAGTCTCTCAGCAGGGGTTATTTGGCCGTAGCGTAGTAGACCTCGGCCTCAGTAAGATACAAAATATTAGCTATAATGTTCCTGGTTTTACTGGCGAATTCCTAGGATTTGGTACAATAGTACTACAAACCTACGTGGGTGACTTGGTGCTGGACAAAATTCACCATCCGGATAAAATTTACAACAAAATACAAGACGCAGTCGTTTTGGCAGGTGGGGATGTAGATGGGGAGATAGATGGTTAAGAGATTAGTAAAAAGATTAAAGAAAAAAGACGAGGAAGCCGAAAAATTACAGGCTAGTCGTATTACGAATGAAACTGTTGCTGAACACCGCGAGCAGATCCTTGCTGGTGGGCGAAAGTTTAAATATCCACTGCAATACGAGAGACACCGTCTGCTTATCAACAGTATTATTGTGTTTATTTCAGCCCTCATACTGGCTGTAGTTATCTTGTGGTGGCAGCTATATTTAGTTCAAAACACCAGTAGTTTCTTTTACCGTACGACACAGTTATTGCCACTCTCAGTTGCCAGCGTCGACAAACAACCAGTACCATTTAGCGATTACCTGATGGAATATCGCAGTTCTATTCACTGGTTGCAGCAAAAATCTCGTGGTTTTAGCACTAACTCCGAAGACAGCAAACGCCAATCAGAACACTTAAAGCGCCAATCACTCAACCGAGCTATCGAAAATGCCTATGCGCAGAAACTAGCTGACAAACACAATGTCACAGTGTCAGAAGGGGATATCGACGCCTTTATAGATCAGATTATCAAAAATAGTAGTAGTCGTAACCTCTCACGCCAGAGCTACGAGGCAGTATTGAGCGATTCATACGGGGTTTCACCGAACGAATATCGCTCGATCGTGCGCTACGCTATCTTGAAACAAAAGGTTTCATTCGTCATAGACAAAAAAGCCAAAGCCAAAGCCGATGCCGCGATGGCGGAGCTAGCCGCAAATGTGCCGTTTGACGCAACGGTGTTGAAATACTCTGACGATCCATTGGCCTCAGCCACCAAAGGTGATGTAGGCTTTGTTGCGATTACAAATCAAGATCAAGGGCTAGCTGCAGCTGCTGCGAAATTGCAGCCTAACCAGACAACCACAGTTCTAAAAGGTACTGACGGCTACTATATTGTGAAATTACTCGAGACAAAGGGTGATCAAGTTCGGTATGCACGAATAAAGATTAATCTGAATGAGTTCAAGAGCTCTCTCGACCAGCTCAAACGTGATGGTAAGGTTGATGAATATATTAAGGTTGGGAAGAACGCGTAGAGTATTAAAAGAGTTAGAGTTTATTATTCTATAAAATTGATATGTAAAAAGGCCCTCGGCGCGAGGCCTTTTTACACGCATGGGCGTTGTTAGGCCTCTTCCGAGGGCGTTAATTGGTGTGCTGCGGGAGAGCGAGACGAATATTGCTTCCGTCGAATACACCAATATTGGTGTATTCGCCACTCTCACGTAGCTGAGTTGAGATGTCGAGATCATCTCCGCCGATCTCCTCCCTGATGACATTGAGCACCTCCACAAGAATGTCAACGCGGTCGAAGGCTTTTCCGCACGTGATCATGAAGCCGTAGCGGCCGTACATCACCGTGCCGACACCTTCGGTGTTCTCGATGCGCTCCAGAATGGAGCGCCCAAGCGGTGAAAGGCGCTCCTCATATATGCCGTCCTCGCGGAGACAGATGATGTTGTGGTAGGAACCCTCGCCCATCAGAGGGGCGAACTTCATGTCTGTGTGGATGTAAATCTCGAGAGAATCGGGTCGATAAACCTCGATAACTACTCGTCGCATACTATCTCCTCTTTAAAGTGCATCGTGAATTGTCACGAAAGCAGCCTCTCATCTGAGAGTTACTATATTGTATCATAAAAACTATGATGTGTCCACATAACTAACTTAACCGGTGAACGCTTACTATAACGACCGGATGGTTGCTTGCGCAACGTGCACTTACCATGCTCGAAACTATGAGGTAGTTTCTGCGCGTGGCTCGTTGGCACCCGTCCCGGCTTCGCCAGTTCGTATCGTGAGTTCATGAACTCACCCATAAATAAAACAGCCATCCTAACGGATGACTTTTTAATTTCTGGCGGGCCCGACCGGATTCGAACCGGCGATCTTCTCCGTGACAGGGAGACGTGATAGGCCAGCTTCACTACGAGCCCTCGTAATTTTCTGACTCTGGCTATATTAGCAGTTTTGAGTCGGCAAATCAACAGAGGTGAGGTACTTTGTAGAATATTGCGACTGAATATCGTATAATAATAGGACACAAATGAATATTGCGACTACCATACAACATGTGACAAAAGACCGAGCCTTTATGGCGTCATGGGCGGCTTTGGCTGTGCTGTGTATTGTTGTGACAATCTTGTTGGTATTTCGTATTCACCCCAGTGAGCTAAATACACAGGTTCGCTACACGGCTTTTGGCGTGACGCATATATATAGTAACGCCTGGTACTACTTGGTTCCTGTAGTGCTCTTTAGTCTCAGTGTGTTAGCACTGCATAGCTTTATCGCTGTAAAGTTATTCGTCGAAAAAGACAATTATATTGCCCGATTATTCATCTGGCTCTCTGTTGTGGTGGTAATAATCGGAGCCTTTATGGGCTCAGCCGTCCTAGGACTTGCATCGATCTAACCCATGACTGACATTGAAATACCTCTGGGCAAGCGTACGCGTCAGTACCGATTATTTGAAATACTCCCAGCTGCCATTAGCTACGGACTATTATTGCTACTAGTCGTTCTATCGATATTCAACCCATTCTTGGCGGCGATGTACTTGTTAGCAGTTATATTAACGCTATTTATCAAATCTGTGACAATTGCTGCTCGCACTATACAGGGTTATGGTCAGCTGCAAAACGCCCAAGCAGTGAACTGGCAAAAGCGACTTCGTGATATCACAATTGCCGAAAATCCAAAGAAATCATTACCCGAAAAGATCGAAAAAGGGTTTCATAGCAAACAACATATGCAAAACTTGCAGGCGATACGTGAAAATCCCGATAATTTCCCTCGTGTTGATGATATATATCACGCTGTTATCGTTGCTGCTTACAACGAAAGCCTCGACACACTCGGTCCAACTATCGAATCGGTCAGCAAGACCCGTTTTCCGAATGAAAAAATCATATTTTTGATGGCATATGAAGAGCGTGGTGGACCTGATATGCATGAAACCGTGCAAAAGCTAGAAGCACGCTTTGGCAAAGATTTCTATGCATTTATACCCGTGAAGCACCCGCGTGATATACCTGGCGAAGTAGCGGGCAAGGGTGCGAATGTGACATATGCTGGTAAATATCTACGCGATTGGCTAAAAGACAAGCCAAATATTAACACCGATAATCTCATTATCACGACGCTCGATAGCGATAATCGCCCTGACAAGGGTTATTTCTCGTATGTAACATACGAATACATTGTCCATCCAAGCCGTGACAATCTGTCATTTCAGCCGATTGCACTGTTTCTCAACAATATATGGGACGCACCGGCGCCTATGCGTGTAGTGGCAACAGGTAACTCGTTCTTTAACATCATTATCTCTATGCGACCTCATGTCCTGCGTAACTTTGCTTCGCATTCTCAACCATATAAAGCGCTGTATGATATGGACTTTTGGAGTGTACGAACGATTGTTGAGGACGGTCACCAATATTGGCGCAGCTACTTTCACTTTGATGGAAAATACTCGGTTGTACCGATATATGTGCCAATTTACCAGGACGCGGTACTCGCTAGTACGTATTGGCAAACGCTAAAAGCTCAATTCGTACAAGTCAGGCGATGGGCGTATGGGGCATCAGATGTGCCGTATGTTGCTGTGAGGATTTTTAATAAAAAACGCAGCGTGCCGTTTATCTCTGGATTTGCGCACTTACTGAGGCTGATTGATAACCATACGACTTGGGCTAGTATGTCGATTTTGGTTGCTGTAGGGGGTTGGGTACCGCTGCTGATCAACCAAGAATCATCACGCAGTATTATCGTACACGAACTACCAGAGGTAATCAGTATGATTCAGCGCCTGGCGATGATCGGTATTTTCATCACCATCTTTTTGACATTCAAGATGCTCCCACCACGACCAGCTCGCTACAAAAAACACCGTTCAGTGCTGATGCTACTACAATGGGTGCTGATGCCGATAACTGCCATCGCGTACGGTTCATTGGCATCATTCTATTCACAGACTCGTCTGGCGATCGGCAAATACATGGACAAGTTCGACGTCACCGAAAAAGCGACCAAATAACTAGACTCGTAGATATTTCTTGAGGTAAGTGGGGTGTTTTGCTGCATATTGAACGCTAGCTAGGCGATCAAAGTGCTTCAAACTACCATACACAGCCTCACAGATCGCGCTAGGAGTCGTTTTGACACCAGACTGTATCAGTTTGGCTTCTATAGTTTTAGCGAGCGCCTCGGCGTTCTCGGTACGCTTTGCGGGTATATGTTCAAAGCAACTAGCGATACTAATTAACAGTTTGGCGTGATGAAAGGAAGTAGTACCTATATTCGACACCACTTGTATCTGGTCTAGAGCCACATCTTCATAGGTGGTAAAGGTATGTTTGCACTCTTTACAGCGACGCCTACGCCATACAGTCGAGGTCTTTTTGTTATGACGAGAGTTGGTAACTTCTGTACTATTATGCCCACATTTTATACAAATCATGACTATATATTGTCATAACGCTATACAAAAAGCTAGTGGATAAATAATTAAAAGTGTGTAAAAAGGGGACTTTTAAGAAGTATATTCGTAAAATAGTCTAAAGTTAGAAAGCTCAGATGGCTTGTTGGAAATGTGGCTGTGCTTTTTCATATCTTTTTTCATAACTCTATACTAGCACTTTGTACTATAAAAGTCAATATTATGTCACTGTATATATGAGGTAACTAAAAATATCCCACCGCTATATTTAGTGAGATATTTTATGTGGTGGGCGATGAGGAATTCGAATCCCCGACCTCCTCAACGTCAATGAGGCGCTCTAGCCAACTGAGCTAACCGCCCTCGCGTTGCTTATAGTACCAAAAACAGAGGCCACACGCAATTGCCTCGTGGTACAATTGTAGACATATGAGTGATAACGATAATCTACC
>CAMTWU010000003.1:0-123891 GCA_947085525.1 uncultured Candidatus Saccharibacteria bacterium | reverse complement strand
TCCGCATCGTCGCGGACCTGCCAATTAACCAAGATGATCTGTTATTTCTTGCCAATTAAAAAAATCGCTCGTTTCATAGTAACAGGTAGGTCGCCTCTGTGTCAACAGATTAGTTGGACTTTATTAACCATAAAAGGAATTGTAATTTTGGCCGAGGTGAGTCATAATGCAATCATTAAAAAATATAGGAGATAAACGCGTGGCTACACGAAAGAAAACTACTACAAAGAAAACAGCAAAAGCAACAGTTAAACGAAGTGTTGCAAAGAAAAGTACAAAGAATGCCTTTTGGAAAGTTGATTTTACTATCAACACCGTATATTGGCTTGCAATTGGTATTGCAGTTGTTGCGGCGGCTCTATTTTCGTATACCACAAACCAACGAGTCAACGATATATATGATCAAATAGACATAACTACTGTTGAAACTCAGTAATTAGTCCTTGAACTCTAAAAAACCACCTTTTGATAGGTGGTTTTTTATATGACGATACCCGCAGGTATGAAGTATGTGATGATTGTCATCACGATCAGTACAACGTATTCTATCTTGCGATCAATCTGGAACCTGTCTTGCCGAGCTACGATCAGTCCTATCAATAGTCCTACTGGTATACCGTTTAGGGCTATGACGCCTAGGTCTATTGGTTCCAAGAACTTTATCCAGACGGATGCCAAGATAACGTACATCACAATCTTTAGTAGAAATGCACTGTCAGTTTCTTCGGGTAAGATTTTTTGTTTTTGCTTTGCCATTCGTTCGTATTATAGCAAAAGCACGAGCGGTTTGCTACATTCGAATTTCGACGTCTACACCTGCTGGGAGGGGTAGATTCTGCAAACTGTCGATAGTTTTGGCACTGGCACCAGAAATGTCGATTAGACGCTTGTGTACACGCATTTCAAAGGCTTCTCCGCCTTTTTTGTAGACGTGTGGGCTTTTGACCACTGTGTAGGTAGAACGACGCGTAGGTAGCGGTACAGGGCCGGCTACTTGCGCACCACTACGTAGTGCTGTGTCGATGATTTGTTTTGCTGATTGGTCGATCACTTTGTGATCATATGCCTTTAGGCGAATTCGGATTCGCGGCACTTGTGCAGATGCTTCTGCCATGAGGGTAACTCCTTGTTATGTGCTATACCGTAACCTCTGTTCGATTCATGGCCCTAGGGCTCATGTCTGACCGAGTTCTCGGTATATATATTTGATATATGACACTATACTAGCGTAAAACTGCCTCTGTTGCAAGTTGCGCAGTACAAAAATAAGTGTTATGATTTGCTCAACTAATCTTACAAAAGCGCTACCAAAGAGGATATCGTGAAAGAAAAGTCGTACAGAGAGGAGTTCTAATGCCAATCGAAATGATTGCGGTACTCACGATTGCAGCAGTAATCATTGTCGCCGTGTGGTTTGAGCACAGCTGGGTGGTGACTATCTGGAATATGGACCATCTGCCAAAGGATGGTCCGCTCCGCGAGTCCGTGTACACACGCTACGTAGAACCAACCGCCAAATGGCTAGTTGTAGGAATCGGAACTCCATACCTGCTGTTCGCAGCGGTTGCGCTTGTTCTGGTCTACTTTGCAGGGCCGATTCTGGATCTGCTCTAGTCCCAAACCCCGTCACCTGTCAAGTTGAACACTTCGCTGTTCCTTCGGGAATGGCGGGGTGTTTGCTTTTTAACTTTAGAGCTACTTGCCTTTAGGCCAATCGATATCAGCTTTAATTATATAGTCAGCTAGAGAATCTGACACATGCTCAAGTACTCCAGGAGTCCATGCTTTAATAAGCTCAAGGTCTCCAACGCGCCCAGTTGGTAGTAGAGATGTACTTGTATAGAAGGTTCCACTGTACCCTGGATCACAGTAAGAGGCAGATGAGACCGCGACTATCCAAGATACGGGTGTTACTTGCTCGGTACGTACTTTTTCTTTGCCAAAGAAAGTTTTGTATTTTACTTCCTTTGTCCTAGCTGGCGGAGAAACCTCATTTTGTTGCATTATAGATGCGAAATCTTTCATATAACTGATAGCACGATTGAAATCAACAAGATTATCAGGATAAGTCGCACTTTTCTGTTCTAGCACCTTCAACTTACGGATATCATCAAGCGACACAGATCCCTCCCTCGCTAGCTCTTCGTGTATAGAAGCCTCAAAAGCCTGGAGAGCATTGTCTTGTTTTAATTCAGCCTTCTTTTTTTCGACGGCACTGGATAGGTTTTCTGTCATATTATTTTTATACCATATTTTTACATAAAAGAAAAGAGCCTTCGGCTGAAGACTCTTTCTTTAGTAGTTTTAGCTACTATTTAGTAACTTTGGTTACTACACCAGCGCCAACAGTACGTCCACCTTCACGAATAGCGAAGTTTAGACCCTGTTCCATAGCGATAGGAGCAAGTAATTTAACTTTGAAAGTCAAAGTATCACCAGGCATAACCATTTCTTTGTCAGCTGGTAGCTCTACTTCACCAGTTACGTCAGTAGTACGGAAGTAAAACTGAGGTTTGTAACCTTTAAAGAATGGGGTGTGTCGTCCACCTTCTTCTTTGCTAAGTACGTATACTTCAGCGTCGAATTCAGTGTGTGGAGCAACAGAACCAGGCTTACAGATAACTTGACCACGTTCGATGTCATCACGTTCGATACCACGTAGCAAGATTCCAGCGTTGTCGCCAGCTTGACCCTTGTCTAGGTTCTTTTTGAAAGCTTCGATACCAGTTACAACAGTTTTCTTTGTGTCGCGGATACCTACGATTTCAACTTCGTCGTTGATGTTAACAATACCAGTCTCGATACGACCAGTTGCAACAGTTCCACGACCTTTGATAGAGAAAACATCTTCGATAGGCATTAGGAAAGGTTTGTCTAGATCACGCTTTGGTTCTTCGATGTATTCGTCCATAGCTTTGACTAGTTCCATGACAGCGTCTTGGTACTTTGCGTCGCCTTCTAGGGCTTTCAAGGCAGAACCTTTGATGATTGGAGCTTCGCGGTCGTAACCGTTCTTGTCCAATAGGTCACGAACGTCTTCTTCAACTAGTTCAACTAGTTCTTCGTCAGCCATGTCCATTTTGTTTAGGAACACAACAATCTTTGGTACACCAACTTGTTTAGCTAGTAGTACGTGTTCACGAGTTTGAGGCATAGGGCCATCAGCTGCAGATACAACCAAGATTGCACCGTCAACCTGTGCAGCACCGGTGATCATGTTTTTAACATAGTCAGCGTGACCAGGCATGTCAACGTGAGCGTAGTGACGAGCTTCTGATTCGTATTCTTGGTGAGACGTAGCAATCGTGATACCACGTTGCTTTTCTTCTGGTGCGTTGTCGATTTGGTCATAATCAACTTTTTTGTTTACATCACTTGGCAATTTAGTTGCAAGTGTAGTGGTGATAGCAGCAGTCAATGTAGTCTTTCCATGGTCAACGTGACCCATAGTACCGACGTTTACATGTGGCTTGCTTCGATCGAAATCTGCCATTTAATTTCTCCTAGTTATTATTACTTGATGTTTTTCGCACGCAGGCCTTAATAAACCTCCGCATAGCGTATGAAGACTATTGTACCCAACTGAGGGAAATGTGTAAAGAGTTTTATTGTTACTTAGTTTGAATAATTAAAAATTCTTCAAGTTCTTTTAAGGCAATACCTCGCATTGAGGTGTGAGAACGCTCTTCGTCAGTCATTTCAGACCATGTTTTATGAGTCCCATACGGTATAAATATAGGATCCCAGCCAAATCCTTGAGAGCCTTTGGGATCTTCACTTATTGCCCCTTTCATTTCTCCTGAAAATGTATACAAGGTTTGGCCGTCGTAAAGGCCGAATAAAGTCGATGCTATTGCTCCCCGCTCTGCATAGCCATCTAATATACGGCAGAGCCCTTCATTATCTAACTCTGTAAGAAACCACTTTATTAATGGACCTGGCAATTTACCTAAAGCATTGAATATGAGAGAGGTGTCTTCTACTAACACAGGAGCTTTTATAATCTCAAAAGCAGCTTTAGCTTTTTGCTCAATAATCTCTTCTAACCTTAAGGATTGTATCTCTGGTAAGTCAAGTGATTTGTGTTGAATTTCCAAGTTAAGATACTGGCTGAGTTGAGCAGCTTTTGCTGGGTTACTGGTAATAAATACTGGTTGTTTCATATATTATCAAATTGTTTTTACTGTGGTGGGCGAGGCGGGACTTGAACCCGCATGTCTTTTGGACATTTGATTTTAAGTCAAACGCGTATACCAATTCCGCCACTCGCCCATGATATGGAGGCACCTACGGGTAACGCTCCCGCCTAGCTGGTTTTGCAGACCAGTACCTAACTTCTCGGCCAAGGCGCCATATTAGTAGACATCACATCTTATCTGACTAAAATCTAGCCAATATTGATGGCTAAAATCTTCCTTTGCTCACTCGACGTATCTATTTGATATGCCTCAATCGTAAAAAAATATTTTATCTCACCAATCTTCGTCTATCTTAATAGCAAGATAAGACGTGACGTCTACGCAACTATTGTAACAAATAACTGCTCAGTTGTACTATGAATGTCCTTTCGGTATAATCAATCAGCGTATGCGGGTGTAGCTCAGTTGTTTAGAGCGCTTCCTTGCCAAGGAAGAGGTCGAGAGTTAGAGTCTCTTCACCCGCACCATGAATACCCAAACGATTTTGAAACAGTATAGTTTCTAACTATTGAGACCAAATAGGTCTCTTTTTTGTTATGATTAGTCTATGAAAAACAAGCCAAAGACTCCTATTGGAGCGAGTTTAGTTATACTATCATCGTTCTTCTATGCTAGTTACGGTATTTGGACTAAGCTAATGGGTGATTTCTTCCAGGGCTACACAGCTTCGGCCCTACGAAGCGTGCTAGTGCTACTCATTCTGTTGCCGATTGCTATTTTCTACCGCCATCTAGAGCCACTTGAGCTGAGACAGAACTGGCGTTATATAGCTGGAATGCTTGTAGCTTCATTATTCACGTGGGGGCCGCTGTATTACGCTGTCCTACATGCAGGAGTGGGCATAAGCCTTGCTATTGCGTATGCAAGCATTGTTATTGGTTCATTCTTCTTTGGCTGGCTATTCGGTCGTGAACAGTTTACCAAAGACAAGGCTTTATCTGCTGGACTAGGTATAGTTGGACTAGGGCTAATTTTTTCACCAACGACAAGCAGCTTAGGTTGGTTGGCACTACTAGGAGCTTTGGTTAGTGGTCTATCTGCCAGTGCAAACATGGTATTTTCTAAGCAAATACACTACAACGCTACTCAATCAACAATTGTTTTGTGGGTTACATCAGTTATAGCAAACTTTGTTATGGCTTTTGTGCTTCAGGAACACTACCCAGAGTTCGGCTGGTACGCTCCTTGGCTATGGCTTATTTTCTTTGCAGTTGCTTCGGTCATTGCGTCTTGGTCACTTGTAAAAGGAGTGAAACTCATAGACGCTGGCGCAGCGGGTATCTTGGGATTATTAGAAATTGTGTTTGGCGTTATCTTTGGAGTTTTATTATTCCAGGAGCGGCCAGAACTGATGGCCTTGCTTGGCATGGCAGTAATCATAGCAGCAGCTTCAATACCGTACCTCAAGGACTACGCTCGGCAAGCATTGAACCAGAAAGATTAAATTGCTGTACTAGCGATTTTAGTTTATACTCATCAACATCGTCAGTGTTAAGCGTTTGAAATACGTCTAACATGTGGCACCAAATTTATAATGAACTACAACAAGTTCAAGGGGAGATAGACATGGTTACAGGATATTGCGTAAAATGTAAGGAGAAGGGCGTTGAATTGTCAGCTCCAGAGATCGTACAAACTAAAAAAGGTGGCCACATGGCCAAGGGAAAGCACGCAAAGTGTGGAACTACTGTTTGTGCAATGATGTCAAAAGACAATGCTGAAAAAGCAGTAAAAGACGGCGCGAAAAAAGCTTACTAAGCTTCACCGCACCTACTAAAAAGCCAGGCTATATGTCTGGCTTTTTGTTATACTTTTAGTATGATGGAAACCTCTAAACCTAAGCTAGAAAAGAATGAAGTTCTCGATGATAATGCGAGAAAATTCACTCTTGATGGCATCGACCTGGCATTCCTTGACGGTAACGAGGTAAGCTCATTCGTAATGACAACAGACTGGCTCACCACAGATAAGGATAGTGAGGAGAAGCTTGCTTATAAAAAATTTAAAAATGGTGAGGTACAAATACTTCTTATTAAGAAAGTCACAAAAGACGGTAAGAGAACTTCAGTTAAAGAGAAAATAACAGAAGAAAAATACGAACAGCTTAAAGCTCATTCAATCCTTCGAGTTGAGAAAACACGTTATGAATTTACGTATTCTCAAAATGAGACTGACTTCTCGATGAAATACGATGAATTTACTAATAGCCCACTTCGAGTATTGGAGGTTGATGCCAGCAGTGATTCTGAAAGAGAGTCCTTTGTACCTAGTGAGTTCCCAGTGTTACTGAAAGAAGTTACTGGAAATCTTGATTATTACGGATTCAGAGTCGGGTCACTATTGTAGTTAAACTATGAGTAAAGCAACTATCATTAAAATAGCCGTACCTGACGACGCGGAAATTATTTGTGACATCAGAGACAGAGCGTGGATTGATGCTTATCCAAACCCAGAACTAGGCATCACCGCAAAAGATATAGAAATAAATGCCAAAGGCCTGAATGGTGAGTTTGTACCAAAACGAATTGCGTGGTTCAAAGACAAGTTAGCAAAGAATGATGAAAACTGGATATGTTACACAGCACAAGTTGATAATTTTACTAGAGGTTTTGTTGTTGCTTCTACAGAAGATGACGGTAAAAAATTCATCAATAGTATCTACATAGAACCAACTTTTCAAGGCAAAGCCTTAGGTTCAATGCTGATGAAAAAAGCTTTAAACTGGCTCGGTGGAGACGAACCCATATACCTCGAGGTTTTGAACTATAACCGAAACGCCGTCAACTTTTACAAACACTTCGGCTTTGAACAAACAGACACAATAGTACCGGAAGAAGAAGGTGCCCCAGATTATATAAAATCTTTACCTCAAATAGAGATGGTGCTGAAAGCTATATGAAAAAACTACTCTTAGTTTCTAGCGGACTAGAATATATAAAACAATTTATAGGTCGTGATCCGCATGGTATGAAGATGCTTTTTATACCCTCTGCAGGTAATCTAGATGATGATATTTGGTGGATTGATAAAGACCGTGATGTGCTAACGAAAATGGGTTTTGAGCTACATGAAGCTGACCTCGCACAGATCAACAAGGAAGATTTGAAAAATAGCGTCCAATCAGCCGATATTGTGTACGTTGCGGGCGGCAACACCTTTTACCTCCTGAAAGTTATCAGAGAATCGGGCTTTGACGAGGTTATTACACAATATGTTGATGGTGGTGGTTTATATGTTGGAGCCAGTGCTGGCGCAATAGTCGCAGGCGTAGATATTCAGCCGATCACCTCGCTGGATGAACCTGAAAAAGTACCAGAGCTTTCATCAACAAAAGGATTAGGTCTAGTCAATATAGTCCCAGTCCCCCACTACGATATGGCAGATCGTACTAGTAAAGCCGATGACATAAAGAAGGATTACGGTGATCAATATGAGATTGTCCTGATGACAGACGACCAGGCGATAGTTGTTGAGGGCAATGAGTGGAAACTCGTAGAATCAAAGGGAGTTTTATGAGCAAAGAGGATGAGAGATGCAATGATCACATATTGTGGCAAGCTAAAAAATAGACATTTCTGTTAACGAAGTTGGGAGATTGAGTCTCCTCTCACCTGCACCAAATAAACTTACCGAGCCTAGTGTTCGGTATTTTGTTACAATTATGATATGAAAGTATTAGTAACTGGAGCGCCCGGTACGGGCAAGTCATTCCTCGTTAAGTATGCACATGAACAGGGTTACGATAATTTTTTTGATACGGATGAAGTAAAAAACTTATGCGAGTGGAGGGATTACGAAACGGGAACTATCATTGGACCTGTTGAGTCTGTACATCCAACGGGTGGCGAGTCTTGGTATCAGCAGAATGGCTGGTATTGGAAAAAACCTAAAATTGACGAACTCTTGGCAAGCTCTGACAATATTGTTATCTGCGGATCGGCGGATAATGTCATGGAGTTCTACCCTATTTTCGATAAAATTATCTTACTTTATAAGAGCCACGAAGATATTGTCAGCAACCTCATGCAACCAGGACGAGAGCAAGCTAATGGAAAAGACCCAGAGCATCACGAAAGAGTATGGAAATGGCAGGAGAAACTACTCCAAACTACTACACCATTCAATTCAATGATAATTAACGAAAATAATGTCGAGACAACATTGAGCAAGATAGCTGACGTTATCAGTAGCGACTAATATAACACTGCTTGCTACTGTTTATATACGGAAGCTTAGTGATATAGAGCTACCAATCCTGCAGCAAATATTGCAAAAATCGTATGAGCACATAACTACCCTGTCCCGATCTGGACCTATAGAGCATATATTATGGCAAATTGAGAAATAAACATTTTTATTAATGGAAATACGGGAAGTAGGTTTCCAACCCCACCTGGTATTATTGTGATATGAAAGATAACGACAGAGAAGCTCACCTCATCGAGCTGGAGAAGACTACTAAAGATTTTGTTAAATTATCTCAAGACTGGGCAGAGCAAGACAATGACTCGCTTAATTTCTTTGGTGGCGTAATAGACAACACAGCAGTATCCGTTCTCTCTGCTTATAATTTACTTAGCGATAAGCCTCAACATATATACTTTTCACACCACTCGAATTGGTTTACTTATATGGGAATTGTGCATAGAAACTTCTTCACTAATCTGGTTGCGTACTGCGAAGAGTCTACAAAGATATTTTGTAAAAAAAATAACCTGAAAATTACTACAAAAAAACAAAGATTTATGTCGCAATTAGACAGAACGTACGGAAATGCTCAGGTGAACGCAAAGCAACATAAAAAACTATTAAGTTATGTCGATGTAACCCCAGGATTTATGGATTACGTCGAAGCAGCTTTGGTTGTCTTGCCGAACAAGCGCAGGACATACTGGCGTAATCGCTTTTCTGGAATTAACGTGTTGAGAAATCGATCTTCACACTCTAACTCCAACCTAACAGCAAATCAAATACAAATATTAATTAATGGAGGATTCGGTGAGCAGGTTGAAAGTGAGGGCGTTTTATTTAATACTTCCCTGTATTTGCCTCTTGTAAAAGAGTGCATAGAATTTATCAAAGAGCTGCAGAGCTCAGTAGAAACCTAATTTTGTAGAGTATAATATAAATATGAGAAAAATAGTTGTTTTATCATTCATTAGCCTCGATGGTGTCATGCAAGCTCCGGGCGGGACAGATGAAGATGTTGATAGTGGGTTCAAATACGGCGGCTGGACAGTGCCTTATTCTGACGAAGTGTTTTACAAAATGATGGTCGAACAGATGAGTATGCCGTTTGACTTGTTGCTGGGTAGAAAAACCTACAATATGTGGTCTGATTATTGGCCAAAAAACGAAAATAGCCCTATTGGCGTAACTTTCAAAAAGGCCAAAAAGTATGTCGTGTCGAGCGATTCCGAACTAGATCTACCGTGGCAAGAGGCTTCATTGATCACTGGTGATGTTGTAGCCAAACTAAAGTCACTAAAAGCGGAGGATGGCCCTATGTTGCAAGTCCAGGGCAGCGCCAATCTCGCACAGACATTATTCAAGCAAGATCTTGTAGACGAACTATGGCTCAAAATCTACCCCGTTACCCTAGGAAATGGCAAAAAACTGTTTGCCGAAGGTACAATACCTGCTGCATTTGAACTAATCGAGACCAAAACCACACCTAGTGGCGTGATATTTGCTAGCTACAAACGCGGCGGTGAAGTAAAGACTGGTTCATTTTAGTGACATTCAAACTGTTATATAGATTTTATCGACAAAATATGATATAACAGTGACATTATGGAGATAGAGAAAAACCCAGTACAGCCCGAAATAATTGGCTTTGACGAGCTAGGTGCAAAGATCAAGAAATTTCAAGACACTAGCCTCCCTTACTCTTTGATATTGTTCATAGACAGCGCACATGAATTCAAACGACCAGAGATGTCCGATGAAGAATATGCACAGTTTTGCACAGAACACCCCCGCCCTACCGAGGATGAAATAGCCGAGGCAACAGAGGCGAGTGAACGCGAAGCGGAACAGTTTGCCGATCAACTAGGTATCCAGACAAGCGAGGTACCAGGGTTGGTTTCGGCCTACGAAAGTGAAAGAGCTCGAAGGTTACAAAACGACACTGTGCGAGAATTTAACCCAGACGCAGAAGATAAGTATCCTGGAATGTGTGTACCTGGTGGTAAAACTCACCTTGAAGCCGCCTCCGCAGTATTAACCTTGGCTAACCTCACAGGCGAATCATATACAGTCAGCAATATTGGGTACCACGTCGGCCCGATCGAAGAGATATATTCGTATACTGTACACCCAGGTCAAAAACCGCTAGAAGTTTTCCAGTAAAAACGGTTCATTCTGATTACATATGAAAAAAGCAATCATACTACACGGAAAACCCACCAAAGAGCGGTACATTGACCCAGAAGAACCAAAACCTCACGAGGCCAATTGGTTTCCTTGGATAAAAACAGAGCTATCCAAGGCGGGTATACAATCTTATGTGCCACCACTACCCCACCCATATCATCCGGTATATAGAAATTGGGAAAAAGTATTTATGAGAAAGCTAGTTGATAATCAGACGGGGTTGGTCGGCCATAGTGCAGGTGCTGAGTTTATACTGAGATGGCTATCGCATTATAATAACGTCGAGATAGATCGTGCTGTACTAGTAGCTCCATACCATGATTACGCTGGTAAATATGGTGGCTTCTCGCAGTACAAACTTGATAAAGATATACCAAAACGTATTGGCAGTTTAACCATCATCAACTCGCTAGACGATGATGAGCCAATACAGAGACGTACACAGGAACTAGTAGAAGCCTTCCCTGCGGCTAAGCTCGTTGAACTGGAGGGTTATGGGCATTTCCGGATTGGACACAATATGACAGGACCTGAATTTCCTGTACTACTCGATGAGTTAACCGCTCCCGCTGATAAAAGATGACATTTGATCTGTTATAATGTAAACTTGTTGTTACCGTATGTGGCTCTTTAGCTCAGTTGGTAGAGCAGAGGCTTGAAGAGCCTTGTGTCCTCGGTTCGAGTCCGAGAGGAGCCACCAAAATTATCAATCGATCATGAAAGTGGTCGATTTTTATTACCATATAATAAAACCCTTGTGCTTGCAAATTGTACCAAATTCGTACATACTTTGTTCTACAAGTCGTACCTTTACAAATATCCAATTCCGCCAAGGAGTACCTATGAGCAACAATTCTTCGGGAAAGTTCGCAGAGGAGGTGATTCTTCCAATCATCATTTTCTATGTAGTCATCTCAGTGATAGCGCTTTTCATAACTTTGGTGATGTCAAGCGGTCCCAACTACAGCGACGGAGTGTCAGCTGCAAAGGTTTCTGACAAGGCATTTCACCTCCAGTCAGGCAGGGCATACCCCTTTCGCTACGGAAAGCGGATTGAAGGATCGAGTGGATATGCAGAGGCGTCTGCTGGACTTTTCTCGTCATACGCACGAGTAAGCCTGCAACCTGCCTCAGCATTGTCCGTCAATTTCAAACATGGACGAGACAGTTACATCCTGGAACTACCTGTAAGCAAGATCAAGTTCATCCAAACGACAGGTAAATCAAGTATCCGTCTCAGGATAAGTCATGAGGTCTACAAATACCTCGACGAGCACGGCACGAAGCTGCACTGGATGATCGTGCCATATTTTGAACAGGAGACTAAGCCACTTGAGAAGAATCAATGGTTTAAAAACCTGAAAGAAACAGGTCAATTAGGACCTTTGGTGCAGGATTACTTTCAGTCAGCCACGATCAAGCTCAGTCCGCAGGACTACAGCAAAATCCTGGGGGGCTGAGTGTAAAGAGCTCCCTGGCCAACATGGGTCAGGGAGCATAACGACTATACCGACAACAGAAGTTGTCGGTTTTTTATTTCAAATCTTCGTCTTTTAACAAAGCTTGCAACACACCGTTGGTCCAGCCAAAGCCATCTTGCAGTGGGTATTCGCCGCCTCCAGCCTTGTGGTAGGATTGGTCAACATTATATTTCTCTACCATTTTGAATTCGTCATTGTATATCTTTAGATTAGTATCGATCCAGCGTTTTTTGATATCATCTGCCAGTTCATCATGACCATAGTTACGCAGACCTTTGATAACAATCCACTGCAACGGCGCCCAGCCATTCGGCGCATCCCATTGTTGTCCCGTATTTTTGGTGGTTGTTTGTACCCCACCAGATTTGAGTAAATTCCTCTCGAGGGTTTTTGCTGCCATTTCAGCTTGTTTGCCAGTAGCAATACCAACAAATAACGGATAAAAGCCAGCGACATTGAGGCTCGGCGTGTGTTGTTTGCGCACAAAATCATAGTCATAAAAATAGCGTTTTTCCTCGCTCCAGCAATATTTGTTTATGGCTTTCTTACGCTTGCTAGCTAAGGTTTTGAACTTTCGTGCAAAGAATGGCTGCAGTAGACCCGAATACGCCTCGGCAATCAATGATTCGAGGTGGTACAGCAAACAGTTCAGATCAACTGGTATGATATCGGTCGTGTGAATAGTGCTGATGTCGTCTGCCTTGCGAAACCACCGTGATGAAAAGTCCCAACCTGACTCGGCAGCTGCGCGTAGGTCTAGATATACGCGACTGGCGTGTTG
Source organism: uncultured Candidatus Saccharibacteria bacterium (assembly GCA_947085525.1). GTDB lineage: Bacteria > Patescibacteriota > Saccharimonadia > Saccharimonadales > Saccharimonadaceae > JACPYF01. Next base: position 111,055 of record CAMTWU010000003.1, on the reverse strand, counting down.
CGGTGCTGCGTTTTGCAATGTTTCAAAGTCTTCTTTGTATGATTCTGGTCGAGCAGTGCGTTTGTCATCAAAATATCTGTTCAAGATTTCGCCATCGGGCATGCGAGCTACACGGTGCGACGCAGGTGCAGTGCCTGCTTTGAATGCTTTGTCGCTTTTCATCCAGAATCGGTATTCTGCTAACATATATGGTAAATAACTGATCAGCGCAGTGCGGCGGCCTTTTTTGCGAGCCAACAACTCTACCATATGCGAGAGAAACGGTGGTTGCGAACGACTGAGGAAATACGATCGGTTTGCTGATGGAATGATGCCGTATTTGCGGATCAAGTGGGTATAGTTTTTCATCATGCCTTCGATGAATTCAAAGTGACCTTCACTGGCGAGTCCCAGCATAATGAAATAACTGTCCCAGTAAAACTGCTCGCGGAAGCGCCCACCAGGTGCAATATAGGTGTATGGCAAGGCTAATAATGAACCTTTGTCTTTGACATTGCGACGCCGCAGGACCTTCCATAGCTCATTAATATGTTCAACTGGTGTGCTACTAGGATCGCTGAGATAGTGTTTGCCCTTTGTCTCGCCAAACATATAAAAGTGTCGAGATACAAACTCTTTGAGACTAAAGTCTGGAGACAAACGTTCTAGGGCATATTCTTCGGCAATCTTTTGTATACGTTTAGTCGGAACGAGATCAACAAAAGTTTTGCCGTCACCATACAGGTGACTCATTTGGACGTCTTGGAACAAATCACTCAGTTCTTCCTCGGGTGATTTCTTGGTAAGGGTGGGACCAAGACCCGTCAGTTTAACCAACTGTGGGTCGATAATGTCCTGAGGACTGGGTAGTCTGATCTTGCGGGGCTTTTTCATGTTTTTTATATATCCACCTTGTTATATCAAGTATGGGCTATGAGGTCATAGTTGGCAATAATGAAAAAAGTAGGTTGTGGGTTTTTGAGAGAGTTATTTACCTGACGATATCAAATAGTCTACTTGACCTTGGCACAGACTTCACAGTCCTCTTCGTTGGCAAACTCAGTTGCCCATTGTTGTGAGGCTTTCCACCACGGCTCGAGATCGTGATAACCTATCCAATCGGCCGCTTCGCGTACAAACCAGCCCAGCCACCCCGTGACATGTAGTTTTTTGTATTCAAATGCTGCCCAACCATAGCCGACAGGTACAACTGTTGCTGGGTGTTTTGGTCGATAAGGATGGCCCTCATTGCCGTGAAACTTTGCTTCGATATCATGCACCACATAATGTCCGTCATATACTGCAGTCTGAGCCAAGCCTGAATGTGGCGTATGAGCGTTGTCCCCGATAACATATATAGAATCTTCGGCCATCAAATATTCGTCGACGATTACCTTGCCACGCTCGGTGAGATTAAAATCATTTTCTTTAAAGAACGGGTTGTTAGCTGTTCCGGCAGTCCAGACAACAGTGTGAGATGGGATGTCCTTACTACTGACCATCAGACTGTCTTCGTCTAGACCTTGGACAATTTTGTGTGTCATTACTTGGACACCGAGTTTTTTGAGGCGTCTACAGACTGCAATCGATACTTTTTCAGCGGAATTTGGCAAAATGTGAGGTGCAGCTTCGATTAGCTTGACGTTGATCGTACGGTTTTTGATACCGTGACGTTTCATAATCTGCCGAATATATGTCGGTAGCGCACCAGCCAGCTCAACCCCGGTCGCACCACCACCAACAATAATGTAGTTGATATCTGGTTTACCTTCGTCTTTTAGTAACTTGTGTAGGTGCGCCTTGAATCGCAGCACTTCCTCGGGTGATTTGATGCCATATGAAAACTCGCTCAACCCTTCTATGCCAAAGTAATTTGTGACGACTCCCAGTGCTAGGACTAATTTGTCATAGGCAATGACTTGATCGGTATCGAGCTCGATTGAGCGTGTGATACGGTCGAGTTTTGTCATTTTTCCTTGGATGAAATTGATACTTCCGCCTTCTAGAATACCTGATAACGGTATGGCTGATTGTCGAAATACACCGCCAGTTGCAGTGTGATATAGTGTTGGGTTATAGCGAAAGTCAGCTTTGTCTGAAACCAACGTGACTGCAAATTCTTCGTTACGACTAAGCTCTAGCGCTGCCTTGATACCGCCAAATCCACCACCGACGACAACTATTTGTTGTTTTTGTTCATTTGTTTTTTTACTCATCTGTTTGCATAGTATATAACTCTTGCGGATTGACTGCAATACGTTTATGCTTGAGGGTAATGAGTGAACTAATACGCGATATCCGTGCAACCGGATTTAAAGGTGAGTTACTGTCTGATCAAACAACCCTCGAAACATATTCTCATGACGCTAGTATGTTCGAGATTATACCCAAACTTGTTGCATATCCACTGGATAGTGAAGACGTCGAGCTATTGACTCATTTTGTGAATAATAACAAAAAGAAACATCCGCACTTGTCACTGACTGCTAGGTCTGCAGGAACAGACATGTCGGGCGGGGCTATAAATGATTCAATAATTGTTGATTTTTCAAAACATTTAAACATGATTATTGATGTCAATCACAATAGCGCGACAGCTCAGCCGGGTGTCTACTATCGTGATTTTGATGCACGGACTATAGATCATAACAGCTTACTACCGAGCTATCCTGCTAGCCGCGACCTCTGTACTGTTGGTGGAATGGTCAATAACAACAGTGGCGGTGAGAAATCACTGGAATATGGCAAAACGGATAATTATGTCAAATCTATTGATTTCGTATTCGCTGATGGTATACGTAGGCCAGTCATGCCGCTGACAAGAGCACAGCTAATCAAGAAAATGGCAAAAAAAGATTTTGAAGGTCGTGTCTATAAAGGTATGTATGAGCTGATTGAGGATAACTACGACGCAATCAAAGCCGCCAAGCCGAATGTGAGTAAAGATTCGACCGGATATCACCTGTGGAACGTGTGGGACCGCGAAACAGGAGTATTTGACCTAACAAAGGTTATCGTGGGGGCACAAGGAACCCTAGGACTTGTGACAAAGACTCAGTTTGATTTAGTGAACAGACGAAAACACTCGGGCTTGTTGGTACTATTTCTAAAGGATATCGACGACCTGGGTGAGCTCATACCAAAAGTGTTGGCACACAAACCCGCTACTCTGGAATGTTTTGATGATGCGACTATGCTACTAGGTATGAAGTTTTTACCTAGTTTTTTACCGAAATTAGGATTTAAAAAGTGGTTTAAATTGCTGCTGGGACTTGCGCCGACTGGTTTGCAATTTCTCAAAGGCTTCCCAAAGCTTATTCTAATGATAGAGTTTAACGGCGAAACGGAAGATGTTGTCAGAACACGAATCAAAGAAACTCACAAAGCTCTGAGTAAATACCATGCTCGTTACGAAATCAATGGATTTGAAGAAGATCCAACCGAGGGTAAAAGTGAGAAATTCTGGATCATGCGACGCCAAAGTTTCCAGCTGCTGCGTAGTAAAGTAAAAGACAAGCACACTGCCCCATTTATTGATGATTTCGTAGTCAACCCTGAACATCTGGCAGAGTTCCTGCCGCAAGTACGCAAGATCATCAAGAAATACAAACTATTGGCGACTGTTGCTGGACATCTAGGCGATGGGAACTTTCATATTATCCCCTTGATGAAACTAGAAGACCCGGCTGATCGCCGCAAACTACTACCAGCTATGAAGGAAGTTAATCATTTGGTGCTCAAATACGGTGGTAGCTTGAGCGGTGAACACAACGACGGACTCGTACGTGGACCGTGGCTCAAAGAAATGTACGGCGAATCAATGCTAGATATTTTCAAACAAACCAAACAAATCTTTGACCCAGATAATATATTCAACCCTCACAAAAAAGCTGACGCCGATTGGGATTACAGCTATAGTCACATAAGAGAAAAATTTTAAAGGAGAATACAAATGAGTAAAAAAATAAAGTTATCTTATTAAACTTACTGCCCATTATACTTGGAATACCCATCATCTTCAGCGATTCAATAGGTTTTGGTGGGATTTTTATATTGTACCTATTTGTATTTGTTTGGTTTATTGACATTATATTGTTAGTAAACTATTTAATTAAACAAAAACCACAAGGATCCGCGTGGGTATTGAGTGTACTTGGTATCGCTTTTTTATCTATACCAGTCCTTGGTGCACTTCTTCTCGCCATTACTGTAGGTAATTTGTTTGGAGCGATTGGTGATATGGTACGAGGTTACTTTGACAGTATTATATTTCCGTGGCAATAGTTATATGATACTCAACCTACATAAAAAGCTGACGCCGATTGGGATTATAGCTTCTCTCATATCCGTGACCATTTCTAGACACCCAATTTAGATAGGTGTATAGTGAATATGACATGACAGATCGTGATAAACATATCGTAAATACCTTGCTAAAACACGCAGATATAAAAATTAACGGCAATAGACCATTTGATATTCAGATACACGATGAGCGCTTTTACAAAAGAGCCCTAAAGCACCAAGGTTTAGGTATTGGTGAAGGCTATATGGATGGCTGGTGGGATAGTAAAGCTCCAGATGAGGTAATAACCAGAGTACTAAACGCAGATTTGGAAAATAAGGTAAAAGCTAGCCCAGAGATATTATGGTTGGCAGCAATTTCAACCCTCACGAATCGTCAAACTACTAAACGAGCGCGCAAAAACGCTGCTCATCACTACAATATTGGCAACGACCTGTACGAACGAATGCTGGACGGACGGATGATATATTCATGCGCCTACTGGAAAGATGCTAAAACGCTGGATGAAGCTCAGGAAGCAAAACTAAAACTAATATGTGAAAAACTAGAACTCAAAAAAGGTATGACCTTGCTGGATATTGGCTGTGGCTGGGGTGGTTTTTCCAAATATGCAGCTGAAAATTATGGTGTCAAAGTCACCGGTATCAGCCCTGCGGTCGAGCAAGTCAAACTAGCCCGACAACTAACAAAAGGCTTGGATGTAAAAATTGAGCAAAAAGATTACCGAGATATGACAGGCAAGTTTGACCGAATAGTGTCGATCGGTATGTTAGAGCATGTTGGCTACAAAAACTACGGCAAGTTCTTTGACATTTGCAAAAAACTGATAAAAGACGACGGATTAATGCTCCACCACACAATCGGCAGCAATATGTCAGTTCGTTCGGGCGATCCATGGATGGATAAATACATATTCCCTGGCGGTAATTTACCTTCAATCTCACAAATCTCAAAGACTGTTGAGAAAAAATTGATTATTGAGGATATCCATAACTTTGGCCCAGATTACGACAAAACCTTGATGGCGTGGCACAAAAATTTCATTACACACTGGGATGAACTAGAAGATTTTTATGATGAGCGATTCAAACGTATGTGGGAATATTATCTATTGTCATGTGCAGCAGGCTTCCGGAGCCGCAATCTGCAACTATGGCAAATAGTCATGCGACCAAAGGTGCAGTCGCCTACATACAGAAGCGTTCGCTAAAATTTCTTATTGTTTGTTTCGTTTGCGTTGGTTTGGGTCTAGGAAACGTTTGCGTAGACGGAGGCTTTTTGGAGTGACTTCTAATAGTTCGTCGTCTTCGATAAAGTCAATTGATTGTTCTAATGAAAGGTCTGTAAAAGGCGTTAATTGAACGGTACCATCGCTACTGCTGGTACGCATGTTTGTGAGCTGTTTGCCTTTACATACGTTGACGTCGAGGTCACCTTGGCGATTGTAGAGACCAACGATCATACCCTGATAGACAGTTGTTCCTGGACCAACATACATGATGCCACGCGCCGCAGAGTTATCTAATGCGTAGGCTGTTGTTGAACCGGCTTCGGTAGCGATCAGCGCGCCGTTACGGTGTTGTTGTAGCTTTGGACCCATTGGTTGGTAACCGTGTGGTAGGCTGTGCATGATGACGGTACCTTTTGTAGCGGTCATGAGCAAGTTGCGAAGACCGATTAGGCTGCGAGTTGCAATGATATAGGTCTGACGAATCGCACCGGAGCTAGTTGTTTCTTGATGAGTCATTTCACCACGACGTTGGCCAAGCTCTTGTGATATTGCACCGACAAATTCTGAGCCTACTTCGATTAATAATTCTTCGACTGGTTCTTGTTCAACGCCGTCTTTTTGAATCGTCACAACTTGCGGACGACCAACTTCGAACTCGAAACCTTCACGACGAAGTGTTTCAATCAAAACAGAAAGGTGTAATTCACCACGACCAGATACTTTGAAGCCGATACCTTCGTCTTCTACACGCAAGGCAACGTTTGTCTCTAGCTCTTGCTTCAAACGGTCGCCAATCTGGCGAGAAGTCGTGAATTCACCTTCTTTACCCTTTAGCGGGCTGGTGTTTGGACCTAGGTACATAGACAGTGTCGGAGCTTCAACTTCTAGCACAGGTAATGCCTCTGGGTTTTCGCTATCTGCGATAGTTTCCCCGATATGTGCGTCACCGATACCTGTTAATGCGACAATGTCGCCAGCTATTGCGCTGTCGATTTCTTCGCGGTTGAGGCCACGATAGGCAAATAGTTTGTCAATTTTGGCGTTTACTTTGCTGCCGTCAGCCTTGATGAGCACTACAGGTTGAGATTTCTTGATAGTTCCGCGAGAGATGCGACCAATTGCGTATTTGCCTAGGAAGCTGTCGTATTGCAGGGATGTGACGAGTAGCTGCAAAGGTTTGGTTGTGTCGACTTCTGGGGCTGGGATATCGCCTATGATTGCATCGAAAATTGGGCTTAAATCGCCTTTTTCTTCTGGGTTTTCTGGCATTTCTTTCCAAGCCTTACCTTCGCGACCAATCGCGAAATACACTGGGTAGTGCAATTGAGCATCGTCAATCGCAAGTTCTAGGAATAGATCGTCAATTTCGTCTTTGACTTCGGCGACGCGACGAGATGGTTTATCGATTTTGTTAATGACGACAACTGGCTTGAGGCCAAGCTCTAGGGCTTTAGACAACACGAATTTTGTCTGTGGCATTGGACCTTCTTGGGCGTCAACAATCAATAGCACGCCGTCAGCCATGTTAAGTGTTCGCTCAACTTCACCACTGAAATCTGCGTGACCTGGAGTATCAACAATGTTAATTTTGTAATCATCATGATAGACCGCAGTTTGTTTTGCGGTAATAGTGATGCCACGTTCGTGCTCTTGATCGCCGCTGTCCATGATCAAGTCTTGGTTCATTTCGGCTTGGTTATCGCGAAAAGTGTTGGATTGCTTTAAAAGCCCATCAACTAAAGTAGTTTTACCGTGGTCAACGTGGGCAATAATAGCAACATTACGAATTTGTTTTGGGTCTGTCATAATACTAAACAATAAAATAAGCCCTAATGGGCATTCCTCTTACCGTTATTATAGCATACTTTCATCAGATGCTACAGAGATGATATAATGAAATCCACGCGCGAGTGGCGGAATTGGTAGACGCGCCAGCTTGAGGCTTTTTGTAACACTGTTACAAAACGTTTTACATGCTTGGCCGAGCAAATAGGCTTTAGCCGTTTGCGAGCATAACTATGAGTGGTGCTTGCACCAGCCCAGCGTGGTAAAGTGGACTAGATTAACAATCAAATATGCGCGAGTGGCGGAATTGGTAGACGCGCCAGCTTGAGGGGCTGGTGAGCTTCGGCTCATGGAGGTTCAAGTCCTCTCTCGCGCACCACGAATTTATTATTGTGCTTTTATCTTAAAACTGATTAAATTAAATCGTTCTTCAGCGAGAACACAAGAGGACCGTAGGATATTCCTGCGGTCTCGTTCATTTACAATTCGATAGATAGGATAAATCATGAAGCGTGCAAAAAAATGCTCGTTTGCAGTACTGTTCGTTGTCTCAGTCATCATGTCGTTGGCCACGTTAACAAGCACTGCCAGCGCAACAAGTGATTACGACAACTTACTCCACACATCGTCGTCTCTGAACCTCTACACCGATGGAAGCGTGAAGTCTAAAAAGATGGATGTCAGCGGATCGTGGTGGGGAGAGTTCAAACAAACCTACGCCAAACGTGTTCTGCAAGGCATTGGTTGGCCAACCGACTTTGTGACAAAGTTCGAAGAGATCGTAGATTCCGATGGCTCATACGGCATTTACATGCAGGAAACTACAGATGGGGTTTTTAATAAACATCGTAGGGACGCTTGATCCAAATGCTGACTGTAGTTTTGCTGGACCAGCAAGCACTGGTACATACCAATGTACGAGCAACTATGGCTACGGGTATGTCCGCGCCGACTATTTCACGCATAACTCCTATGGAGGTAATGGGTGTCTTGGACACTGGGTAGATAGATGTAGCAATACAGGTATGAACATTTACTCGGGACCCACGGTCGAGTCGGGCACGGCAGGTTACACGTTTGTTTCATTGACCAATTACAACGTAGCCAACCATCAGTTCTACTTTATGAAGAACTTTGATCTGGCGTACCCGAGTGGGTATGAAGGTGAGCTGATTCCTAGCGACCCGCCACCAGCACAGTACGTTGCAATGGGCGATTCGTTTTCGAGTGGCGAGGGCAACCCACAGTTTGAAGCAGGAACTGATGAAAGTGACGTAAATGAGTGCCACCGCAGCCCAAAAGCATGGCCACGTTTGTTGCAGTTTGATCTGGATTTGGGATCTACTGCGTTTGTGGCGTGTTCCGGCGCAACAACAACAAATGTGCTCAATGGTGGTCAGTTGGGAGATGAGCCAGCACAGGTTGATGCATTGTCTTCCGATACCAATGTGGCTACGATCACGATTGGTGGCAATGATGTTGGTTTCAGAGAGTACATTGAAGGGTGTGTGGGTGTTGACGTATGTGGCTTTGGCACAACACCGTACTCAACCATTATGAGTACAATCAATAGTCAAGGCTTTCATGAGGATCTTGTTGACACATATGAGGAGATTCTCGAGGAAGCACCTAACGCAGAGCTATATGTACTTGATTATCCATATTTGACGGCAGACAATGCTGGAATGTGTGGTATCTTTGACTTCTCTGGTGGACGGGATGTCCAGATTGCCTTGAATTCTGTGATTGCTAATGCAGTCGCGGACGTATACCAGGAAGACGAAAACATACACCTAGTAACTACTAACTACGGAGGTTCGCCATTCGAAGGTATGTACTTCTGCAACGGTGGTACATCAGATTTCAATGGGTATGACAATACAGACAACGAATACTCATTCCACCCAAATAACAGTGGTCAAACTGACTATGCGGAGGTGATATCAAGCTTCATAAATCCATAATCAATGCAAAGCTGAAGAAACAAATACCCCCTGAGGAAACTCAGGGGGGTATTTTCAAATTTCAGAAATGTTAAGACTATGAAAACTAAATTTACTCTTCATACTTGTGTGTCCCATATTTATTTGCTCTATGGTAACCACCCGATTGAGCTTCGATCTCAGTACAAAAACGATAGTCACTAAACAAGTGAATGCCATACCCGTAATCTCCTGGTAATTTATAAGACCATGCAGCGGCAAACTTTGATGATTCAACAGGCTGCTTTCCACACCTTATTACGTTATACGTAAAAGGTATCACGTTTGATACAAATCCAATTAGAAATAGTAGTACAGCGGCTGACACCAAAGACCATATTAAAATATTATTTTTACTCTTTTTAGGTTTTTTTGAAGTTGGTTGATTTTTTTTACTCTTATTCATGGTTTTTATTTTAGCATAAGCATCAATAACTCAAAACATAAAAAAGAGATCCATATGAATCTCTTGTAATTTCAATGAATGTGACACGGAGGAATGCCGAGTGGGTCGGGGTTTTAACGCCCCGACCCAGTGCTGCGATACTTCTCGTTTGATGCAGACTTTTCACAGGCAATTCGATTCGCCCGCCAAGCTGCATCGGTACCGGCAAGCTCGTTGTGAACCTGCGGCTTAGCGCTCTGCCTGCCAGCAAGTAAGTCCGAGTATTCGATGAGTGCGGCATTTGCTTCTGGGCTAATATCTGCCGTACTTCGCGCCTCCCCGAGGACGACTTCGAGCATTTCATTTCTCTTGTCTAGTCGTATGGGGGGAGTGTTGGAGAACCAGTTGATGAACCGCTTGAAACGGCTATCGGACTGCTTACTACTTTTGAATTTCAAAGCACACCTCCGTGTGTCACAAGTCGAGCAGGATTGCTGACTATTCTTTGATTATACACTATTTTACTAAAAAACGCAAGCATAATAGCTTGCGTTCCTGAGCGGTAGAGGGTGGTAACCGATATAAGCGTAACTACGATTGTCCACCACAACAACTCCATTAGTACGATTTAGGCACACACTCCCTACCTAAGTGCGATAATAACATAAGCCCATTTGCAATTAAATAGACACTTTTTCATGTAACTGTGGAAAACTACTACTTTTACTCTATACTAGATACATATGAGAATCATTGCTGGAAGCCTGGGAGGACGACAAATTGTCACACCAAAAGGTCATCGCACACACCCTATGAGCGAACGTGTTCGTGGCGCACTGTTTAATTCACTAGGTAATATTAGTAACTATGATGTGTTGGACGCATTTGCAGGCACAGGTGCACTGTCATTTGAAGCTATTAGCAGAGGTGCGAGCTCGGCAATCGCAGTTGATAGCGACCAAAATGCCGTGTCAAAAATGAAAGAAAGTATCGAAAAATTAGGTATCGCCGGGTCATGCCGCGCAATCAAAGCCAATATATCTGGATGGTCAAATAATAATCCTGAGCAAAAATTTGATCTAGTATTCCTAGACCCTCCATACGATAAATTACAGACTAACCTGTTAGAAAAAATTAGTCGACATGTTGTAAACGGTGGGCAATTAGTCGTCAGTTGGCCTGGCAAAAACGAAGAGGAACCACGCTTTGATAATTTCACACTAGAAAATGTCAAAGAATACGGTGATGCAAAGCTACTTTTTTATCGCAGGGTCTGAGGCGTAGATCCAGGCTAGGGCGACGGTCTTTATAATAATCGGTATCAGTTGTTTTTTGGTTTGACGAGCTAATGTTGGTGTCCAGCCTTTGTGCGTGAAGGTCTCGTACATCTGTAGATCAGCGATTTTTTGCAGGTTTTCTAGAAAGATCTTTTCGATACCGAACTCTTTGGCTCGACCGATTTCATCTGGCGTGAGTTCTAATTTACCGGATCGAAGCGGCGTGATAGCACTGGCTACACCTAATTCGAATAGTAAATGTGAGGTCATGACACCTTTTGCACCCCAGAATTCCCAGTTGTTCTTGAGCCGCTCGCGCTTGTTCTCACCTGGAATGAGGAGTTTTTTGCGCACTGTGTCACGCGTCTCTTTTGGTTCCCCACGAACTTCCTCTAGATGTTCCTCTAGCGGAAAGTGGTGCGCAGGTGTCAAACCATCAACAATGGCGTGCGATAACCATGCGGCTTCGAAGGCGGCTTTCTGCTCGTCTTTATCCTGCAAAGCTCTTTTGAGAGATTCTCGGTGATGCTTGATCTGTTGCAACAAATCATTGTCACGAGGGTTTTGAGGGTCGATAAAGTGCCACGGCTCATCTGCACCAGGGTTTTTGCGCTTGATACCATCAGGGCCATTCTTGCCCTCAAAATGTTGCACAGATTTCACACTAGGGAAAAAGTTGTGACCATAATCAGACGCTAGACGATAGGCGGCTTTATTAATTTTTTGGTGCACACCCAAAACATTTCCAGATTTATGATGAAGAGTAGTTCCCGAATACATGGCTAGTTTAGTGTTGTGACTTTCTGATATTTGATTACCTGTTGGTATAACTGCTTGTATTGTAGCAAATCATCGCTACTTTGCAGAAATTGGCTAACAGCCCGCTGAACCAATGCTATCGATTTAGTGTCACCTAGACTAGCCATCTGCAGATTGAGCTGACCGTGTTGAGCACGACCATATATTTCGCCTGGACCTCGTAGTTTTAGGTCGACTTCGGCCAAATAGAAGCCGTCGTTTGATTTCTCTAGCTCCCGCAGACGCCGAGTAGGTTTGAGGCTATCGCTCGAGACAAGGAAACAGTAGCTCTGATGCGAACCACGACCAACACGACCTCGCAGTTGATGCGCCTGTGCCAGCCCAAATTGATCGGCATTTTCAATAATCATTATAGTTGCGTTCGGCACATCGACACCAACCTCGATCACAGTAGTACTGACTAGGATATCGATCTTACCCACACTAAATTGACTCATGGTATCTTGTTTTTCGTCACTACTCATTTGCCCATGTAACAAGCCAATCTGGCGATGTTTGAATATGGTTTTTTGTAGTTTTTCATACTCTAGCTCGACCGAGCGCTTTTCGGACTCGGGATTGTGGTCGATCAGTGGGCAGACGACATAGACTTGACGTCCAGCTTGTATTTCAGCCTCGACGCTGTCGTACATCGACTGGCGTGAGTTTGGTGAGACAATAGATGTTTTGATAGGCTGACGACCACGTGGCATTTCGTCTAGTATCGAGACATCCAGCTCGCCATACACAGTCAGTGCGAGTGAGCGCGGTATTGGCGTCGCAGTCATAGATAACAGATGTGGTAAATGTGTTGATTTCTCTAATAGTTTTTGACGCTGAGCAACACCAAAACGGTGTTGCTCGTCGATAACGACAAAGCCTAGTTTTTTAAATGCTACTTTGTCTTGGATGAGTGCGTGAGTACCGACAACGACCCGCACATCACCATCAGCGATCCGTTGATATAGTTGCTTCTTTGCAGTAGGCTTGACGGCACCGACTAGTAATCCAACCGTGATATTAAAAGGCTCTAGGAGCTTTGTCAGAGTTTCTGCATGCTGAGTTGCCAATATCTCGGTAGGTGCCATGATAGCTGTCTGGTAGCCTTGCTGGGCTGCTAAACTGGCGCTCATACCAGCAACAACCGTCTTGCCCGAGCCTACATCGCCTTGCAATAGACGATTCATTGGGTGTTCGTGACCGAAATCTTGCGTAATCTGCCAGATCGCTGCGCGCTGGGCATCGGTCAGTTGAAATGGTAAGTTTGATACGAATTCTTTGGCATGTGCTTCATCAAATGGTATTTGCCACCCTGTTAATTTTGTATTTTCAGCTTTGTTTAATTGACCTGCAAGTACTAGCGAGAATAGTTCTTCGAACCCTAGGCGTTTACGAGCTTGTTCTATCTGTTCATCATTTTCGGGAAAGTGTAGATACGTCAGAGCGTCGGCTCGCGAGACAAGCTTGTGCTGGGCGACAATATCAGCAGGTAAAATTTCATCTAACATTACAATAGCTGGGCGAAGTTCGATCAGGATTTTGCGGACAACATGTGATTTGAGACCCGAGACAGCTCGGTATATAGGAACGATCCGTCCAGTGTTGACATGTTTTCCATCAGATTTTTCGACACTGGGGTTTGTCAGTTGGTATTTGTGACCATTCAGCCCAAATTGACCCGAGATCAGCCACTCGCCTTTTTCCTTGCGCAGTTGGTCTGCGCGATATGGTTGGTTAAACCACACTGCAGCAACTTTGCCACTGTCATCTGCCAGCGTTGCCTCGGTAATATGTATGCCACGTCGTACTCGCCGAGTGTTGAGGTGTTCGATCTTGACTCTCAAAGTTACCTTGCCAGGTTTGATGCCGGCAATCTGAGTCGTCTGTGAATAATCTTCATATCCACGAGGAAAGAATTCGATCAGGTCATTGACGGTGTGTAGATTTGCATTTGCCAAGCTTTCGGCAGTCTTTGCACCCACCCCTTTGATGTTGGCGAGTGGTGTATCAAGTTTCATTAGCGTACCAGTACGAAGCTATTCTTGCCCTTTTTAACGATAGATACCTCGGTAATTTCGCGATCCTCAGAAATTTTTTGTCCGTTCACAGAAAAAGCACCGCCTTCTAGCAAGCGTCGAAACTCGCTTTTTGATTCGATTATGCCAGCTTCTGCTAATCGATCGCTCAACAAACCCTGAGCAATAGTAGGAATTTCTTTTGATAAAAAGTCGAGCTGACCTGGGTCGAGCTGATTAATATTACTATTGTCACCAAACAATGTTTCGGTCACTTTCTTGGCGCTCTCGGCTCGCTCAGCGCCGTGCACAAGGCTTGTGACTTCGTAAGCCAAGGCTTTTTGTGCTGCACGTTCGCTCGGACTACTGATGCTCTCGCGACCTAATTGTTCGATCTGATCATGTGATAGTGGTGTGTAGATCTTGAGATAATCAATTACGCTATTGTCATCAACATTAACCCAAAATTGGTAAAACTGATACACGCTTGTCTTTTTCTCATCCAGCCATATCGCGCCCTCTTCTGACTTACCGAACTTTTTGCCAGTTGCCTTGTTGATAATCAAAGGAGCCGTATAGACATGAGATTCTTTACCCTCTATTTTGCGTATTAATTCAACTCCGGATAGGGCATTTCCCCATTGATCAGAACCAGATATTTGCAAAGTTACGTTTTTTTCACGAAATAGATGCAAAAAGTCATAGCCTTGGATTAAGGAATAGCTAAATTCAGCATAACTAATACCGCTACCACCTTCACCTGTTCGACTCTTTATGAAGTCACGATCGAGTAGCTGTGTCAGCGAAAAATGCTTGCCGTAATCACGCAGGAAATCAATGTAATTGATCTGAGAAAACCAATCTAAATTATCGACAACCTGAAAGTCTAAACCACCAAATACCCTGTGATACTGAGTTACGATAGCTTGTTTGTTGCTTTCAACTTCTTCTCGAGGCTTGAGCGTACGTTCCTGGTCTTTGCCATCAGGATCCCCAATCAAACCAGTGGCGCCGCCGATCAGTAGTACTGGTTTGTGCCCAGCAGCAATAAAATGCATCACCATAATAGCCATAGCTAGATGGCCTATATGCATACTGTCAGCACTAGGATCGACACCCCAGTAGAAAGTCAATTTTTCATTATCAAGTACACTCAAATCTTTGAGCGTCGTTTGGTTTACAAAACCCCGCCACTTTAGTTCGCTAGTTAGATTCATCGTCTGTTTTTGCCTGCCAATTCAGCAAGAACCTGTCGACTGCGCCAACGAGTTCTTCGCCTGAATAATCTGTTTTTACTAAATATAAATTCGCACCCCAGTCTAGCGCTTTTTTCTTTTTCTCTTCGTCTGGATACGCGGACATCACTATCACTGGGGCAACGCATGATGTGTTGTTTCTGAGATTAGAGACGAAATCATAGCCATCCATCTCGGGCATCATAAGATCAAGGATGATAACTGTTGGATCTACTTCTCTGATATCAGTGATTGCAGCGAGTCCGTCCTTGCTAGTAAAGACCTTGTAACCTGCCTGCTCAAACGAGGTTGAATAGATCAGACGAATATCTGCATTATCATCAACAATGAGTACTTTTCTGTTTTGACCACTGACGTCCATACAACTACTATACCAAAAAAGTTTCCCAATGGTAGTTATAGATAAAATGATGCGAAATAAGCATAAAAAATTAGCTATTTTAACCCAAGTTAATGATATAATAAATGGCGGATTCTAAAAATGTGAGGGAGAAAATAAAGACGTGATTCGGAAACGACGATCCAGGCTAGCAGGTGCGGGTAAAAAGCTAAGTGTCTACTCTAATCTATCGGCAAAACGTAAAGCTAATAAAGATGCTCGGTCTCGTAAAAAAGCAGAGTATTTAGCAAGCTTGCCAAAAAATCCAATCTCTCGAACTCTGCATCGCATACACCCTCAACGGATAGCTAAATATTGGACTAGTCGCGAAGGCTTGTTAATGGGGCTCAAAATTTTGGGTATTGCATTGCTATTTGGTGTTCTGACTACTGGTGCTATATTCGCTTATTACCGCAAAGAACTAGATGCGATCCGACCATCTGAGCTATCAAAACGAGTACAGACAACTGTCACAAAGTACTATGACCGTAATAATGTACTGCTTTGGGAAGACAAAGGTGCTGGCGATTATCGGTTGGTAGTGCCATCCAAAGATATTTCACCATATATGAGACAAGCAACCATCGCTATCGAGGATAAAGATTTCTATAAACACGGTGGAGTGAGTTTTAGTGGTATCGCTAGGGCAACCTACAATAACTTTTCTGGCGGTAGTACTCAGGGTGGCTCGACATTGACTCAACAGCTAGTCAAGCAAGTATTCTTTGCTGACGAAGCTCAGCAACGTGGCCTTGCTGGTATACCAAGAAAATTCAAAGAAGCAATACTGGCGGTTGAGGTTGAACGTATGTATAACAAAGATCAGATCATCAATTTATACCTGAATGAGTCACCATATGGTGGTCGGCGTAACGGTGTTGAATCTGCTTCACAAACATATTTTGCAAAATCTGCCAAAGACCTGACGTTAGCCGAAGCATCGCTGCTAGCTGCTATACCGCAGCAACCAGGAGTATATGATCCGTACAATACCGCAGGTAATGAGTTGCTGCTCAAACGTCAGCATCTAGTCCTAGATAATATGGCAGAACAAGGTTTTGTCACAAAACGAGAAGCAAATGCAGCCAAGAAAGTACCCGTACTCGAAGAACTCAAACCTGAAACAGATCAATTTGCAAACCTCAAGGCACCTCACTTTATACAATATGTTCGCTCTCAACTAGAAAAAGAACTGGGTAAAGCGACTGTTGGTAAGGGTGGTTTGACGGTGAAGACAACTCTAGATTACAGAGTAGAAGAAAAAGTTAAAAACTCTATGACCGACCTATTTAACTCTCGTCTACCAAGATCTGCTAACTTTGATAACGGTGCGATCACGATTATTGATAACCAGACCGGTCAGGTACTCGCCATGCAGGGTAGCCGTGACTACAATTACCCTGGCTACGGTCAGGACAATGCAGCAGTGTCATATATACAACCAGGTTCGTCAATAAAGCCATTTGTATACGCTGCCCTGTTCAAACAAAAGCCAAATGGACAGCAGAATTACGGTACTGGAACAATCCTAAAGGATGAACCGATTGATCAAATCTATGGTGGTAAACTAGAAAACTTTGACCGCAAATTCTTGGGTAACCTCACTATTAGACAAGGCTTGGCGCAGTCTCGTAACATCCCAGCTGTAAAGGCTATGTATATCAGTGGCCAAAAACAAACACTCGATACGATTCGGGATATGGGTGATAAAAGTTACTGTACGGATGGTGTTGACAAACAAGTAGGTCTAGCCGCGGCTATTGGAGGCTGTGGGTTGAAACAAATTGAACATGTTAATACATTTGCTACTCTGGCTCGTGGCGGTGTCTACAAGCCACCTGTGACTGTTCTAGAAGTAAAGAATGCTCAAGGTGACGTAATAAAGAAATGGAAAGATAGCGCTGGTAAAAAAGTGTTGGATCCACAAATTGCATATATGTTGCAAAGTATCCTGAGTGATGACAATGCACGTGCGCCGAGCTTTGGTCGTGGAGCAAGCGGACTGAATGTTCCTGGTGTCAAAACATTTACAAAGACTGGTACATCTAACATCGGTGATAAATCAAAAGATTTATGGATGAATAGTGTTAGTACAAAAGTTTCAATGAGTATATGGGTTGGTAACCACGATACCCGTCAAATGAGCAACGCGCTATCTAGTATCGTCGGACCTACTGTCAGTAAAGTTATGGGTCCAATACATACAGAGTTCTTTGCAAAAGATGGAACATGGAAGACTGGTGACTGGTTTACTACCCCTGCCGGTATCCAAACAATCAAAGGCGAGCTCTACCCTAGCTGGTTCAACCAAAAGCAAGCTCAGAATAATTCGACCTTAGCCTTTGATAAAATCTCAAAGAAAAAAGCTACTAGCTGTACGCCAGAAGCTGCAAAGGTAAATGTTAATGTCACTACCGCCCTAGATCCTGTGACAAAGAAAAACACCATCTTTGCAGACGGTGGATATGATGCCAGCGGCGATGATGACAAACACAAGTGTGACGACGTCAAACCGTTCGTCAATGATGCAACTTACTCGGGTGGAACAGTTACAGCTACTGTTACCCAGGGTACTAACAGCTTGCAGAATGTCAGGATAACAGTTGACGGAAACGTGAGCGAGCAAGGAGCATCTACGAGCGGTTCGTATGCACGACCTGTCAGCCTAGCACCAGGTGTACACACGATTGTTGTAGAAGTCACTGACCAAGCCCTTTATAGCGGTAGCACTACAAAGACAATTACTGTTCCGTAGTTTTATTGATTAGCTAGTTTCACTAATGAATCCTCGGGAGTTTGTCGCTTGCGAGGATTTCTGTTATTAGTACTATTGCCCGAAGGTTTCTTTGTAGTTGTTGTTTTCTGAATCTTGGGTACTTTGTTATGTTGAGTTAATTTATTTGGCTGAGATTTTTCAGCGTGTAGTTTTTTGGCAAATAACATTTTACCAGCTGCAGTTTGTAGGGCACGGGTGAATTCTACTTCAACCGATTGGCCAATTTGGCTACCTGCGTTTTCGACAACAACCATCGTACCGTCTTCTAGGTATCCAACAGCCTGTGTTTTGTCTTGGCCTTTACTCACTAGTGTCAAGAAACGCTTTTCACCAGGCAAGTAGCTCATGCGAAGCGTCTGAGCAAGCTCGTTTATATTGAGTACTCGTATACCTTCGGCTGTTGCGACCTTGTTGAGATTAAAATCAAGTGTCAGTAGATCTGCACTCGAACCTTTGGCTAGTTGAACTAGTCGTTCATCAACGCCACCTTCACCGGGTAAACCGTCGTCTAGTATCTCGACGTCAGCGTGAGGTAGGTCTTGCAATTGCTTGACTACGTCTAGGCCGTGACGAGCGCGTGAACGCTTTTCATGATCAGCATTGTCAGCGAGGTACTGCATTTCGCGTAGTACCGAGCTAGGTACGATTAGAGTCCCGCCCAAAAAGCCGATACGGGCAACGTCTAATATCCGTCCATCGATTAATGCCGAACTATCTAACAAGACTGCTTTTAGCGAAGTACTCTTAATCCTAGGGCTTCTGGTTTGTTTGAGCGCAATGTACAGTGTCAAAAGTAACACTAATAGCAACGCTATTGTTTGGAATATTTCCATCATTTTTTTACTTCCTTTTTCCGCCGACTGACGGATTATTTTAGATAATCTACTAAAGCTGAGCGTAGATCTGTCACTTGTTTGGCAAATTTGGTGTTGTTACGCAAGCGAGGTGTAATTGCTTGGGTAAATCCAAGCTTCTTTGCTTCGTCCAGGCGTCGATCACTGCTGATTGCAGAGCGCACTTCACCACCCAGACCAACTTCACCAAAGACAACAACACCATCACCAATTTTTCGTGATGCAGCGGCAGATGCAATCGCCATAGCAATCGCTAGATCAGCAGCTGGGTCAGCTAACTTTAGACCGCCAACGACGTTAATATATATATCGCTCTCTGATAATTTCAACTTTGTTCGCTTTTCTAACACGGCGATTAAAAGATTGAGACGATTGATATCAAATCCACTAGCAGTACGTTTAGGATAGCCGAAATGAGTCGGATTGACAAGGGCTTGGATCTCAACCAGTAGCGGCCTGTTACCTTCCAGCGTCGCTAAAATGACCGATCCGTCGGTGTTTTGTCGTTCAGCTAGCAGTGCTGCAGACGGGTTTTCAACTTGCTTCAAACCTTCCTCGGCCATTTCCAGCAGTGCTGCTTCGGACGTGCTGCCGTAGCGGTTCTTAACAGCACGTATGATCTTGAAACCACCATAACGGTCGCCTTCAAAGTTCAGCACGACATCGACTAAATGTTCTAGGACTTTCGGACCAGCGATCGAGCCCTCTTTGGTCACATGGCCAACCAATACAACAGAGGTATTGGCAGATTTTGCAGCACGGATGATTACATTTGATGAGTTTGTAATCTGACTGACTGTTCCAGGCGCACTGGTAATATCGTCGAGTGCGAGTGTTTGGATAGAATCAACAATCACCAAATCATATTTACTCTCGGCGATTGTTGCTGCGATGTCATCGGCGCTGGTGCTGCTGGCTAGACTCAAGGCTTCTTGCTTGTGCGCACCCAGCCGTTCAGCACGGAGTTTGATTTGCCCTGCAGACTCTTCACCGCTGACATACAAGACTGTTTTTTTGTTGGCGACATTGGCAGCTACTTGTAGTAACAATGTGCTTTTACCAATTCCCGGCTGACCCGCCATCAGCAATACTCCGCCTGGCATTAACCCACCGCCCAGCACTGTGTCGAGCTCACCAAAGCCAGTCGTGAGGCGATTTTTGACATTATCCAGCTGGACTTGTGATAATTTTTTAGCCTTTAGCGGTGTGCCGCGACTCTTTGCAATCGCAGATTTACCAGATGAGACAGGGGTGGATTCTAACAGTGAGTTCCACGCGCCACAGTTTTCACACTTTCCTACCCACTTGCTGTACGTTGCGCCACATTGTTGACAGACGTATTGTGTTGTTGACTTTGCCATTACTATTTAGTGTATCAGATATCTACAGGCTCGGCACACTGGAGCTGTCGATTTTAGAATTGAGGTCTTTGACTTTAATATTGAGGTCTTCTAGCTTGGCTCGCTTTGTTTCATATTCATCAACCTTACTATTGATAGTCTTTCGCTTATCCTCTAGTTCATTACGACGAGTCAATAACTCGCCACGAGCTGCGTTAAACTCTGACTGAGTACTATATTGACTATTAGCAGTTTGGTTAAATTCTTCGATATCACTATTGAGCTTGATTGTTTCTGAGTTGTAGTCTGCGGTTAGAACTTTTATTTCACTAGCCAAATTATCTAGATCAGTCATCAGCTGGTTTTGTTGATTTTTTACGTCCTCGAACACTTTGTCGTACTGAGCTGCGTAATTGGTAATGATACTGCGATTGGTAAAGTACTGCGAGTAATATTTTCCTAGATCTGCCGGTAGTGTCACAGACTCTGTACCCAGAATAGAATGCAGCTCGTTGTCTCTCTCGCCGGGTTCAATCTTGTCATATATTTCCAGTCGAGCAGCCAGATCAGGCTCCGCCTTTTGGACACTCGGCAGAGCAGCTTTTATCATCTTGTTGACACTCTTTTTTTCAACGTAGCTGAGGCGATCGTAGGCAACATGTAATGTTTCGTGAGCTGCAGTCACCTGTCGTACCCCTGAAAGACGTGGATCGGTGATGTTATAAATATACAAATGCTGAGGACCTAAATAACAACCTAGTACTACTGTTTGTTCGGCTTTTTTCTCGCAGTTTTTATTAAACTCGTCACGATCACTTAGTTGTGGTTGTGCTGCTAGGTACAAAAATTTACCTTTTTCAGTAAACTGTACTTCATCTGCGACCTTACTCACTTCACCACTTGGCTTGAACTGCGATACGACAACCTGATCAATCAAATGTTGATAGTTGAAAAATAGCCAGACAAAACCTATTGCGAGTAACATCGTGTACATAAAGCTAGGTATGCGTTTAGAGCGCATTTATTCTGCCCTTACGCCAACTTTTAGTGCGCCATCGGCGACAGATGCATGTAATACATCGCCTTTATTAAACTCGCCACCCAACATTCCATCAGCGATGATATGCTCTAGCTCATCTTGCAAAACTCGTCTGAGCGGCCTGGCACCGTTGAATTCATCGTAGCCCTTGTCGATGAGCCATCTTTTGGCAGGTGGGCTGACAATAACACTGAGACCCTGTGCGTTGAGCCGAGCCTTGAGGTCTTTTACCTGCAGATTAAATATTTTGCCAATTTCACCACGAGTTAATGCGTGAAAGACAACCACGCCATCAAAACGATTAATCAGCTCGGGTTTCATCATACGAGACAAGGCTTCCTTGGCTGCTGCTTCGTTTTTGTGATGAAGGTTATCGAGCTTTTTGGTATCGCTTGTCGTCTTTGCCTTAAATCCTAGACTGGCTTCCTTTTGCATAGCCTCTGCGCCCAAGTTGCTGGTCAGGATGATTATGCTGTTAGAAAAATCAACACTGCGGCCTTTTGCGTCAGTTAACCGTCCATCTTCGAGCAGTTGCAGCAATAGTTGGAACACGTCAGAGTGGGCTTTTTCGATCTCATCGAATAACACCACACTATATGGTTGACGGCGTATTTTGTCGGTCAATTGTCCGCCGTCATCGTAGCCAACATAACCTGCTGGCGCACCAACTAGGCGACTAGCGCTATGTCGTTCGCCAAATTCACTCATATCAATTTTGATGAGTGCCTGCTCACTACCAAATACTTCGCGCGCCAAAACCCTAGCGAGTTCAGTCTTGCCCACACCCGTAGGACCCATGAATATAAACGAACCGATTGGGCGACGCTTGCTGGTGATACCCGAACGGCTACGGCGAATACTCTTGGCAACTTTGACAATTGCTTCCTTTTGCCCAATGACCGATTTACCCAAATGACCTTCGAGATTACGTAGCAAGGTGGCTTCTTTTGAGACAACTCGATTCACAGGAATACCGGTCATAGTTGAGATTGCAGCTGCAACATCATCAGCCGTGAGTGCAATTGCATCGCGCTTTTCGTCAATGTGTAGCTTGTTTAGCTTTTCACTGAGTTGTGAAATACGAGTCTTGCACAGAGCTGCTCGTTCGTAGTTTTCATTCGTCACGGCTTCTTCCATCTTGTCATTTAACAGATTGATTTCACGTTGGATACGGCGAGCTTCTGGCAAAATGACACCATTTTTGACCCGAACTTTACTGGCAGCTTCATCGATCACATCGATTGCTTTGTCGGGCATAAAACGCTCGCTGACATAACGGTCAGCAAGGTTGACGGTGTCTTCGATGACTTCGTCGCTCAGCTCGACGCCGTGATATTCCTCGTAGTGGTGACGTAGGCCTTTGAGGATTGCGACAACGTCTTTGAGCTTTGGTTCTGGCACTATAATAGATTGCAAACGTCGCTCTAGGGCGGCGTCTTTTTCGATGTGTTTACGGAACTCCTCGGTTGTTGTTGCACCAATCAGACGTATTTGTCCACGAGCAAGTGCTGGCTTGAGGATATTGGCTGCATCCATCGAGCCTTCAGCAGCGCCAGCGCCAACAATTAGATGTAGCTCGTCAACGAAAATAATAGTATTGGCATTGTCACGAATTTCATTCATGACTTTCTTTAAGCGCTCTTCGAACTCACCACGATATTTTGTACCAGCAATCATACCTGGTAAATCGAGTTGAACGATCCTCTTGTCTAGTAGGTGCTCGGGTGCTTGCTCATTAGCAATACGCTGAGCTAATCCTTCGACAATGGCAGTTTTACCGACACCTGGATCACCGATCAATACTGGGTTGTTCTTTGTTCGACGAGACAAAATAGTAATCATGCGGTTAATTTGTTCATCACGGCCAATCACTGGATCAAGCTCGTTTTTGTGTGCCTGAGCCGTTAGGTCAATACCGAACGTATCGAGCATTCCTTTTTTGGTACGCTGCTTGAAGCCGACTTTTGAACCTGCACTGCCTAGATGAAACGCTTCTTTTTGATCACGTAAATAATCGTCTAGCTCGGCTGAGACTTCTTGCATATCTACGCTCATATCACGCAGCAATACAGTAGCTCGAGCATTTTTTTGCGACAAAATACTAAATAATATATGTTCTGTTCCACAGTAATCTTGGTGAAATTCTTGTGCTGTTTCCCAACTCATTTTGAGTGTCAATTTAGCTGTTTCGCTCAGACCCGTTGCACCAGCATTAATGACTAATGAGCGTGGTGTCAGATTGAGGGCAGTATGAGCTCGCTCGAGCGTCACACCGTTGTCCTGCAATATTCTACCACCGACAGAGTCAGGTTGAGAGAGAAGGCCGAGCAAGAGATGCTCTGTCCCGATGTATGAACTGCCGAGACTGCGCGCAATCAACTCAGCCTGTTGCAGGCTCCCTCGCGCGTTGTCAGTAAGATACTGAGCGAAATCTTGAAAGTTTTCTGGCATACTTATATTCTACCTCCAAATATGTATAGTGTATACCTAAAATTATACGCTTTTTAGCACTCGTGTCAACCGAGTGCTAATACTACTCTGTAGCTTCTTCTACGGCGTTGAGTAGGGAGTCTTCGATGTTTTTGCGAGGTTTTGCTTCTGGTTTGGTAGCAGTTTCAATGTCTAATTCATAGCCAGTTAGTTGAGAGGCTAGACGTACGTTTTGACCGCCACGACCGATCGCAATTGATTGCTGATCTTCGTTGACAAATACTTTGGCACGTCGGTCACCCTCTTTGTCGCTGACAATCTCGATCTTTTGGACTTCTGCAGGAGATAGGGCAGCTTTGATAAAGCTCTGAGTATCTTCGTTATACGAAATGATATCGATCTTTTCTTGGTCACCAACTTCGTTCATAACAGCCTGGATACGTGTACCATGACTACCAACGAATGTACCGACTGGATCGACACCTGGAACGTTAGAGACAACGGCGATCTTGGAACGTCGGCCAGCTTCACGGGCGATAGTCTTGATTTCAACTGCTCCTGTTTCGATTTCTGGAACTTCACTAGCAAATAGTAGTTTGATAAAACCAGTACTCGCACGAGACAAGATAAGTTGTGGGCCGCGGTTACCGCGTTCGATTTCTTTTAGTAGCACTTTAACTCGTGAGCCAGGAGAGTAATATTCGCCCTGAATCTGTTCGCTAGCAGGAATAATACCCGTTGCGTTACCGAGGTCAATACGAACCACACGTGGTTCAACACGTTGCACTGTACCGTTTAGTATTTCGCCAACTTTGTCTTCAAACGCAGCACTGACGACTTCTCGCTCAGCTTCACGTAGGCGTTGCAAGACAACTTGCTTTGCGGTCTGCGCAGCAACGCGACCGAAAGTTGTGGCCATTTCAGTTTTTTCTTCTATAAAGTCGCCAATTTTAGCGTCTTTTTTAACTTTTTTAGCATCTTCTAGGCTAATTTCATTGATGTCGTTTTCGACTTCCTCTACCACTTCGCGGCCAACAGAAATTGTTGCTTCGCCACTATTAGTATTGAGCACAGCTTTAACTAGCTGATCACGGTCACCATTGTCACGGCGCCACGCAGCAGCGATTGCTTGTTCGATTACTTCTACTACCGTTTCTTCAGGTAGATTCTTTTCTTCGGCAATTGTACGAACTGCCATTGTGAGTTGTTTGAGGTCTATTCCATCCATTATTTTTCTCCTTTACTCAGCCCCACCCGAAACGCTTCGCTGGTTTCGTTCGGGGGCCCCGTTATTAAAAAACCCGGGCCAATTAGGTCCGGTTAACTGTGTACAACTATACACGACGCTCGTCACTAACGCAAGTGGTACAATATTATCTATGACAAAACTCCGACGACTACATGACGACTTCAAACCCACCCACTACAGCCTCGATTTAGATATCCAACGTATCACTAGGGTGTTTAGCGGAACAGTGACTATTACTGGCGAGCTGAAAATGGGCGCAACATTGCGTCTTCACGGCAATGATCTGACGATCAAAAAAGCGGTGGTAAATAAGATACCTGCAGAGGTAACATATGGCGAAAATGATGAGATCACTATCACTCCAACCAGTGCATTAGTAGACACAGATATCACAGTGGTTTTGGAGTTTTCAGGCAAGATTAATGATTTACTGCATGGTCTGTACCCTTGCTATTTCGAACATGAAGGAGTGAAAAAAGAATTGTTGATTACCCAGCTAGAATCACACTATGCTCGTGAATTGTTGCCATGTGTTGATGAGCCAGCCGCCAAAGCCACCTTTGACGTAACCCTACACACCGAAACTGGTGTACAAGTGCTCGGCAACATGCCAATCAAGCAGCAAGACACAGCCGATGATCGTTTAACAACTAGCTTCGAAACTTCACCCAAGATGTCACCATACCTACTCGCATTTGTGATTGGTGAGCTGCACAGCGTATCTGGCAAGACCAAATCGGGTGTAGATGTGAATATTTGGGCGACGCCAGCTCAGAGCGCGGAAAGCATGCAATTTGCACTCAAAACCGGTATCGGCTCAATTGAGTTTTTTGATGACTACTTTGGTACCGCATATCCACTACCAAAAGCCGATCACGTAGCCGTTCCTGACTTTTCATCTGCCGCTATGGAAAACTGGGGTCTGATGACCTATCGTGAAGCATACCTACTAGCTGACAGCACAACTGCCGTGAGCACGAAACAAACGATTGCATCTGTGATTGGCCACGAAACTTCTCATCAATGGTTCGGTAACCTCGTCACTATGGCTTGGTGGGATGATCTGTGGCTCAACGAAAGCTTTGCCAACATGATGCAATACCTTGTCACTGATAGCTTGTACCCTGACTGGAAAGTATGGAATGATTTTGCCTCACATGAAGGCTTGGCAGCCCTACGACGAGATGCGCTGCCAGGTGTGCAGGCCGTCAAAGTTGAAGTTAACGATCCAGAAGAAATTGGTACTCTGTTTGATCCATCTATCGTCTATGCAAAGGGTGGTAATTTACTAAATATGCTCCGTTCATATATTGGTGAAGATGCATTTCGTAAGGGCTTGAAGCAATACTTTAAAACCCACGCCTACGCCAACACTACCGGCAATGATTTGTGGAAAGTTCTGGCCGAGACATCTGGCAGAGACATTGAGGCGTTTATGGATACGTGGTTGACACAGTCAGGCTATCCAGTCATCAAGGCAACACTTATTAGCGATACACTTAATTTAGAACAAAAGCATTTCCAAATTGGTGGTGGTGCAGATGACCGTCAGTGGCCAGTACCTCTCTTTGCGAATGACCCGGCACTGCCAGAAATTTTGGATCAACCATCAATCAGTAGCAAGATAACAAGTGATTACATCAAGCTCAACCAAAACGACACATCATATTTTGTGACAGATTATGATCAGGAGTTGACGGCGCGGTTACTCGCTAACATCGATAAGCTGAGCGATATTGATAAGTTACAGTTACTCAATGAAGCTAGTTTGCTGTCGAAAGGCTCACTGAAACCAACTGCCGAACTAGTAGATCTACTGGACGCATTCAAGAACGAAACTTTACAACCTGTATGGGACGTAATTGGGCTAAGTTTTGCTGATCTCAAACGCTTTAGCGAAGATGATGCAACATTAGAAAAGAACTTAAAAAAGTTTGCCGAGAAAGTATCACTACCTCTATACAAAAAACTTGGCTGGCATGCTAAGGATGGTGAGTCTGAGGACGAGACAAAACTGCGTGCGACGATAGTTGGTATGATGCTATATTCCGAAAACCAGCAAGCAACAGACCAAGCGCTAGAGTTATACCAATCAGCCAACGATATTGCCGAGCTCAGTGGTGAATTACGCTCTATGATACTAGGTACTGCTGTGAAATATTCTAGCAATAGTGATGCGGTTATTGATGAGTTGTTAAAATATCACAAAACTACTAGCAATAGTGACATACAACAAGATATCGTCGTTGGCCTCACTAGTACAAAAGACCCTGCAACCGCCAAGAAATTGCTATCTCTCATCACCGATTCGTCTATCGTTCGACCACAAGATGCCACGGGTTGGTACGCCTACATGATCCGCAATCGATTTATCCGAGCCCAAGCTTGGGAATGGATAGCTAATAACTGGCAGTGGATCAAAAAATCATACAAAAACGACCATCACTATGATAATTTTGTCTACTACACCGCTAGCGCATTTTCTAGCAGTGAATATTTGGAAAAGTTTCGTGAATTCTTTGTACCGATGCGTGACGAAATTGCTTTGCAGCGCACAATCGACATTGGTCTGAGCGAAATCCAGAGTCGTATTGAGTGGATCGAGAGCAACAAGGTAGAGGTTGCCACACGACTTGAACAAGTAGCAAAACGCTGATATTATAGCGTTAGCAGTGTTTGTACTTTTGCCACGGCAGATTTTTACAAACAAGCTTTAATAATTCTTTACCGACGTGCCTTGATTGGCTTAGCGTCACATAGCAGTAAAAACCTTATAAATTGATAAAGGATTATTAAAGTGAGTCTCAATATAAACGAACGAATAGCAGTCATAGCAGTATTTGGTGGCAAAATAGCACCTCTCATCCCTGCTCAGCTACGCTGGAATCACAAGCAGTACAAACTAGGAAAAGTTGATTTTCATCACACTACTCGTGATGGTTATCACACTATTCACCACTTTTCATTAACTGACGAAGCGCAATCAATGTATATGAAACTAGCCTTTCATAGCCATAGCCTAGTCTGGACACTCGAGGAGATCGAGCCGTGCCAATAAAACACAGCGCCAGCAAGATTGAATTAGGTGTTAACCAGGCATCCCCTACTATCATGCACATCGATCTCAATTCATGTTTTGCCACAATAGAACAGCAAGCTCGGCGCCATTGGCGTGGTCAGCCGGTTGGAATTGTCGCCTATGACAGTCCTGGCGGCATCATATTAGCCGCTAGTTATGAAGCAAAATACTTGGGTATAAAACTCGGAACACGCGTATGGGAAGCCAAAAAGATCTGTCCTACCATACATATCACTACTGTTGATCCACTAAAATATCGTGAGGCTCATCGGTTATTTCGCAAGGTGTTAGAAAACTACACTGATCAAATATCAGCAAAGAGTATTGACGAGTTTGTGATCGACCTAAGCAATAGCAAAGCGTTGCGTGACGGCAAAACAATAGAACAGATTGGACGAGAGATCAAAGACCAAATTCGTGTGCATGTTGGCGAAGCGGTTAGTTGCAATGTTGGTATCGCGTCCAATCGGCTTTTGGCTAAACTAGCCGCGGGACTGCATAAACCAGATGGACTGGATATAATTGATAGTCACAATATAGATCAGATTTTTAGCGAGCTAGACCTGAAAGATCTACCGGGGATTGATAGACGCTACAGCGTACGCCTGCAACTAGCTGGTATCAATACTGTGTCTGATTTTGCCCAGGCTGATCCACAGAAACTGCGAGCTATATTCGGTGGTATTGTGGGTTATTATTGGTGGTTACGTCTACGAGGCTGGGAAGTTGATGATCGTGATTGGAAAACTGGCAGTCAAATTGGCCATCAGTATGCAATGAAAGAAAAACTACCTCATGATCAACTAGACCCGATCATATTTAAACTCTCGCAAAAGATAGCCAGGCGGCTGAGCGGCCGAGACGTCAGTGCTACAGGTATACGTGTTGGCTTGCGCCATGTGCGCTCACCCTATTGGCACAAATCTCATCATGTCCCACATCAACTCATCACAACACAAGACGTATTTCGGGCAGCGCGTGACCTTATAGATACACATGCACCGAAAGATGCGGGATTAGTCAGTCTACTGTCTGTTACTACCTTTGATTTTCACCCTGTTAATCCTGAACAATTAGTGATGAATCTCACGGGACGACCACTGGCAGATCGTAGCGCAATTGCGAGGGCTATGAATAGTGTCAACGATCGTTATGGTGACTTTGCGTTGATACCTGCAACGATGATTGGCACCGAAAATATCGCTGGTGACTCGATAGCGTTTGGTAATTTGTCATAGACAAGACTCATATATTATTCGTGAAGGCTCTCGTTTCCCGAGGAGCTTGTCTTGCATTGCCCTGGCAAGCAAGCGACCTGAGTGAATGATGTATGAGTCTTGTCTAAATACTTTCCAAAAATTCATCAACCTGAGGTGGTTGGCCGCTCATTGATATGACGCTCAGCTGCATGCCGCCCGTGAATCCGTGCCAATGTTGCCACATACGTGCAGCGAATTTCATTTGTCGTAATTTTTTAGGAGTAATTGCTTGCAAGCCATCACCTTGAGTCTGCTTTTTGCGATATTTTACTTCGACCAAATGTACTACCTGGTCTTTTTGCGCCACAATATCGATTTCGCATAATTTGGTACGCCAGTTTTGTGCCAAGATTTCATATCCTTGATTAGCAAGATACCGTGCAGCTACAGCCTCTGCCTGACGACCTGCGGTCTCAACGACTTTATCAACCTTTACTGGTTGTGATATTTCGAGTCCTAGCGCTTTTTTGACGGGTGTAAAGCTCAGCCGATGTAGTTCTATCGGCCCATGTTCAGTCAGTGCCGTGGAGTGCAATGCCGTACCGTAGCCAACATGTCGATCAAAGCTGTACTGTGGATGTTGTGCGTGAATAACTTCACTCATATAATAGTCACGAGCAACTTTGGCAACTATACTGGCGGCTGACACACTGGGAACTAACAAATCAGCTTGCTTCATTGTCGTAACTCTATCATCATCCAGTAGTTTGATTGTGCCATCTATAATGATCTCGTCGTACTCAACATTTATTTCTTTGACCGCTAGTCTGGTCGCCATTTTTAGTGCTTCGGATAAACCAATCTTGTCAATTGTCTCAGCTGATACCCAACCCAAACCAATCGCCATAGCTTTTTCTTTGATTTCACTCGCCAGTTCTCGGCGACGCTTTGCGGTTAGCTTTTTGCTATCGGTCAAACCATCGATCTGTGCACCGCCCAGTACAACCGCCCCAACGACTAGTGGCCCTGCCCATGCACCCCGTCCTACTTCGTCAATTCCAACTATCATGTCGTCTACTATAGACTATTGAGCCTAGGCGTATTAATATAAAAGATAATTGAGAACATCCGTTTTCAATCGAGACAAGGAGATGCGATGGTAGGGATTCGCGGAACAAATCGCCAGACTGGCGAAAAGGTCAAGTGACGCAATGGCGGTGGCTTTCGTGGTCACTGTCAGGGCGGCAGCGGCATGAACCGTCGTGGCGGAGGAGGCGGCGCCGCGCAAGAATGCGTTTCTCGCTTCGGCGGTCGCTAGCCACTCACCCACAAGTGTGCCAGAGGCGTTGTTCGTTCCTGCCGAGAAGGACGAATAACAAGCGAAGTTGCTACCTCTGGTCAACTCGCCACATGAGAGCTATGGATAGTTCTCATGTGGCGTAGTCTTACTACACGATGCACAAATGGAAGCAATGACACGGACTGTCACTCGTCTGTTCGTACTCATTGCGTCGAGACCAGGAACACACCACGCCTGTGTCGACGACATCCATGTTGCAGCTGGTGGGCGGCGCTTTACGCACCGTCCACCAGCACAATTTCCTTGTCTCATTTTTATAGAAACATCTTTCAAACTACCTAAATGGTAGTTTTTTGTATTTCATACAAAAAAGTGTTTACAAGCGTAAGCGTGAGGAATATACTGATAGTGAGTAATCGAGAAACATGCATGGATGCAGAGGTCTCGAAGTACCAATACAAACACTGGCAAGAAAAAACTTATACGAAGGCGCAGTAGTCCTACCCGATAGCAGTTCGAACCCTGGATGGTTCATCGCATTCAATTGGGGTAGTAAACCAAGGACGCACTGATGACGAGTCCCCAAAAGGGCAGCATGCAGTACCTGCAGTAAAAATTGAAATCACACGACCGCCTAGTTCCTGTAACTTTCCGGGTACCTGATTTCTCCCTCCTGGTTATCTGTGACGAGTGGTGCCCTAAAAAGCACCACTCGTCACGAAGGTTTTTTCTTGCCTATTTTTATGTTTCAAAATAGTTTGACAAAAGTGTTGACAAGTTTTTTAATATATGATACTATGCTATGTAAATCAGGTAACCACCTGGTGGAAATGAAAGACGAGTAGAGAAAGTTGGTTCATCTATATGAAGCACCTGCATTCCCTCGCCGCGGCTCGCGGCACACCCCTCGGAAACATCTCCGAAATTGAGAACGAAATGCAGATCAGCACGACCTCCTCGACGCACGCGCGCAACGCGACCAAGGCCAACTCCGCCACCGGCGGCATCGCCGGCTTCAACCCGGACTGATCCTCAGCGACGCGCACCTTTGTAGATCCTAGCTCGGGAGGGCTAGTCGGTTTTTCCGGCGCAGTTGGATCACAAAGACGGACCTAACCCGGGCGGCACCATTCATTTGGTGTCGACCCGGGAGGTCTTCTTTTTTTTTAAACTAAAAACCACCCCAGAACAGAGTGGTTTTATTTCTTGTGTAGGAGCTTTATTCTTTGGTCTCGTTGTGACGAGCTTCGACTTCTGCTTGTTTTGCAGCAAGCTCAGCTTCCTCGGCGGCTTTTGCTTCGGCTTTTTCGGCTGCTGCCTTGGCAGCTTCTTCTTTCAAACGTAAGGCTTCAGCTTCGGCTTTAGGATCATGTACATCATTAACTGCCAAGCGGTCGAAATCAGTACCTTTTAGGCGAGCACTCTTACCGCTACGAGCTCGCAAATAGCTGAGGTAGTTACGGCGAACTTTAGAACGACGAACGATTTCGACTTTTTCGACTAATGGGCTGTGTAGTAGAAAGCTTTTTTCGACACCAACACCACTGGCGATTTTGCGTACAGTGATACGGCTAGTGTGGCTGTTTTTGCGATCAGTACGGATAACAACGCCTTCAAATATCTGGATACGTTCTTTGTTACCTTCTTTAATCTTTTGGTGGACTTTGACTGTGTCACCACTACGAGCATCAACAACAGACGGCTTCATCTGCGCTTTGTTGACTTTGTCGATTAATGCAAAACTCATATACTTTATCTCTCTTAAACTTTATTTCTCAGTTAGTTACAAATTGTACCACAAAGTACCCCTGATATACAAGAGGTGATATACTGGGATTATGAATTTTGATGAATTGGCGCTAGAACTACACAAAAAATACAAAGGCAAAATAACCACAAAACTACGTGACGACGAGGAACTAACGCGTGATAAATTGAGCGCGTATTATACCCCTGGTGTGGCAGCGGTCAGCAAAGCAATTGCCGAAGACCCTACAAAGCTAAAAGAATATACCTGGACTAATAATCTAGTAGCTGTCATATCTGATGGCTCATCAGTCCTGGGCTTGGGCAATATCGGGCCGAAAGCTAGTATGCCTGTTATGGAAGGTAAAGCACTGTTATTTAAACACTTTGCAAATATTGATTCTGTGCCGATTACACTAGATATTAACTCGGCAGATGAAGCTGTAGCTGCAATTAAAGCTATTGCACCGAGTTTTGGAGCGATTAATCTAGAAGATTTTGCGGCACCACAGTGTTTTGAGATAGAAGAAAAACTAAAAGCTGAGCTAGATATTCCGATATTTCACGACGATCAACATGGTACTGCAATTGTGGTTTTGGCAGGACTCATCAATGCAACTAAAGTAACTGGTAAAAATTTGAATACTTCTAGAGCTGTGTTCAGTGGTGTCGGAGCAGCTGGTGTTGCTGTTATGAAACTCGTCAAACTATATGCACCATATATTACAATTGTGGCTGTTGATAGCCAAGGTATTATCTCGCATGAGCGCCAGGATCTCAATGAGACGAAACAAAAACTTATCAATGAAAACGTTATTTCAAGCACTCAAACTGGTGATTTAACAGAGGCAATACGTGAGGCTGATATATTTGTCGGTGTATCGCGCGCAGGATTGCTATCAACCGACATGGTCAAATCTATGAACGATCAGCCCATTATATTTGCACTAGCCAACCCAACACCAGAAATCATGCCCGATGAAGCAAAAGCTGCAGGTGCGGCTGTGATAGCGACAGGTCGGAGCGACCTGCCGAACCAAGTCAACAATGCCCTGGCCTTTCCTGGAATATTCCGTGGCGCACTAGACAACAATGTGCAGCAGATTACTGATGAGCATAAACTCGCCGCAGCCCAAGCTATTGCAGAACTAGTCGAAAATCCGACACCAGATGAAATTATACCGTCAGTAATGAATGATCAATTAGTCCCAGCTATCGCAAAAATTATTGTCTAAAGTACTCGGTGAATTTCTTCGAGGGTTGTTTCGCCTGAGAGTGCTCGCAGGACTCCTGATTGTATCATCGTGACCATACCCTGAGCTTTGGCGGCTTTCTCGATAGTCTCGGCGTGTGCATCAGCAATTTCACCACGTAGGAATTTTTGGATTTCTTCGTCGACAACTAGTTGCTCCATCAAAATCACTCTGCCCTTGTATCCAAATGGTGATTCATCGCTGACTTTCGGCTTGTACAAGGTAATCTCACCGTCCAGGTTAGGTTTTTCTATAACAGGTGGTAAATCACTCAGTACATCTCGTATCCACTTGCTAGTAGCCTCGTCTGCCGTGTAGGCTTCTTTGTTTTCGTCTAGTTTACGTACTAAACGTTGTCCAACCACTAAACGAATAGCGGTTGAGAATATAGGATTAATACCAATCATATCGATCATACGTGAAAATGCCGCACTAGCTGTTTCGGCATGAAATGTTGATAATACCAGGTGACCAGTGATGGCCGCCTGTATAGTCGTGCGAGCGGTGTCGTTGTCACGAATCTCACCGACCATGACGATATCGGGGTCTAGTCGCAGTACTGCTCGCAACTTGTCGGCAAAAGTTTGACCACCACCTGTATTGACTGGTATCTGACTGACACCAGGTATGCGGAATTCGACAGGATCTTCTAGGGTAACGACTTTGCGATCAGGTGTGTTGAGAGCATTAATCATGCTATAGAGCGTGGTTGATTTTCCCGAACCAGTTGGACCAACCATCAACACCATGCCACGCGGATGCGAAACGATCTCATCTATCTGGGCTCGTTCGCGTTCATTGACGCCAATATTGTTGAGATCCAGTAGTGTCTCGTCAAAGTTGAATAGA
Organism: uncultured Candidatus Saccharibacteria bacterium; assembly: GCA_947085525.1. Classification (GTDB taxonomy): domain Bacteria; phylum Patescibacteriota; class Saccharimonadia; order Saccharimonadales; family Saccharimonadaceae; genus JACPYF01. The sequence continues at coordinate 76,548 of CAMTWU010000003.1, read as the reverse complement.
CGGATTACCACATCTTGGCCATATACTGTCGGGACGGTTTCGATACGCATATTGAGGAAATGATCTACTGTTCCGCCTTTAGCCATAACTTGCTTTTGCATACTGCCACTCTGAGCATCTGCTGAAGCAGTCGAGATATTTGCCTTTGTTGCTAGCGATGCTTTGAGAATACGATATTTTTCGTGAGTCAGATTAGCCACCGAGTGCAATGCCCCATCAACTCGGAATCGCACCCGAACATTCTCGCGCTGGTTTTCGATATGGATATCGCTGGCGCCCAAACTATCTGCCTGATCAATCAAATAGTCCAAAATATCGTCAGTTCTCACACTGTCGAGAGTTTGCGATACTGCTTCGATCGTGTCACTATCACCATCCTTGGCGATTTCGACATCGTCATAGACAACTTCCTTTGGTGGATCAAAGCGCTGCATAAATTCACGGTAACCAGCTTTACTGATGAGCAAGAATTTAGTATTTACACCCTTCTCTTGCCAGTCGGCTTTGAGCTTTTGCGTGAGAGATTGTGGGGTATCACTAGTGACACCATACACATACGGATCGGCATCATTGCCTTTTTTGAGGGGGATCAATTTACCTTGATACATCTGCTCGACTGTCAACACATCAGTCAGTAGTGGCGATACATCCGAAATACCTCTAGTGTCTAGGTATTCTATACCAATTAATGCCGCCCGTTTCTGGGTAGCATCCTCGTCAGTTTCGCGAAAACGAATTGCTTGTTTATTGTCAGTATCCATAGTTCTTACGGTTTATTATACACTAATTAAACTGTGGTATATTGGCACTATGGCAGATATACAAATCTCGGTTGTAGCGCACAATGTTCGCTCGGCTCACAACGTGGGCTCGATCTTTCGCACGTGCGATGGTTTCGGCGTACAGCACCTGTACCTCAGCGGCTATACACCGTATCCGGAGATTGAGTCCGATACCCGATTACCTCATATTGTGCAGAAATTAACAGCAGATATATCAAAGACGGCGTTGGGTGCTGAAAAAACGGTGCCATTTTCACACGTTCCACATATCGCTAGTACGTTAGATGCTTTCAAAGCCCATGGTTATAAAATTGTGGGTTTGGAGCAGGATGAATCAGCAATTGAATTGTCGGACTTTACGCCACCTGAAAAAATCATCCTGGTACTGGGCGAAGAAGTTGATGGTATCAGTACTGAACTGCGACAAAAGTGCGATCAACTGATAGAAATCCCAATGAAAGGGCAAAAAGAATCGTTCAACGTCAGCGTTGCTGCGGGTATCGCGCTATACGGTTTGGTTTATAACACCTAGTAAGAGTTGATTGTTTTCTTTGGTACAGAGTTTGGAGAGTTAGTACATCCACACGATGCATTATCGACACCGTTACCTAACGAACCTGCGACTCCGCTACCCCAACAATAAGGCTGACCTTCGGCCAATGCACAGGTATGAATACCACCTGTAGTAATGTTTGTAATTGTTCTGTTGGTTGGCAAAAGTCCTGAGGTATCAACTGCTACTGGACGGTTGTTTTGACTTGTCGCGTTGTTACCGAGCTGACCTGACGAGCCTGTTCCCCAACAAAATGCATTGCCGTTTGCCATCAGACATGCGTGGTACTCCGACGAACTCGATGAGCTCATGTCTGTAATGAGACCAACGACATTGGTTGTGTTCACGGGCTGGGCTGTTGCATAACTAGTAGTGTTATTGGTTCCTAATTGTCCATTACTGTTGTTACCCCAACAATATGGTAGACCTGTTAGTGCAAGGGCGCAGGTAAACGTATTGTTTGCATATATTTTATATACAAATGCTCCTCCGATAGCTACTGCTACAGGTGACGATTGGGTAGCTGGCGTGGCACCATTGCCGAGCTGCCCATTTGCACCACCTCCCCAACAGTATGGCGTTCCGTTCATGAGTGCACAGGTATGGTTACCGCCAGCGGATAATGCGTCTGCGTTCGTGATACCAGTGACAGCAGTATCAGGGGTACTGGTAGTGTTTGTTGTGCTATTGCCATGCTGTCCGTTAGCACCATTCCCCCAACAATATACCTGTCCGTTAGCTACGGCACAGGCAAAGTCTGTACCAGCGCTAATCGCAGTCACCCGTTTGTTTACCAGCTGTCCTGTGTATGCCGAGACAGGTACTGCGCTGGATGTCGTACTATTATTACCGAGTTGCCCACTGCCATTCGCTCCCCAGCAATATACCTGTCCGTTAGCTACGGCACATGTAAAGTTCCTACCCGCAGATACTGAGGTCACAAATTTGCCAGATAATAGGCCGCCGACCAGATTTGGAGTTGTTACATTAGTACTTGCCGAACCTATACCTAATTGCCCCGTGATCGTGTTGTTATTTGTCGGAGGGTCTACTGCATTTGAACCCCAACAATATACTTTGCCATCAGTAAGTCCACAAGTGTGCTTGTATCCTGCTACTATTTGGGTGTATGCCTGAGTGGGGCCATTCACGATAGCAAGCATTTCGTATGTATATGTCTTGATCGTACTCCCTGCTGTGTTGAGAATATTTACAGAGCCGACAACTCGAGCTTTTGGTATACCGTCGCCACTAGTGGTTGGTCTATAAATAGTAAAATTTGATCTATACGGATTTGGTATCGGGTTTGTATCACTACTATTTGTAAAGACACTAGCCTGGGTCCCCAATGAAGCCCCTAAACATGTGTTGTCTTGTGTAATAGATGCAGGCCAAGTACTGGGACTCAAACCTTGATCTACACAGGCTGAGACATACGAAACTCCTGCCTGCGCAGTTTGTTTGGAAAGTCTTTGCCAATATTGATCAGTCAATGAACGAGCAATACTGGATGTGAGTTGGAATACAGACAGTCCAAGCGTCATTAGTACTACCGAGAGTACCAGCACTGTTGGCAGTACGAATCCGTTTGTATGTTGTTTTCGATTCAAAAATATATTCATACTATTTTCCTAATAATACCCATCATTTACCCTATAAGGTATCGAGGTACTCACAGGAGTGTTGGCATTTATACCTAACTGGCCAAAGGAGTTATCTCCCCAGCAGTATGCACGTCCGTTTGCAATACTACATGTGTACAAATCACCGCCGATAAGTTGCGTCACACCTTTACCACTCAGCACTCCAGAAACATTAACTGCGACAGGGCTAGTCTTGTCGGCTATCGTGCCATCACCTAGTTGACCGTAATTGTTGCGACCCCAACAATATGCCTGACTATCAGCTATAGCACATGTATGAGAATATCCACCGTTAAGTACATTTGTGACCACTTTGCCTAATAACCCTGTAGAAGTACTGACTTCGACAGGAACACTACTATTGGTCGTATTCCCTGTACCTAGCTGACCGTAGTTGTTGCGACCCCAACAGTAGGCCTGGCCGTCGGCAATAGCGCAAGCATGCTCGTTACCTACAGCTATTTGTGAAACCGTCTTGTTTAGCAAAGCTCCCGTATTCAGAACTCTGACAGGCACCCTGCTCAATGTTGTACTGCTGTTGCCGAGTTGGCCATAAGTATTACTACCCCAACAATACACACCACCGTTTGCAAGTGCACAGGCAAATAGCCCCCCAACCTGAATTTGAGTAACCGATTTACCTCCTAATAACCCCGCAGAAGCAGTAACGAGAGTAGGAGACGCTACGTTTGTAGATGAATTATTGCCAACTGCCCCGGATGAATTATCGCCCCAGCAATACGCCGCATTACTGGCGATTCCACAGCTATTCCGTGCACCTGCTGCTATATGACTAATAGTGAGGAGTGGACCAAACGTAGCTACTTGTTGCGGGGTATTGAACGAAGTTGTCGCACTGTTGTTACCGAGTTGGCCATAAGTATTATCCCCCCAACATGCAGCCAATCCACTGTTGATCGCACACATATGATTAGCACCACCCGCTATTTGAGTCATTCTTTGCCCATTTAATATGTCTCTTGTGACAGCTACTGGTGTCACAGCATTACTACTTGCGCTGTTTCCTAGTTGACCATTTGTTCCTTTGCCCCAACAATACACATTACCATTAGAGAGAGCGCAGTTATTATAACCTCCACCCGCTAGTTGCACAGATGAACGCCATAGGTTATTCATGATAATGGTATTTTTTGATGCGTGCACCCTAGTAACGGTATATGCTGTACCAAAGGATTTGGCTGAGATTTGTGCTGCCTTACTGACTGGGCTTTGTGCCGAATGTGAGGATAGACTATTTTTGTAACTAACAAAACTAAAAATCACTAGTAATATTATTGAAAAAAATAATAGTACCGACCACTTGTTCAGCTGCTTACCCCTCACTAGAGTCCCTCTGTGTGCCATATGATTACAATTTTACCATTAGCGTTAACTATTTCACAACCACTTGGTCAGATCCGTACAGACTCTTTATATTTGCGACCAGACTTTCTGACAAATTAGTCGTAAAAGGTAGGCGAATAGCAGACGCTTTATCTTCGCCTAGCACCAAAATAACTTGATTCTCACCAGGCACACTACTGAGCTCTCGCTTCATTTCGCGTAGTCTATCATGGTCGTTAGTGTCCTTGATATGAATATACATAGTCGGGATAGTACTGACCGGTTCGACAGTTTCAGTTTTCTTTTTCTCGTTAGTAGCTTTTTTGCTGCCTTTTTTGGCTGCGGGAGCTTTTTGCTGTTGTCCTGTCGGTTGATAGTTATCCAGCTCTTCCTGAGACACAATGGTTATTTTTTCGACAATAACTTTTGTTTCGTCCTGCAAGTTACCAGCTTGGTTACGAGCATTGACACGACCGTTCACCTTGATAACAGTATCCTGCAGCAGCCGTTCGCCAATTTCTTGGTAGAGTTTCGGAAAAATGATTATTTCTGTCTCACCGAATTTATCTTCTAATTTGAGGAAAGCCATCTTGCTGCCATTTTTGGTCGTGATAGCTCGAACGGTGCTGATGATTCCACCAACGGTCAAGCCTTTGCCGTCTGCATCGAGTGTGACTTGGTCTAGAGGAACTGTTTGCTCGTTGAGATAGACCGAGTATGGGTCGAGCGGATGGGAGCTGAGGTATAGACCGAGTAGTTCTCGCTCCCAGGTGAGGCGTTCTTTTTCGCTGTGTTTGGTTGGTGATGGTTTCAGATCGAGGCTCGGTATAACGTCAGATACCGTCTCTCCCAAGCTCGCAAACAAATCTGTTTGTCCAGACAAGGCTTCTTTTTGTAGTTTTGAAGCAAAGCCTAGAATAACATCTAGATTGAACAGTAGGTCTGATCGATCTGCCATAGAATCAAATGCACCTGATTTGATGAGTGAATCCCAAACTCGACGATTGACCTTATTGGCAGGTACACGTTTTGCAAAATCTTCTGGTGAGGTGAATGGGCCTGCTTCTCGGGCTTCCAAAATTGCTTCGACAGCTCCGACACCAACACCCTTGACCGCAGCCAAGCCAAAACGGATTTCGTTCTTGCCTGGTACGACCGAGAACTCAACGAAACTCAGGTTTACGTCTGGTGACAACACTTTGATACCCATATGCTGTGCCTCAGCAATTTCGATTGCTAATCGGTCAATATCACCCTGATCACTCGTCATCAATGCTGCCATAAAAGCATCTGGGTAGTGGGCTTTGAGATACGCAGTCCAGTACGAGATCAATGCGTAACATGCAGCATGAGATTTGTTGAAACAATAGTTAGCGAATTCTTCTAGCTGATCCCAAAAGAGTTCCATCGTTTTTCGATCGGCATTGCTATGTTTGATCGCACCCTCGACAAATTCTGGTTTGATCTTTTTCATCATTGTCATGATCTTTTTACCAACCGCCTTCCTAAGGGTATCGGCTTGACCACCAGTAAACCCAGCAAGATCCTTACTGATCTGCATAAACTGCTCTTGGTACACCAAAACCCCGTAGGTATTGCTCAGGGCATTTTCCATCTTTGGGTGCAGGTAGCTGATTTTTTCTTTCCCATGTTTTCGTTTGATAAAGCTATCGATAAACTGCATTGGACCAGGACGATACAAAGCAACCATGGCAATAATGTCATCGAACACGCTCGGTTTTAGTTGCTTGAGATAGCGTTTCATTCCGGCAGATTCTAACTGAAATACACCGGTCGTGTCGCCACGCTGGAATAGCTCGTAGGTTTCTTTGTCATCAAGTTTCAATGTGTTGAGATCGATATCCTCACCGTAAACTTTCTTTACTATCCTCATGGCATTATTGATTGTTGTCAGGTTAGAAAGACCCAAAAAATCCATTTTGAGTAGACCTAGATCTTCAATCGGGAACATCGGGTACTGGGTCGAAACGACACCCTTTTGCGCCATTTCTAGTGGTGCAAATTTGACCAACTCGTCTGGTGCAATCACCACACCCGCGGCATGTACACCATGTGAGCGTATGGTTCCCTCTAGTCTAGATGCAAAGTCGATTACTTCGTGAGCTCGTTCATTTGTTTCATATTGGTTCTTTAGGTCTGGATCGTCCTGGATGCTTTTTGCCAGTGGAATATGTCGCCCCTGCACAGGTGGTGGAATGAGTTTGGCCAAGTGATCAGCTTCGGCGTATGGTACTTCTAACACACGTGCAACATCTCGTACTGCCGCCCGTGCTGCCATGGTTCCAAAGGTGACAATATTCGCCACGCGGTCACTGCCGTATTTATCTATACAATATTGAATCACTTCATCGCGACGGGTATCTTGAATATCAATATCGATATCAGGCATCGAGATACGATCTGGGTTGAGGAACCTTTCGAACAGTAAATCGTAGTGAATTGGATCAAGATCTGTCGTGTTCAGGGCATACGAAATGATCGAGCCAGCCGCACTACCACGACCGGGACCAAAAATAATTCCGCGATCTTTACCCCAGTTGATAAAGTCCTGCACGATCAAGAAATAACCATTGAAGCCCATATTGTCGATGACACTTAGTTCAAACTTGGCACGTTCCAGCACATTGTCAGGCAACTTTTTCTTTGCATCAGTAACGGTCATTTTCAACGCTTTTTCACGCTCAACATTACCGTAGCGCCATGCCAACCCTTGATAGACTAGTTTTTGTAGATAGCTTTTTTCGGTTTCTTTCGGCGGAGTTGGAAATGTCGGGATCAAGATACTACCGAGTTCGATCTCTACATCACAGCGATCAGCAATAGCTTTGCTAGTCGTAATGAGCTCGGGTTGATCACCCCATTTTTCGATAATTTCATTTGGATCACGGACGTGTAGATGGAAGCCTTCTAGACTCATACGGTTTTTGTCTGACAAATAGGCGTTTGTGCCAACACATAATAAAATTTCGTGAGCTTGAGAATCATCTTTGTTCAAGTAGTGGGCATCGCCTGTTAGTACTCTAGGAATGTCCAACTCCCTGGATAGTTTTTCAACACCAGCATTGATCTTTAACTGGTCTTCCCAATCACCATGGTCTTGGATCTCCAGATAATATCGATCGCCAAATATTTTTTTATACCACTGAGCAGTCTTTTTGGCAGGTTCATAGTTGCCATTTTTTAGTGCTTCGCCGATTTCGCTACTGGCACATCCACTCAGGATGATTAATCCTTCGTTGTATTGCTCTAACAGATCGCGGTCAATACGAGGTTTGTAGTACATACCATCCAGATTGGCGATTGTTGAAAGTCGCATCAGGTTCTCATACCCCTTGTTATTCATCGCGAGGATGATCAGGTGATAGCGCGGCTTGTCATGCTGGGCTTCTTTGTCAGTATGTTTGCGAGCAGCTATGTAGGCTTCCATGCCGATAATCGGCTTGATACCCTCGCCTTTACAGGCTTTGTAAAAGTCAATCGTGCCAGATAATGTGCCATGGTCAGTCATCGCAACAGCTTCCATGCCCATCATTTTGACACGCTCTACCAGGGCATCGATTTTCGTCATGCCATCGAGCAAGCTATGGTGGGTGTGATTATGCAAATGCACATAATCAGACGGCTGTAATTGTACCGCTTGCTTACTCACACCTACTCTACCCCTCTCTCACACCCTTTATTTTACTGTACTGTTTGACTCTGTTTTGTCTCTATAGATTCAATGAAATTATCAGGAACATTTAAAAGAGTTAGTATCCATATAACAAAAGATACAATAATTGTCGCACCTATCACTGAACCAACGCCAAAAAATATACCACGTACAAAATTCATCTTGTACACACGCCATCTGTATTTGTAATGGTCATCAAAGAGTTGCTCTAGAAGTTCTCGGTGAGCACCAATGACCTGATCGCGCTTGATACTTTCCTTTGTGTTTTTTAAAGCTTCTGACATATCTATTTTGCAGGTTTGTTGAATTCTTTTTTAGCTGCGTCAGCTGCTTTTTCAGTACGTTTCTTTAGATCCTCAGCTGTAGCTTTAGCTTCTTTTACTTTGGCTTCGGCTTGTTTTTTGGCATCAGCAGTTTGCTTGCTTACTTCTGCCTTGGTTGTTTCATATGCATCGACAGTATCCTGCTTGGCTTCTTCGGCTTTCTTTTTGATATCCTCACGTGTTTCTTTACCACTCTTTGGGGCTGCTAATACTCCGGCAACCGCACCTGCAATTGCGCCTATTAATGCTCCTGCTGCGAATTTTTTACTCATTATTTCTTCCCCTTTCCTTTTTCATTGAACTGCTTCATGATAAGTTTTGCGATTATCATTGGTGACGTGACTTTACTGACGCCACTCACTACGGTTTCGACATTTTCTGCGGTTGCTTGGACGCTTGCTGCAACAGTATTAACACGTTTGACGAATTGAATGAGCATGACGAGTAATATGATTGATAACAGCAATGAAACTGCTAAAAATACGCTGAGAATTATGACTAATATATACGCTGGATCTGACATGTACCGCTCCTATGATGCATTATTCTTTTGTTCTATGACTATTATAACACCACAGACTAATCTGCGCAGTGTATTTAATTGAGGTTACAGACGTTCGCGGATGAGTTTTTGGGCTAGGGCTGGATTAGCTTTGCCAGCAGAGAGTTTCATTACCTGTCCGACTAGAAATCCAATTGCTTTGTCATTGCCAGATTTGATATCCTCTACGGCTTTTTGTGCAGATGGATCAGCTAGTACTTGCTCAACGACTTTGATGATTTCGCTTTCGTCAGAAACCTGAAGGAGGTTTTTTTCTACTGCAATTTCACGAGGTGACTTATCACTGCCAGCAATCAGCACATTAAATATTTCTTTTGCTGCAGTCGAGCTGAGCTCGCTACCTTCAACCATTTGCGATAGTTTGGTCAGTTTTTTCTGGTCTAGACTCAGTTCTTTTTGGTCACTATCCGAGTCAACAGCACTAGCAAACCAATTAGCTATCCTCTTTGCAGTCGTGTCGTCTGTGGTTTTTTGCGTAGCTAGTAATAGTTCCGCTATATTTCGGTCTGATAGTAGGGTTGTAACCACAGAAGTGTCGAGACCGAGCGTAGACCAAGATTCACGATACACATTTGGCAGTACTGGCAAACTTGTTTTTGCAGCCTCTATTTGTTCTGACTTCAATACAATCGGTGGCAAATCGGGATCAGGCATATAACGATAATCAGGAGCATTTTCTTTGGAACGTTGGCTAAATGTCTTTTGTTTGTCATCGTCCCAGCCGCGAGTTTCTTGTTCTATCGTTTCGCCTTTTTCTAGTAGCTCGCTTTGTCGTTTGAACTCATACTCCACAACTTTTTCAACCGCACGGAACGAATTGAGGTTTTTGACTTCGGCACGATTACCTAGTTCGCTACCGTCTTCATGCGCGACAGAAATATTCACATCAAAGCGCATATTGCCGTGATACAGATCGCCATGCGTTGCACCAACATAAGTCATTAACAAATACAGTTCTTGTGCATACGCCCTAGCTTGTTGAGCACTGTGAATATCTGGCTCAGACACAATTTCAATCAATGGTGTGCCAACACGGTTCAGATCAACCAAACTATAGTCGTCATAGTGAGTGAGCTTACCAGCGTCGGCCTCTAGGTGCGCGTGGTGTATGCGCACTTCGAAAGTTTCACCATTCAACGGAACCTTCACCAAGCCTTCCAGGATAATGGGTTCGTATAGCTGAGTGATTTGATAGCCGTTTGGTAGATCGGGGTAAAAATAATGTTTACGATCAAATCGACTAGTTAGTGCAATTTCACTGCCTAGTGCCAACCCAGCTTTTATGGCTAAATCTACTGCGCCACGATTGAGCACAGGCAACATACCAGGTAGACCGTAATCGATTGGCGAAACAACACTATTTGGCGCCTCATCACGAGCGTCGTTATTTGCACCACTAAACAATTTGGTTTTGGTAGCCAACTGTACGTGACATTCGATACCGATGGTTGGGACTAGTTTGCTCATAGTGCCCCCAAATCTTTCAAGCCTTTTTTAAAGGCTTTCAATGCATACCTAGCAGTTTTTGGTTTTATATTTACGTCAGACTCATGTGCGATTTGGTTGCGTAGCTTGTGTGCTGCCCATACGGCGTTGTTATTACTAAACATACCGCGAGCAGCCTTCATACGCTCGCCCATAGTTTCACCAGCAAAACCTCGAGCTTTCAGCGCAGCGTCCAGTAGCTTGTCTGCATTTAGAATCGCCAAGTGACATGAGGCTTCGTCATCGATGATACTGGCTTCAATCTTGAGCCACTTGCTGCGGAATTCTTGCTGGTCTAACCCAGGAGCTTTTCGACGAGTTGACGCCATGATGCCCAGCATAATAATACCTATAATGATAATGCCGATAACCATGATGACGACAAAACTATTCATGACTCGCCTCCATAGATTTAGCTAGTGTTAGCAATTGTGCATCAGTTTTTTGCTGACCGATCAACTGCACACCAACAGGCAATCCTGCCTCGGTTGTACCTGCTGGTACACTGATCGCTGGCAAACCAGCTAAACTAGCTGGTACTGTCATAACATCAGCTTTGTACATTTTCAGAGGATCGTCAGTATTTTCGCCTATTTTGAACGCAGGCGTCGGGGCAATAGGGCTCAATAGTACATCGTATTTTTCAAACAATGTGTTAAATTCTGCAATCAATAATGTACGAGCTTTTGCAGCCTGATTGTAATACGCATCGTAGTAACCACTAGATAACACGTAGCTGCCTATCAAAATACGTCGTTTGTTTTCTAGCTCAAAACCTTGGTCGCGGCTCTTGCCATACAACTCTGATAGCTCTTTTTCGTCAGCGCGTACTCCGTATCGTATACCATCATAACGAGCCAAGTTCGAGCTAATTTCTGCTGGAACAATGATGTAATACATTGCCAAGCTGTCGCTGATTCTCGAGTCTGTACCGAGTTCTAGTTCTTCAACATTGTGACCTTTGTCTTTTAAATCATTTGCGTATTTCTTGATCGCGCTGCTCACTTCGGCGTCTGTACCGTCGTCTAACATGTCATTGATGATACCTATGCGAAGCTTTGTTGAAGTTTGATCTCTAGGTGTGAAAAAGTCAGGCAAAGTTGTACCGTCACGGTCATCACGACCAGCTAGGACATCTAGCACTAGTTCAGCATCAGTAACATTTTTGGTAATCGGACCTATGACGTCGGTACTGCTAGCCATAGCAACCACACCGAAACGACTGACTGTGCCGTAGGTTGGTTTGACGCCAACAACACCATTAAAGCTAGCTGGTTGACGAATAGAGCCGCCAGTGTCGGTGCCTAATGTGAATGGAACAATATCCAGTGCAACTGCGACTGCAGAGCCACCAGATGATCCACCAGCGACTCGTGTTTGATCGATAGCATTTTTGGTTACACCACGGGCAGAGTTTTCAGTACTACCACCGTGTGCAAATGCGTCTAGGTTGGCTTTGCCGATACAAATTGCGCCCTCGGCCTCTAACTTTTCGATAGCAGTAGCCTGGATCGGTGTTTCAAAGTTTTGCAAAATCTTGCTAGCAGCAGTAGTCGGTGAGCCAAATGTCAAAAAGTTGTCTTTGGCAATGAATGGCACACCTGCTAGTCGACCAGCATTTTCGCCTTTTTTTATCTTTTCATCGATTTCATTCGCTCGCTGTAGTGCTCGCTCCTCGGTAAAACTAAGGATTGCATTGAAATCTGATTTATCATTAGCTCTAGCGATTGCATCTCGCACCTGTTGGACAGCTGTAGAATTTCCACTAGCAACTGCATCGACTATGCTTTGAATATTAGCCATTAAATAACCTTCGGTACCTTTATTTGACTGTCTAGTTGCTCGGGAGCTGTTGCCAGCAACGCTTCACGGCTGACTCCATAATCTATAACTTCGTCCGGTCGATCTATATTCTGTAGTCCATTAACCTGATAGGTGGGCTCGACGCCGTCGGTGTTGATACCTGAAAGTGTACTGACATAACTCAGGATATTTTCCAAATCACCCTGCAACGACTCGATTTCGTCGTCGGTCAAACTAATATTGCTGAGGGATGCTAAATGCATCACCTCGTCTTTTGAGATGCTCGCCATTGATGATCATTATACCAAATATTACCGAGGTGTAACTACTTGACAAATACTATTTATTTTTTCATAATAAAAACTAATCTTCATATTTTTGAAATCAATCGAAAAGGTGGTGTGAGGATGAACATGTGGTATGTGGCGCTCTTTTTTGTGTTAGTCGCAATTGTGCTCATTGTTTTTTGCTTGCGAACTGATCCTGAGAAGAACAAACAACGAGCAAAGTGGCTTGGCAATCTTGGTGCTCTGGCTTTTATAGCTGCACTGGCATTCGCCATAGCGGCAGAGGAGGCTGGCAACCAGAAGCAATCTGACAAAGACAAGGCAGCTCTTCAGGCGCTTGGCTTTCGGGGTGTTGTAATGATTTACAGCAGAGAGGCTGGGGTCAGCTTGCAGGGTTACCCTGTTGGCTGTCGCGTCACCCTTAACCGTGACGACGGCAAGTGGCTCGCGAACATCGCTGGGGTCAAGTACAAAACTCCGATCACAGATGCCAGCGAGTTCACGCAGCGCAAGGAGTTCATACGGTGGTGTGGTCCGTAAAACAAACCGCGCAAGGCTCCGGTGTTTCGTCTCGAAAGAAATTTGAGACACCGGGGCTGTTTTTTTACATTTTTGCTTTTATTTCCTCTATCGAATCACGTAGTTCAGCGGCTTTTTCAAATTCTAAGTTGGCGCTGGCGAGTTCCATTTGACCTGTTAGTTCTTTTAATAGGTGTGGGTATTCATCTTTTGGTATCTTGCTTAGTTTCAGCGTTGGACCTTTGTCTTTTTCTGGTATGATCGCCCGCAAGCCTTCGCTAATTTCTTTGGCGATACTCTCGGGTGTGATGTTGTGCTCGGTATTGTAGTCTTCTTGGATCTTGCGGCGGCGGTTGGTTTCGCCGATCGCTTTTTTCATAGAATCGGTTTCGTGATCGGCATACATGATGACTTTTCCATCTAGATGCCTGGCTGCACGACCGATTGTTTGTATCAGCGCACTGGCGCTACGCAGGAAACCTTCTTTGTCGGCGTCGATGATTGCTACCAAACTAACCTCTGGCAAGTCCAAACCTTCACGCAGCAAGTTAATACCGACCAGCACATCAAACTCGCCTAGTCGTAGTGATTTCAGTATATCCCCACGCTCCAACGTGTCAATGTCACTATGAATATAGGCAGTTTTGATATCGAGTTCTTGTAAATGCTCTGTCAGATCTTCGGCCATACGTTTGGTTAGGGTTGTTACCAGAACTCGTTGGTGTTTTTCTATACGCTCACGGATCTCGGCAATCAAATCATCAACTTGGCCTTCAGAGGAACGAATGTCGATCACTGGGTCGACTAGTCCAGTTGGACGAATAACCTGCTGCGCAGGAGGAGGTGAATGCTCTAGCTCATAGTCGCTCGGGGTCGCCGATACATAGATTGCTTGATTGATATGATTATTGAACTCGTCAAAACGTAGTGGACGGTTGTCGAGTGCGCTAGGCATACGAAAACCGTGTTCGACCAAAGTCTCTTTGCGAGCTCGATCGCCATTATACATACCACGTACCTGTGGCAGGCTCATGTGTGATTCGTCGACCATCAACAGCCAATCATCAGGGAAATAGTCTATCAATGTTGCCGGCTGTGCGCCCGGCTCGCGATCGGTTAGATAGCGACTGTAGTTTTCGATACCTTTGACAAACCCTGTTTCTTCTAGCATTTCGATATCGTATTTTGTACGCTGCGTCAGGCGTTGGGCTTCTAGGAATTTACCGGCTTTTTCAAAGTGTTGCACCTGCTGTTCAAACTCTTTTTTAATACCTGTCAAAGCATGAGATAGCTTTTCCTTTGGCGTGACGTAGTGCGAGCTCGGGAAGATATGTACTTCGCTGGGCCTGCGCAAAATTTCACCAGTTAGTGGATTGATCTCACTGATATTTTCGACTTCGTCACCAAAGAACTCTATGCGATAGGCGTTGTCACCGCCCGCAGGAAACACGTCGATGATATCACCACGTTGACGAAATGTGCCGCGAGAAAAATCAATATCATTTCGTTGATATTGGATATCTGTTAAATGTCGAACGAATTTATCTAGCGAACGTCTTTCGCTCTTTTTAACAGTGACTGACATTTGATTGTAGGCTTCTGGTGAGCCGATGCCGTAAATACAGCTGACACTAGCAACAATGATCACATCACGCCCAGTTAGCAGTGCAGCAGTAGCTGCATGCCGCAACTTATCGATCTCTTCGTTGATCTTGCTGTCTTTTTCGATATAGACATCGCGGCTGGCTATATAGGCTTCGGGTTGGTAGTAGTCAAAGTAGCTAACAAAATAATGAACTTCATTTTCAGGGAAAAATGATTTGAACTCACTATACAGCTGTGCAGCCAACGTTTTGTTATGTGCTAGCACCAATGTCGGCGTCTGACGATTGGCAATAATATTTGCCATAGTAAACGTCTTGCCACTACCAGTTACACCCAGCAGTGTTTGTTCCTTTTCGCCCTTTTCTAGTCCATCAATCAATTGAGCAATAGCAGCAGGCTGATCACCTGTTGGCTGATATTTTGTCACTAACTTGAACTTTGTCATCCTACTATTATAGCGGATGTACGCTCGAGTGGTTTGCAAAGCTTGGTCGACCGCTTTCATATGCCTCGATATAAGCAATAATCTCTAATGGATCGTCAGTAATAATATGCAGCTTGGGATCATCAGGACCAATAGTTCCAAATTTTTCATTCAGTGTGTGTTGTATGTAGTCAGCTAGTGGATTCCAAAAGTCACTGCCATATAGAATGATTGGCGCACGAGGTATGATGCCAGTTTGTGCTAGGGTAGTTATCTCAAATAACTCATCTAGTGTCCCGAAACCTCCTGCGCAAAATACGTATCCGCTAGCGTCAAAAGTCAATGCGACCTTGCGGCTAAAGAAATGTTCGAACGTGTAATGATCGGTCGTATATTTGTTGAGACTTTGCTCGGTCGGCAATTCGATATTAAGGCCGACAGATCCAGTACCAATATCATAGGCAGCATGATTCGCGGCTTCCATGATGCCGTGGCCGCCGCCTGTGACAATCGCATAATCTTCCTGGGCAATTTTCTTGGTTAGCTCATAAGCGGCTTTGCAAGCTGGATGATTTTGAGGTAACCTAGCCGATCCAAATACAGTCACCGTCCTAGGGTATTTACCTAGTACTTCAAAAGCTTTTTCGAACTCGTCTATAACACCTATCAATTTACCAGCGGCTGCATCGACTAGCTTTTCGCGAACCAGCAAATGATTCAGCTTGTTTTGTTCGATCAACGCCGTTGGGCAGTAGGGTGCAGCTTCCGACTCTGCAGACTTAGCTCGTTTTTTTTTACCTGTACCGAGCTTTTCGGGTGCAATCATATCATTATCTAATTGATTCAGCACTTGCTCTCTCAGGTTAGGCATACCCATATAACGGGCAAATATTTCGTTCCACAAGCTCTCACGGAAATGATACACATAACGATCTTCGTAGCTAATATCATTTGAATAACCGAGGGCGATATCGACAAAATTGAGTGTCACGGGACTGCCATCGTACATCATACCAACCCAGTCGCGGCTTTTGTAAAATTTCATTTCAGGATCTATCTGATACAGTAGATCCTCGGCACGGCGCCAATGTAGATCCTCGGGTTGAACATGTGGTTCAAATGCTTCTAGGTGACTCTCGTCCTTTAGTTTGCCAAAATACCGCTGAATAACTCGCCAGTGTACGTGCCTGCCCGAGATCGAGGCGGCCTTTGCAGGATCGGCTATCAATGTTTCCATCACAGTCTCGCCAAATTGCTTGGCTGTTTTGGACTTTAGCTTAAAGAAAGTCGAATACAGTTTCACTTCGTTCAGGTAATGAAAGAGTAGTGGCAATGTTTTGAGTGTCAGACCTTTGATGCGCTTTGCGTGCATCGGAACAACAACTATTACGCCCAGCTCTTTGGTATGGGTCACGTTATGTAGCTTTTTCTCAACAAAATGTTCGGCCAGATCGACATATTTGTCATGATCCATCACAACAATTTCGATATCACGCTCTTCGTAATCATCAGCCGCGACAGTCTTGAACAGCTCATTATATTCATTTAGCCAATCTGCGCCTTCGGAAAACCGCAGGGCAGTATAGAGCTCGGAAAAATTCTCACCTCCAAATAAATCTTCGATATTATCGTAGCCTAGCCGTTGCATCAGTTTTTTCGGTGGCATTTGTCGCAGCAAATCTTTGGCTTTGTCGTGTTTTAGTACAAAAACTTTGCGATTGAATTTTACTTTGTTAGCTGCAGCTACTAGCAGCGGAACCATTTGGCGCACGTCATCACTATCTGTTCCGCCAACAATTTTAGTCACCCGTTCGTTATCGCTTGCTACGCGCGCCATCAATGCTTGGTAAAATTCTTTGCCCGTGGTATTTTTGTGATCTAACCCTAGCTCACGGATAGCTTGATGAGTCTCTTGGGTAATATCAGCAATCAACCTAGCATCAACACCTTGTTTACCGCTGGCTTTTTCTAGATCACGTAGACTCAAGCCAAAGAGTGGTTCCTCGGCATCTAATAAATCACGTAGAAATTTTGACATTTTTTATGTATCCACCCTCATATATATGCTTATGATTATACCAGATTAAAATGGCTTTGTATCGATTGGCATGTGGTGTAATTTGGCGCCCTTATGTAATATTCCTTCTTTGGCACCAATTTTAGTCACAACAGAGGTAGAATTGGCACTGGCAAATATAATAGACTCTTGCAATGTCTTGCCCTGTGACCATTGGCTCAAAAAGCCCGAACCAAATGCATCGCCAGCACCAGTCCGGTCGATAACCGGGACATCTTCGTACATCCCAGCACGCACAATTTCTTTGCTATCAGTTGCAATCACACCATTCGGACCATCTGAAATTATCACAACCGAACATAGATTGGTTGCATGTCGCAACAATTCTTCTAGCGCTTGGCCGCTGACTATTTGCTGTGCCTCTTCTTTATTAACCGCTAGAATAGCCACATCGTCTAACAAGCTTCTGAGTTTGTGTTTTTCCTTTAGCTCCGCACCTGCAGGGTTTAGCATGACTTTTGTATCGTACCTCGCGGCTAACGTCACGATTTTTTCTAGTAGCTTCATATCGCCCAGTGCTGACAGATATACCCAATCGGCATGCTCAATAGCGTCGAGATCTAAAGGGTGGCCGTTGCTGGCCAGTTTGGTGCCTTTGTAATTCAGAATAGTTCGTTCACCATCATTCGCTAGTAGTATTGTCGAGTAGCTGGCACGATATTGTTCGTCCTGCACAACTCCAGAAGTTTCTACCGCTTCGTTATCCAGATCTTTCAAGATCGCTTCGGACGAGACATCATTGCCAAGCGCCCACATATATTTACTATTGAGCCCTTGCCTGGCAAAAGTCACCGCTGCATTCGTCACGTTACCACCAGTTGCGAATATTACCTCGTCTAGATCTAGTTTCTTACCTAATGGCAACTGCTCGTAGCGAACACCCTTGCTTTTATGAGCTACAAAATTTTTAGAACTTTTCAAAAAGACATCCTGTGTCGCCTTGCCGATAGCCAGAATAGTTGGTAGTTTAGACAACTGCCTTTCCTTCACTGCCAAAGGCTTTTATTTTTTCTTCGACTACTACTTGGACAGCTTCATATACGGTTGGCATTAGTTTTACAATCGCAAATTCCTTTGGGTTATCGGCTAGGACTTTTTCTAGGGTTTCACGAAAAGCGAATCTCATGTCGCTGTTAATATTGATCTTGCTAACACCTATCTGTGCTGCACGTTCAAAGAAATTGAGTGGAGTTCCTGAGCCGCCATGCAAGGATATTTGGCAGTCTATACTGTCGCGCAATCGTTGCAGTAACTCTAGATCCAGAACTTTTGGTACAGGATATTTACCATGCAAATTACCGATAGCTGCGGCAAATGTATCGATACCCGTTGCATCTACGAATGATTTTGTACCTTCAACGGTTGAAAAAGTCTTTTTGATTTCATCGTAGTCAATTTCCTCTTCGTAAACATTTGAGCTACCACCAAAATAATGTGGCTCGCTTTCTACTAGTGCGCCAGTAAATTTGGCATACTCGACGACTTCTTTGGTTGCGGCGATGATTTCTTCGGTCGTTGCATCGTGATTCGCCTGAGACACATCAATATGTATAAACTCAAAGCCAGCATCAATCGCGCGCTTGCAAGCCTCAACCGTTGGTGCATGGTCGAGGTTGATATACATCTCGACACCGTATTCTTCGCGGTAGTTATCAACCATATCACGTATATTATCGAGACCTAGTGCCTTTACTTCACCATCACTAACTTCTACCAATACCGGTGAGTTGAGCTTTTGTGCAGCTCGAGACACCGCAATCAAGGTTTCTTGATTATCGATATTAAACGCACCTACAGCGAACTTTTGCTGTCTGGATCGCTGCATTAGATGTCGGGCTCTAGTTGTACGATCTCGAATTTCGCTAATTGTCAGTGCCATATTCCCTCCTAAAATCCCTGTTTATATTGCGGTATGCTGTGAACAAATGTTCGAGCTTTGTATACGATAGCGTCGCTGGTAAGCTCAAACTTTTGCAGTAGTTCTGTCGGTTCACCACTCTCGCCGAAACGATCTCTCATACCGATACGCTTCAAAGGCATTGGTAGTTTCGAGCTCAACAGTTCAGATACCGCTCCGCCGAAGCCGCCACTTCTTTGACCTTCTTCGGCAGTTAGCGCCCGTCCAGTTTTACGTAATGATCCTAGTATAGTCTCGTCATCCAGCGGTTTGATCGTTGGTACATGGACAACTTCTGCCTCGATACCTTCCTGGGCTAATATATCAGCCGCAACCAGCAGCTGATATGTCATCGTTCCTGTTCCTAGTAGCGTAATATCGCGTCCTTCACGCAGTACGTAGGCTTTGCCTATCTCGAATGGTGACTCATCGGTACTAAATACTGGTGTTTTTTCGCGAGCTAGTCGTAAATATGCAGGGCGACTATCGCTAGCAAGCGCCAAGGTAGCTTTCTCGGCCTCAACAGAATCACCAGGTGCGATCACGACCATATTTGGCAATACTCGCATCAAGGCAATGTCTTCTAACATCTGGTGAGTCGCACCGTCTGGCCCAACACTCACCCCCGCATGCGAGCCAACTACTTTGACGGGCTGATTGTTGAGACATATCGTTGTCCGTATTTGTTCCCAGTTGCGCCCTGGACTGAATGCAGCATAACTAGATGTGAATGGGATCTTGCCCATTGCAGCCATACCACTAGCAACCGTCACGAGGTTTTGCTCGGCAACACCAATTTCGATAAATCGTTCAGGAAATGCATCACGAAAATGGTTCATCTGGGTCGAGTCAGTCAGGTCAGCGCATAGGGCAACAATCTGATCATTTTGCTCGCCAGCAGTCTTGAGTCCACGACCGAACCCAGCGCGGATCGGCTCTTGCTCGACATCTTGGTCGTGTAGTTTTGGATTCAATGGATAATTGCTCATTCGTGCTCTCCTGTGATCTTGCCATTGAGGCTGCGTAGCTTTTTCAATGCTTCGCGCGCAACTTCATTCTTTGGTGGACCGCCAGGGGTATTGACAAAATAACCATGCCAGTGATAATCATATTCCATGAAATCAACACCCTTACCAGGAATGGTGTGTGCAATTATGACTGATGGTCGGTTAGTGATAGAGCGAGCTATGGCAGCAGCGTCAATTATGCTCTCGATATTATTTCCATCGATTTCCTGAACATGCCAACCAAATGCTTCCCATTTACCTTTTAGATCTTCCAGTGGCATGACGGTCTCGGTTGGTCCATCAATCTGGATGTTGTTGCGATCAATAATACCAATTAGATTGTGTAGCTTGTTCTTGCCAGCAAACATTGCTGCTTCCCAAATATTGCCTTCGTCCAACTCGCCGTCGCCCATGACAACATAGACCCATTGGTCTTTTAATTTATCGATTTTTTCAATCACGTATGCCATGCCAGCCGCCTGTGATAACCCAGACCCCAGTGGGCCAGAAGTTGTTTCTAATCCTGGTAATTTTTCGCGCTCGGGGTGACCTTGCAGGCGGGAACCTAACTTGCGCAGGGTCATCAATTCCTCGCGATCAAAGTATCCTGCTTCCGCCATAGACGCATACTGCACTGGAACACAGTGTCCGTTTGATAATAGTAGTCTGTCGCGCTCTGGCCAATCAGGATTAGTAGGATCGATCTTTAGGATATCGAAATACAGTGCAGCAAATATATCAGCAAGCCCTAATGGACCAGCACTGTGGCCCGAACCGGCTTCCTCGAGCATAGTGATGATATCCTCGCGGATTGTCTCGGCTTTTTGCTCCAGTTGCTTGGTTGTTAGTTGCCCACCCATAATCGCCTACTCTTCTGCTTTCTTCTTTAGCACATCTTTGCGATGCACCTCAAAATCAAATTTACGATATACTTCGCCCGGGTAATCTGCACTAGCTAGCGCACTACCTACATTGATCACGTCTATACCGCCGAGAGCCAGAGTATAGGAGTTATCAACATTTGCACCGCCGTCCCAGCCTATTTCAGCTGTCTCGTTCAATTTACGTATGAGCTGGACTTTTTCGAGTTGTAGCATGTTAGCTTTTCCGCCATATTTGCCCAAATCACCACTAAAGATCAACACGTGATTAACTACTGCAATCAAGTCTTTTTTATCCTCTGGTACAGTTGAGCGCATCAATGCGACACCAGCTTTGATACCTGCATCTTGCAAACCTTTGGCAAATGCTAACAGATCACCTTCAGCTTCAGCGTGAAACACAACCAGACTTGGCTTTGGGTTCATCGCAACAATCGCCGGTAATTGCTCCATGGGTTGTTGATACATCAGATGGATATCGACTTCCCAACCTTCTGACCATGACAAATCTGTCGGAGTCGCACTATTGCCTGGCGCAAATTGTCCGTCCATCATATCTATATGCACACGATTAGCAAACGGCTGCACGCGCAACCACAATGTATCGAGTTCTTCCTTTGTTTGGCCTAATAGGGCTGGTACAACTATACTCATCGTAGATTATCCAATTGGTGATTACGTCGGCGATACCGCTCTGCATTGGCAAACGGCGTAGTTAGCCATGTGTCGATTATATCTTTCCACTCGTCTGGCTCGCCATCTAGTATGCGAGCTGGTAGACACAAAATGTTACTGTCATTATCGTTGCGAGTGATCTTGGCCTCGTGCGCATCCCAGACAACGCTAGCACGGATGCCGTCGAATCGATTAGCTGCCATGCTCATACCTTGGGCACCACCACATAATAAAATTGCTCTTGTATCTTCAATTTCACTGCCCAAAACTTTGATAGCAGCTTTGGCGGCAAACTCTGGAAAATCATCCTCTTTATCTAGAACTTCGTCACCAACATCTTCAACTTCATGGCCACGCTTGACCAAATAAGCAAACACATCTTCCTTTAGATGAAATCCATTGTGATCACTACCCAAAAATATCTTCATAATTCTACCTATTAGTATAAGCGTTTTGGCTTAGCTCTGCAACGTTCGACCGATGTCTGCTGTCAATTCTACCAATCGGTTACTATAACCCCATTCGTTGTCATACCATGCGACAACTTTGATCAAGTTGCCACCGACGACATTTGTCAGGTTCAGATCGACTATCGCGCTGTGCGAATTACCCTTGAAGTCGCTAGAAACTAGTTCTTCTTCTGTCACAGCCAAGATGCCTTGGTAAAATGGCTCTTTGGCAGCTTTTTTAAACACTTCTTTGATTTCATCAACAGTTGTGTCGCGCTTTATCAGTACAACAAAATCACTCAGACTTACAACCGGAGTAGGTACCCTTAGGGATAGACCTCCAAAATTACCTTTCACTGCCGGAAGTGCTTCACCAGCTGCGATACTTGCTCCCGTACTTGTAGGTATGATGTTTGCGGCCGCGGCTCGTGTTCGACGCGGGTCATTGTGCGGAGAATCCTGTAGACGTTGATCAGAAGTGTAGCTGTGCACAGTTGTCATCATGGCTTTTTCGATACCAAAGTTGCTCTCTAGAACCGCCATAACAGGGGTGATACAGTTTGTTGTACAACTAGCGTTAGACACGACATCAGTTGCGGTCGCGATTTTATCTTCGTTCACACCTAGTACGATCGTATCTGCACCATCGCCTTTTGCAGGGGCTGAAATAACAACCTTTTTAGCACCACCGCCGTCTATATGAGCTTTGGCTAGTTCAGGTTTGACGAAAAATCCTGTACATTCAATAACGACTTCGACGCCCAAATCACCCCAAGGTAAACTACTAGGTTCTTTTTCAGCCAAAATTTTGATAGGCTGGCCATCAACGATCACATGGTCATCGTCTGAGCTCACTTCGTGCTGATATGTACCATACGAACTGTCGTGCTTTAACAGATGGGCTAATGTCTTTGTATCAGTCAAATCATTGATCGCTACAATCTCTAAATCTGTACGTTCAAATGCAATTTTGAATGCATTGCGGCCTATTCTACCGAAACCGTTAATTGCTACTTTTGTTTTCGCCAAGTTCCCACTCCTATAAGCATTAGTATTATTTACAGATATTGTATCATATGTAAAAGTATTGTAATACTTGACTTATATTATATTTTGTGTTATAATTAATATATAAAAATAAACACTTTTCTGTGAAAGGTTTTTTTATGCCCTCTTCAGAAGAAATAACATACGATCAAGATGCGATGGACTCTCTTGCGAGGGAAATCGCTGACGATCAAAACCCAAGAACGTCGATTGCGATTCGCGAAGGTGGCCACAACTACCACGGCGAATTTCATATGTTTGGCAAAGATCGCCATGGTAGGCTTGAGTATTTTGTTCTTAGGTGTTTCCATGTCACGTTTTTCCCTTCAGACATTCTGCCATTCTACCTACTTGTCATCCTAGCAGAAAAAGGATGGCAACCCACAAATAAGATGGGTCAAGAGCGGGATGAGGTTGGTATGGGGCGCCTAGATTTCGTAGACCTTTACGAAAATGGACTTTTCTCGAAAGAGACCCTACCGTCGAGCGGTGCGTGAGGCTTTGGCCTTGCGTTACCGCTCTTTTTTCATGTTTTAACGTATAATTAAACTATGAAAAAACGAGATCTACTGAAAAATGCCGAAGCTCATTATGATGAAAATGAGATATCTGAGCTCGAGCTGGCTATCGATACTGCGACGCGGGCTCATGCTGGTCAAAAACGTCTCAGTGGTGAAGGATATATAGTACACCCGCTCAATGTTGCTAATACCTTGATGGAATGGGGTATGGATATCGATACAGTGATCGCGGGTGTACTGCACGACACCGTAGAAGACACCGAATTAACACTCGAGAAAATCGAGACAACTTTTGGTCACGACGTCGCATTTTTAGTAGACGGCGTCACCAAGGTTGGCCAAGCTAGAGCTGGTATGCGCGACATCGGCAGCTACTTGCCATCCACCCGTGATAATTTATCAAAACTACTGATCGCCATCGGCCAAGATATCCGAGTGATCATCATTAAACTGGCTGATCGTCTGCACAACCTGCAGACACTCGAGCACATGCCACGCGACAAACAGCTCAAGATCGCCCGCGAAAGCCTAGAGGTTTTTGCACCTATGGCAGACCGCTTAGGTATGGGGCGGCTACGTATGCAAATGGAAGAGCTGGCCTTTAGCTTCATGGAACCACGAGAGTTTAAGAAACTGCGCAAGCTCATGAAAGACCGCTTGGGCAAATCACACCGCAAGCTAGCAGTCGTACGCAAAGAATTTTCCGAAGAGCTAACTCGGCAAGGCATTGAACACGAGATGGATGGTCGCGTAAAGAGCATCTATAGCTTGAAACGCAAACTCGCAAAAACAGATGATAATATAGATGATATTTACGATCTGATTGCGCTACGTATTATTGTCGATGACCCTGAAACGTGCTATCGAGTCCTTGGTCTTTTACATAGTTCATACCAACCAATGCTAGGACGTATCAAAGATTATATTGCTGCGCCGAAACCAAATGGTTATCAAAGCCTGCACACTACAGTTATCACACCTACAAAGCAAGTAGTTGAGTTTCAGGTTAGAACTAGGGAGATGCATGAATATGCCGAGCGCGGGCTTGCCGCGAGTTTTCATTACCACGAGCAAAAACAGGCTAAAGATTACAAGAAAAAACGTGGTACATCTACCCTGCCCGCACAATTGCAGTGGATATCACAAATGCAAGAAGTCGCTGACAAGCTCAGTGAAGGAGACGAGGTCGCCCTGGATGAACTAAAAGTTGATCTATTTGACCAAAGAATATTCGTGTATTCGCCAAAAGGCGATATCTATAATCTACCCGAAGGCGCCTTGCCGCTGGATTTTGCCTACTTAGTACATAGCGACATCGCCAAACACGCCTATAGTTTCCGAGTAAATGGTAATATCGCACCATTCGATAAAAAGTTGCATAACGGTGATGTAGTAGAAGTTGTTACCCGAAAATTATCCTCACCTAAACAAGCCTGGATGGATCTAGTGACTACCGTACATGCCAGAAACAAACTACGTTCTCAGCTAAAACAACTGGGTTTGATCGAGACCTTGACTAGTGCCAGTGCGATCATTCGTGACAAAGCAGTCCGCAAAGCTCGAAAGAGTATTAGGCCTGGTTCTTCCAGCGCTCGATAGACTCGCGGATTACTTTTTGAGCGTCAGCTGCATCACCCCAGCTTTGTACTTTTGTACTGCCAGGTTTTTTCAGATCTTTGTAGTGGTTAAAGTGGTGTTCAACTTTTTGCTTCCACTGCTCGTGAATGTCGTCAATAGATTTGATAGTATCGCCAGTATTGCGATCATCAGCTGGTACAACGATGATCTTGTCGTCAACTTCGCCATCATCAACAAAGTGCATGACGCCTATTACGCGGCCTTTTAGGTATACACCTGTTGGAATCGGATCGTTGGTGATGATTAGTGTGTCTAGCTCGTCGCCGTCTTCGTCCAACGTTTGCGGGATGAAACCGTAGTTAACTGGTTTTGCAAAGATACTTGGCTCGACTCGGTCTAGCTCAAATACACCTAGACCACGGTTCCATTCGATTTTCAGAGTTGACCATTTTGGGATCTCGACAACTGTGTTGATAACACCGCCATCAACATCACCTGCATCTAGTATTTTATTAAAGTCTGCCATGTAGTCTTCTCCGTTTACGTTATAATCGTTATTGGTACAATTTTATCATGAAACTACTGACTATAGAGGAATATTTCAAAGACGCGACTCACGAGATCACTCGTGCTAAATTCCGCGTCTATACAATGACACTGGCAATCGCTCGTGAAGAGCGTACCGAAGCTTTCATGGATGTACTGATCAAAAGCTCCGAGCGTGGTCTAGATGTAAACGTTGCTGCCGATACTTTCACCTATAGCGAGTTTGGTGGACATTTTTCGCCTCTAAAGAAACGAACTGAGCGTTCCAAAGCCGTCACAGCTTTCACTGAAACTTTGATCAAAGTGGGTGTTGAATTTGCTTGGCTCGGTGGCAACCACAAAATTAACCCATTTGCTGGTGTGACTCATATCAAATGGACTGTGGTTGATGACATCGTATATGCCTTTGGTGGTGTGAACTTGTATGGCAAAGGCGCAATTAACCAAGATTATATGTTCAAAGTTACTGACAAAAAGTTAGCAAACATATTGGTGGCCGAACAAAAGAAAATCATAAAGGCAGACAAAGGCCCCGCCCATTACAATGGTTTGTCAGCAAAAATAGACTACGGACGAATGATGATTGACAGTGGTAAGCGTAGCGATTCAATGATCTACGACCGCGCTGTAGACCTGGCAGAAAAAGCCGAATCGATACTGTTCGTCAGCCAATATTGTCCTACAGGTGAACTGGCAGATTATGTCAAAGCCAAGGCCGAGAAAGTATATTTCAACCAACCTTCGCAAACATCATTTTCCACCAGCATGTTGATCCGGGGCTCACAACTGATAACCGGTCTACGATCTTCATATAAAAAATCAAAGTATTTGCACGCAAAATTCATCGTGTTTACAATGTCAGATGGTTCAAAAATTGTAATCACTGGCAGTCATAACTTTAGTTACAGCGGTGTGCGGTTCGGTACACGTGAAGTTGCGCTTGAAACCGCTGACAAAAAGATTATTTCACAACTCGAAAAATACTTTTCTCAGTCTATTGCTTAAGATTCTAAATATTCGCGGATATTCAGTGCTGCGGTTGCGCCTTCGCCAACTGCGCTGGCTATTTGCATAGTTGCGCCAGACCGGACATCGCCACTGGCAAATACACCAGGCATTGTTGTTTGTAATTTGTTATCAGTCTTTATAAAACCTTGTTCATCTAGTTCGACCTTGGAATCGGCTAGGAACTGGGTATTTGGCAGTAATCCAACAAATACGAATACACCATCGGTCTCAATCTCGATCTTTTCACTATCTTTTGTAGCCAATACTTTATCAACATTAGATCCGTCACTAGCGACTATTTCGTCAGTTGTGGTGTTTAGGTGTACGGTGATTTTACCGTCACTGACAGCTTTGTCCAAATCATGCTGCAAAACTTCACTGGCTTTGATAGTTGATCTAACTAATAGGTCGATATGGCTAGTAAATCGTGTCAAATACAACGCCTCCTGGATAGCAGAGTTACCGCCACCAACAACAATTAGTTTCTTGTCACGATAGAACGCACCATCACATGTTGCACAGTAATGTACGCCACGGCCAAAGTATTCGGCTTCGCCAGGAACACCGATCTTTTTATAGTCACTGCCAGTTGCGATCAAAACTACCTTGGCAGAAACATCATTGCCATCTATTTTTAGAACTTTGTGGTCACCTGCGTCCGTGATACTTTGAACATCACCAAACTCTATCTTGGCGCCGAAGCGTTCGGCTTGTGCTTGCAGCTGTTCAGCTAGCTTCAAGCCTTCGATACCTTCAGCAAAACCAGGGTAGTTGTCTACCTGGTCGGTAATTGCTGCTAGACCACCGATGACGCCCTTTTCATACAAAGTTGTGTCGATGTCCTCGCGACATGTATACACCGCCGCTGCGAGAGCAGACGGACCAGCACCAATCATAACTAGTGGGTGGATATCAGACATTAGGCCATCAAAGCTGCTGAGAGTTTACCGGGGTTCCAACCAATTGTGACTGACGGTTCGCTGTTTTCTGCCTGGATCACTGTCACTGGCACTGTTTTAACACCACTGATAGCTTCAACTTTATCGCGTTGGTCGGGTTGTTCATCGAGATTGATGACATTGTAGCTTTCACCCTTACTATCGAGGTATTTTTTGACCATCATGCAGTACGCGCAGGCGTTGGTGGTGTAGACAGTAATATTTTTGGACATTTGATCTCCTATGTATGTTTTTGCTATGTTCTTGTCATTCATTATATATAGCGTTAGCATATTGGGTCAATACACTATATGTTGTAGTTTTGTCTAAAAGAAAGTTTATTCGTAATAAATATTTACTTTTACTAATATTTGTGTTATAGTATAAGTATGGAATATCAATATCCTTTCCCTTCTATGGTAAAGAAGTACTGCGAGCAAGAACCTTATAGCCTCAATAATAATGAGACAGTACCTGATGTTGACTTAGAAAAGTACATAGAAACCCTCAGGGGCCCTATTATTGAGTTAGGTGGACCAAGTAAGGGTGGATACTACTTTATAGATGGCTTGAGTTTACCTACTAAGCCACTTATCTCTAACGTGCAAGATGACGGCCACAGTATTAACCCAACAGACCCGGAAATTAGAAAAGTAAATCAACTTATTGACTTGGAAATTGATGGAACTGACATGCCTTTTGACGACGCGTCTGTTGGTATGGTTATGATGTCATATATGTCTCATACAGACGATTCTTACTTAAATTTACCACAGCATGAAAAGGATGAGTTGCTGCCAGTAATTGTGAGCAACCTCGATACCGCGCTACTAGAAATGGCTCAAATATCAGATGGTACGTTAGACCCCCAAGATGCCCGTCTCTCTCAGCGCACATTGATATATTTAGAGTCTTTTCGTGTACTTGAGCCAGGCGGCTTACTAGTAGCTAACGGTCAGAATATGGATATTAGTGTCCTCGAGCAAATAGGATTCAATTTGGTTGAAAAAATCAAACATCCTGGCTGGCCAGATGATGATCCAGAAGCGGGTTATGATTTTGTAGTCCGCAAGCCTGGTTTAGACAGTTAAACTACTTTACGGTTTTTAGTTCTACGATGAAAACTAGCGGTTCGTTTGGACCGATACCAGCTTGCGGTGCGCCGTTTGCACCATATGCTTTCGCACCAGGGATAGTTAGTTTGACGACACTGCCTTCCTTGATTCCACTCAAACCTTCTGTCCAACCAGATATAACTTGGTTAAGAGGAAAGCTAACGGGTGTAGTGACACCGTCTTTTTTGCTACTATCAAATATCTTGCCATCACTAGTCCAGCCAAAGTAGTTCGCTGAAACTGTAGATGTTTTACTGGCTGCTTTACCCTCACCTGCTTTCAATGTCTCAACTTTTAGTGCTGTTACACCTGCTTTGTCAAAAGCTTCTGCGCTATATCCGTCTAATGGTTCCTTCACTTTTTTTGCCTCCTCTGCTTGTTGTTTTTGCGTCGCCTTTTGTAGCTCTGCTTGTTTTGCTGTGTCACGCTTTTGGTTTTCGTTTGCTATGATCACCACAAAATATGCGCCGATAGACCCGATCGTCATTGCAACAATGATAAACCAGATTATTATTTTTTGAGCTTTAGATGTTGATGATTTTTCCATTGATCCCCTCTCGAATTACATATACCAGTATACCTTATTTTTACTAATGTGATTGTTCTAATAAGCCTTGCTGGTTATTTTCAGTCCGCAACTTCTGCATTGCTGCAATTTCAATTTGACGGACTCTTTCCCTAGTGACACCAATCACTTTGCCAATTTCTACTAATGTTATCCCCTCATCGTAACCATTGAGACCATATTTCATTTCTAACACAGTTATTTCTCTTGTATCTAGGCGAGCTTCCATTAGCTTCCTTATATTTTTGGCATTGTCTTTTCTTTCAGCTTTATCATGTATATCTACATCTTGATCCTTAACTGTATCCATAACAGTAAAATCATCTTCACCTAACGGCTTTTCTAGTGAGATTGTGTCCTGAAAGTGGTCCAGTATTGCTTGAACTTCTTCGGGTTCTTTATCTAGCTCTTTTGCTATATCCCATACAGTGGTTCAAGACCTTGATTTTTTCGCTCCCATTCTCGACGTACCTTAGTGATCTTATTTAATTGATCCCTCAAATGTACAGGTTTTCTAATTGTGTTACCTTTGTCATAAACTGCTCTCTGTAAAGCTTGTCTAATCCACCATGCTGCATATGTACTAAACTTAAAGCCTTTTCTATGATCGAACTTTTCAGTGGCTCGTATAAGTCCTATATTTCCTTCCTGAATTAAATCTTCTAGATCTAACCCTTTTTTGGTGTACTTTGCTGCCATATTCACGACCAGTCGTAAATTTTTTTCTGCAAACTCTGTTTTAGCATCAAAACTACCTTTCTCGATCTCTTTTGCAATCTCCACTTCTTCTTCGCTACTTAATAAGCCGTTTTCCTCATTTCTATTTGTTGTAAATACATACTCAAACCATTAGCAGCAACTGCCGATTCTTCTGCCTTCTCAACAGGTTCTTGTACATCGCTAGGCATAGATTCGGGGGTATCAGAATCTGCGGCCTCAACAAGATGTAGATGAGGCTGTGCGGTCTCTAAAGGAGCTGCAGTGTCTGTAATAGGTTCATCATCTTCTCGGATTGGTAGCACTTCAGCTCTGTTCATAAGAGTATTATAGTAACACTATTTTTAGTTTATATCTATATTAGACAACTTTTGCACCAAGTTTTTTGCTGACTTTTGCTATTGCGATGGCAACGACTTTATTAGCCTCATCACGGGTAATCGTTTTTTCATGGTTAGTAAGATAAATACGGAATGTCATGTTCTTGGTCGTTGCGTTGTCAGATTGGTATATACTTATTGGCTCTAGACTCCACTGCAGCTCAATATCCTTTAAAGCATCATCAAAAAGAGCATTCCATACCTTCGAAAAGCTGGTTTGTTGTCCAACCTGTAAAGTAATATCCTGCGTAGTACCAGGGTACCTACTGATTGAACTATACGCTGTACCCTTTGTTTTTATAACAGCCTTCAGAATATCTTCAGTTCCGAGTTCGCAGCCAGCTATTGTGTTTGGTAATTTCAGATTCTTTATAACTTGCTGACGGTATTCACCTACAATACCGATGAATACGCCAGAGTTCTTTTCGGTTATATAGGCGCTGCGAGCATGATCAAACGGAGCAGTCACAGGATATTTCGGCTTTTTGTCTATCGCAGAATATTCAAAGACGAGACCAAGCTGTTGTGCGATGAAATCTAGGTAGCGTCGAACCATGTAGAACGGTGAGCCTGGCGCAGATTTTTTGTTGGCATACACCAGCGCAGTCATTTCTAGCTCGCCCGGCAAACCTTCTTTGTCATTACCGTGAACTTTGTTGTGAGTTTTGTTGATTTCATACAGTACAAACTCATCAGTTCCAGCCTTGATATTAGGGTGTACGATCTCTAGTAGACTTGGTGTCAACGTCTGACGATAATATTGCAATTTCGGACTAATCGCATTTGTAATCGCATAGGAATTTTCGGGCTTTTGACCAACTGCGCTCAGCAAATCACCGTGTACGAAGCTGTAAGTCAAAATATCATTTGCACCAGCACGAGCCAATATAGTACGGAGCTTTTGCTTCAAACCTTCTAGTTCGCTTTTGTCAGTTGCGATGAATGGTCGAGTCGGCAAGCTAGGCGTGATTGCATCGTACCCATTGATGCGACCGATTTCTTCGATAATATCCTCGTCGATATGAATATCAGCTCGCCACCACGGTGGAGTTATTACTAGATTATCCCCGTTTTTATCAACTTCAAATTCAACATTTTTAAGTGTTTTTGTAATATCAGATTCGGTTAGTTTACATCCCAAAATATCATTAATTTTCTGCGAAGTAATTTTAATCTTGAGTGGTTTGTATTTGACAGGATAGTCGTCTGCAATTTTTGAAATGGCTTTTAGTCCTGCTTCTTTTTCTAGCATTTGAACCGCCTGGCCTAGTACTGGCGCAGTCAGCTCACTTGGCTGGCCTTTCGTAAAGCGAGTGATAGCTTCGCTGAAAATCCCATGGCGCATTTGTGTAGCACGTAGATTGTATAGATTGAACGTCGCGCTCTCTAACAAGACCTTTGTCGTCTTTTCGTCGACTTCGGTTTCGCTGCCGCCCATCGCGCCTGCCAATGCAACTGGTACTTTGCCATTTGCAATCACAATGTCTTCACGACTCAATATCACAGTTCGGCCATCTAGTAACTTTAGAGTTTCTTTGCCGTTACCAGCACGCACATGAATGTCTATTTTGCCACCGTTTAGTGCTGCTAGTTTGTCGTAATCAAACGCATGTAGCGGTTGACCAGTCAGCATCATGTAATAGTTCGTCACATCGACGATTGCGTTGATAGGGCGCATACCGACACGAGCCAAGTATGATTGTAGTTGGGTTGTAGATTTTTGATTCGGTGTATCGGCTTCTAGTACAACTGCTTGGTAGCGGTTTGAGAGTTCACTATCGTCAATTGTTACTGTTGGTGCAGGATGATTGATATTCGTGACCGAAACCTTCGGTGTTTTTAGCCAGTCGGGCGAATGGAATCTCTTGCCCTGGATAGCCGCAAGTTCGCGAGCAAACCCAATCACGCCGAATGTGTCAGGACGGTGAGTCAGCGATTTGTTTTCGATATCTAGCAGATAGTCATTTAGTTCATATACTTTGGCGAACTCTTTACCAGGTTTTGCGTTGTCGGTAATTTCCAGTAGCCCTTCGTGGCTATCGCCCAGCGCAAGTTCTTTGGGGCTAGCGAGCATGCCGTTACTGACTATACCGCGCAGTTCACGAGTTCCTAGTACAAATGGCTCGTCGTCGTCACAACTAGCAGGTACAGTACTACCAGGTGGCAACCATACTGCGCTCAGACCCTTTCGAACATTTGGTGCACCGCAAACAACTTGCACCAAGCCTTCGCTATCCCGCTGTACGTCTTTTGCTTTGCCGCCATCGTCGATTTTACACACGTTCAAACTGTCAGCATTCGAATGCTTTTCAACCGATACAACTTTGACGATCAAAATATCTTGATATTTTTTGCCAAAGTCTATGACTTCCTCGATCTCAACTAACCTAGCGCCAATCAACGTCGCAAGCTTGTCGATTGGTTGATCAATATCGGTATATTGTTTGAGCCAATTGAGTGAAACTATCATGTGGTTGGCTCCTCTGTGTATTCCGAAAAACTATTTCCTTGCGAGATATCTTTTAAAACTATCTTGATGTGGGCAATAAGGTTATCGGGTAGCGACTGCATAGAGAACCATGAAAGGTCTGAACATTTTGTTGGCTCCATGTTCTGTATTTCGCCCTGCCAATGAGAACATTCAAAAAATAGATCAATTCTCTCGTTTTCTATATCACCACTAAGTCTATGTGTTGTGTACGCAAGCTTTAGGTCTTCAGGTTGTATAGTTATTCCGGCCTCCTCTTTTGCTTCGCGTATCATAGCCTGCGTTGCAAGCTCACCACCATCTAAATGACCTGCTACTAAACTTCGCATTCCATCTTGATATCCTGTATTCTGACGCTCAAGTAATAAAACCTTGTCTTCATTACGAAGAATCAAATAGACTGCGGGTATTAATTTGAATCGTTGTTGACTGTTCATGAAGACTTCCTTAAAAATGTCGACTCTGTACCCTCTTGGACATGTTGGTAATACACACGATCGTCATTTGTCTTCGCTGGGTTTAATACACCAATTGGTGAACAAAAAACACTCCAATCACCGAGTGTACTGCTTTTATTTTGTGGATGCTGGAGCTCGAAGATCGCTCTCGCCTTGTCGGCTTCTATACCACTTAGTCGACGTACTTTTGTTGAAATATACAAGGCGCCATGATCACCTACATCATCTGACGATTTTTGCTGAGAATTAAATATAGTCAAAAACGCACGATCGTCACGAGCAAGATTGATAGAATGAATTGTGTCATCATTCGATAGCCAATACACATTTTTATCATCATGTGCGATATGAACAGGCGTTGCCCATGGTGCGCCATCTTCACGAACTGTCGATAGTACTGCGTACTTATTATTATTCAAAATTGCTTTAGCTATATCATTCATACAAACTTCCTCAAGAATGCTAATTTACCTGATTCAAAGTGACGCAAATCTTCAATGCCGTATTTGAGCATGACTAAACGTTCGACTCCGCCGCCCCAGGCAAAACCTCGATATTTTGATCCGTCGATACCTGCCTCACGCAAAACGTTCGGATGTATCATGCCACAGCCTAGCATCTCGAGCCATTCGCCTGGCTTGCCGTTCAGTGCTGCAGGTTTCTCGATCGCAAATTCTAGACCTGGTTCGACAAATGGAAAATACGCTGGTTGGGTTTTGGTTTTGAGTTGCTGGCCGTAATATGTTTCGAAAAAGCTACGCAATGTACCTAGCATTTGGCTCATATTAGCTGTTTCACTCACAAAAATACCTTCGACTTGATAAAACGTATGCTCGTGTGTCGCATCAACATCTTCGTTACGGAAGACACGGCCATAACTGATCGCGGCTATTTGACCACCTTTTTCTAACTCTTTTTTGCCAGCCTTTAATATACGGTTTTGCATAGTACTGGTGTGAGCTGGAGGTATGAGTCCTTCGGATGTGCGAAATGTATCATAACCATCACGCGCCGGATGGTTTTCGGGAAAGTTGAGGCTAGTAAACATATGATAATCGTCATCTAATTGCCGAGACTCGACTGCCCTGAAGCCCATGCGGGTGAAAATATCTATTATCCGAGCCAGTTCAGTGTTGAGAGGGTGAATTGTACCGTTTTCAGCTGGCAATAAATCAGGCAACGCAGTGTTGAAATCAAATGGAGCCGTCACATCTATCGGTTCGATATCTGCAGATACCAACTCTGCTTCTCGTTCTGATACTGCTGTTTCTAGATGTTTCTTGAGAGTATTTATCTTTTGACCGTAGGCTGCACGTTCATCTGCAGGTAATTTCGGTAACTGACTATATAGATTTTTGAGTTCATTTGATCTCAACACTTCGCGAGGCGAAGCTGACTCGGCAATAGCCTGAGCTAGTTTTTTTTGAATTTGATCAACGGAAACACTCATATACTGATAGCTAGTATATCAGTTTGACAGTGCAGTTTCGAGTGCTTTTTGCTGGGCTGCAAGTTTTGCATACGAGGGGGTGAACAACACGACAAGGTTTTTGTCAGTCACCTGGGTCGCTGCCTTGGCCTTGAGTACTTGCAACTGGGTTTGCAAGGTTCCAATGACCGATTTGTCACCAGACTCTATAGCGAGAGCCCACTTCGTATAGATATCAGCTCTGGCTTGGTAGCTTTTCACTAGATCTTTTTGCAGTTTCTTTAGTTGGGCGGGAGTAGGAATTTTTTCTATTTGTTCGGCAAAATCTTTGTGATTACCGGCAACCGAACGAAGGTTCAGAGAATCATTGGGGTTAGCTTTTGAGACAACATCGATTTCTTGTACGCTAATTTTTTCTACGGCGTCATCAAACTTTATGAGTTGTTCGAGCTGTGTAGTGTAGAGATCGAGATCCTTGTAATAGGCAATAGTACTTATCTGTTGTTTTTTAGCCGTGACATATTTGCTACTGAGATCACCAACAAACAGTGTGTTTTCTAGTGATGGCTGTGATTGTTTGCTGATATATATCTTGTTAATCGCAGGTTCAATATTACGGTTATTCAAACCTCTGCTGGGTTCTAGGTCTTTTAGCGGTGCATTAACTTTTTGTACCTGTACAGACGCTAGCTGGCGATAATCATCAGCCAAACTGCCAGCAAAGCCAATGATTGCAAGCATGAACACGACGATCAAGACAACTATACCTAATACTGCCAGCCCAATAGTGAGCCATACAGTCTTTTTACTGACGGGTTCTTTCGGTTCTGGTTTGAGGACGAAAATTTCGTCATTTTTCGTTGTGGTCTGATTTGTATCAGTTGAGTCGTTGTGTTGTGGATCCATAATATTGCTTGTGTTTATAGTTTAACCAAGTTTAAACATCAGGACAATTACTGCTATAAATACCAACAGTAGCAATATACCTATGATCAGTCCTGCCAGGCGAGTTTGGTGAACATCCTCTAGCATAGTTGACTCGACTTCTTTGGCTTTTATATCCTGAGTCGCAAGTTTACCTTTTAAATCAGCAGCTATCTTTTCTTGATACTGCGAACGTTTTTCTTCTCGATTTACAAATAATGCCATTACCATTATCTTAGCACGAAAAACCCGCCTGATTAAAGGCGGGTTTTTCGTAAAGGTTATGTTACCTGTTATTTGCTATCAACGTCACGACGTAGGTAGTCGTATAGGAAGAAACCAAGCGCTGCACCAAGCAGTGGCGCGATTACTTGTGCGAGTACTGCGTACCAAACTGCACTGTCGCCTTTGAGGTTTGTGAATGCCTGCAAAGATACTGCGACTGCTGGGTTCAAGATTGCAGTTGAGCCTGCAATGATCAAACCTAGGAACAAACCACCAGCAACGGTGTAAGCTGCTGTAAAGCGTTCCTTTACTTCTCGGAAAGCACTTGACCATGCAAATGCAAAAACAGCCATACCGAGCAGGCTTGCCCAGAATGCGTACCATTCTTTACCATCTGTCAGCTGAGTTGCAGCAAACAGTTCTGGTTTCTGAGCCTGACCAGTTAATTGGTTTGCTACTGGTGCTTGACCACCTAGTAGTGCGTTCAATGCTGCAAACGCTAGCATTGCACCTAGAACCTGGAAAATGATGTAACCGACAGCTTTTGCTGTAGGAATCTTTTTGGTTGCCCATGCACCAAATGTAATTGCCGGGTTCACGTGAGCACCTGATAGGTTACCGACAGTGAGTACGATTGCAACTAGTGCAAATAGTACGAAAATCGGCTGACCTTGCGTTGCGATCACGATACTAGCTAATAGAAACGTCCCGATCAGCTCGCCAAATAGCGCGCCTACTGGTGTATTCATGACCATGTCGGATGCGCTATTAGATGAACTGTTGTTAGCTACCTTTTTTATTACAGTTGTTGTTTTCTTTGTACTGGCTTTTTTAGTTGCCATAATCTGGTAATCCTTCCGTTTATCTACTTTATAAAGGCAATTGTACATAGCAATAGATAACCTGTCAATCTATCTTCTGCCAGACAGACGGTAGCATATCCTTGCATAAATATATAAAATAGTTTATGATAATGAAAGAAAAGAGATAGATATATATGGATAATGACTTACTACAGCTAGATTCACCGTTTGCGAACTTCACTCGCCGAATTTTTTTGGGTATCTTGTTGACTGGTATCGTTGCTGGTATCGTGACTCTCGTCCTAACACTCGCTATCGACAAAGTTGTCTTGCAGCCTGCTATGTGTAGCGGTAGTGACGTATCGACCTGTGCACAGAGCTCACAAGTGTCATTCCATATCGCCAGTATCATCGCTGCTATTTTGGCAGTTGTCATGCTGGTGCAAGCATCTGTTTACAGACCTCTGCTAGTCGGCGTATCTGTCACAATCAGTTTGTGGGGCATATATGGTGCATTTCTAGACAAAATCGCGTGGCCAATACAACTACTACTACTGACTGTACTCAGTGCACTCGCATACTTTGCGTTTGCATGGATACTGCGAACTTATAATCTAGTGATTGCACTTGTAGCAACTGTGTTATTGATTGCCGCTTGCCTACTAGTCACTAATCTTTAGTCTATCGCTCTCAGACTTTCCAGCCGATAGCTGCGATTTGCTAGCTATTTGATCAGCAACTTTCGACAGCGTCCTGTGACGAACGCCTTCGACTTCGTGAAATGTCTTTTGGGCGGTATCTATTTGCGTGCCGAGTCGCTGCACATGATCACCAAACTTTACATATTCGTCCTGGAATTTTGAAACAAGACCAAATATTTCTTGCAGGTTCTTTTCGTAACCAAAGTTTTTGTAGGCTTGCATGACGAGCCGCAGCACTGCGGTGAAACCGAACGGACCAGCCAAGATTACTTTCCGTTGATTACAATATTCATTTATCTCTGGTAGTTTTTCATAAATAAAACTAAAGATCATCTCGTTCGGTATGAACATCACTACAAAATCCAGAGTGTTGTCTTGTGGATTTATATAATCTTTTGAGGTCACTTCCTTTACCTTTGTCTTGATCGAGTCGGAAAATTTCTTGAGGATTTGTTTGCGTTCCTGCGGAGTCGTAGCTTTTTGGTATGAAATTAACTCGTCAAAGGGGAACTTGGCATCGACATTTAGTTTTGATCCGTCAGGTAGCAAGATAGTGAAGTCCGGTCGTCCAGCCGCAGTCGTGCTTTGTTTGACAAAGTTTACTTTTTCGACAAAGCCAGCCGCCAACAATAAATCTTCGGCGATTTGCTCGCCCCATTCGCCGCGCAGCCGATTGTTCGACAGTAGATTTTTTAACCCATCAGTTGAAACTTGTAGTCCTTCGGTAATTTTCGCAGTATTTAATAACTGTTCACGGATCGCAGCATTTTGCTCTTTCAGTCCACCAACTTCTCGACGACTACTGTCTAGTTGTTTTTCTAGGTTTTTGGTTATTTCAGCTAATAATTTCTGATTGTCAGCTAGTATCCCTTTGACACCCGACTCGATCTCTTCTTTACTGCCTTTTCGTTTGTCTTCATTCGCGGTGGCTAGCTGCAATAACATTTTTTGACCAACAAAATAGATCGCCGCAACGATCACGATCACTGCAATTACTATTACCCCTATGATGAGTCCCAAACTATTCATATATCTATTGTAGCAAAATAACGGCTATGTTTTGGTTGTTTTGGGTTTTGTCAGGTACCACAATGCGCCAAATGAGGCGAAGATAAATCCACCTACTACATCTAACGGCGAGTGGACGAGGGCTAACACTCGCCCTAGGGCGATCACAGCAACTAGCACAAATAGCATAGTTGCAACATTGCGCCGCTTGGTTTCAAACCACACAGCATAGGCAATTGCACTAGCAAACAACACGTGATCAGATGGAAAGCCAGCGTTATCTAAATAGGCTGCTTTGGCGGCAACGCCCATCTCGACGAATGGTCGAGCGGCATCAGGCTGGTAAAAACTCGCGACGATCTTTGCAGCTAATAGTGCAGTGAGACCCGCCATAACTATCCGAGCATATGCCTGCTGGCGATTAGATTGTTTAGGTAGCTGAAATATCAGATAGTACGCGCCAATCACAGCAACTACTGGCACCAAGCCATCGGCTATCAAACGTATTAGTGTATCCATGTACTACTAATATTAGTATTTTTCATTCATCCGCGCTAGTCTGTGATCTACGACTTTTTGTATCTTTTCGTCAGACCACCCACGCTTCTTTAGTTCGTCCTTTATTTTCCCAGCTAGAGCTATACTGAAATCTTCACGGGTTTTAAAACCATGTTTTTTCAATACTTGATCAAAAGTTGATGTTTTGAGCTCTTCGCGAAGTTGACCAGTTGATATTCCTAATAAACTGGCAGTGATTTCTTGTTTTCGGTCATGTCGACGAGTGATTCGTTCGACTGCGGCTTGTCGGCGAGTGCCATCTCCGTTTGTGGCAGACGCAAGTCCGCTACTGCTCAGAGTTAGTACAGTTATAATTAATAAACTGACTAGTGTTTTTGTTGCTATCTTCATATGTACTCCCTTCTTTAAGGTTAAAGATTGGTGTACTTCTATTATAACGCCACAAGCTTATGAAAAGCTTGTGCTTTTTGCAACAATATTGCTCTACAGAGGGCTTGTTGGGCTAACTGGAGGTTGGTCGTCAGTTGGAGGAACTGGTGTTACCATTGGGTCAACTGGAGGTTGAGGTACTTCGTCAACACTTGGTGTTGGTGGTACATCAGGAGTCACTGGCAGCGGTGGTAATGCGTTTAATGCTTCGTCTACTTTGTTAGCATCGTCAGCTGGAACATCATCAACTGCAGGTGTGTCGGTGATAGATGCTGGAGTATCCAAGTAAGCAGGCGAAGTTGGAACTTCATCATTGATAGGTGGTAGAGATGGTTCTTCGCTCACTGGCGCAGCAGGTGCTCCAAAAGATGGAGTTGTTGCTGGTTCTTCTGAAACTGGGGCAGTAGTATCAACTGCTGGCGTACTAGGAAATGTTGGTGCAGTCTGTACACTACTAGGAGTAGTCGCGTCTGTGCTAGGAGCTGTTGTTGGAGCCACGGGCTCAGCTTTTTTACCGCCAAATAGTTTTGACCATATGCTTTGTTTTTGTTCTGGTTGTGTGTTTTGTGTATTTGAATCCATAATGCTTACAAGATATCAGATATGGGCAAAAAGCACAAGCTTTTATGCAGTTTGAAGCTTTTCTCTAATAGGCTTGAGCTCATTCGCCCAGAAACTTATCTCTTGTATAACTCTATCTGCACTGTTGCCATATATTTCATCACCATCTAGATCACCAGCTTCGTTAAACAACTCCCATGGCGAAACAACCGAAACTTGTTCGCGTAGATCATACATTTTGAACTGGGCAGCAACTTGACGAAGTTGCTCAACCGCTCTGTGACCACCAATCACACCGTAGCTCACATAACTCACAGGCTTGTGTTGCCACTGTGGATTCAAGAAATCTATGGCGTTTTTGAAAGTCCCTGGTATGCCGTGGTTGTATTCTGGTGTCACAAAAACATACCCATCAAATTCAGCAATTTTTGCTGCCCATTTTTTGGTACGCTCGTGAGTCAGAGCACCTGGCGATGGTTCATCTAGTATTGGTAATTTGTAGTCGATCAAATCTACTAATTCAAACTCAACCCCTTCAACTTTTGACGCTTTTTTATAAAACCAGTCTGCGACTTTTGGACCGACTCTGTTCGGACGCACTGAACCTACGATTATTGCTATTTTTGCCATGTTTCTCCCTCCGTGGTAAGATGTAGTTATAAACTATAAAATGTATAGTACTATAAAAAGTATAGCACAATGAATCAGAACACAACAACCATTCCAACCCCACTCCGCGACAAAGTCAGTGCTGCGGCGCATACACTTGGCCACAAATGGAATGCCGAAATTTTATACGTCCTAGGTGTGAGCCCTCAACGTTTTTGCCAAATACAACGTGCAGTTGGTGGCGTCAATCCCCGTACATTATCGGCTCGACTCGATGACCTGGAACAGGCAGGCATCATCTCTCATCAACCTATGGAAGGCTGCGCCGGTGATCAATATCAGCTAGAACAAAAAGGTCGCGATCTATTGCCGGCGATCGAAGCTATGACAACCTGGGGCAAAAAGTACGCTAGCTAAACTTTAACCAAGTTTTCCAGAGAGTATAATTAAGACATGACAGACATACCTGATCTCCCACCAAATGTTCGTAAGCTTGAGAGGAAAGAGCCTGAGCCACCTGATGACAAATGGAGGTTTGATCAATTTGTAGTAGCAGCTTTTCATGTTGATGATGTCATAGAGGAACTTGCAAAGTTCGATCCAGACTTTTATGTAACCCCAGCAAATACATACGGAGATGAAAACCAAATACGTATCGAAGATATAGATCGCACATCTGAATTGGGTAGCAAGATTGACTGGCTAGGTGGTAGTTTTTGTGATGAAATTATTAGTTTTTCAATACAGCCTAATGGTTCATTACTGCGAATCATCAAAATATCTCCTACTATACGGGATCATGCGGCCGAGGCGAGTCATGTCCAGACAAGGTTCGATGCGGATAAGGCTGCCAAATTCGTTGATTATATTATTGGCGAACCAGGAGATGACAGAGAAGCTATATTGGCGTTTCTGGAAATAGGTGAAAAAGAGCGACAAGAAATAGCAGTAATACACAGCAGATTTAGACGCAAACACATCTCCTTGGCGAAAGTTGCGCTACCCCACAGCAAACCACCTACTGATACTTCGGACTAGAGTTTTTTGCCCAATTCTGGCAAAATAGTAGAGTTATTGGGAAATATTAATATATTTGTCTTGGTTTGATAGGGTGTGGCCAAGTGGTAAGGCAACGGGTTCTGGTCCCGTGATCGGGGGTTCGAATCCCTCCACCCTAGCCAAGACAAATAGATTACTCCCTCCGCCCCAGCCAAAAATAGCGTAGTACTCTCATCGCAGACAGCTTGGTAATTTATACAATAATTATATGACTTCTTTCGACTATATGTACAGATAGTCAGCTCGCTGAAGCTATTATTGATTTTGGATATGTAGAGAAATTAGAACTAACAATTTTTAAAATCGTACTGCTCGACTGAAATCATAGTCAAAACTGGTTGAGGCTATGTATAGCTCTAATAGATCGGCAATCTGTTTTGCACTTTCAGATTCATTTTTTTCGTTGTCATATTTTCCACTTAGCTTTCTTCTCATTATTTGAAATGATGCAAGTATTGATGCTGTATTACAGTCAATACCTGGTGCTTTTATAGGCTTTTCCTGTGAGTCATCATATTTACTAAAATCATTTATTTTTGCTGCAAATAGATTACCTATTGTTAGTATTTTTTTGAACACTTTTTCTTTTTGAGCAGTTCTCAGATAATCTGTTATTTGTACGCTTAGCGGTTGGTTTGGACCTCTTTGTTTTGTATATGTTTCTAGGTATGCATTAACGCCACTTCTAACCGTTGCTACCTTTTGTTCTTCGGTATGCTCTGGGAACTCTAGACCTTCTTTAATGTATTTTTCATGCAACCATTCTCGTCGCTTTCCTA
Organism: uncultured Candidatus Saccharibacteria bacterium; assembly: GCA_947085525.1. GTDB lineage: Bacteria > Patescibacteriota > Saccharimonadia > Saccharimonadales > Saccharimonadaceae > JACPYF01. Next base: position 34,131 of record CAMTWU010000003.1, on the reverse strand, counting down.
AATCATTTGGTGCACCTTTTAGACGAATTCGAGTAAAGAATGTTTCTTCTGGTGTTTGGGGTATAGATAAATATTTTTCAGGCTTAGTCTTTTTTGAATTTGTAGTTTTTACTTTAGCTCTTCTTGCTCGTGGTTTTCGCTTTGTTGCAAACCGTTCAGCAAAATTCCTACTAGCAGGGGAATTTTGCCAAATATCATGTTCTTCGGTTTTATGATTATATACCAGCTCAACAGCACTACTTATCATGCCAGCTAATGTGCTTGACTTGTCCTTTGTGATAGTTTTGTGCTGCTTAGAAGCCTCTAGTAAAGCTCTGAACATATCATGACGAGGCAAAACGGCACTTTCCTGTAGTAGTTCTCTATCATGTACCCGTATCTTCACGTCGCGTAATGATTCGATGATGTCCTGTACTGATTTATCAAAATCTTCAGCTACTTCAGAATCAATAGCCGATTTAATAGAAGCTCTGGTAATAGCTAATTGTAGTTCACGAGCTCTCGCTTCTTCAATAAATCCACCTTCCTCCACGGCCTTTGTTGGTTCAAAAACATGTGGTATTGGATGAAGTCCTAGTGTTTGAGAACGTGCAGTAACTGCTATTGGATCTACCGATTCATATATAACGCCGTGCGCACCCGCGTATAGTATATTATCGTTGTCATGCTGTACTTTTACCATGTTTAACCGAGAAACTAAGCTATCAAAAACAACAACATTTAACGGTTCGTTAAATGTGTAATTGGGTCTCCAGGGTTTCAGTCCAGCTACTTCGTCGTAAATTTCAGCCATAGTTATTAGTCCAGAGGTGTAATGTCTTCACTAACATAGTCAGGAGCAATGCCGTGGATGCGTAGTCTTTCGATCATTTCGTCTACCATATGACCCAATGCAAACTGGGCATTAAGAGCACCTTGATAATCGCGTTCAACAGACTTATGTCTCAGTACTTTAGGATCACCTGTTCCATTCCGACGAATGCTGATATCTTCGATCAGACCGGTGATTGAACGCACGGCCGACCATGCGTTGAATTGCTCTTTGCCACCATGTCTAGTGACAACTCTTCCCCTGTTTCTCTTTGCTAAACATATTTCCCGTGGAACTTGGTCTATTAGATCTTTTGCTTCTTTGTACCATTCAGTTATGATGTGGTAGTTATTTTCAAAACGTGTATTCGTCATTTTAGATTTTACATCAAGCCGTTTCGCATGTACTTCCAGAGCAAATTCGTCTGCAATAAACTGATATATGAATGAAAAGTTTGGTTCGGTTCCACTAGTATCTCGAGCATCAAAAATATACTCTTTTAGATACAGATTTTGCTTGCCTCCACCTTTCATTTTTTGTCGAATTGCATCAGATGCAAGATCGGCATATTTGTTAAGCTTGTCCCATCGCAACCCAATTCGATTAGGTGCTTCAGCATGCATACGTTCTAAGGCCCCTTCAAGATCTTTTGGTATCTGGCTATCTGGATAATTAAAAGCTACCTCAGCAGTCTGTAAAACACGAGACTCTAGTCCGTCAAATTCAGCGCGGTCTTTCGGTGAAAAAGCTCTAAACCGTCGTTGCAAATCATCAATATCTTCTGTTGTATAGACTTTTAGTAATGGGTGGTCTAGTTGTAGCTCGCCATTTTTCATGAGACTAGGTATAAACTTTGGCAGTACAACCTTGACTTGTGTATATGCTGCTTTTTCTTCGTCAGTTGCGGTATCAAAATCAAAATTTGGATCAAGAATACGAGTCAATACAGTATACGCTGTTTCGATTTCTCCATAGATATGTTGGTGCGACGAATAAGACCGCTCTAGACGATCGGTCAAGGTTGGTATCTGATCAGCAAGCTCGGCATATGGACCTAGCTCTTGCTCTTCTTCTACCTGCTCTTCATCATCTACAGATACTTCTGTAGTTTCAGTTTCCTCTTCATCATCCCAGTGATTATCACTTGTAAATACTTCTTCTTCGGGCCTATTTTCTGCAGCTACATACCATTCACGACTAAAAAGTGCCTCTGCGTCGCTAGTTAGGGCTATTTGCACAGCGAGGCTACTTAGTCTTGCATGCCTTTCACTATGTCCGGGTTCAAAACGGTCTTTGAACTCGTCAATTTTCGCTTGAGCTGCCTTTATCGCTTGCTCACGAACATGAGCTGGAAGTGATCGAGCTAAAGCATCTAAACGCCTAGATTCAAGGTCGATCTCTTTGTCCACATTAGATACAGATCGATTTGCCTTTTTATGTTCTAACTCGTTTCCTTTTAAAGAATCTCGCAGATCTTCAAATGGTATTAGGTCAAAATCTTGGTTTAGTAAATCAAGAGTCTCTTGCCTATCAAATTCTGTATCAGGATTAACGAAACTTCTTTCTTCTTCTAGTTCATCGAGCCTATCGTTACAACGAACAATTACTTCTGCTAGAAGTTCGGGTTGGCGTTGGCTTGAAATTTTCTCAGCATTGGTATTAAATGACATTTATTGAGTCTCCACATTCATATTATTGACTAATTTTAACATATTTATATATAATTGGCAACTAAAATTTGTTGTTTTGAATTACTTGTCATTTTCGAGCTGTTCCATGGTTATAAAATAGTCTCTTAGTTGGTTATTTAGCATCTCGATACTACTGTCATCAGCTTTGTAGGCTTTATATACAAATGGCCTGGTTGATGAACCTGCATGGGGTGGCTCCTGGAATACAAGCGGTTTCCAATCTAGCAGGTCTTTAACTTCATTTAAAATTTTTTCCATTGTTACTTTATTCAGTTTAGGATAACGATTACCAAAAAGGACGACTAGTCCCTCTGACGACATCCACTGAGAGCCATCTTTTTCTTTTAGTACTTTTTCCGGATTATTTTCTGGAATTGCCGCAATTAGTTTTTCAGATTCTTTCCGCTCGTATCCACGACGAATTGTATAGCCAGAGACACCTTCCATAACATCGGGGTTTCGGCCGCTGTCTGCCCATAATTTATCTAAAATTTCTTCCGATATTCCTTTTGTAGTTCTGACCACGCTTTTAGCAACAGAGTAGCTTTTTCCCGTAGTTGATGCGATATTACCACCGACAATTGGACTGTAGTCGCTGAGGCTTGCGTGAAAATTTGTGTAGTCAGCCGGTAGGTGTGGAACTATGCCTGCTACACGACCAAGCTCGGATAGAACTCTATCCTTTTGCTCCTGTTGTTCAGGTGTCAGCGTACCAAATATTTGGCCCCGATCGATATCTGAACCGTCAAGTAAGTCACTCGTAAGCAGGGGTGGATTAAATTTGTCATATTTATCAATGACATCAATAGATAATGCAAAGTTGCCGGGACGAAGTATTCTACCTAGGCGTTGTTTCGCAATAATCAGAGACCTGGTCGGCCGTCCATTAATAATAGCTTTTGCGCGTTCACTGTCCCAACCTTCACCGAGCACCTCCACATATGTTAGAACATCGATCTCACCCGTCTCAAAACTTTCGTAAATACGTTGTCTTTCTACAGATGTAACATCCTTGTGTACAGCTTCAGCCTTGATGCCTGCAGCGCGCATTTGCTGTGCAAGTAATCGGCTATGCAGCGCCCTGTCTCCTGGCAGACTGCTAACAATTGTGCCTATTTTCTCGTCCGCCAACACCTTGGCCATGTTCACTATCACACTGTTACGTATTGCTGAACTTGCCAGGTGGCTGATTTTTTCATCTAAATATTCACCTTCTGCATCGAAAATATCATGACCAGCCATTGCTACACTACTTTTTACACCAATTGGAACGATAGGTGATAATAGCCCCATACCAATAGCTTCATTTACTTCTAAATTATGGATTTTTTGTGGCAGACGTGATTCTACTTTGCGCTTTTGGTTTGCATCTGGGGTCGCCGTAAACCCAATGATTGGCTTGTGTCGTGGCAATGATTCGACAATCCGCCCTGCTGTTTCACCCATAACGTGGTGTACTTCGTCTAGAATGATGACATCAAAAAGATCAATCAGGGCTTTGTTAGTGGGTTTGTTGCGCATATCCTGCCCAAAAAGAAAGCCTTCTGCATTAGTCAGCTGTTGAGACATCGTGTTAAACTTTCCTGGAATTCTACCAAAATATGCACCGTCCTGTTGAATAATTTTTTTTAGTTTTGCCTGTACCATTGCCTCAACCTCTTCTGACGTTCGTTCTTCGAATTGGCCTTGTTGCGTCATGAGGTTCATCGATTTATATGTGGTAACTACTACATCTGAACTCTGCAAAGACCTTCTGTCTTCTTCTGTACTATCAGAAAAATATGCACTAACCTTTAGGTCGGGGGCAAACTTTCCATAGCCCTTTTTCTTGGTTTTACCAACTGTCTGATGCACCAAATCAACTTTCGGAGTGACAACTAGTATCTTTGGTCGTTTGCCTTCTTTGTTTTCAGTCTCTAGTATTGCTTTTGATAATTCAACAAATATAACGGTTTTACCAGTCCCAGTAGGAAATTGTACGTAGCCTCTTCGTTCTCCGGACTGTGCCATGAACTCTTGAATATCATTAAATACACCTACCTGATGCGGGCGCAATATATTGTTTTTTTCGGCATCATCGATATAACTCTGAATACCAGCACCGTAGTCGAATGTTGATTCTACGACCTCTAATTCAGATTCTGCTCTTGGCAGATTATAACCTTTGCTCATTTAATACATATTATGTCATAGTATGGTATAAATAGCAATATTTTCGCAAATTTACATTAGGCTAGATTAGTTTTTCCTTTGAATCTATATACGATTTTTTGACAATTTGCTCTAGTATCTCTATATCAACATCAGCCAGTTTGTTGATATACAAACATGCTTTGCTGGTTTTGTGCTTGCCTAATTTAGCTAATAATTCAGAGTAGCCATTAAATCCAGGTGATACGTATAATGTTAGACTTTGCTTTCTAGGTGAAAAAGCCGCCAGCGGCCAATCACCTTCCTGACTACTGCGCTCGGATTTGTAGTGATACAAACCAAAACCAATGATACTTGTGCCCCACATTCTTGGTTTTTCGCCAGTTACTTTCGAATATAGTTCCAATAGGACAAAGCTGTCATCCCTTTTCACTCCACTAGTTGAGGTAGTTATAAAATCCTCTACACTAGCATCGTTTAGTCTTGTTTTTAGTGTGCTCATACTTAGTATTATATAAAAACTGAGAGTATAATAAAAATAGAAATAAAGGGAGGTGTGAAATGTTAAAAGACAATACAGCGTTTAGTGGTTACTCGGTTAATGATATAGCAAAAGCCAAAGAATTTTATGAGGAGACTTTAGGACTAAAAGTAGACGAGGATTGGATGGGTCTGAAACTGACAGTTTCGGGTGACTACAACATATTTTTGTATCAAAAGGACAATCACGAACCTGCAACTTTCACGGTATTAAATTTTGTCGTTGACGATATTGATACAACTGTCGACGAGCTGGTCGGCAAAGGCATCGAGTTTGAACGCTATCCAGAAATGGGTCAAGACGAAAAAGCCATTGCACGCGGCGAAGCCGTCAATCGTGGACCAGATATCGCGTGGTTCAAAGACCCCGCTGGTAATATTCTATCTGTTCTTAGTAACTAGTTTATTGATCTTTGCCGTCGAGTTTTAGAGTGTTTGATAGATCGTTGTGCACAGTGTCAGTACCAACATGTTTATCACTGATCTTGGCACCATTTTTGATAACGTGAACTAGCGCCATTGCATGACCACGACCTAGATCGAAATCTTGTTTTAACCAGTCAACGATTACTCCTGATTTTGTTGTGGGATCGTCATAGCCTTTTTCCTTTGCCATAGCAATAAATTCGTTCGGTGTTTTACCAGTTTTTTCTTCTATATTATCTAGATATGCTTGAAATGACATAAAGTTCTCCCCTCCTGATTATCTATTCAGATACTAACATATTATGCTATGAAAATCTGTTATGATTACTGTTGATGAGCAGACATGTAGTAAAGAATAAAAATGGCGGTATTCTAGAGAAACTTGTTCTAGCTGTTGCTATTATTGAACCCCTTTCCACAATTCCACAGATCGTAGATATTTTCACCACCAAAGACACAACGGCTATTTCTTTAGTTACATGGTTATTATTCGCAATTGCGGCTGTGGTATGGCTTGCATATGGTATAAAAATAAAAAATACGCCCTTAATTATTTCAAGCTCTTTATGGATGTTAACGGAAAGTATCATAGTGATTGGTATACTGATCTATTCCTAAGTATAAGTGTCACTACACTAGACATATACCTCGAGAGCAAGGTTATTACTGTCCGAAGGAAATGAAAGATGAGTTCGCTAGTAAGTCACCAAACAAGTCTAGATTATTTTGCAGCTTTTTTGAGCTTTTTCTTCAAAAGTCGTTTGCGCGTAGCGCTGTGCCAATTTTTGTGCTTTGCCATTTTGTGATTCCAATCTGTTTAATTACCTTTATTGTACCATATTATTGGTAGCGCTGTTAGCTTGGTTAAGATTTGACAACAAAGCTCTACGGGGACTAAAATAAAGCTAACTAACCATAAGCAGGAAATGTATATGAACTTGAAAATGTATAAAGACGAACGTGGCTTTTCGACCATATTAATAGCCGTGATCGTCGTAGTTTTGATTGGTGCGGTCGGATATGGTGCGTACAAAGCCCTTAACAAAGACCAAGCCTCTAATGGAATTGGTGGCAGTGTGGCTAATGTACCATGTGAGTCAGATGACGAAGACGTCTGTAAATTTCTATCTAGCTGGAAAGCAAACAAACAATACAGGATGACCACAACTGACGCAGATGGTAACAAAAGTGTATTTGAAATTGATGGCGAAAAAAGCCATATGAAAATGGATATGAACGGTAGCCCGTACGAAACAATAACCATCGAAAAAGTAACCTATACTAAATCTGGTGACGTATGGTACAAACAAACTGCAAAAGATACAGAGCAAGAGAAGACGCAAGAACAAAAAGTAGAGTTCAAAGAACCAGCCAAAAAAGAAGGTGAAACAGAAGAGGCAAAAAATACCACTACATACAAGAAAATTGGCAAAGAAAAATGCGGTGATTTGATGTGTTTCAAATATGAAGTAATAGACTCTAGCGCACAAGACCAAAAACAAACAATTTGGTTTGACGACAAAGACTATCAGTTACGTAAAACCAGCGACGGCACAACTGTAACTACATTTGAATATAGTGGTGTATCGATAAAAGCACCGAGCCCAGTCAAAGAACTAGGTGAAAACCAATACATAATACCTGGTCAGTCAGAGCCGGCAACTATGCCTAGTATGGAATAAAGCTTACACGTGTAGCACCCGCATAGCCAGCCACTGTTTGTTATACTGGTAATATGCATCAAATGTTACGAAATTTTGACGAAACTATAGCTGTTTGGGTGAAACACATGCCAGCTAACTTACTACCTATCGTGACTGCCATTAGCTTTATTGGTCACCCAACATTCATCATCACTCTAGCTGTTATATCTGCCACGTGTGCATCGATAAAAGGCTACCAACGAATCGCCTACGCGCTGATCGCGACTACACTAGCTATGGGCGGAAATACGATCATAAAATACCTCGTTCACCGAACACGCCCTGAAACTATATATGTAGAAAGTATGAAAATACAAAGCTATAGCTTCCCTAGTGGTCATACGTTTGGAGCAACGGTACTTTACGGACTGCTAGCATATTTGGCATACGTTCACCTTCCTAACCCGTGGAATATTATTGTCCCTGGTGTGCTAGTGGGAATAATATTATTGGTAGGAATATCCCGAGTCTACCTGGGTGCACACTTTCCATCAGACGTTGTGATGGGCTGGTTTTTAGGCACGATTAGCCTGGCAGTAATCATAAAGCTACTGAAAATATAATGCCAAAAACTGCCGTCATATATAATCCATCGTCTGGCAGTAGCTCAACATCGCTGGCCGATTTGAAAAAGGCTTTCAAACAATATGATGGTGAGTTGTTTTTTTTAGAAATAACCAAGGGTATTGAGAGTTTAACAAAGCAGATACAAAATCATAAAATAAAAATTATCGTAGCAGCGGGTGGAGATGGCACAGTAAACGCTGTCGCCAACATTGCGGTTGTTACCAATACGTCGATGGCTATCCTACCTCTAGGGACACTGAATCATTTTGCAAAAGATTTGGGGTTGCCCATAGATCTAGACGAGGCTGTTGCTGTTATCGCGACAGGCAAGCCAGTTGCTGTAGATTACTGCACCGTCAACGACACAGTATTCATTAACAATTCTAGTGTTGGTGTTTATCCCATAACTGTCGCAAAGCGCGAAAAAATATCGGGCATAGTAGGCAAATGGCCAGCGGCGTTTGTAGCGACAGTTCATGCCCTGATGAACCTACGAATACTGCATCTGGAATTTAGATATGATGGTAAGAAAAAAACTATCAAAACCCCGATGGTGTTTGTTGGCAATAACAAATACGATTTGGATCGGGTGGGGCTAGCGCAGCGCAGTCGTATCGATACCGGACTATTATTTTTATATGTCATTCGCACAAAAAGGTTGATCGCCATGATGCAACTGGTTATATCGATAATGGTCGGCAAACGAGATTCTAGCAAAGATCTACATACGACCACAAAAGAGTTAGAAATACATTCACGCAAAAAGGCGTTGAAAGTTTCGATGGATGGTGAAGTCAAATCTATGACAACGCCATTGATATACAAAGCCCATCCTGCTGGGTTAAAAGTATACACAATCGCAACATAAGCCAGCTATTGCAGAACACAAGATTTTTTGATATAATATGTTTTATGTCGAGCCCAAGCTCGATAACTCATTTTGGAGTAAGCGTGTCTCTGCGCCCCCAGAGACATATGACAAGAAAGGTAGGATTCGATTGCCATCGATGCTGCTAGGAACCGATGACCGTCCTCAGACCACAAAAGGTCCGAGTGAAAAAGTTTTCGAAGAGGCTTGTAAAGAGCCCTCGAGGAAAACTCACAAGTTCACACTGAAACCTGTCAAAGAGGGTTATATAGGCGATCCTCCGAAACTGAAGGTTAAAGGCCTCAAGGCGAAACTTGTCCCACGAATGGCAGAGGGAAACCTCTACGAGTTCGAGGGAGAAATCACTTCGAGATCTGACGTTCGATCTTCAGTAGAGGGGGTCACGAAGGTTGAGGGATATTTCAACCCCACACAACCCGACGGCCACGTATGGCTGCAGACCACTTGAACCGCCCTCTTGTTCATCCGCCGGTTTGTACAAGCAGAAATGCTTGTATGGCCGGCGGTTTTTTTTCATATCTCGATATAGTTGTATTATTTATAGTTTAGTGTTATAATATAATTATAATTCCAAATCTTATGGTTTGGTGACTCTAACAAGAGTAACGCGGGTCTCTGCGCTCATAGAGAACAATCAGAAAGGGTGAGATCTGATGGTCTTGCTAAGTGAAAATGATCGCATCGCGATCGAAAAAGGGCCTGGCCTGTGGAAACTCTAGGATGCATTCTTTGGGCGCTTTGCAGAAAAGCCTCAACGCAGTGTTCAGTTTGTCACCGAGTGCAAGGAAGAACGTGACGGCAAACTCCATCCAGTAATCCTTGAAATTAGGATTGACGGCATTGAATATGGTGCTTTCGCGGACAAGAGTGGTGCACATTGGATAATCACCGGGACTGTCGTCAAAACCTGTCCTTTCCGCCGCACAGATGATCCTGTAAAGGACAGCATTCAAGTCATCATCCACTACGACTCAAGAGGTGGCATAGGTAGCTTCCAGCTCAAGTAATAAACCTCTAGCCATCCGACTTCCGTGAAAACGGCGTTCTGGCCCCCACGACACGGGGGCTTTTTCACGCCCAAAAATTGGCATTTATTGATCGGCAGGCGTAAAATAAAGATATAAATAGGAGTTGTTATGGCGAAAAAAGAAGTCTGGGGTGATACGTTCGGCAGAGTCGTCGACAAATACGGTATCGAATGGATGGTCAATATTAGCGCAAAGCAGGATGTATAGATGAAAGGCTTTCACGCAAATCTAGAGCAAGACACCATAGCAAATGAGAATTTCCGCAAGGTAGTTTATACGGGCAAACATTGTCAGCTGGTACTAATGAGACTACAGCCTGGCGAAGATATTGGGCTAGAAGTACATACCGATAACGACCAGTTCTTTCGCTTTGACGCCGGCAATGGACGAGTAGTTATCGATGATAATGCATACGAAGTTACCGACGGTAGCGCTATCATCGTACCTGCTGGCGCACAGCATAATGTCATCAATACATCTAAAACCGAAGCACTGAAACTATATACTATTTACTCGCCCGCTCATCACAAAGACGGAATCGTTCGCGCAACCAAGGCAGAAGCCGAGGCTAACGAAGAAGACTTTGACGGTGTGACTAGCGAATAGACAGACCCGCACCGTGGCTGGTTAGTAGTGCTCGTGGACGGATTATTATCAAATCTAAGATTTAACTGCTATATCCAGATCGTCGAGCTGTTTTTTGCTGACATCGCTTGGAGCATCCATCAGTAGATCACGGTTGTCACCAGTTTTGGGAAATGCCATAACATCACGGATACTAGGTTCGTTCTGCAATATCATGACTAGCCTATCTAGTCCCCAGGCAATACCACCATGTGGTGGCGCACCAAAGCGAAGCGCTGTTAGGATATGTCCAAAGTCTCGTTGAATGTTTTTATTACTGTGACCAATAATTTCTAGAACTTTCATCAAGTCATCTGCTCGATGTGAGCGAATACTGCCGCCACCAATTTCGTAGCCATTCAGTACAATATCGTACTGCGTTGCGAGGATCTGATCGATGTTTTCACGTTTGCGTAGCATTTCTAGGTGCTCAGGCAGTGGTGCGCTAAATGGATTGTGGGTAAATGTCCACTCACCCGTGGCTCCGTGGTGTTCCGCCTTGTTAGTATTTTCGAACATTGGGAAATCAACGATCCAACAAAATGCCAATAGATTAGGATCGTCTTTGTCCTCACGTATATCTGGACGATCAGAGCCGTATTTTTCCATAGCGTTTGCGTAGCTAATACGTGGAAATGGAACTTGTTGGATACGTTTTTCAGGATATATATTTGTTACGATATCAATTAGTAGTTTTTCGTTGAGTTCCATGACTTCATCACGATCAACAAAACTCATTTCAATATCTAGCTGAGTAAATTCGGCTTGGCGATCACCACGGGTATCTTCGTCGCGGAAACAACGAGCAATTTGAAAGTACCGCTCTAGACCACCAACCATCAATAGTTGCTTGAATTGCTGTGGCGACTGCGGTAGTACAAAGAACTTGCCAGGACTCAACCGTGCTGGCACGATAAATTCACGCGCACCTTCGGGCGTGCCTTTCGTCAGATATGGTGTTTCTATTTCATAAAATTTCTGTTCATCCAGATAATCACGTATTAATTTAATAATTTGGTGACGTTTTTGGATATTAGTTTGCATACGCTTTGATCGCATATCAAGATAACGATATTTCATACGCAGCTCTTCGCTAGTACCAGCTGCTTTTTCAATTTCAAACACTGGTGTTTCGGCAGTATTGAGAACCTCCAGCGATTCGGCGACAAGCTCGACAGAGCCTGTCGGTATATCTGTGTTGATTTGTTTTTCGACACGAGACTTTACCAAACCTTTGACGCTGATCACAAATTCATCACGTAACGTTGAGGCTGTATCAAACATCTCAGCATTTTTGCCAAGGAAGACAACTTGCAGCACGCCGCTACGATCACGCAGGTCGATAAAGATCAGCTTGCCGTGGTCGCGACGCGACGCAACCCAACCTTTTAGTTCAACTACCTCACCGATTTTTTCGGTAACATCTGCAATATAAGTCCTAGCCATATGTATCTATACTAACAGACATCAGACTTTGACATAGGACTTTTGACTATCATATAAAACTAACTGCTATAATAAGCAGTATGACTTTTAAAGTTAACGGGGTACGAGGATGAAGCACAAGTATGAGTTGATAGCTGCAGCAATATTGTCGTTAGTTGTGATATTAGTGGCTGTTGTGTGGTTTTCGGGTGCAAACATTGCGGTTCTAAACCCGCAGGGGTTGATTGCACGCAAACAACGTGATTTGATAATTATTGCAACTCTACTGATGATGATCGTTGTTATACCTGTGTATATTTTGACATTTGGTATTGCCTGGAAATATCGGGCTAGTAACAAAAAGGCAAAATACAGCCCTAACCTAGATGGTAACAAAGCGGTAGAGGCAGTTTGGTGGCTTATTCCACTGGTAATTATTACTATACTAGGTGGTATCATATGGACTAGCAGTTATGAACTAGACCCATTTAAGCCCATTCAATCTGACAAAAGACCAGTGACCATCCAGGTTGTAGCACAGCAGTGGAAGTGGCTATTTATATACCCCGAAGAAAACATCGCAACTGTTAATTATGTCCAGTTTCCAGAAAAGACCCCCATTAATTTTCAAATAACCTCGGATGCTCCGATGAACTCCTTTTGGATACCTAGTCTAGGTGGGCAAATTTATGCTATGTCTGGCATGAGCACAAAGTTGCATCTCATGGCTGACAAAAGTGGTACATACCAAGGATCATCTGCAAATATCAGTGGTAAAGGCTTTGCTGGAATGAAGTTTATCGCAAAATCAACATCTCAAGAAAGATACGAAAGTTGGGTGCAGCGTGTAAAAAGTACTGGCAGTACGCTAGATGAAAACTCATACACTGAACTAGCTAAGCCATCAACAAATAATAAGGTTCAATATTATATGTTAAGTGACAACAAGTTATATGATACTGTGATTATGAAATATATGGAGCCTAGAAAAAGCATGGAAGGTATAGAGCGTTAGATGTTTGGAAGACTGACGGTAGAGGCATTACAGCACGACCCAATCGTTACTGGCGCGCAGGTCACTATGGTGCTTGGTGCGCTAACTGTCATTGGATTTTTGACCTACACTAAACGTTGGAAGTGGCTATGGAAAGAGTGGCTAACTAGTCTAGACCCTAAAAAAATAGGTGTGATGTATATTATTGTCGCAACTTTTATGTTACTACGAGGTGTTGTTGATGCTGGAATGATGCGTCTGCAACAAGCGTTAGCAGCGGATTCATCTGGCTTTTTAACATCTGATCAATTCCAACAAATATTAACCGCGCACGGCACTATTATGATTTTCTTTGTCGCAATGGGTCTAATGTTTGGGTTGATAAATCTGATCGTACCACTGCAAATAGGTTCACGAGATGTTGCATTTCCATTCCTAAACTCTGTTAGCTTTTGGCTATTTGTAGCAGGTATGATGCTGGTCAATTTGTCACTAGCAGTTGGCGAAATGGCAGCGACTGGCTGGCTGGCATACCCGCCGTTATCTGGCATAGAGTATAGCCCTGGCGTTGGAGTTGATTACTGGATATGGAGTATACAGATTGCTGGAATAGGTAGTTTACTGTCCGGAGTTAACTTTATAGTAACCATACTGAAAATGCGTGCACCAGGTATGAGTCTGATGAAAATGCCACTGTTTACATGGAGCGTACTGAACTCTATGACATTGGTGATTTTTGCATTTCCAATTTTGACTGTCACACTCGCGCTACTGGCACTAGATCGAACTATGGGCATGCACTTCTTTACATCAAGCTTTGGTGGTAATCCTATGCTGTACGTTAATATGATTTGGGCTTGGGGTCACCCAGAAGTATATATATTGATACTGCCTGCCTTTGGTATATTTTCCGAAGTTGTCGCCACATTTTCGGGCAAGCGATTGTTTGGCTACAAATCAATGGTATTTGCGCTAGCTGCTATCACCTTTTTGTCTTTTGTTGTCTGGTTACACCATTTCTTTACCATGGGTGCAGGCGCCAATGTTAACGCTTTCTTTGGTATCATGACTGCTGTCATTGGAGTACCGACGGGCGTCAAAGTCTTTAACTGGCTATTTACTATGCACCGCGGCCGCATACGATTCACGACACCAATGTTATGGTTTTTTGGTTTTGTAACTACCTTTACGATTGGTGGTGTCACCGGAATCTTGATGTCTGTGCCAGCTATTGATTTCCAAGTTCATAACAGCTTGTTTTTGGTCGCCCATTTTCATAATATGATTATCGGCGGTGTAGTGTTTGGCTTTTTCGCTGGTATAACCTATTGGTTCCCGAAAGTGTTTGGTTATAAACTAAATGAGCGACTAGGGCGATATGCATTTTGGTGTTGGATTATTGGATTTTTGTTCGCGTTCGTGCCGCTATATATATTGGGCTTGATGGGCGCCACCCGCCGTCTAGATAGCTACGACGCATCTATGGGTTGGCAAGGGCTATTCGTAGTCTCAGGTATCGGTGCAGTCATTATATTGGCAGGTATCGGATTCCAGGTGTTGCAAATGTTTGTGAGTTACCGACAGCGAAAACAAAACCTAGACACAACTGGCGATCCTTGGAATGGACGTACATTAGAATGGTCAACTACCTCACCTGCGCCATTTTATAATTTTGCAATAACGCCACAAGTTGACAGTCGTGATGCGTGGTGGCAGCAAAAACAAAACAAAAACCAAGATGCGCTGCAGTATCGGGATATTTATATGCCTAAAAATTCTGGTATCGGTTTTGTTATAGGTATGCTTGCACTGTTGGGTGGTTTCGCTATCGTTTGGCATATGTGGTGGCTAGTACTAATCTGCTTATTGATGATTGTTGGTTTGGTCATTTACAAAACGTTTGATGACGATAGTGAATACCGTATCACGGCTGCAAAATTGGCAAAGCTAGAGAAAGGTGAGATAGCATGAGTCAATCACTAGCAAAACAAACTGACGAAAAAACTCTGTTCGGCTTTTGGGTGTATATCATGACCGACTGTGTCTTGTTTGCCAGTTTGTTTGCAACCTTTGCAGTACTGCGGTTTTCTACATTTGGTGGACCTGGCGCCGACGATATCTTTGATCTGCAGTTTGTGTTTGTAGAAACATTGCTACTACTCATCAGCAGTTTCACGTGTGGCTTGGCTATGCTATCTGCTCGAAAGAACGACGTTCAGAAAACTCTTACCTGGCTAGCAGCTACATTTTTTCTAGGACTGGCGTTTGTCGGTATGGAGCTATTTGAGTTTAATAAGCTAGTCAATGAAGGGTATAGTTGGCAATCCAGTGCATTTCTATCAGCATTCTTTATCCTAGTCGGTACACATGGTCTGCACATTATAGTAGGACTACTATGGATAGTTAGCTTGTGCTGGCTCATAATAAAGCGAGGGCTCGGGCGTCATACATTACGAAAATTGAAGCTATTTAGCCTGTTCTGGCACTTCCTGGATATTGTATGGATACTTATATTTACTATCGTGTATTTGTTAGGAGTAGTACTATGAGTAAGCTACAAAAAACACGCAACATGTACATCATTGGCTTTGTATCATCGATTGTGCTGACAGTTATAGCGTTTGGGATAGTTGGTTTGCATACTGAAACAAATCAAATGATACCATCTCATGATATTATCGTGCCAATTTTGCTGGGGCTAGCAGTGACACAATTGTTTGTGCAAATCATCTTCTTTTTGCATCTAGGCCAGGAGTCGAAACCACGGCTGAACTTGATGGCGTTTTTGTTCATGCTACTAGTTGTTGTGATAGTCGTTTTTGGATCGTTATGGATAATGCAAAACCTAGACTATAACACGCAGCATATACCAAATATCGAGCAAGATATAATCAAGGACGAAGGTATTAAACCGGGTGAACAGAATGGCCGCTAGTAGGTTGAAAGCTTACTACTACCTGACAAAACCTGGTATCATACGCGGCAATGCTATTACGGCTACCGGTGGATTCTTATTAGCTTCACGAGGAACTTTCCATATAGAAACATTCTTAGTAATGCTACTGGGCATTTCACTAGTTATTGCTTCTGCCTGTGTCGTTAATAATTATACCGACCGTGCTATCGATGCGAAAATGCAACGAACAAAGAAGCGTGCGCTTGTTACTGGTGCAGTTTCAAACGAACATGCCTTGATATACGCTACATTACTAGGTTTTATTGGTTTAATATCTCTGTCATTTACAAACTTGCTAACATTTAGTCTAGCGATTATAGGTTATGTCTTTTATGTTGCTATCTATGGCTATACAAAACGTCGGTCGAGCTTCGGTACAGTTGTTGGCAGTATCTCGGGATCAATTGCAATTGTTGTTGGCTACTGCTCGGTGACAAATGCATTTGACTTCGGTGCAATTCTGCTGTTTATGATCATGGTAGCTTGGCAAATGCCCCATTTTTATGCGATATCAATCTATCGACGCAGTGACTACAAGGCGGCTTCGATACCCGTGCTATCTATTACGAAGGGTATCCAAACAACAAAAGTATACATTTTGTTATACATCATAGCATTCAGCTTAGTCGCTATGGCACTCAGTTTGTTCCGATACACCGGCTATATTTACCTATTGGTGATGCTAGGACTTAGCCTGTACTGGCTGCGTATAGCGATGCTAGGATTTAGCACGAAGGATGATATCAAATGGGCTAAAAAGATATTTGGCTTTTCGTTGATTGTACTGTTTGTATTTAGCCTATTGATTTCAGTTGAAGTCTGGCTGCCATAGGATTATAATATGCTTATGATATTAGCTGCACACATACTAATCGCCCTCACTAGCCTGATACTAGCGCTCTATACTTTGTTTGTACCGACACACAGGAAACTATTGATTTCATATATATTAATAGCATTGACTGTCGTTAGTGGAACCTACATGATTATTGCTAGCCCGTCACGCATGGCGCAAGCTTGTGTTTCAGGACTAGTTTATCTATCGGTCGTTTTTGTAATGATTGCATTAGCTCGTCGCAAATTAGTAGCCGTAACAATAGATAAAAGCTAGTAGTAACTATGGCAAACCATAGACACAATATTGAGTCGTTGGATTTAAGGCTGATCAGATTTTTCAAATCTTCTTTTGTTCCCGTCGCTCGCTTTTCGCTATTTTTAATATTCTTTTGGTTTGGACTGATCAAACTACTAGGTCTCAGCCCGGCTAGCCCATTGGCGCACGAACTAGTTGCGAGTACGGTTGGTACATTGTATTTTCCAATACTCTTTAATGTATTGGCATTTTTAGAAATTATTATCGGATCATTATTTTTGTTTCCAAAGGCGACTCGCATCGTCATACCCTTGCTGCTGCTCCATATGATTATTGTATGTTCTCCGCTATTTTTAGTTCCTCAATACACATGGCAGTATTTTCTGGTGCCCACCCTAGAAGGTCAATATATTATCAAGAATGCAGTAGTTGTGGCGCTTGCAATTGGTATTGCCGCATCGGCTGCACCATTGTCTCAAAAATCTACTCGTCGCTAAATGCTTTTTTGAACGCTATGCGCGATTCTTTTGTCGTTTGATTGAACGTCGCGATATTTGCCTTTAGCGCATCGTCTCGTTTTTGTTTAATAATTTTTAGCTGCTCGCTATTGAGCGTAGTTGTTCGATTGTCTTTTGCTTGCATGCGGCCAACCAACAAGGCAGCATCGAGATTTTGCTTGACCGTGTCGATACTCTGGCCACTTTCACATGCCGCCCTGGCAGTAGCTATCGCTTGGCTCACACTCGCCGAACTAGTAGAAACATTTGCTTCAACTGATTGGCTGGCTATTTTCTTGAAGCTCTCTATTTCACTGCGATAGGTAGCTAGTACTGCGTCATTTGCTGTTCGACGAGCTTGGATAGCCTGCATCATAACAGTGATATAATCCTCAACAGCTTTCTTTTGTGCATCAGTATTTGCTTTGTCTCGTAAAATTTCAAAATTCTTTTGCCGTTGACTATCCCACTCTGCTCGCTTGGTGTTTAGCTCTGCCACGCGGTTTTCTGTAGTGTTACCTACTTTCTTGGACACTTCAGTTCTCTTGCTGTCTACTTTTGCTTTGCGAGCTGACAATTGGTTTTGTAGATTTGTTGATACTTGGTCGAGCACCTGGCAGTTTGTTTTTGGTTTTGAAGGAGCAGTGGTACCAGATCTCTCAATAGCTGCTACACTCACCGGACTAGCTGCAACGCTTAGTACGCACAAAAATATTAACATCTTTTGCTTTCTAGAGGTTTGCATAGTTAGCCTCCAGTTCCTGTGTCGCATTGATGTCATCGATAACCGTCTGAGATTCTGTGTCGCTTATTTGATCTTCAAGCCTTTGTTCGCTTTCAATGTCAGATTGTACTTTTGAATCTATTAGTTCAGGAGAATCTACCTTTTCCACGACGGGCGCAGGTTTTGCTTCACGTGCTAACTGAGGTTTTGTCATATCCAAGATGCCATAGGTAGCACCTGCAACAACTAGAACAATCAGCGCACCGCCAAACCCTAGTAGTGTTTTCTTTTTACGGCTTTTTTTGGTAGTAGCTTCAGAAGCTGCAGATGCAGACTCAGCTGCGGTAGGTACCGTTGGTTGATCGTCCATGAATGGTTCCTGTTTATGCTTATCATCCTACCATCAAGTAACATGGCAATGCAATTATAATTGATTAGACTGCGTTAGTTACTATAGGTTGTTCCGCCAGCAATATCAAAGAACTCTTCTAGAGTAGAGACGCCTTGCTTTTTCATTTCACTAACTAAATCAACACCGACATACCTCAGATGCCAAGCCTCTGCTTGGTACCCTGTTACCGATTGTTTTGCTTCTGTATATCGAATAATAAAACCATACTGTTCAGCATTTTCGCTCAACCATTTTCCTTCGGGAGTACTACCAAAACATTGTTCGACATCACAACCATGTACACCACCAATATCAGCGGCCAATCCTGTTTGATGTTCGCTATGCCCTGGTCGGGCGCTGTAGGTATCTGCAGCTGACTGTCCATCACTTGCAACGTATGAGTTATATAGGTTCGTCTGGTAATTATATGATCGAAATCCGCTCACAACGCGTAAGCTAACACCCTCGGTTTTTGCACCTGCTATTAAAGTGTTGAGGCTTGGTGCTATTTTTGCGCTCACCAGTTGACCACCAACGCTAGTTAGATCAGTTGGCTGAAAAGATGTAGGGCTTAACGGATGAGGTTTATTCACGACAACCCATATACTATTTGGATCTACCGTAGAATATTGCGACTTATTAAAAGCTGGCTGAGGTGACACTTGTTGACTCGACGGTTTCTTTTTGCTGGCAGTGGTGTGAAATTTTGGAGCCGTGCTTTTGAGTGAAACTACAACTGCAATAACACCATACATTATAGCTAAGATAGTTAGAAATATTGCAACAAGAATATAGATTTTCTTGTTACTACGACGTCGAATTTGCATAGTATTATCTTATCACTAACTATAGATCTACACGGCAAACTGGATTATGACAAACATAAATACAGCTCCTAGCGTAGTGAGCGCGATCGTTGTTTTTGATGAACCCTTTGAATGAGCCTGGGGTAAGATATCACTTGCACCAATATATAGTAAAAAGCCTGCAAAGAATCCTAGGTATATCGCTAGTGCCGCCTCTGGTAAGTCAAAGAACAAACTCGATACAGCACCCAAAATAGGCATGAGAGATGCAATAATCAACATCCTAAATGCATCCTTTGGTTTGTTCTTGTGATATAGCATGATGTTAGTAGTGTTAAATCCGTCAGCAAAACGATGGCCGATGACAGCAATAGAAACCAAAAGTCCGACAGCTGGGCTGATCTGAAATGCTATACCTATACTCATACCATCGAGAAAACTGTGACTACAAAAGGCAATCGCCCCAGCAACCCCAATATGTGGGTGCTGATGTTGTGTGTAGTCTGTTTCGTGAGCGTTATGCACTAGGATAAATTTTTCTATGGTATGGAATGATAAAAAGCCTACGACGAGCGCAATCATGGGCCATATCGGATCTAGCCCCTGATTTTTCACTATTTCAAATATCTCGGGCAACAAATCAAAGGCGACAAGACCTAGGATTATTCCTGCTGTAAATCCGAGAGCTTGGTTGATCTTACTGCGAGCTTTAAAGGCTACTAGACCTCCAAATAAAGCTGCAATCGCTGCCAGTACTGCTAATAGAATAATCTGCATAACAACTATTGTAGCTGTATGGTGAGATATTTTGCAAATCTGTCGCAATTTAGTGTATTATTGAGACATAATGGCTATTCATGAACAGTATATACACCAACTCAAGCAAGAAAAGCTGAGTCTCACAAAACCACGGCGCATCGTGTTCGAAATGATTTCTAATAATCACGGCATTACTATGGCGCAGCTGATCAAAAAAATCACGCCTACTATCCACCGCGCGAGTGTGTATCGCACGGTGACGACACTAGAAGATTATGGCATCGTTAAGCGTGTCTACACTGGATGGAAATATACCTTGGAGCTAACAGAAGCTTACGACAATCACCACCACCATTTACACTGTACAAACTGTAATAAAACAATCCACACCGAACATGATATTAGTCTCGAGAGAGTTATTAACGATCATGCACGCAAATACGGCTTTTCGATTAGTAACCACGAAGTCGATATTCAAGGCCTTTGTGCGTATTGTCGCAATAACCCACAGTAATACTGCTTGCCTGGGCATGGGCGAAATGACACAATAGTAGTAGCAATCTAAATAGAGGGTAGTTATGTCTGTTATTGAAACAAAGGGTCTCACAAAAATATATGGTGATAAGGCGGTACTAGACGATCTAAACCTCACAGTTAAAAAGGGTGAGGTACTGGGCTATCTAGGACCTAATGGCGCTGGAAAAACAGTTACTATTCGCCTACTGCTGGGTTTGATTAAAGCTTCAAAGGGTTCAGTAAAGATCTTTGGTCTAGATGCATGGAAAGACAAAGTAGAAATACACAAGAGGATCGCCTATGTACCAGGCGAAGCAAATCTGTGGCCTAATTTGACTGGTGCTGAAACATTGAAATTACTATCCAACGTTCATGGTAGCGTCGACATGGCATACCAAAAAAAGTTGATACAGAAATTCAAATTTGAAACCAACAAAAAAGTACGAAATTATTCCAAAGGCAATAAACAGAAAATTAACCTCATTGCGGCACTGAGCTCCAGAGCTGATCTGCTGATATTCGATGAGCCGACAAGCGGGTTGGATCCTTTAATGGAGCAGGCATTCCGTGAAGCAATTTTAGAAGCCAAGAAAAGAGGCAAGACAGTATTTCTGAGTTCCCATATTTTAGAGGAAGTAGAGACACTTTGTGGTCGTATTGCAGTGCTGTCTGATGGCAAACTAGTTGAGCTAGGAACCCTTGAACAACTCCGACATCTTTCTAGTGTGAGTGTCGATGCAACGTTCGCACACACACCACCAAATGTTTCAAAAATTAAAGGCGTGAGCAATGTAAAAATTTCTGGTAACGCACTTCATTGCCAAATTCGTGGTGATATCAGCCCCCTACTAAAAGTAATTTCTGATGCGAAACCACTGACGTTTCTGAGTCGCGAGCCGTCACTCGAGGAACTCTTTTTGTCACTATATGGAGTAACTGAAAGAAAAAAATGAAACACAGACTGACTATTGCTCGTTTTACTTTTCGGCAGATGCTCAGAGGTGCGATTATTTTCGCTATCGCCATAGGTTTAATTACTGTATTGCAAGGCGTAGGTCTAGAAATGGCATTTCCTAACCAGGCCGAGAGAACAAAGTTAGTTACTGTGCTGGGTGCAAATCCAACAATAGGCCTCTTTTATGGTGAAGCTGAGCATGCCGATACTCCTGCTGGTTATATGTACTATCGCGACGGCGTTGTGTCGATGCTTGTTGCTAGTCTGTGGGGTTTGCTGTTTGCGACGCGCATGTTTCGCGGCCAAGAGGAAGATGGACGAAGTGAGTTATTGCTATCTGGACCTACAACACAACTACGGATGAGCATAGAGATATTGCTAGGGATTTTAGGTGGTATTTTTGTGGCGCTATTGATACTGACAGGTATCATTGCTGCTTCGGGTACGCTCGACTATATTGGATTATCACTAGGTGAGTCTGCGTATCTCGCATTAGCTCTGACTATTAATGCTATTGTCTTTGCATCCGTAGGTGCTCTAGCCTCGCAGCTGGCCGATACGCGAAGAAAAGCAATCCTCATCGGAGTTATACCCTTGACGGTATTTATGTTGATGCGCTCAATTGGTAACGTCGCAGGAGATTTATATTGGTTAAAGAACTATACGCCTATGGGTTGGGTAGATCAGATGCACCCTGTCTATAACCATGAACCTATATGGCTACTACCTCTCGTTGTCACACCACTCGTTTTGGCTATTGTCAGCATATGGCTCAGCAGTCAGCGCGACCTCGGCAGCAGTGTACTCAAGATAAAAGATCGATCAAAATCACATTTCGCTTTGATGCGCAGCTCATTAGGGTTGAGTTTTCGTCAAACACGCGGGGTGATGTTGGCATGGGGAGCTGGTGCGTTATTGTTTTCTGGGGTTATATCTAGTTTAACCAAATCTGCCGTTGATACGTTCAGAGGCGAAGAGGCGGCAACTACTATCATACAATCACTGGGTGGCAATGGACCTAGTCTAGAAGAAACATTTATTAGTGTTGGATCAATGATTACTGTATTACTTTTGATGGCTATGGTTGTGTGGGGTATCGGCAGTATGAGAAACGAAGAAGCAAAAGGGCTGTTAGATAATTTATTAGTACGCAAGGTGTCCCGAAGTAGATGGCTGGCTGGCCGCGTCCTTTTGTTAGCGCTGGCGTCTGTACTATTTTGCATTGCTGCAAACCTAACAACTTGGGCAATAGCTGGATACCAAGATATTGACCTAAGCCTCAGCACCATGGTGTTGGGCGGTCTCAATCTACTGGGACCTGTTGCTGTGATGCTCGGACTAGGGGTTGCTCTTTTCGCAGTAGTTCCGAGATTGGCAACTTGGTTCTTGTATGCTTTGTTGGCTTGGTCATTCCTCGAGCAAGTCATCACTAGTATCGTGAGTGATGACAAGACAAAAGATATCCTGAACAGTACTTCGCTGCTGCAACCTATGTCTATGGTACCGGCTCAGACGGTAGATTGGATGCAGTTTTGGCAACTGATAGCGTGTGCCACCGGCTTATTGTTGATTGGCTTTTTAGCTTTTTCCCGTCGAGATTTACAGAACGAATAATTTAACGTTTAAATTTTAGATCATTCCTCATTAACCAAGTGTCGAGTAAGGTACATCCAAATAATATAATTCCAAATGGCAAGACGACATTTGCTGGTATAGTTTTGAAAAAGCTACCAAACATTCCTGTCCCGATGAGTAACGGAGCACTGATAGCTACCCATATACCTAGTTTTATCCAGATTATCGCATATATATTGAGTATCAAGGCGCTGAACACACGAAAGAGTGGACTCAGGTTCATACGCAACAAAAAGGGGAGCGAGAATATTCCACAAGTTGCCAGTAGAAACACAACTATTTTGGCGGTGGGCTGGCCGCCTGGCAATTGATAACTCTCTATTATCGGTAGTAACTTTTCGATTGTCATCAGTTGCGAGACTGTCATAACGATGATCAACACTACCAAGCTGTAGCTTAAAAAAAGTGCTAATCTATTAGTTTTACCCTTTGGAAAATGGGCTGTTGCTAGCTTCATACTACCTACTATACATGTAGCACATATATTAAAATGTTGTTTTTTTAGCAAAAATGCTTGTGTTTAAGGTGAAATTGGTTTACATTAGGTTCAAGCGAATGAACAAAAAACAAAAACCTTCAAAAACAAAAAGGTGATTTCGCTCTACGATCTCCACCACAACAACCTCAAAACCCCTGTCATTTACAGGGGTTTTGTTGATAGGTACCTATTGATTGATCTTTTTTGAGTTCTCAGCCCGCCACTTGGCAATCTCGCCGTGATGCCCACTCAGTAGCACATCTGGTACTTTCATACCTAGAAAGTCCTCTGGACGTGTATACTGCGGGAATTCCAGCGTATGTTCATCAGTGAAACTTTCTATCTCGGCACTGTTTTCCCCACCTAGCACACCCGGGATCAGCCGTACAATACTATCTATCATAGTCATTGCTGGCAGTTCACCGCCTGTTATTACATAATCCCCCACCCTCACCTGTTCGTCTACAACCTCTGTTATTCGCTCGTCATACCCTTCGTAACGTGCACATATAAATATCAATCCATGGGTATCATCCGACCACTGCTTGGCTGTGGCTTGTTTCCACACTTTTCCTCGCGGTGTTGGTAGTATAACTTTTGCAGTTTTGTCGGCTTTTTTGGCATAGTCTACGGCTGCAAACAATGGCTCTGGTTTTAGTAGCATACCATCACCGCCACCATACGGAGTGTCATCAACTTGCTTGCGCGGACCTAGGCCAAAATCACGCAAGTTAATTAACTCGAAGCTCACTGCTTTTTCTTGCTGGGCTTTGTACATCATCGAAGTATTCAACACTCCCTCGAACATTTCGGGAAACAAACTGATTATCTGTATTTTTCTCATCTGTTATATATTATAGAGCATGAACCCAAAAACCCAGCCAAATGACTGGGTTTTTAAGACACAAAAGCTCTCTAGACTTTTTTTAATAAAAGTTTTTGACTCGCATGAGCTATTTTTGTTTTATCGGTGGTCCTTGTTTTCCCTAGGACAGTGTTCGTGGTGGATCACCTGAACTGCCTATGATTATATATCAAGATCGTCTAGGTCTGCAAGCTCTTTTCGAGTGTTTTTTGCTAGATCTGACTCTGGCGCTTCGTTTTCCACAGTCTCATCTGTTGTATCTTCCACAGGCGTACTGTCGCTTGTGTCGTCGTCGGCAGGTTTGGCGCTAGATGTATTATTGGATGGACCTTGGTAGTCATCGTTGTTTACAATCTTTAGGTTGTAGCGCGCGTCATTCTTGGTTCCTAGCGCTCTTAGTAAAGTTCGTAGGCTCTGTGCAGTCACGCCGCGCTTGCCGATAACTCGCCCGAGATCTTCAGGATTGACAGTTAATTCTAGTAGTACGCCTTTTTCGTCGATACGACGTTCGACAACTACATCATCGGGATGTCCGACAAGCTCTTTTACGATATATTCGATAAACTGTTGGTCAATACTTGACATGCTGCTACCCTCCTCGGCCATGCTTACGTTTATAGCTTTATTGTAGCCCAGGTTCTAATTAATTACAAAATTATTATTTTTCTGGTGTAGATTCTTCAGCTTCGGCTGGAGCTTCAGCCTCTTCAGCTTTTTCTTCGACAGCTGGTTCTTCTGTAGCTTCTGGTTCCGCTGGTACTTCTGTTGCAGGTTCTTCTGTAGGAGTTTCCTCGACAGGCGCTTTTTCAACTACTTCTTCTGGTTGGTTTTTGCGTAGTTTTTCAGGGTTACGTGTAGATTTGTCTTTCTTGCCTGCTTTTTGTACCCAAGCTGGTAGTTTGACTTTTTCATCAACGAGTAGTTTGACAACACGTGGGCTTGGTTGAGCGCCTGTGGATAGATACTTTTCAATCTTTTCTTTGTCTAAATTAACAGCTTTTGTGTGCGGGTTGTATGAACCAACATAGGCAACAACACGACCACTAGATGGGTGGCGTTGTGATTCCTGTACGGCAATACGGTAAACTGCATAACCTTTGCGACCAAGTCGCTGCAAACGAATAGCTAACATATATCTATAAAACTCTCTTCTTTATTAAAATTATTATTGAGACTTGATAATTATTCTACCTCAGATGGACGTTTGTGTCAAACAGTAGTGGGCTCAAAAAGTAAAAAGGCCTCCCTACGCACGAATGCGCGGGAGGCCGGTTGCCGAATATCGAAGTGGTGAGATCACTTCGAGTGGTGGCAATGGGCGCAGAGGGACTCGAACCCCCGACTTCTCGATAAAATCACCGAGTACTCTTCCAGCTGAGCTACACGCCCGGGCACTAGTTTAACGTCCTAGCAAGACGATATGGCTGGGGCATTCATCCATGAATTCCCCATGGAGCTGGCAGGAATCGAACCTACACGAATTATGTCGATATTTTGGTCAGCACGCGAATACGACCGCTCGACAAATTACTGTTACAATCGCAAGCGATCAGCTCTACCATTGAGCTTCAGCCCCAAGCTATGAAACTTTATCACATAAAAGTGCTTTAAGTCAAGAACTAAAATTTTTTCATAAACTTACGTAGAATTACGATTGTTTTTTAGAGCGTTATACCTATCGATAACCCCTTGCGCTACCGGATCAACCTTTTCTTCCTGCTTTTGATCAAGGCTACGGGTGTACTTCTGAAAAAGAATGTTATTAGCAAATACATAGCATATAATTGCTACTATTGGGAATGCTCCATACAATATAATTTGCATTAGAAAGTCGCCTAATTGATTGTTCCAACCCATGAAAAAGAATCCAAAAAACATTGCTACTGCTGCTAGAATTATTAGATTCAAGGGGATTATGAATAATATACAGCCCACCGTTATACAAGCATGAGTAAAAGGTTTATAAAGCCCTAACGCTCTCGCAAGCAAATAGCAACAGAACACTGCAAAAGGCATGAAGAGAAGAGGAGTTAAGATAAAGCTTAAAAAACTTTGAAAATAAATGCCGTTCCATAGTCCAAATACCCACGCAAGAAAAAATGCTGGTACTACTGTCAAAAATGGGCATACTATGGCATATACAATGTATCTTGAAGCGACAGAGCTACTCATTTTTAGCCTCGTACTTCTCTACCGCAGCCTCTGCTGCCTTTTGCTGGGCTGCTTGCTTTGAGCTGCCTGCGCCTTGACCCTTTAGCTGATTGCCAACATAGACACCCAGGGTGAAGATCTTGTCGTGGTCTGGGCCTTCCTCGGATATAACTTTGTACACGGGTGTATGGTTGTCTATACGTTGGGCGACTTCTTGCAAGGCTGATTTTGCGTCGCGCCAGCTACCATTCTCTAGGATTGCATCTAGTTTACTAGCGATATGTTTCAATATAAATTCATCTGCGGCTTTGTAGCCTTTTTCAATATAAATTGCACCGATCAAGGCTTCGAATGCATTTGCTAGAATCTGTTTGCGGGCACGATCGCTGCCTTGTTTTTCGCCTCGCGATAGACGCATTAATTGTTCGTAGCCCATCTTTTCACCAGATTCACCAATACTCTCGGTACGTACCAGGGCTGCACGCCACGAAGTTAAAATGCCTTCTGGTTCTTTGAAATTATTAAATAAGTAGTCTGTTACAGATAGTTCTAGCACTGCATCACCCAAAAACTCCAGGCGTTCATTGTGCTCGCTGGTGCTTTTGCGGTGTTCATTGACATAGCTGCGATGTGTAAATGCAGTAACTAGGGTTTGAATGTTATCAAACTCAAAACCTAATTTTTCGCGAGCAAATTCTTGATACGGGCTAACATCCATACCTGTCATTTTTTGCCACCTTGGCGTATACGCTTGCTGGCCAGTAGCATTAGTTTACCGATATCTTCGTATTCAATCTTGTCCAATGCCTCACTAAACGGAAACCATTGTATGCCGTTCATCCACTCTTCTTTTTTGATTGCATTAGTATCGCCTTTGGCTTTTACCAAATAAATCTGAGTTGTCATCAAAACTAGTGTGTTCACGCGGCGATATCGAAAATGGATTTTACCTAACCAACCTTGGACCTCGGTATCTTTGAGTCCTGCTTCCTCGGCAATCTCACGCTTGGCAGTTTGTTGTGCGGTCTCGCCTTCTTCGATATGACCTTTTGGTATAGTCCAACGGTCTTTGGAATCTTGGATCAGTAGTATCTCTACTTCACCTTTTGGATTTTGACGATAGACAACACCACCGGCGGTTGGTTCACGCACTAGCTCCTGTATCGAGGCTCGGGATCGGCTAAAATATTTTTTGACACGATCACCTAGCTTTGGTTTGTTATCATCATTTGTCTTTTCACTCATTATTTCTTCTTCTTTTCTTCTTCCTTGGAAACCAGAGTACGGTATGCTGTACCTAGTACGCCGTTGATAAATCGAGACGAATTATCAGAGCCAAATGCCTTGGCTAGTTCTACCGCCTCGTTGATCACGACTTTTGGCGGTGCCACGTCTTCCATCTCTGTCAGTTCATAGAGTGCCAATCGCAAAATAGATAGGTCAACTCTGGCAATTTGAGACAGTGGCCATTCGGGTGCTATTGGTTGAATCAACTTGTCTAGGTCACTACGCTTATCGAATACACCGTAAACTAGTCGTTTTACAAAAGCTTTGTCTTTGACAGTTTTGTCGTATCTGTCGAGATTGCGTTTGTAGACATCGTCCAACTTTACATCTTTGTCATCGCAGCTCAAACGAAAATCAACCTCGTACAGAGTTTGTAATGCGATGATGCGACCGAGATGACGATTTGATGCCATGCGTTGGTATTTCCTTGTTGTTAAAGTTTACTGTTTAGTGCCTAAGATTAGGCTTTCTTTTTGCCACTTTCACGCTTGGTCGTGTAGGCTTTGACCGGTGATTTACTGTTCACAGCACGTGCGAGTTTCAATACTAGGTGACTTCGACGAAGCCCAGTTTTGCGCATGCTGGTTTGTTTTTTTGGTTGTCCCATTTAAACAACTCCTTTCCTTTATTCTTTCACTTGCCAACGATTATAGCCGAAACCTCTGTAAAACTCAAATCAAAATGCTTGACTTTATACAGTGTTTATGCTAATATACTGGGATGACAAAACATATTGATAACGGTTTAGAATATATTGTACCTGGCCCTCTTGGGGACATCGTACTGGACAAAGGTGACCCTCTCAACGAGGAATTGATCACTGATTTAAAGAGGTCTGTTAAAGAGCGCTCTGCTGATCATAGTCACCCAAGTAATTTTCGAAATAGACACCTAGCTGCTGTTGCTGTAGCGGTTGCGGGTATTATAGCAATTGGAGGTGCATACAAAGCTACAACAGGTGAAAATATGCCGGAAAAGACTACTACTGTAGAAATGACTGGTGAATTTTCCACAATATGGAGTCTTGCGGATGCAATCACTGATGATGGTACTGATGTGCGAGAAACAGTTTATGAAATCAGGCAGCTAAACCCTGACATTGACCCTGCTGCTATCAATAGTTCTACCGAAGTAGTTGTACCCTCTAATGATTTATCGACGGCTTTGAGTAAAAAGCAACATATTGATGCTGAACTGCCAGAAGATTCTCGAATCCATATTAACTAACGACTAGGTTAACTATTCGTTTTGATACGTAAATCGCTTTTCGTAGCTCTTTACCGTCTAGGTAAGGAGCTACTTTTTCGTGTGTTTTGGCTTGTTGAATAACATCAGCTTCACTGATATCTGCGGCAACTTCTAGCGTGGCACGGACTTTTCCGTTGACCTGTACAGGGACAGTAATGGTGTCGCTAATGAGGTATTTGTCATCCCATTGTGGCCAATTATCAATATGAATGGTCTTATCATGGCCTAATTGCGACCAAAGCTCCTCGGTGATATGTGGTGCAAATGGTGATAAGACTTGTAGCAAGCTCTCGATAGCAAACTGCCAGGAAGGACTTTTACCGATACCAAATTCTTCTTTGTATTTATAATATTCGTTGACGGCCTGCATCATGCTCGACACAGCTGTGTTGAATTTGTCATTTTCGATATCTTCGGTCACTTTTTTGGCTGTGTAGTGCGCGGTTTTCAGCAACGTGGCAGTATTTTTTTCATCTAAATCTACGTCGCCAGCTTCGATATATTCTTGGGTCAAATTCCATACGCGATTGAGGAATCGATAGGTTCCTGGTACCCCACGTGGATCCCACGGTGCATCCATATCATATGGTGCGATGAACATTTCATAGACACGTAAGCTATCGGCTCCGTACCCACTATCCATTATTTCCATTGGGTCAATCACATTACCTAGACTTTTGCTCATCTTGCGGCCGTCTGGCGCCATGATATAGGCGTTATACATCATTCGTTTGAAGGGTTCGGGTGTCGGGACTAGGCCAAGTTTGTGAAAGAATCGCATCCAGAAACGAGCGTACAATAAGTGCGCAACTGCGTGGTCGGCACCGTTATAAAAATCGACAGGTGCCCAGTGACCGATTTGTTTTGTATCCCAAGCTTGCTGATTATTGGCTGGGTCGAGGTAGCGCAAGAAATACCAGCTACTGCAGGCATAGCCATCCATGGTATCGGTTTCGCGTTTGGCTGGACCGCCACATTTTGGACAGGTTGTATTTACCCAATCATCGACTGTGGCTAAAACTGATGTGCTACCACCGGTTGGTTTGTAATCATCAACTTCCGGCAAAATCACAGGCAAATCTGTGTCAGGAATCGGAACTGTGCCATCAGTCTCGCAATACACCATCGGGATCGGCGCGCCCCAATAGCGTTGACGAGATATCAGCCAGTCACGCATTTTGTATTGGATTTTGCTATTGCCTAGTTTTTGCTGCTCTAGCCACGACACAATTTCTTCGCGAGCTTGATCGGTTGTCATGCCGTCAAATTGGCTAGAGTTGGTTAATAAACCTTCACCTTTGTAGCAATTGCCATTTATGAATTTATCGAAACCGTACCTATGTAGTGGCTCAACGATTTCTTTTTCTGCCACATCGCGTGTCACCCACTCGACCTTGAACTTATCCATTTCTGAATCATCTAGTTGCTGGTCTTTTTTGTTGTCACTCTTTAATTTTGCATGAACAAAATAGGCTTGCACGTCATGGGCTTCGTCTTTTGAAAACGCATAGTACTTGTAATAGTACGTTTCATCACCAGCCGCAACTACTTCAATATCTGTATAGCCGGTTTCCTCCGTCACTTCACGCAGAGCTGTAGCTTGTGGTGATTCATCACCTTCTATAGTTCCCCCGATTGTCAATCGTCCACCAAATTTAGCGCCCCAATTGATAGTTAGTACCTCGTTTTTGTCGTTTTCAACTAGTACGACAACTTTTTTCTTTTTCTTAAAATCAGTTTTATCTTTGGCGTCATCGCGAATCGAAATAGGATTTATAACAGTACGAATTGGTATATCAAATTTCTGGGCAAATTCATTATCACGCTCGTCGTGTGCTGGAACAGCCATAATTGCACCCGTACCGTAGCCCATCATCACATAGTCAGCAATCCAAATCGGAATATTGCCACCATTGACGGGATTGATTGCATAGCTACCTGTGAATACACCTGTCTTATCCTTGTTTTCTTGGCGTTCAATTTCGCTTTTACTGGCAGCGAGCTGTTTGTAATCTGCTACTGCCTTTTGGGTGTCATCTGTAGTCAGTTGCTCGACGAGTTCATGTTCGGGTGCCAATACTACAAAGGTTGCGCCAAATAATGTATCGGGGCGTGTAGTAAAAACTTTGATAATCTCATCACTACCATCTACCTGAAAATCAACTTCGGCACCCTGAGATTTTCCAATCCAGTTTTTTTGCATGGTTTTGACCATTTCTGTCCAGTTGAGGTCCTCGGTCGCGTCTAGAATTTCGTCAGCATATTCGGTAATTTTGAAAAACCATTGTTTCAGATTCTTTTTGGTCACCTGATTGCCACATCGCCAACATTTGCCGCCTTCGACTTGCTCGTTAGCTAAGACAGTTTGGTCCGTTTCGCACCACCACTGGGCAGATTCTTTTTGATACGCCAACCCATTTTCATATAGTTTGTTGAATATCCACTGTGTCCATTTGTAATACTGTGGATCGGCAGTACTGATTTCTTTTGTCCAGTCGTAGCTATAGCCTAGACGTTTGAGTTGTGTTTTGAAGTTTTCTTTGGCTTCGTCATGTGCAATACGTGGTTTTTTGCCAACCTTGATCGCATAGTTTTCAACTGGCAAGCCAAAGCTATCCCAGCCGATAGGGTTGTAGGCGTTGAACCCTTGTTGTCGCTTGGCGCGAACTTTGATATCGCTAAACTGAAATGTCCGACCGTGACCAATATGTATACCAGCACCTGTGATGCCTGGTAGCATGCTCATGCCATAATATTTTGGCTTGCTGTGGTCAGCAAAATCAACGACATATGTGCCGTCGTCGTCCCATTTTTTTTGCCATTTTTTTTCAATGGCGAGTGGTTCATACCTTTGCATAAGTTATATTATAACAGGTTATAACTACTTGAACTTTTCAAATTGAGCAGCTTTTTTGGCAAGCCAATCTGGACTCTGGCGAACCAAATATTTTTCATCTGCAGTATCATGCAAAATTGGCTTTATGGCTTCCTCGGCAAAGACTCCATTTTGCGAGCCTTTGAATAAAACGACCGCGTCTTTTCCTAGAACACTATGTACAAATGCACCAGCACTGATTGGGTCGCGAAAACTTTTAACTTGACAGCCGTTTGCTCTTGCCGCAGATGCCAAGTATTTTTCCGATTGTTCGCCAATTGTTACCACCCAGCTCAGCAAAGTACTGTTACACAGCTTTCCGATTTTTTCGTGCTCGCCAGCTGATACTTCACCTAGCTCGTTCATATCACCTAATACTGCAATCAGTTGTGGAGATTCTTGCTTGTATAGTGTCGACAGTGCAGATTTCACCGCAAGCGGGCTAGAGTTGTAGCTGTCGTCGATAATAGTTGTTCCATTTAGTCCTCGTAGAATATTCATTCTGCCAGGCGGTGAAGTTATCTTTTGTAGTCCGGTGACTATTGATTCTGGATCGATCTCTAGACGTTCAGCGACAAATCCTGCAGCAACCGCAGCTTTGATCCCCGACTCGCTGGTGACATTTAGTTCTACTGCCGTATCGGCGAGTGACGGAGTGATGAGCTTGCCCTTTATTAGGCCTAGCTTTTCGTCTTCAACCAAAAAACGATATTCGGCTGCACCACCTAGACCATATGTGTCGAATTCTGGATTCGTAATCAACTCGGCAAATTTGCCATCTATATCGTCACGATTAATCGCTGTAATATCAGAAAAATTACTAACTTCTAGTTCTTCTTTTGCTACGGCTTCGATAGTCTTGAAAAATTCCATATGCTCAGGGGAAACAGCAGTTACTACCGCGACATCACCATGTAGGTATGTACCGAAATGTGCAATATCGCCAGGTTGGTCTGTGCCGAGTTCTTGGACAATGACATCGCAGTCACTCTCACGGGCTACGATACGTTGCTTGGCAGCTTTTCTGACGCTCAACCAGGCACTGATCGAGCGAATATTGTCGGGGTAGGCAATACCCAGAATACCGAGCGGTACGCTCATATGAGTATTGTAGTTACCTTCGTGTACACGAACACGGTATTTTTCGGATAGCACAGTTGCAATAGCTAGCTTGGTACTAGTTTTGCCAACACTACCTGTCACTAATACCAATTTTGGTTTATGTTTAGCCAAATATTTGTGGGCGTATTTTTCTATGTGTTTCTGGATATAATTTTTAAACATAACTTGTATACATATTATACGCCATGTAGCTGGGTAAGGAAAAAATCGAAAATATGTGGTGGAGCATGGCGGATTCGAACCGCCCACCTCTTCGCTGCCAGCGAAGCGCTCTAGCCAAATGAGCTAATGCCCCTCGTCACAATATCAGTTACTATACCAAACAAAACCGCCTCTGAAAAGAGACGGAGTCTGCCTGTGATGCGCGCCCACCCGGGGCGGGTTTTTGTTTTCGGAAGTGTTTATTTTTATTGGCAAGCGCCCCTATTTGCGCATCAGCTAACTCTCAAATCATCGCATAGCATAAGCATAAAGTCAACTATAGTCATAGCAATTTAAGCAAAAGTGTGTTTAACTGATTGACGTTAGGAAAGTAATAGAGATTATATTAGCTCTTGGAATCGGTCGAACTGACATTTTATATTTAGACAATAGGAAACTTGAAATCAATGGCAACTAAACTTTTTGTCGGCAGCCTCGCATGGGGCACAACCGACGACAATTTAAAAGCTCACTTCGAAGCAGCTGGTACAGTACTCAGCGCACGTGTCGTAACTGACCGTGAATCAGGTCGTTCACGCGGCTTTGGCTTTGTTGAGTTTGAAAATGACGACGACGCAAAAAAGGCTATCGACACTTTGAACAGCTCTCAGCTTGACGGACGAGAAATCACCGTTAACGAAGCTCGACCTCGTGAAGAAAAACCACGTTACTAATAGTAACTGAGCATAAAAATACCTCCGTTTTCGGGGGTATTTTTATTTA
>CAMTWU010000002.1:0-115070 GCA_947085525.1 uncultured Candidatus Saccharibacteria bacterium | reverse complement strand
TATGATCATAATGACACGTACCCAACCCAGGCTGACTACGATCAGGCATTTGAACAATTCCGCTCGCAGAGTGACACCACTATCTCTTGGAAAGAGATAGACACAACCGGCATTACATTGGTCGGTGAACACAATCGTAGCAACGGTGCGCTGGCTGTCGCAGCTGCGCAAAAGATAGTGGATGAACCACGAGAGAAATTAACTGAACTGCTAAGCAGCTTTCCGGGAACTGGTAGACGATTCGAGAAGCTTGCTGACAATCTGTACAGTGATTACGCTCATCATCCCGAAGAAATTGCCGCAACCTTGCAGCTGGCTCATGAGCTTTCCGATAACGTGGTGGTTGCGTATCAACCGCATCAAAACATCCGACAACATCAAATAGAATATGGTGATTGCTTTGAGTTGGCACAAAAAATATATTGGCTACCTACGTACCTCAGTCGTGAAGATCCGAATCTGGATATCCTGTCGCCTGAACAATTAACTAGCGATCTGCCATCAGAAAAAGTTGTTGTTAGCAGCCTGAATGACACATTGCATCAAGCTATAGTGCAAGATCTAAGTGATGGAAAGTTAGTTATCATGATGGGCGCAGGCTCAATTGACTCTTGGGCGCGAGAACAATTCACTATATCGTCAAGCTAGCTATCTGAGTACTGTGACAGTGTGATGTCTTTGTGTTTTTTGAGCTCAATCAGCAAGCGCTTTTTGAACTCGGTTGTCACAGTGAATTGATCGCCAGGTTTTGTGGTTCCGG
Source organism: uncultured Candidatus Saccharibacteria bacterium (assembly GCA_947085525.1). Classification (GTDB taxonomy): domain Bacteria; phylum Patescibacteriota; class Saccharimonadia; order Saccharimonadales; family Saccharimonadaceae; genus JACPYF01. The sequence continues at coordinate 114,310 of CAMTWU010000002.1, read as the reverse complement.
CGACATGGACTTGTAGAGCTTTGTTGTTGAATGCACCTAAATTAAATAGTACTGGTGGCTCGAGGATTTTCTTTTCCCATAATGAGTCTTTTGAAAGACTCAGTCCTACTGTTTTAACAATATCTTTTAGTAGATCTACGTCAGTGTCGGGCGCGACGGCCAACGTAAAGTACACTTTTGAATATCCCATTGTCTTGTTGATCGTATGAAACACGCTACCATTTGATATGTAGTGGACATTACCGGCATCATCACGGATCACAGTGCTGCGTAGAGTAATATGCTCGACCCTACCTACTGCCCCGTCTACTTCTACATCATCACCAACGCGAAATTGGTTTTCGATAATGATAAAGGCGCCAGAAATAAAATCACGAATGATTGACTGAGCACCAAAGCCGATTATTGCACCTAGTACGCTGGCGCTTGCGAGCAACGGAACGAGGTTTACTTCTGGAAATAGGATCGTAAAGATTGTCAGCCCAGCGCCAAAGAAAATAGCAATCTTCCAGACGATCACCGATACACTGATGATAGTGTCCTGACGCTTTTTGACGTCTACGAGTGACTGGTTTGGTCGAATAAAGTGTCGACCATGGACTGCTCGTCGTATTGTTGCCTTGATTAGCAGCTCCCCGATATATTCGACGATAACTGCTAATATGATGATACTAAGTATTGGCAACCAATTAGTTGATAGCCACTGTGCTTGATCTTTGAGTTCATATATAAACATACGCTTTAATGATACCCCAGCTTTCGCCTAAGGGCTAGGATAGGCGTCATCATTTGGAGCTAGTGCGTCGGTCGTGATACCGAGTTGTGAGTCGTCTAGGATAGGATTGTTAAGTGAGCCATATTGCTGTAGATCTTTTGCCTCACGATCATATTTTTTCAAAAAATCTTTTATAACTACACTGTCTATATCGCCGTTTGATGAAAAGTTCTGATCTGTACCATTTGTACGATGGATTTGCGTGCGTGCTGATTCGTAACCTGGGCGAGACAAATCAAGCTTGGCTGTACCACTAACAAAATACAATGTCATACTGATTGCGGTGAGTAGCAATGCACTGAGGATTGTTAGGAAAATACCAAATGGCAAGCCGTATCGTTGAGCAACCCGACCAAACCGACGAGTGAACCAATTGTCAGGCTTTTTACGCAAAAAGAGTTTTTTGGTTTTTTGCACTAAGTCTTTTCGCTTCTGAGAAAAACTTTTCATTACTGGACCTCACTTCTAAGCTTGAGGACATTCGCTCGATACTCGCTCACCAGATTGCCTAAAAGCGTAACATCTACTGCTACGTTTTCTCGTTCACGACGCGCATCCTCGACGTACCCATAGAAAAGCTCGGGTTTGTCTTTGCACTTTGTTTTTAGTGCGCTACTGACGGCGTTGTCATAGCTCTTGTAGTGGTCTTTGAATGATTCTAGAGCTTGCTGGTATCGTTTGGTTGTGTCTGTTAGTAGTGTTGCTGAGCTATTATATCCATTAGAAGTTGAACGAGTATTGAGTGGTGTCATGAGTCGTGACACGATTGTTTCATATGACTGACCGCGATTTACCCTAGTTGCTGCATCGTTGTGTTGGATCTTTTGCATGACGGTTTGAGCTGATACACAGGTTTGTACTACTACAGCTCTTTTTTCCGAAGTGAGATCAGCTGGCTGCGCAAAGCTGGTGCTACTAAAACCAATGACTGCGACCAACGCAAATACGACAACTGAAAGTTTCTTTGACATACTATCTATTATACATCCACACTGTCTTTTGGTTGGTTATTCCTGAGGGTATTTCTCTGGGCGACTTCACGTGCGTCATCGTGCGTATCAAATTCGTCAACAATTTTGCGTCCTATCAGGGCTTCGATGACGTCTTCTAGGCTCAGGATACCCGTGGTTTCACGAAATTCGTTGATGACAATAAACAGATGGTGGCGAGTACGTAAAAAAGCCGCCAGTGCATATTCAAGTGATTGCTCTTGGTTAATGTAGTACACTTTTGCTTCCATAGCTTTTTCGACTGTAACCGAACGCTTAGTATCGAGTGTGAGCAAATCTTGGACATGCAGCACCCCTACAACATGGTCAATATCACGGTTAATTACAGGTAGGCGACTGTGGCCTGCTTTGTGCAAATCATCTAGCACTAGAGGTCCTAGTAACTCTTTTTTGTCGATGCTCTTGATAACAGATTTTGGCGTCATGATAGATTTGACTGGTTTGTCAGGAAAATCTAATGCGTGCAGCAGAAGTGCCTTTTCATCACCACTCAACACCTCATTTGAATTTTTGATCAGATGTTGCAGCTCAGGTTTGGAATGTATCGTAAAGTCATTCACGGGCTGAAATGTTGGTAGTCGCAATATGCGAATCACTGGGTGGATTTTTTCTATAACTGTGAGTGCTCTCAATTCTACACGAGCATATAATTTCTGGACTATGTCTATGACAAAACTCCAACCAGCCACGATATTGGCTAGTAATAATAGCGCGAGTACCAGCAAACCGCCACCGAGCCAACCCAGAACGCTAGCTGTGTATAGCGTCATGATGATGACTAACGCTGCGTCCTTTATATAACGCAGGATTAGTATGTCATTTATTACATTTTCTTTGCGCAGGTCGTGCTTGGCGGTATCGTCCCGAGTCTTTGCGCGGCGCTTTAGCTCATAGCTCGTTAATTCTGTGGGCTGTAGATCAATAGCACGAATCATAACGAGCAAAATAAATAGTATTCCTTCAATTAATAAAAAAGTTACTAACTCTGCGTTCATTGAATATAGTATAGCTCATTTTAGTAGTATGATGATAGGAGCTTCAAGGAGGAATGTGGATAAAACTCGTTGGATTATATTTGGGGAAATTACCAAGAAAGTGGTTCTGATTGAATATGGAGATTTCCAATGCCCTGGCTGCAGTAGCTTGTACCCGAATATGCACACAATCAAATAAAAAAATATCAAAAAACCCGCTCAGTCTAACTGCGCGGGTTTCTTCTTTAGTGTGCAATATACATTTGCCACTTTGCCGGCTCGACGACCACTTGGATCTTCTTTGCGCGACTCGGTACTTTATTGATGTCAATAGCCATCAGGGTAAAGCTCCTCGTGTTATAGCTCGTTTCCGCCATATTCGACCAAGTTGCACCTGGGTCTTATGTAAGTTTGGCGCGAAACGCAGATTTAAGACTAACACAAATTTGAAGAGCGAGTCAAATGTATTTTTTACACTATTTAAAAGATTCTGCTCTTTCGCCCCAGTGTATAGATAGCGATTGGTATCAAAATAGAGATAGCTATGATAAAGAAATACACCCACATTTCATCTTGATACGGCAATGGCACATTCATTCCATACATACCAAAAAGCACGTTTGGCAACGTAATCATCACTGTTGCAGCGGTCAAAATCTTCATAGAGCGGTTCAAGTTGTTACTGGCAATGGTTGCGTGCGAGTCACGGATACTACCAATTGATTTGATATAGCTACGGCAGGCTTCAATAGATTGTTCGGCTGCGAGCGTGAGGTCTTCTACTATATCCTCGTCCTGTTCGTACAAAGCAATATGTTTACCTACCAGCAGACGATGTAACATAGCTGACATAGGTTGCAAACCCGAGAGGAAATCGTTGAGCTCATCTTCGATCGTCACAAAGTCAATGAAATCTTGGTTGACGACTTCGTGTGTACGAAGTCGAGTTCGTATGCCTTTGATTCGTTTGCCGATGTTATTGATATAGACATTGTATTGATCGACGATCTGACCTAGTAGTAACAAGAATAATTTGTTCTTTTGTGTTGTTGAGAAATCGATTTTGCCACCAGTAAACTGTTGCAGGCGCGGTGTCGAGTGCATCGATATAGTGATGATGGCTTTGGGGCTGAGAATAATAAGCAGTGGCGATGTTGAAAGTTCTAAATTGTCTTCGGCGTATGCATAGCGCAGGAACACATATAGCGTTTCCCCTTCACGCTCGATACGCGGCATCTCTTCGACGTCTAGGGCATCGCTCAAATGACCAGCATCCAGATGGAATTTGTCCACCAGAAAATCGAGCTCATCTGAACTTGGGTGCTCGACACTAACCCATGCACCTGCTCGGTGTTTTTCTAAAGTCAGCAAATCCTTAGAACGAATGTCTTTGTAAAAATAAGAGATCATATCATAAGCAGTATAGCAGTTGTTCGTATGACTCGACTAGTACGTTTTGTGAGTCGTACATTTTTCAAAAATCCTATATACTATAGGCATTATGGGTGCGACTAAAATTGCAATTATAGAAGATGACGGTGTGATTCGTCAGATGTATCGCATGAAATTTGAGGGCGAAGGTTTTGAAGTTGAAGTTGCTGAAAATGGTAGGGATGGTGTTGCCTTGGTGCAGCATATGAAACCAGATATTATTTTGCTCGATATGCACATGCCTGAAATGGACGGCGTGACTGCACTGACCAAGATACGTGCTGAAAAATGGGGCAAAGATATCCCTGTAATTGTCCTGACTAACCTCGGTGAAGAAGAATCACCAAAGAATCTGAGAGCGCTGGGTATCAGTGGCTATATTGTCAAAGCCGATTTCACGCCACGACAAGTTGTCGCTCGAGTCAAAGACGCGTTGAGCGAATAATATTATCAAAAAGTGCCGCAACGGTCAGTGGACCAACTCCACCTACTCTTGGCGTAATTGTTAAATCATCTCTGTCGTACACAGAATCATCCAAATCACCGACTGTCTTCCCACCTTCAGATGCAACCCCGGCATCTACAACGATTGCATCTATCGGGATCATTTCACTTTTAATAAGTCCAGGTTGGCCAGTAGCTGCAATAATAATGTCAGCTCCTCGAAGCTCTGCGACTAGATCATCTTCTCTATCGACAACCGTCACGTCATAACCGAGCTTGCTCCACATTCTATACAGTGGTTCCCCTACTAACCTGCCGTGGCCTACAATGACTATTTTTTTATCTTTGAGTTCTTTGTTGTAACCAATGAGTAGCCAGTTAATAGCTTGTGGAGTCGCAGGATCAAACAAGGCATCTAAACCTAGTCCATCAACATCCTTCTCCTTTGCAACCGCATTGACAATTTTATCGGTATCTTCGGGATTGGCTACAGGTAGCTGCACAATAATGCCATGCACATCGTCTCTCGCATTGAGATCTTTTATAGTCTCTAACGCTTCGCCTTGAGAGACGCGGTGAACCTCGACATCAACCAGTATATCCTCGCCATACTGTTGCTTGAGTTTCACATACGTATCAATAACTGGATCGTTTTTTGCAACAATAATTGCAAGCCGTGGTTCTATACCTTCACTCTGACGCAGGGCTCGAACTTGTTTGGCTTGTCGAGGTTTTATATAAGATGCTAGCTCTGCACCATTTAACATTTTCATACTAGATAAGATTATACTTGAAATACCGAGGGAAGTGCTATAATTACAGTAGATTAATAAGCATAAGGTTTCTTAGCGAAGAGGGATCACAGGTCATGCAAGACTATAGCTCAACAACAACTACAACTGCCGATGGAGGCGCAATACTTGCGTATCTGGTACTGGCAGTAATTTTGTATCTAATTTTTAGCTACATTCTGTCACGAGTATTTACAAAAGCTGGCAAACCAGCATGAGCAGCATATGTACCTATTTATAATGGTTGGGTACTGATTGAAATCGGTGGCAAACCTGGTTGGTGGGTATTAGCTAGTTTAATACCATTTATTGGTGGGATCATTGCCTTTGTTTTGTATATTATAATCTCACTCGAAGTAGCCAAGCGATTCGGTAAAAGCTCTGTTTTCGGCATATTTGGCCTATGGCTCTTTTCACTCATCGGCTACACTATGTTGGCATTCGATGATTCAAAGTATCAAGGGACAACTACTGTTGCTGCGAAAGCCTCACCTGCTCCAACTCAAAAAGCAGCTGAAGCCAGCAGTGATGATACTCCATCTTCACCGCCACTTGTACAGTAAGGTACTATTTATCCAAAACCAAAGAAGGCTCCTGTGTGGAGCTTTCTTTGTAGGTTATTTTCTTGATGATGAGCCAAATACCGATACCTAGGGCAATGACCCCAACTAAATCCCCCATGCCTCTGACGGTGTTACCAATCACAGCATCTGCAGGTAGCCAGCCAAGTTCGCTAAAAACAAAATTCCAGTCATGTGTAGGCTGGTTGCTGAAACCTACTAGCGGTATCTGCTGAGATCTGGCATCGGCCATATACATTCCCGCGCTATTCATAGCCAACATCACCCAAATATTGCTGCAAAATACGCACGACCCTTGAGCGCTGCTATAACGATTAAAATGGTGAATGTTACCTCTCCAATTGACCCTGCAGCCGCCGTCATAACGTGTGGTAAAAATGCAGCAAACAAATGTGAGGCTTCGTTTGCGCCAAACTCAATAAAGTACAAACCTGCCAGTATGAAATTTTGTGGATCTGTAGGTGTGAAAAAAAGTATTTGTACAAACAAAAATGCAAAAAATATCCATAAGCCTATATAAGTCCAAATAGGTAAAGGTAAGGGTTTCCTTGTTTGTGTCTTTCATATAATTTCTAACTTGGAGGGCCAGGAGGGACTTGAACCCTCGACACCCTGCTTAAGAGGCAGGTGCTCTAACCAGCTGAGCTACTGGCCCGTATTGATACTTATTTCTTTAGCAAGGTACAATTCATCCAAAAATCTATATTCGGTCAGAGCACAGGTGCTTATTGTTTCTAACGGAGAAGTAAATTCTCCTATGCAACTGAGCTACAGGCCGTATAATCCACTACTGTACTGTATCTGTTAGAGTTTGTAAATAATTCTATGACGCTGGTAAGGTCGCAGATATTAGCTCTGACCAGTCATTTACTGGATCTTGCCACTCGATCTTCACAACAGCTGTTGAAGATCCATAGTTCACGGAGCCTAGGTACCACGTTTGCGAACGACCACTGGCGTAGGTAGCATATTGAGATAATACTTGCGATGAAGTCAGTGTCCCATTTAGATATACAGCCGCTCGGACTAGCGCTGTGCTAACATAACCATTAGGTCTTGCTACTGAGTCAAGATTGAATGTACCTTTGAGTGGTGTTTTACCTTCTATTTCTATACGCCCATATGCGCTATCGCCAGAAACTGTAGTTCCCCCTAGGCCATTTCCAAGTGCCTCTTGCTGAAAACCACTGCAGCTACCAGGTAGAGGGTCGTTATTGATTGAGCTGACATGGTAATTTATGGCTTGTGTATTCGGCGGAAGCCCAACTCTATCATTAATTTCTAAACAATAGCATTGTCCAGTTCCGCACCAAGAGTAACTACTAGCGTAAATGTAGTTACTTTCGTAACTTGGAGGTATTGTGCCGGCAGGTAGTTGGCTAAGCTGAGGGTAGACTCCTTCTTTCTTTTTGTAATCTTCAATTTTTTGACGTGCACCTGTTAGATAGGTCTGGACCTCACCTGCTTTTGCTTGACCAATAAGTTGTCCAGCACCGACATAGGTGATGGTTGCTAATATACCTATGATACTTATTACTATAATCAATTCAACGAGCGTGAATCCTGCTCGTTGGTTTTTGATATTTGCAAGATATTTCATTTGCCTGGAATTATACAGTATACATAAGCGTTAATCAAATCCGACAGGATATCGCTTCGCTCCTCCGCTCAATCTTTCTCGGAACAAGTTCCTGCGAGAGATTTCGCTGCACCGAACCTTACGGTTCGGATTCGCGTAGCGAATCTACCAAATAAAATAACGATCCTAGCGATCGTTATTTTATTTGGTACACCCGACAGGATTCGAACCTATGGCCTTCGGCTCCGCAAGCCGACGCTCTATCCAGCTGAGCTACGGGTGCACGTCAGTATTCACTTCGCTTAGTTGTTTTACTGCGTAAAAGCTTCCTTCGCTACGTTATACTTCCTTTTTCATCGTACAAACAGCACAAAAACAAGTGTTGTGCTTGGTTTGTCCGACGAGTTCAGATATAAAGATTATAACAGATGAGACCCCTTGTGAATAGATCGGTATATCATTATACTTAAGCTAACTCATGCAAGAAAACATACCCCTAAAAGATTATGTGACTATGAAAGTTGGTGGACCGGCTCGATACTTAGCGACTGCTCATACAAAAGAAGAGTTGGTGCAATTGGTTGAACAAGCTGGCGAAACCCCCTTGTTGATACTTGGCCAAGGCAGTAACCTTGTTGTGAGTGATCAAGGGTTTGCAGGTTTGGTTATCCTCAACCGTATCACAGGCTTTGAAATATACGATCAAGATCCATCAGCTACAAAAATCAAAGTCGGTGCTGGCGAAAACTGGGACTCGGTCGTACAGCGTGCAACTGAAAACGGGCTGAGTGGGATCGAGTGTTTGTCGGCAATCCCAGGCTACTGCGGTGCTGCACCTGTGCAGAATATCGGTGCGTATGGTCAGGAAATAGCCGATACATTAATAGAACTCGAGGCATACGACCTACAGACCAAACAGTTCGTCACATTTAGTAATGCCGACTGTGACTTTACTTATCGAAAGAGTATATTTAACTCTGGTAGCGGGAAGGGGCGTTACATCATCACTAGCCTGTCTTTACAATTAGCAAAAACAATCATGCAGCCCCCGTTTTATAGTAGTCTACAGCAGTACCTCGATACCCACCAAATAACTGATTACAGTCCATACAATTTGCGTAATGCTGTTGTGGCAATCCGAGCAGTTAAATTACCAGACCCCGTAACAACTCCGAATACTGGATCATTTTTTAAAAATCCTATTATCGAGAACTGGCAAGCTGAACAATTGAGAAATGAATATCCGGACGTCAAAATATTTCCGATGGGCGATAACCTTTCCAAAATTGCTGCCGGTTGGTTGGTTGAAAACTCTGGGGTAAAAGGTTTAGAAATGGACGGATTTAAAGTATTTGAAAACAACGCATTGGTCATCACAAACCAAGGTACAGGGACGTATCAAGGCTTGGTACATATCCGCGAGTATATTATCAGTAGCGTTCGTGATAAGTTTCGTATTAAACTAGAACAAGAACCAGAGGAGGTTGGGGTATGAAAAACAAAGGTTTCAGTATTGTCGAGATGATACTTGTCATAGCAATTCTCGGTATTCTTGCAGCGCTCGGTACAGTGCAATCACTACGCTCACAAACGATTGCTCGCGACAAGGAAAGAGCAGATGACGTCAAAGGAATCAGTCTGACACTTCAAGATACATATGATAATGGTCATGTCGAGGGTAATATAGTTGCAAGTGGTGATGGATCCGTCACAAACGCAGTGGCAATGGGATATCCTAGCACTAGGCTACTCAATAGTAGTTACGCTAGCGATGCACAAACTACTAGTATCATACAAAATATTCGTCTCGATGCTCGCAAGAGTCCATATCTTGCCAGCACTGCGACGGCTCCAAATTATAGTTTAGTTCCAGCGACTACCAATGCTGATCTCAATAATGGTGCTAAAACAGCAGGCGGTATAACCCTTGGTACATCAAATGATGTCTATGTATATCAGCCACTCGATAGTACTGGTGCGTTGTGTGTCTACGCGACAGGCCTAGTTGCAACAGGCCTAGGGACTAGTGCAACTACAGGAAAAGCTGGCTCTGCTAGTCAAGCAGTGATTGCACCGCGTCTGGCCGACAACTGTGTGAAATTTAATATCTATTATCTTTCCGAGGGTGGTGATGAGATCATTAAGGTCAAGAGTCAAAAAAGTAGTAGCGATGGTTTATACTAAATAAATATAAGCATTATGAATACACAGCAATCTGGCTTCACGGTCGTAGAACTCCTTGTGACAATCATTGTCGCTTCCCTGTTCGTTGGTATTTTTTATAATATGTTCGTTATTTTAGTGGGTGTAAATGCAAGCGCCCGTAATATATCTCAAGCTAGCGATCTCGCTTATTCAAATATGCGTCGTTATCCAACTGCTGCAACCGTTACAGCAACTGGCATTACTTGTGTCTCGCCAGGCGGATCAGGTAATCTGCTCAATACCACTGGTATCGACAGTAGTTATCCAGAATTAGGTACAATCACTGAAACTCTTACAGCATCTTACCCTTATGGCTGCACAGCCGTATATGATGTCGTCAAATTAGTATCTGTTATAACTTATGGATCAAGCTCCAAAAAGGTCAGTTATGCAACATATGTCAATTAACAAACAACGAGGCTTCACCCTGATTGAGGTAGCTATAGTGGCTCCAATTATGATATTGGTCGCAATTTCTATTGTAGCGATTTTGATTGCTCTCGTCAGTAGTACTGTGCGGCCAAACGCCCAGAGTATAATCATGCAGCAAGAAGAAAAAGCATTTGAGAGTATTGAGAGTGATATAAATAATAGTTACGTATATATTAGCAGCACCACAAGCTCTGGTTTCTTGGCTTCCCTACCTTCAAATTTTACTGACAGTGCAGCAAGTGACTACTCTAGCCCACCTAGCGGAACAACGGTTGTCAGAATACAGACATTTAATCAAATTATTGATTCAAACGACTCTAGTAAAACAAAAGTTCTGCCTGCCTTTAAAGACACAGGTAATTGCTCTAACACGACCGATCTTAGCTCTAGTAATATTGCACCAATAGTTGTCGTTTATTACGTAAAGGACAATACATTGTACAGGCGGACTTTAGTTGACAATACCAATCCGGCTACCTGCGGCACCAAGCTAGCCAAACAGTCATGTCTGTCATCTTGCGCAGCAGAAGATATTGCATTAGTTCGAGTGGACTCATTGAAAACTTTTAGTATCGAGTATTATACAGGGATCACGAACGATACTGTGACGACCGATCCTACACTAGCAAAGAGTGCAAAAGTAACTATAACCGCAGCTTCTGACGCTGGTGGCGATAGTGTCGAGTATACCAGCAGCTTGCGTGCTGCTCGTCTCAACAACTAATCTGTGGAAAAAACTATTGCACTAATGCTTAAAATGATATATCCTTTGTACATACAACAAATTAATAGGGGGCAAAAGATGACTCTTAACAATATTAAAACTATGAAAAATAAAGAAAGCGGTTTCACTATCGTCGAACTCTTGATCGTTATTGTGATCATTGGTATTTTGGCGGCATTGGTAATCGTGGCTTATACAGGTATTACTGCACGTGCTAACACAACAAAAGCACAAACAAACGCAGTAGCTGTACAAAAGAAAGCAGAAGCATATGCTGCTGATGCTGGTGCAGGTAGCTACCCAACAGCTACAGCTAACTTTAGTGGTAACGTTGCATCTCTACCAACAGGTGTGAGCTTAGGTGTACCAACTAGCGCAACAAGTGGTGCTAACGCAGGTACAACTACCGTGCGATACGAAACTTGTGGTGGTGGTGTCGGATACAGAATCTCTTACTTCGACTACGTGGCTAATGCCCTCCCTGCAGTGACTGCTGCACAAATTACAGGTGGTACAACTACAGGAACTTGTACAGTACTATAAGCCTAATATATCAGATTTACTGACAACACAAAACGCATGGAACATATGGACCATGCGTTTTGATTTACCAAAAAATATACAGCGACTATAAGGCTGCGAATAATATTACCTGCTAGTTAAACTTGGCTACAAACTCTGTAACTGATTGTTTGATCTGAGATAGCTTGTCATCATTGTCTCTAGCGACAATAACTTCTTTGATCCACAACGCTATCTGTGTCATATCCTTCTCTTTCAACCCATGGGTTGTTACAGCTGGGGTACCTAATCGAATACCGCTCGGCCGAAAGGCCGGTAGTGGATCATCGGGAATTGCGTTCTTGTTCACAGTTATTCCTACTTTATCGAGTGCAATCTGCACCTCATCACCATCGACATCAAAGCTTTTTTGTACATCAACTAACATCAAGTGGTTGTCGGTCCCACCTGTGATCAAGTGGAAGCCATTCTTTTGCAGCTCAGCTGCCAATGCTTGGGCATTTTTGAGTATCTGCTCTGCATATTCTTTAAACTCAGGTGTTGCTGCCTCTCGGAACGCAACTGCCTTTGCAGCAATCACATGCATATGAGGACCACCTTGCAGGCCTGGGAAGACTGTTCGATCGATAAGAGTTGGAATGTTTTCGATTGTATGTTCTGGTCTTTTCAAAGGGTTACCAACAGTACCTTTAGATAATATCAGGCCTGCACGAGGTCCTCGAAGAGTCTTATGAGTGGTCGTTGTAATAACATGGAACCCGTAATCAAATGGGTTCTTTGCGACACCACCAGCGATCAAACCTGCAATATGGCTCATATCTGCTACCAATAAAGCCCCGACTTCGTTGCCGATATCAGCAAATTTTTGATAATCAAGCTCACGTGGGTAGGCAGAAAACCCTGCTAGGATAATCTTTGGTTTGTGCTTGAGCGCTAGCTGGCGTAGCGCTTCGTAGTCAATCTCCCCTGTTGAGATGTCTTTTATTCCATAGCGAACAAAATTAAATTGTTTCGCAAGTATAGTTACAGGATGTCCGTGAGTCAGATGACCACCATGTGACAGATCCATAGCAATAATTGTATCGCCAGGCTCACACCAGGCATGATAGACAGCTTCGTTGGCTTGTGCCCCGCTGTGAGGCTGCACATTCGCGTGATCGGCTCCAAAGAGCTTCTTTGCACGCTCAATAGCAATCGTCTCTAGCTTGTCAGTATTTTCCTGACCTCCGTAGTATCTTTTACCAGGATAACCTTCTGAATATTTGTTTGTAAATACACTACCTAGAGCAACAAGCACATCTTCACTAACATAATTTTCACTGGGAATTAGCTCCAGTCCAGTACGTTGACGTACTTTTTCAGCCTCTATCAGATTTTCAATTTCAGTATCTTGCATCATCGTATCCTTTCCCAGATAAATTGACTTCCGTAATGTCTATATTATACCGTATAGGGCGTCTTTATCAGAGATAAAAATTGCTTGCATTAACATCATAAGTGATATATTATTATCATACATGAATAACACCACCTATAAAGCGAGAATAGGTCATTTGATTCAGCAGTCACGCCTGTCGAGAGGCTTGACACAGCAACAGCTGGCTGATAGTTTATCGACGTCACAGAGCGCGGTAAATCGTATTGAAAGAGGTGGTCAAAATATCAGCCTTGAGATGTTAGCTCGTATTAGTGAAGTCCTCTCTAGCGACATAGTTAACTTTAATGAATCTGGAACTGTTAACTTTCGCGTGCATGGTAACCAAAAGCTCAGTGGTGAGATAGATATGAAAACCAGCAAGAATGCCACTGTTGCCTTGCTGTGTGGATCACTGCTCAATCGTGGCAAAACAACACTGTATCATGTCCCTAAAATAGAAGAGGTAAATCGAATTATTGAGGTCTTGACCAGTCTAGGTGTCAAAGTCCGTTGGTTTGGCAAAAATAACTTAGAAATTACACCCCCAGTTCGTTTAAAGCTCGAGAATATTGATATCAAAGCGGCAAAGCGTACTCGTAGTATCATTCTATTCCTTGGCCCACTACTACATCGTTACAAAAAATTTAAAATACCTTATGCTGGCGGATGTAATCTGGGCAAACGCACCATAGAGCCGCATCTTGACGGTCTGAGACATTTTGGGTTAGAGGTAGTTGCTCACAATGAATTTTACGAAGTCACCTCGCGCAAAACAAAGCCCATCAGAACAGTTGTACTGAGTGAACGTGGCGATACAGTGACAGAAAACGTACTGTTCGGTGCTGCAATGACCGAAGGTGAAACTACCATACGAAATGCCAGTCCGAACTATATGGTTCAAGATATTTGCCTATTCCTAGAAAAATGCGGTGTCAAAATAGAAGGTATAGGTACAACAACACTGAAGGTAACTGGTGTAAAGAATATCAACAAAGATATTGAATATTATCCGAGTGAAGATCCTATCGAAGCGATGAGCTTTATTACAGCAGCAATAGTCACAAAATCAGAGATAACCGTGCGACGAGCTCCGATAGAGTTTTTGGAAATCGAGTTGGATTTGCTAGAAAAAATGGGCTTTCACTACGACATTAGCAAAGAATACAAAGCCAGAAATAACTTTACTAGATTGGTAGATATCACAACCAAAGTCAGTAACCTCCGCGCGCCTATGGACAAGATTCACGCCTTGCCATTTCCTGGAATCAATATGGATAACCTACCATTTTTTGCAGTTATCGCTGCTACTGCAAAGGGTCGCTCGCTATTACATGACTGGTCGTTTGAAAACCGTGCGATTTACCTGACTGAACTCAACAAGCTAAACGCTAATGTTGAACTGCTCGACCCGCACCGTGCATATATAGAAGGTCCAACTAATTGGAAGAGTGCAGAAATCGTAACACCACCTGCGCTGCGACCAGCAGTTGTTATTTTGCTGGCAATGTTAGCTGCACCTGGTGTGTCGACTCTGCGTAATATATACTCAATTGCCCGCGGCTACGAAGATTTTGCTACTCGTCTAAATTCTCTGGGTGCAAAGATAGAATCGTTCCGAGAAATCTAAAAAGTCTCTAAACTAGGCTTACCGTTATTCCAGGCAATTGTCCCGATAGTTTTAGCTGTGACAGTTTTTTGGCTACTCTTGATTGTGAGTTTTTGCTCGTCTTCGTCTACGGAATCTGTGACTTTGTAGACATAACGCACACCCTGGCTATCCAAGAATATTTCGTCGCCACTTTTTACTTGTTCTAAATTATAAAAAGGTGAAGCTTGTCTGAGTAGATTTGGGGTCGCACCAAAACCAAGGCTAGATCCTGATATTGTGACATCACTATATGATGGATCTCCGTTGAGTTTGACCGACCCACTGTTCGCCTCTAGGTTAATGACAGGGATAAATATTTTTGTATCACCTGGTTTGGTAGCTTTAACAACCTTTGCAGTCGAGTCGATTTCTGAGATAGGCCAACCATTGAGATTGAGTACCGCGAACAAAAATCCACCGTAGGCAACAACTGCAACGATCATGAAAAAGCCAAGCCACCCTTTTTTGTGACCTTTTTTGTCTTTTTGGACTATTCCTTGTCGATAATGATATTTCATAAATTTCTATACTTGGGGCGAATGATGGGAATTGAACCCACGGCCTCCGGAACCACAACCCGGCGCTCTAACCAACTGAGCTACATCCGCCACGACTTATTACCCTTGCCCTAGTATATGTTATTCTATCATAATTTTGGTCGAAATTCTGGGTAGAATGAAGAATCTTTGGGTGCAGAGAAATCTGCAATTTGAGGTGGAGTAGGATTTGCTATAGTTGGATCTTTGTCTTTTGTTTTATCGAATCGTTTTCGAATATTTTCTCGCTCACGATTTGCTGCCCGTGATAAATCGCCACGAGCTTGAGTAGCCGAATGCGCCAAACGTGAATCGCCGTAACGCGCAACTGTCTTTCTCTCACGGTCAATCTGTCGTCTTTGCTCAAATGTCTCGCGACTAGTCGAACCAAATGTCGCCTGGCGAGTGGCATCTTCAGCCATCCAAGTATGGGAAGCTTTCTTGGTATTTGTATCAGTTGTGAGATCTATAACTTTACTGACGATATTATGCGGCTTACGTATAAACATAAGCTTATTATATCACCTACAGTTCAGCGTTACTGCTGACATTCACAACATCATCTAGATCATCGATGAGTCCCAAAAGCTTCAATGCTTTCTCTTTTTTCTCATCATCTAACTCAACAGTGGTTTTTGGTACATATTCTAACCCAGCATCTTTGACTTCTAATCCACCTTCGACAATATTACTACGTACCTTCGCTAATTCTTTTGCACTGGTGTAGACAATTACTTCGCCTTCTTCCTCGATCGCATCGTCTGCACCAGCATCTAGAACCTGTAGTAAGATTTCTTCGCCACTACCGGCAACTGTGATGACACCTTTTCGGTCGAACTGAAAGGCTACACTACCAGGCTCGGCGATACGCCCACCATTTTTTGTCAGTACGTTTCTGACTTCGGGGAATGTGCGGTTTTTGTTGTCTGTGGCGGCTTCAATAATCAGCCCAACCCCACCTGGACCGTAGCCTTCGTAGGTGACTTCCTCAACTTGGGCTGCACTTTTGTCTTTCACACGGTCGATACTACGCTGAATATTGGCATTTGGCATATTGGCAGCTTTGGCCTTTTCGATAACCATCGCCAAGGTCGAGTTGATTGCTGGGTCTGTTCCACTACGAGCAGCAATAGCAATTTGGTTACCAATTTTAGTGAAAACCGCACCACGTTTTGCGTCGGCTGCACCTTTTTGGCGCTTGATTGTTGACCACTTGGAATGTCCTGACATATGGACTATTGTACCATATTCAATCTGTTAAATTTATTCAACCAAGTTATCGTGACGAAAGTTATGCTTTGTAATTCTCTGTAGTATTATCGCTATGATGACAATAACTACATAAGAAATAATGAGCATAGTTATATTAAATGAAACTTCGATAGTAGCGTTTGGTATAGCGACAAACCAGTTGATTACTGATGTCATATAGGTCAGTAGTAGCTGTGCGCTAGCTCCTATCAAAGGTGCAATTCCAGGTACGATAACAACGCTCAGGCCACTAACAAAAACGAGCGCCATAGCCAGCGGAACTAGTGGTAACACCAGCAAGTTCGCAGGTAGTGCAAAGACAGCAATTGTACCAAAGCTAAGTGCAATGATCGGCATTGTGACAATTTGTGCAGAAATAGTTTCCCCTATTATTTGGCGTACTGTCCCTGGTTTTTTAGGACCGAAGAAATAATTTTGTAATAGCGGCGCGAGAATCATCACACCTGCAAACGCGGCGAATGACAAATACCATCCTAAATCTCCCCATACATAACTAGGATTTATCATAGCCGTGAGTGCTGCAACAAAAGGCAAAAGTACGAGAGGGTGAACATGTCTGCCGTAGTACCAAGTCGCCAAACTAATCCCAGCAACCAACCCCGCCCGTGTCATACTAGGGCTAAATCCTGTCACCAATATAAATCCACCGATCATTATGCTGCCGGCCAAGGTTGCTAGATATTTTGATATTGGTGTAAATATCCGACGTGCAAATCTAACTAGTATTGTCAGGTTATACCCACTAGCTACAACAATATGTGTTAGCCCAACAATCTTGAGTGCTTGTTCCAAACTTTCTGGCAAACTAGATTTCTGTCCAACCACGTAGCCAATTCCCAAACTCGCCTGAGGTTCATTGATAACTTGACGGATATTAGTCGCAAACCAATCTCTAACTTCACGTGCTGTATCAGTATGGGTATCTGTAACACTTACTATCTGTGCACGGAACATGCTGGCAGAGTAATTTCCGAAACCTTTGTTTATCTTCCCTTGTACGTTCACATCAAAACTACGTTTTATATCCAAATTAGTATTCACACTGACCCATATAGTTCCCGATGACTGCTTGTCATTTATTTTCACATCTGTGAGTTTGAACTGTTTTTCGCCGTGTTTGCCGATCGCAACGTCATCGACAACTTTTCCCCTTACCTCTACTGTATGACCAATAAATGATTCATAGAATATCAGTTCGCTTTGTAGAGGCATCGCTCGAGTCAGCCCAAGCAGTACTCCAGCGAATAGAACAAGAACTATCATCCACGTTGATCTCTTCCATACGGAGATAGCTAATAGCGTAATTGCAAGCATAAACCATCCAGCGCTCACGAAATAATATGCATTCGGTAACAAGGCTAGTGCAATGCCGATCAAAAGTCCTAGTGACATAAAAGGGATGAATGCTGAAATATGTTGCTGACGCTTTAGTATCAAGATGATTTTTTGCATGATAAAAGCATACCAAAATACCGATAAACAAAAAATAATCTACGCTTGGTAGATTATTTTTCTTGGAGGACCAGGTGAGACTTGAACTCACGACACCCTGCTTAAAAGGCAGGTGCTCTAACCAACTGAGCTACTGGTCCGTATTATGGTTAAATTTATTGGCAAGGTGCAATTCATTTTTCATAGAATATTTTGGGTCAGAGCACAGGTGCTTATTATATATTGCCGTAGAAACAAGTTTCTACTATGCAACTGAGCTACTGGTCCGCGTAATGATTAACAGATAAGACTATAGCAAATTTAAGGTGTTACGTCTAGTGCGGTTTCTTGCGAGGGCGATGAGTCAGCAGGATATTACCTAATGCAGTAGTCAGCGCAACTACAGTGATGATATTTGCATATTGTTGGACAGATGTCAGCAGCTTGTCACTGTTTGTTCCCAGTGCTGTGACCAACAATGATGCACCGAGTAACGCAAAGACCAAGGCTTCGAATAACCGTGTGATTTTGCCGTGTTCTTTGCCGCTAACACTCATGAGTAACACCGCAGGGAGTATGATCAAAACTGTGATGACGACATTTGACAGAGGTGGAGCGATCAATTGTATACCTTGTTCTTGCAAAAATATCGTCACATAACTAGACCATTGCTGCGATATTAATGCACCAGCTGCGAGCCCTAGTGACGGTAGTCCCAAGCGTTTTTTAGATACGAACCCAAAGACGGCTAATATAATGGCAATTGCTAATATGATAGTGCTTATGGTCATAGGTAGCTATATTATAGCAATTATTTAAAGATATTTCGCTTTTTGCTAGTCCGAAGACTAGCGAACAATTCTTTTTGCTGTTTGGATAGTTTGGTTGGGGTATCAACAACAATTGTCACAATATGCGCACCGCGCTTGTTACCCCGCAAATGTGGGACACCGTGATTTGATAGTTTAAAGTCCGTACCGCTTTGTGTACCTGCTGGAACTTTCATAGTCATTTCACCGTCGACAGTTTCTACATCTACTTCGGCTCCCAATGCTGCATCACTAAAACTAATATGCTCTTCACTCAGTATCAAATCACCTTCACGTGTGAATTTCTTGTGCGGTTTGACGCGAATATGCACGAACAGATCGCCTTTTGGGCCGTCGGCAATAGCTTCACCGTGTTCACGCAGGCGTATAGTTGCGCCATCATCTATACCCGCAGGTATCTTCAGATTTGTCTGCACTTTATTTTTTTGCGTTCCTTTGCCATGACAAACTGTACATACTTTTTCCGGAATTCTACCTTTGCCCTTACACTGATCGCATATTGCAGCCTGTTGTATTTGGCCAAAGATCGTATTCATGACTTTGTTGACCTGACCCGCACCCTTACAGGTCGGACATGTTTTCATACTGTGTCCAGGCTCGGCAGTTGTACCTTTGCAGTGCTCGCAGGTATCATCTAAATTTAGACTGATCTTTTCCTCTATTCCAAAGATCGCTTCTTCAAACGACAGTGTCAGTTGGGTTTCAACATCACGACCACGGCGGGTTTTAGATTGTTGTTGGCCACCGCCAAAGAAACTGCCGAATATATCGCCCAATCCACCTTCACCAAAATCAAAGTTAACATTTTGACCTTGGAATCCTTCGAACGGATTGCTACTGTAGCCACCACCAGATGAACCACCAACACCGGCATGACCAAATTGATCATAGCGCTGGCGCTTGCTCGAATCTTTTAATACTTCGTAGGCTTCATTAGCTTCTTTGAATTTCGCCTCATCACCACCTTCTTTGTCGGGGTGATGTTTGACGGCCAATTTGCGAAAAGCTTTTTTAATCTCGTCAGCGCTAGCGCCTTTCGAGATACCCAGAACTTCGTAATAATCACGTTTACTCATTGCTTATAATAATACCAATTTAGCACTTGCATGTCTAGAGTGCTAGATACTGTATTCGCTAATATACTCTTTTGTATTTTCAACGTTTATTATCTTTATGTCAGAACATTTTTGAGGTGTCTTTGCGAGTTCCTGTGATAGATTAGAAGATGCTGATTGACTAATAATTGATACTCTGGTCACTACCCTAAAGTTGTCTAAAGTTTTTCTATAGAAAAGTATTCCTGTATCTTTTCCCTTGGGTTTATTATCGTAACCTTCTACATTATTGTATTTATAACTTTCTCTATCGAAGAAATTACCGTCATACAGATATATACTATCGATATCACAGTTTTGGCCTATGTAGTTAGATAATTCTTTATTGTCTATGTATTTATCATCAAACAAAGTATTGCCGGTGCCTGCGCCAAGAACTTGGGGGCATTTAGAGTCGTATTTATTAGCAAGATTATAAACCTTGAACAAGTCATCTGTCTCGGTAACTAGCGAGTCACCACTTCTCAGGGTGATAGTTACAAGGCCCTTATGAGCCCCGACACCACTTACGTTACAATACGCTAGAGCAGTCTCCAGATCATTGAATGAAAAGTTATCTGCCTTTATGTTTCTAGATAAATCATATTGAATTTGCTGGCCAAAAACAAAGTAGCTTGTTTGTAAAAGCATAAATAAAGCTAATACAAAACTAATTACTGGTTTAATTAGTAATAGTTTCCTGAGCTTTGGTAATTTCTTTAACTTTTTTGAGTAAACAATAGTAAATATTAGTAATGCTAGAGGTATAGATAGGTAGCTAACCGCCAGCACCCATATAAATACTAGTAAAAACCCGTATAAACTATAGGTATTGCCCGGATTTATAGCAGTAAAGTATTGTGATAGATAGATCAAGAATAAGACTGATGTGATAATCAATACTACTAAATTAACTCTGTTAAGCCAAACTGCGGCTTTGTGTTTTTTTATGTTAGCTTTCGTAGTTTTTTTCATAAATGAATAGTACCATAGCTAAATAATATATTCTATCAAAGTTAGCATGATACCAATATGTAGCAATTAAAGAGTATAATGCTGCTGTGTTATACTAACCCCTGATATGAAATACTTTCTACATCGTGCATTGGGTGCTGTCGGCATGGTTCGTGTCGGTATGCGACAAGTGTACGGTAGGTATCTGGGTAAACTCGAACACATAGATGGCGACGCGCGTGAAGTTTGCGCTGAAATTGTTCGGCGGCTATGGAATGGTACGTTTTACCGGACTAGCCTAGGACATTATGACTTTTTCTGGATGCGTGATTTTGGTACTGTTGCTGAATCACTCACCAAACTAGGGCATGGAGGAGAAGTTCGCCATACGCTCAAATGGGCGCTGGAACATTATGAAAAAGCCGACCATGTCGCTCTGTGTATAGACAAGGCGGGTCGTACATTTAATGCACCGGACGAGCATAGTATCGATGCTTTGCCTTGGCTACTCCACTCACTCGCAGTGAGTGACTATAAACTAACGCGAAAAGAACACGTGTTCTTGAACCGCCGACTGAAAAAATATGCTGATAGATATATCGACCCTTTTACTGGTCACCTGACAAAAGGTTTGTATGCTGAGCTGCGTGACGCAGTATTTTATGATCGCAGTGCCTATTCGTACGCATTGGTTGGTCGACTGTCCGCGGCAGCACACGAGCTCGGTTTATCGTTTCCGTTTCCAAAGAGTCGCTACGAAGAAGCATTGATAAAATACTACTGGAATGGGAAGTTCTTTCAGGCCGATAGCAAACTAAATGTATTTAGTGCTGAGTGCGCACTGATGCCGTTCTTTTTAAAAGTTGTGAACGACGAACACCTCGCGCAAAAGACATTTGACTATATCAATAGTGAGAAATTAAACCGTCCTTATCCTCTAAAATATAGTAAGATCGGCGGAAAGATTCGCTACCGTTTCGGTATGGGCCCAATTGCTATGCCAAACTATACCGGCAACAGTATCTGGACTTGGCATGCGACATTTTACCTGCATTTATTGAGGCGTTACGATCGTCACGAATACGGTGAAGAATACACCCGCTTTGCATCACTAATCGAGCGTCATGGAAATTACCCAGAACTAGTTAACCCTGATGGCTCATGGTACTACGCGCCGTATTATCGTGCCGATCCTGGTATGGTGTGGGCAGCGCTTTTCCTCGAACTACCTAGACCTAAAGTTTAGCTTGTAACTACGCTCGATCTTCGCGATTACTACCAATTGTCAGTAGTTTTGCTATACCCCAACCTACTAGTAGATATACGATAATAGCCACAATCGAACTTATCTCTAGTGTTGATGTTCCATATGTTGGTTGGTAGCTGAATATGCCATAAAACGGCGCAGCAAAAAAACCACCGACTGTATACACAAAGTCAACAAACGCATTCCCTTGGTTTGCAGCTAGCAACAACAGTATTATCCTGAGTAGCAAAAATGTCACTATAACTCCCACAATAAAATAGACAACTCTTTGTATTAAAATTGTCGCAGGCACGCTAGAGGTGTGCGCTACACTTTGTTTTTGTACATTTGTATTCCCGACTCGTTCTTTTGTAGTTCTTACTTCTGTTACTTCTTCTTGATCATCCATATATACTCCCTTATTCGTTAATGTTTTATTGCTCGTACGATAAATAGCAGGATAACTGCACCGACTAGTGCAACCAAAAAGCTGTAAATATTAAACCCATTAACACCTTCGCCACCGAATAGGCTAAATACAAAACCGCCGATAAACGCACCGATCACACCAACAACTATATTTGCCAGTACACCCATACTTTCGTCAGTTTTTGCGATCATTGACGCAATCCAGCCTGCTAATCCACCTAATATTATCCATCCTATAAATCCCATATAAACCTCCCTTAGTTACAATTTTATTATACTCCTCTTGGCAAATAAAAAAGACCCGCTATGGAAAGCGGGTCTTTAACTTTTTATCTATTATTTTTCTTTTTTATCTTCTTTTTCGTCAACTACTTCGCCTTCTACAGGTTCGTCTCCGCCAGCTGGCGGACTTTTCGCTTCTTCACCTTCAGCTGGCTGTTCTTTGGCTGCGGCAGCTTCGTACAATTTCGCGCCAATTGGCATGATTTTGTCATTCAGCTCTTTGGCTGCAGCTTCCAGTGCGTCTTTGTCTGCTTTTTCATCAGCCAAGACTTCCTTGCCTGCCTCTACTGCATCTTCGATAACTTTCTTGTCGTCATCAGAAATATTGTCTTTGTTCTCGGCCGGTAATTTCTCAGATTGGTAGATAGCGTTTTCTAGAGTGTTACGAGCATCGATAGATTCACGCTTTTTCTTATCTTCCTCGGCGTGCGCTTCGGCTTCTTTTTGAGCTTTTTCGATATCTTCTTTGCTCATGTTGCCACTGTCCTGGATAGTGATAGATTGCTCTTTACCAGTTCCCTTGTCTTTGGCAGTTACATTCAAGATTCCGTTTGCATCAATATTAAAGGTAACTTCGATTTGTGGTACACCGCGAGGTGCTGGCGCGATACCATCTAGTACAAAGCGTCCGAGTGATTTGTTGTCAGCAGACATTTCACGCTCACCTTGCAATACGTTGATCTCAACTTGTGGCTGGTTGTCAGCTGCGGTTGAATATGTTTCAGACTTGCTAGTAGGTACAGTTGTGTTTCGCTCGATCAATTTGTGAGTTACACCACCTAGTGTTTCAATACCCAGTGAGAGGGGAGTCACGTCTAGTAGCAATACATCCTTTACGTCCCCTGCTAATACTCCACCCTGGATCGCAGCTCCAACAGCAACAACTTCGTCTGGGTTTACACCCTGCATCGGATCTTTGCCAAAAATTGATTTCACTTTTTCGACGACTGCAGGCATACGTGTCATACCACCAACCAGTACGATTTCGTCGATATCGCTGGCTTTTAGTTTTGCGTCCTTTAGAGCCTTTTCTACCGGAATAGCAGTTGCATCGATTAGATCTGCAACGATCTCCTCTAGCTTGGCACGAGTTAGCTTGTATTCAAAGTGCTTCGGACCGTCTGCATCGGCAGTTAGGAATGGTAGGTTGATGTCTGTAGACGGTGTAGATGATAGTTCTTTTTTGGCTTTTTCAGCTTCGTCTTTCAGACGTTGCATAGCTGCGTTGTCGCCTTTCAGATATACTCCATTCTCTTTCTTGAACTCGTCTAGGAAATGGTTGACGATTCGGTTGTCAAAATCTTCACCACCTAGGTGCGTATCACCGTTGGTAGATTTCACTTCGAACACACCGTCACCTAGTTCTAATATAGATACATCGAATGTACCACCACCTAGGTCGAATACTGCGATCTTTTCTTCTTTCTTCTGATCTAGGCCATAGGCTAGGGCAGCTGCAGTTGGTTCGTTGATGATTCGTTTGACTTCTAGCCCAGCAATCTTACCCGCATCTTTGGTTGCTTGGCGCTGTGCGTCGTCGAAATATGCTGGAACAGTGATAACTGCTTCAGTCACAGATTCACCCAAAAACGCTTCGGCATCGGCTTTTAACTTACTCAGGATCATTGCCGAAACAGCTTCTGGTGTTTCATCTTTATCGCCCAATTTTACTGCGACTCCATCGCCTTTTTTGACGATTTCAAATGGCATCAGGTCGATGTCTTTTTGTACTTCTTTATCTGTAAACTTACGACCGATCAAACGCTTCACACCATAGATAGTGTTTTTGGCGTTCGTTACTCGCTGACGTTGAGCAACTTGCCCAACTAAACGCTCGCCTTTTTTGTTGACTGCTACGACAGATGGCGTAGTTCGGTTACCTTCAGCATTCGCAATAACTTCTGGCTTGCCCGCAACCATGTAGGCTACTGCACTGTTAGTTGTACCGAGGTCGATTCCGATGATCTTACCCATAATTTAGATTTCCTCCTAATAATTTGCTTGTAATTATTCTAGCACTCACGTGCTTATACTGCCAGTATATTATAGCTGGCACTCACATGTCAAGAGTGCTAATTAAATTTTTGATCTCTAGTAATCATCATCAAAAAAATCTATTGGACCATCATCTTGATGCACGTCTTCAGGCCCTACTTCGAAAAAATTTCCAAGGCCACCAAACATATCACTGGGATTATCAGGTATCGATTGCACTCTCACACCTGATGCAGTGGCGGACTTACCCATACGGTGAGCCGCTAATTCATTTTTATAACTAGAAAACATATCGATATGCATAACTCTCTCGTGTTTTATCCATTCGTCTATCAATTTTCTATGTTCTTCACTGATCTCTTTATGATTAAAAATATCTTCAACAATGTACCCTGGAAGTCCAATCTCTATTATTAAGATATCTGGAATATTTTTTTTACTTTTTTTAGCATATATACTCAGTACATCTAAAAGTGTTCGAGTACTTATATCAAGTCTTAATATTTCTGCACCTTCATGTTCGCTCATAGTATGATTATAAAATAAATTTATTATAAAGTCTATTATATAGCCAGGGCTCCAGCTATATCACAGTTGCTCTAACATATAAAAACTGTCATACTTTAAAGCACAAGAACTTAGGGGAATAAAAAACATACATACATGCATGGTTTAGATATATTTGCGCAACTCAGTATCATTATCGTCTTTGTCACGATCGTATCTATGATTATTCGGCTGCTCAAACAACCCCTGATCCTCGGCTATATTCTGACCGGTATTTTGATTGGCCCATCGGCTTTTAACTTGATTTCAAAAGGCAACGAGAGCTTCGAAGTATTCTCAAGCATCGGTATCACCTTGTTGCTATTTATTATCGGTCTTGGTTTGAACGCCGGGGTTTTCAAAAAGCTCGGTAAGGTTGTAGTTCTAGTTGCACTGTCCGAGCTAGTTACTGTTGGTGCAGTCGGATTCTTTATCACGCAATCATTCGGCTTTAACTTTACTGAGGCGCTACTGATCGGATTGGCTTTATTCTTTAGCTCGACGATTATCATTGTCAAAGTTCTGTCGGATAAAAAAGAGCAAACTCGTCTGCATGGTCAGATCGCGATCGGCGTGATCTTGCTCGACGATATCGTCGCTACAATTGCGCTACTGTTTGTTGCTGCTGGCAAAAACGGTTTTTCACCAGTCGAGCTGGGCTTGCTGTTTGTAAAAGGCGTCATATTAGCAGGTATTTTGTACCTGGTTGCTACAAAAGTCCTGCCGAAACTATCTAAAATGTTTGCTAGTAGCCAAGAGTTGTTGTTCCTATTCACGATCGCCTGGGGATTTGGTGTTGCTACGATCTTCGAGCTAGCAGGCTTTTCTATCGAGGTCGGTGCGTTGTTCGCAGGTGTCAGCTTGGCAGGATTGCCATACAGCCAAGAGATGGCATCTCGCCTGAAACCTCTGCGTGATTTCTTCATCGTACTGTTCTTTATCACACTTGGCGAGAGCTTGAACCTTGGCAATCTAGCAGCTGGTATATTACCTGCGATTGTACTGTCCGCTGTTGTGATATTCCTCAAACCTCTATCTGTCATGGTAGGTCTGGGACTATTCGGCTATACAAAGCGCACCAGTTTCAAGGCAGGAATCAACTTGTCGCAAATTAGTGAGTTTTCAATCATCCTAATCGTTCTGGCCGCCAGTACGGGTATGATCGGTGCTGACCTGGCAGCAATCGTCACGTTAGTTGCAGTTATCACTATCGCGACCTCGACCTATCTGATGCAATACGACAACCAGATATTACAGGCACTAGAACAGCGTTTCGAATTTTTCAAAGAGCGCATAACGCGTGAAGAAGATGTCACCCAAACCTCTAACCACTCACTAATTTTGTTTGGCTACAAAAAGGGCGGCCACGAATTTGTAAAAACATTCAAACAAATGCACAAAAAATATGTTGTTATTGACTATAATCCCGAGGTTATTGAATCGCTCGAACGTCAGCGCGTACCGTTTATATACGGTGATGCAACCGATATCGAGCTGCTGCGCGAGATCGGTATTCGTAACGCACACCTAATTGTTAGCACTATGACAAATTATGATTCGAACGAACAGTTAGTCCGCTACACACATCGGGTCAGTCCAAAAACTATAATTGTATGTCACGCCGACAATTACGAAGAGGCAGTAGCCTTGTATCGTCACGGCGCAACCTACGTCATGTTACCCCACTATATTGGTAGCGAACGTATCAGCGCATTTATCAAAAAACACGGCACCAATCACAAAGCCTTTAACGAGTACCGACAAAAGCACTTATTAAACCTTGGCAGCACAGCACTGAAATAAATCTATGGAAGTCGACTTCCATAGACAATGTACCAATTTATAGTTACCCTATAGATATGTCACACGAGGCGAATGTTCACCAAACCCAAACTCATATCTTGCGAGAATTGCTGTTTGTTCCATCTGCCAGCTTTTCGCAGCTGCAAAAACCAACCGAACTAGATGGCGATCATTTCAAATTTCATGTACAGCGCCTGGTTGATATTGGTTATATCGAAAAGATCGATCGTGGGCAATACAAACTGACAACTAGTGGCAAAGAATATGCCAACAAACTAGACACCGACCAAAACACCATCGAACGTCAGCCAAAATCTGCCGTGATATTAGTAATCGAGAAAACTGTTGATGGTCAACAGAAATTATTGGTGCAAGAACGATTGAAACATCCCTACTATGGCTTTTACGGATTCCCAACGGGCAAGATTCGTTGGGGTGAAACTATTGTGCAAGCCGGCCAGCGCGAGTTGATGGAAGAAACTAATCTACAGGCAGATCTAAAATATCGTGGTGTGTATCACGAACATGTCGTGTCAAAAGAATCTGGCGATATTATCGAAGACAAGATATTTCATGTACTGCACGGTGTCGAGCCGACAGGTGAAATGTCAGACGAGTTCGAAGGCGGCCGAAATGAATGGCTAACCCAGGATCAGATAGATAAACTAGATAAAAAGTACGATAGTTTCGAAATGGAGCGACAGGTGGGGCTGGGCGAACATAGTTTTGTCGAGCAAACCCAATATTATTCTAAAAATCAGTTCTAGTCATGGTACTGCGATGTGTGTTGTCTGGTTCGTATCACCGCGACTTTGAAACTTTGCAGCGCCTGTACCGTGAGTTAGCAACAAATGGCGTGCAGATATTATCACCACATCGTCTAGACTTGATTGATAACCAAACAGAGTTCGTCCGCGACATTGCCGAAAAAAATTTGACGGTGATGGAGATAGAAAAGCATCACCTGACCGCACTATACCAATCTGATTTCATGTGGCTCCACTGCCCCAACGGCTATGTCGGCACCAGCGCAGCATTCGAGATGGGTGTGGCATTTTCACGCAAAATACCAATCTACAGCAACGAAAAACCAGCTGACGAAATGTTAGCTAGTTTTGTTCATGTTTTACCAAGTGTATTTATGGCGATTAATTCAAAGCTAGTATTGTAAATTGAAGGATAAGTTGTACGATACCACCATAAGCATACTAGCTCCTATTGATGCAAATAGCACCATCACCCATATCAATTTATACCATTTTAAACTTTTTATTATTAATAAAATTGCATTAAATGTAATTACAAAAAGGAGTAAGCAGTAGTATAGAAATAAATCACCTTTTATATAGTCATTAAGCCAACTAAATAACCAGAAAATGACCAGAAAAATTTCTAGTATTTGAAGTATATTTGTGTTACTTAATACTTTTGTACTTTTTTTACTCACAGCTCTCTCCTTGAAGTACAGCTAATTCCTTCATTTTTAGCTTTGTCTATTTTAAATTAACTATTAATAACTGCGGCACCTAGTAGTTGCATAGATGCAGTAAAAACACATACTAAAATAATGAATGCTAAGAAAACTTTATTTCGTTTTCCTTTTACCTTCATGAGTGCTACGAGTGCTACGAGTGCTACGAGTGCGCTATAGATTCCCAATACTGCAATAAGCTGACCAAAGCTTGAATTAGTCATACCAAAATCACTTTTTATTGTTACAAGATAAGCTAAGGCAGAAATTAGACCCAGTATAATAGTTATTTTTCCAAATCGTGTTAGTTCTGCATTTTTTTTACTCACAACTCTCTCCTTCTGGTATTGCTACCTTTTTTAGCTTTCTATCTTCGTTATTAACTGTTATGATTTTGGTATTTTGAGGCTGTAGCGCGATACAGGTAATAGTTACTTTGCCTTTATTGCTGATTCTGGTTTGATTGGCAAGAATGACGGGTAGAAGTTTGCTGCTTTCGTCGGTAACCGTAACTAGTTTAACAAAATTTGCTTTAGTTGTGTCATTTTGACTAGATGCCAGAAGATTCCATTGATTACTATAGAGATAATCAGATAAACCAAGCTGAGCTTCTGAGGCTATTGAACTACGTTCTAGGTATATAGAACTTGGATCTTCCCCATTTGTACTAATTCCATTACGAGCGCGGTATAGAGTTTGTTGATTATCAGCTATGTCATTGTTATCCACATCAGCATTTACATTTTCAGAACGACAAGTATTGGTATTTCTAGCTTCTACCTTTAGATTGCGTACTTTATTTGGCTTCACTATCTTGAGTGACCTAGGAGTAAACTGCACACAACCTCTACCATTTGTACGAATACTGACATGGGGTACTTTATTATCATCTATCCAGAAGTGTGAAGGTATGCCAGAATTGGTTATTTTATTGCTCTGAGCCACAATTGCCCATTTATCATTGTCGGGGTCGTAATCATCTGAGATACCTGTGACTGAACTTGCATTTACATTTCTTTCTATATACATATGTTCTGGATTTTCATTTTTTTGAGTATCACCGTTACGCACTCGATACGGCTGAACGTCACTTATTTCAGGATCACATGCATCATCGATACCATCGTAGTCATTATCTTTATTAGAATCATCAATGAAAGGTCCACATGTTTGTTGACTATCTGTCACACCATCGTCATCTATATCATTTGAATTTTCACTCTGTACTACTATAGTTTGTTTAAACTCTATAGGCTCACCAGAGTATGTTTCACCTCTGATTATTAGTGTATGATAACCTACTGGAGTATTAGCAGGGATTTCAACTTCTTTATTAAATGATCCATTCTCATTAGTCGTATAGCTTCCTAGGCTTACAGGATCAGAATGGATCAACACATCTATAATACTGGTTGCTTTAAAACTGAATTGCTCAATTAAAATATTTATAGGCTGGGATCGTGTGACTGTGCTTGATGTTATGTTTTGATATTCGGAAGCAGGAGTGCTTGTAGAGGATGCTGTTTGTAGATAGTCGGAGTTAGGAATGTCTACTTCACTAATAGTACTGTCTGACGAGGTAGGGTAGTCAGTATAATTTATAAGTCCTGGGCTACCAACAATGCTTAAAATTGAATTAGCTATAGCCTCGTTACCATTTGCATTCGGGTGAAATGATTCCTGACGCTCATCTTTGCTTCCTATACCAGCAATCACTCCATTCGCGTAAGGCTTCTCTGACTCACATAGCCTATAACCCACT
Organism: uncultured Candidatus Saccharibacteria bacterium; assembly: GCA_947085525.1. Classification (GTDB taxonomy): domain Bacteria; phylum Patescibacteriota; class Saccharimonadia; order Saccharimonadales; family Saccharimonadaceae; genus JACPYF01. The sequence goes on along the minus strand of CAMTWU010000002.1, from coordinate 84,126 downwards.
AATGAGTTTGAGGTATCAATATATTTTACGCCAGCCTTTCTGGTAGCAGTTTCAATAACTTGATTGATGTACCAATATCCTGCAACCATTACTTTTCTTTCATCAATACTTAAACTATGTGTACTAAATGGGCACTGGACATCAGCCCGATCAAGTATAATTTGAGGGTAACCAAGAACATAAACTTTTGTATCTGGTGATGTGTTTCTGATATCTCTATAAAGATTTACAAATTTAGTAAATTGATTTTTAATCTCGACGCCTAGATTACGGCGACCTTCTTCTGATGCTATATCACAATCTACCTGATATACACATTTACCTAGTTTCCCGCCAAAATCAACATCGTTACCCCCTGCAGTTATGGTTATTGCTTTTGGTTTATACTTCTTGACAAATTCAATTTGTTTTTGACGACCGGGTATAAATTCATCAAGTGCACGTGTCTTTAGAGCCTCCTTATTACTAAAGTCTTTCAGACGAGGACGCCCTCCATCAGACCAAAGCAATAAGGCGCTACCCTTACCTTGTCCTTCATAATTTTTACTGTTTTGTTCATTAATGTCATAGGTCTGAGCGCCACTACAAGCAATGCTTTGCCATTTTGTAGATGAGTTATTTGCTGGGCTGCCTAATCCCATACTCATAGCAAGCCTATATGGGTATGAGCGAGTACTAATATGACATTTCTCACGAGGCTGACCTTGTGCTTCTTCAAGATCTGTCCAGCCTCTATAGTATTTATTTCCTGTTGCATCTTGGTTTGTATCGCCTTCGCCACTACTATACGAATCTCCAAGCGCCAGATATTCAAGGCTTGGCACAACGTAACCAGGTGCCAATAAATTGATCACTCCGTTTTGAGTATAATCATAATAACCCAAGTAAAGACTTAGCTGACCACCATCATCCTGTAACTTTGGTTGCATTATAAACTTTAGTCCGTCAGCCCTATCGCCCAACGCTTCGCGAATAGATTTTGATGGGCATTGTGTGTAGTTTGTATTATTTATATCACTAACAGTAGGTAATGTGTAACCACACGATGCCTCGTTTAGCTGATATACATACTCGCTCGTATTTGAACCTGCTACCGCTACCCACTGACCATCGTCAGAAATAGATAGCTCCATTGATGAATCTAGGCCTGAACCATAAGAATGATACTGATTGGTAAATTTAAATGTTTCAAGATTATCTGTGTTTATACGTACTATTCCACTCTTTTGAGCTTCGACCACAATCCACTGACCATTATCAGAAAAGTTATATGATTTAGTTGGTGTAGCATTGATCACATAATCAGGAGTTGTGGTTCCTATTGGAAAATTATAATGTGTAACTCGACCCAAATCATCTTTTACTTGTGTCAGACGATTAGAAAAATTTTTAAACAGTGCAAAACCTGTTTTGAAGGTAGAGCCAGAATAATAATAACGGGATATCATGATATCCTTGTCAGCTATATAATAGCAATCTTTGTAGTAACCACCACACATACCATCGATAGGATACAACTCCCTATCAAAACCAAAGCTCACAGCACCTTTGTATATAGAACCAGAATCATAATATAATCCAAAATTGAAATTACCATGAGATGAAAGACAGACGTTTTTAGGATCTGTAACGCCTTTGATTTTTCTTTCGATAGTATTGCAAAAGGCAGGTAGGGATGGTTTCTTTATACTTGATTCAACCTGTGGTTGAGTATTACTAATCCATGAGAACTGACCAGCAAAAACGTTATGGGTATAGAGTAACACAGAGATTAATGCGAAACACACTACAAAAATCAGCTTTAGAATAAACATTTTGCTAACTTTAAATACGTCGCTTCTTAAACCTCGCATCTTGCAATAAGTTTAGTATATATAGCTTATAGAGACAATATTGTTTGGCAAGTATTTTATTGTTTTGTAACTTTTACCATCACGTGAAGTATTAATTTTTCAATATACTGTCTAGTTGAGGCTGTACAAGCTCTGCAATGAATTTATGACCTTCATTATTTGGGTGAACTCCATCGGGGAGCAGTTCGGTTTGGGTTTGTTTTTCTGTCATAGGCTTGAGGATATCTATAAAATCTACTTTGCTTTCTATGCAAAAACTGCGCAATTCATCATTGAAACTCTCTAGCCTACTGTAGGAGTACGTGATCTCTTTGTCCCAAGCTACGGGATTTGTACGCTCCTCGACACACGGCGTGAGTCCTATAAAAACAACCTTGTTAGTATATTTGTGAGCTAACTCCAATAACTTTGATAAGTTTTGTAGGTACTGTCCTGTGTCCATAATATTTTTGCCGGATTTTATATAACTATCATTTACACCTACAGAAAATACTATAGCGAACTCTTCGCCTGGCCATTTGCGATTTTCTGTATCGCTTTGAAACCTAGCTAATATGTCTGTACTGGTGTCACCCGATACACCGAGGTTGAAAATAGTTGGTGCGTCTTTGTCTTCTCCGCTAATATTTTGCAGATCGTAATATTTGCGAATAGCATTTACCCAACCACCCTCAGGATCCCAAAATCCCTGCGTGATACTGTCTCCAAAAACTAAAACTCTCATGTAATGATTATATGCTATTTCTTAGTAACTTTTACCATCGCATGGCGGATTGGGGTTTCGCCCAGCAGGTAGCCAGACTGTAATTCGTCGGCAACAACTTCGTGTTCGCCTTCACTGTCATCAAATTGGATAGCTTCGTGTAGTTCAGGGTTGAACGGCGTACCTGGTTTTGCATCGATGCGTTTTAGGTTTAAATCGGTTAATGATTTGTCGAGGTTTTTTGATAAACCTGCGACGCCCTGCGCCCATTTGTTATCAGCTAATTCAGCTGGCATGTGACCAACAGCTCGTTCAATATTATCGATGACTGGTAGTAACTTTAAAATTGCAGACGTTTGACCTGCGTCGCGCGCAGTTTTCTTTTCGCCCTCGACACGGTTGCGATAGTTCTCGAAGTCAGCACGGTTGCGCTGCAAGTCTGCGATTGCATCGATCAGTTTTTCCTCTAGTTCGGCTTGTTTCTTTGGTTTTGCCATTTTACACTTCCCCTTTGATATTCATATGAGTGCAGTTCATTTTAAAATCGAGAATCGTAAATGAGCTGTATTGAGAGATACAGTGAATGCGACTAGCAGATTTTGAGATGAAATGTGCCATATGAGTGTTAAAGTATTTCCTCTAGCATTGCTCCAGCGTGGCGAACTAACCCCATGACCTTACCATAGCTCTGACGAGTTGGGCCTAGGATGCCAATGTAGCTGTTATCACTATATGGTGAACGGAAACGGCTGATGATCAGCGTTGCCTCGGCATTTTTGCCAATTGGATTTTCGGTTCCGATAAAGACATTTAGCGGTTCGTTAGGTGCGGCCTCTTTTAACCAAGGCTCCAAATTGTCCAGTAGCCTAGCGACATTTTGCGAATGATCGCCACCCATAAATTCAGGATGTGAGAATAGATTACCGATACCACTAAGATATAGTTGATCGCCAATAGTCGCGATACCTAGGTTGTGGGTGAGTTCAGCCAAACTATCTACAGCCGAGCGAATGGCTTGATCAGAACGATCGCCATGAGTAGATGCACGGGCCTCTAGCGCACGAGTACCACGGTTTAGCACTGGCGGTTCGTTGGCTTCGGTAATACCGTTTACATAATAGCGATAGCCTTTGTCGGTCGGTACACGCCCTGCACTAGTGTGAGGCTGAGCGATCAATCCCATGTCCTCTAACCGTGCCATTTCCGCACGTATAGTTGCGCTGGATACATTGAATAGTTTTGCGAGGGTCACGCTACCTACTGGTACTGCGACTTCTGCATACTGTTCAATGATACTCGCCAAGATTGCTATTTGCCTGTCTGTCATACTGCTAATTATAGTCGAATTGGCAATCAGCGTCAACGAGTGCTAGAACGAATTGCGTGCAACAACTCGTGCGCTACCCGTGATCCATGCTGCCATGCAAACTCTGACTGTGGCTCGCCGTTGGCTATGGCTTGGATCTGCGTGACGGCATCGTCTATATTGTCATTTACGATAATTGCATAGTAGTGCTTGCTCAGAACATGTTCTATCTCCTGAGCTGCTGAATGTAAACGAGCTTGGAAATCTCCACTACCTACATGCCCTTCGTACCTAGCTTTGAACCGTTTTTCCCAGGTTGAAAAGTCTGGCGGTAAAACAAAAATAGAGGTTGTATTGTCTGGCGCAATCCTCATATATTCATCTACACCAGCGACGTTAATATCGGCAATAGTCGTTTTGTTTTTTGAATGACATTTTTCGAACTCGGCGACACTAGTCCCATAGACATTTTGACGGTGGACCCATTTGGCCTCAACAAACTCTTTGTTTTTTAGCATATCAATTGCTTTGTTCATATCAATAAAATGGAATTCGTTTCCACTTTTTTCCATGACTCCGTTATTTTCCCTGGGTTTCCTAGTCACGTGGGAAACTATAAAGTGGTACTGCTTGTTGGCAAGTAATTGGTTGATAATCGTATTTTTACCTGCACCAGATATACCAACAACAAAGATTTTCGGGACACTCTTTACCAGTTCAACAGTTTTTTCAGTTGGTTGATAATTTGAAATTAGTTTTTGTAACTCATCATCCATATATTTGAGATTTAATTATAACAGATAGCTGATTAGCTACGTAGTTTGTAACCACGTTTGAACAAGTGGGCATTGATAGCTATTATCGTAACTGTGGCTACGGTAATTGCCAGTAGTGACCAGTATGGGTTCACGTCAGAATGACCGAGCATACCATAGCGGACTGTGTTGATCATATAAAAGATTGGGTCAAAGTAAGTCAGCGTTTTGAATGGTTCAGGTAACAGTGCGACTGAATAAAATACACCGCCTAGGAAAATTAATGGCGTCAAAATGAATGTTTGATATGAGGTGATTTGTTCGAAAGTGTCACTGATCAAACCAACCAGCACACCAATCGATGAAAAGAATAACCCACTAAGGACTAGACCTAGAATGAATATCCATGCATGTTCCATTGGTAGCTGAACCATCAGACTAGCCGTTATAAACGCAATGATAACGATGATGCTCGATCGCAAGAAACCAGCTAATGTATACGACACCAGTAAACTATAATTTGATACTGGTGATGCCAGCTGATCATCGATAGCATGCATCATTTTTTGCTGGAATAAACTAGAGCTGTTATTGGCGTAGCTGTTAATAATCATACTCATTAGTAGCAAGCCTGGAATAATAAAGACAACATAACTAGCCCCGTTAATTTCGTTAATACGTGAACCAAGCGCCGCACCAAACACACTAATATATAGGAACGTTTCGAGCAGTGGCCCAGCTACTGTCTGGCGAGGAATCGAAAGAAAGCGATAACACTCGCGTCGCAATAAACTATAAAAACCTATCCATTCAGCACGACTCATACTGGAGACTCCTGTTTATCGCCAGTAGCCTTCAAGTAAACCTCCTCGAGCGTTTTTACTTTGTAGGCTTTTTTGAGTTCATCCACAGTTCCGATCTTTAGGATCTTGCCGTCATTTATCAGCGCGATTTGATCGCACAACTCTTCGGCTTCTTCAATATAGTGTGTAGTTAGTAGAATTGTTGTTCCTTGCTCGTTAATCTTTTTGGCGTACTTCCACAGATCACGACGTAGCTCAACATCAACACCAGCTGTGGGTTCATCTAAGATCAAGAACTTTGGCCGATGCATCAAGGCTCGTGCAATAACTGTTCGACGTTTCATTCCACCCGATAGGAACATGGCTCTAGAACTTTTTTTGTCAGTGAGTGAAAAAACTTTTAACAATTCATCAATCCGCTGGGCACGTTCTTTTTTGGTCATACCGTAATAACCACCATGAAAATCAAGCGTTTGCTCAACTGTCAAAAACCAATCTAGATTAATGTCCTGGGGCGAGTAGCCTGCATGTGTACGAGCTAGCTGATAATCATCAACAACATCGGCACCAAAGACACTGGCGTTACCGCTAGTAGGTGTGACTAAACCCATAATAGTATGGATCAAAGTTGATTTACCTGCACCGTTTGGACCGAGCAAACCAAAGAATTGACCTTCTTTGATTTCAAGGTCGATTCCTTTTAGTGCTTTTACCTTGCCTTCGTTGTATGTTTTTTTGAGGTTTTTTACATACAGCGCACTGATAGCATCATTTTTTGTATTCTGTGACATTATACAAAGTATAGCAGTTTATAATTTTAAAATAAAGCTTGGATGCCAGTTATGATTCCTGCACCTAATATAAAGGCAACTGCCAGGCCTGCAGCACCGACAATATATCCAACAACAATTGGGATGATGTCGTCTAGTATAACACCGATGGCGATCAAGACAACACCCAGGCTAGGTAGTGTGTCGAGTCCGGTAAATGGTGGCGCAAAAAATGCACCTAGTGTAAATATTGTCACAATTAATCCTAGCTGGATACGAAACCATCTTTTGCTGATAGTACCCATAAGGCGCTGTTTTGCAAAACGTTCAAAGAATTTTACGCGTCGTTCTAGAAATGGCAAAACTTTCTTGCGAGTAACTGAATCTAGTTCGATTTTTTTTAGTTTTGCCGGTAACCATAACTCTCTGCGACCCACCACCAATTGCAGCGATAGCAACACAACAACAATTTCAAATAAGTGAACTAACCCACCAGTAGGTAAAGGAGCTGCGGGGAAAATCATCAAAACTAGAAAAATAAATGCAAAGCTCTTTTCATCAAAAATATCGAGCATCGAGCCAACTGTTTTTTTGTCACCAGATGATAACCAATCTGAAAGTGTGTGGCTAAATAGTTTTTTAGTCATGACGAATACCAAACTTTTTTAGAAATCTTGGTGCATACCAATTACTACGACCCATCATTTTCATAACAGCTGGAACCAGGATAATCCGAACTATAAACGCGTCGATCAACACTGCTAGCGCAAGACCCAGTCCAACCTGCTGCAACAATGCAATATTGCTGGTCGCAAAGGCAATGACAACAACAAATAGTAGCATTGCCGCCTGTGTAATGACTGGGCCTGTGAGGGCTAAGCCGTCAATAATTGCCTTTTCGGTCTTGCCTGTTCGATCAAACTCTTCCCTAACCCTACTGTAATAAAATGTTGCATAGTCCATACTGAGCCCAAATGTTATCGCAAAGATCAAAATCAGGATTGTCAGATCTAGGCTGCCAGTCTGCATAAACCAACCAATATTTGTCAGATAGCCGTCCTGAAAAATCCATACTAATATACCGAATGCTGCGAGTAGAGAAAAACTATTGATAACGAGTGCTTGCAACGGAATGACAATCGAACGTAGAAGTAAACTGAGCAAAACCATGATAGCAACAACGACCAAGCCTAGTGCGACTGGAGCTTGCTTTGCCACGCTAGCTCGGATATCGTATTCGACAGCCGCTGCTCCATCGACTAATATATGCCCATTTTCTGGATTATAGTTTCGCAGCTGTGTGACCAGATCTTGTACTGGCTTTGCGGTAGATTCACCCTCTGTAAATACCTTTATATACGTTGTGTTGTTGTGGAGGTATTGTTTTTCCAACGGCTCTAGTTGGGGTGGATGATCGCTCATACTATACAGCGCTTGGTATGTCTGTAGGTCTAGTTTTTTATTTGACTGAGCAGTCAAACCTTCTACGCTCGACACACCTGGCAGACCTTTTAGATATTCAGTCATATTGTACACATCCTTGATCCCACTAGGACTATTGATACTGCCATCGTGTACATACACAACCTGCAGTGATGGTGTTTTGGTATCAAAATCTTTTGTTAAACTGGCGCTGACATCACGTGAGCTACTGCCACGTGGCAAACCACGATAATCAATACCAGATGATTTTATCTGGATATGAGCCAGTGGTAATGCTGCAACAATGACAATCAATATTGCTGCAACGATACTGGCGACAGGATATTTTAAAACGCGTTCACCCAATCTATACCAACGACCTTTTTGTTTATTTTGTAAATCTTTTTGCTGATGTTTACTCAGGCTGCCGCGGTTTATATTCTCGCCTATCAGTAGTAGCAAGCTAGGCAATATCGTCAAGGCTGCAATAACAGCAAATGCCAGTGCAGCTATACCACCAACACCAACCGATCGCAGAAAGCTAATTGGGAATAGCGTTAGACCAAACAAACAAATCATCACCGTCAAGCCACTAAACAAGATCGTGCGACCACTAGATTTTATAGTTCGGTTGATTGCATCGTATTTGTTATGATAGTGCAGCTCTTCGCGGAATCGACTAACCATTAGTAGTGAATAGTCTATTGAAAGACCAAGCCCCAGAACCGTGATGACATTGATGGCATACTGGTCGATATCGACAAATGTTGCAATCAAACGAACCACGCTAGTTCCGCCTATGACTGCAACTATACCCAGCAGAACCGGCAAAATTGCGGCAGTAACCGAGCGAAAAATAATTATCAACAGGATCAACAGGATAGGTAGCGATATTAATTCAGCTTTTACTAAATCTTGTTCGATTTGATATGATATCTGTCTAGAGGCTACTAGTTGTCCACCAAATTTCACCTCGGTATTGCCATACCTTAGTGGCTGGGATTGTATGAATTTATATGTATCATCATCGGATTTGTTGTCGAACTCTGCCAGCGCATATGTCGAGCGTCCGTCGGCCGATTTGAAATCATTTGCCCCAGTTGTATAGTAGCTAGTTATGGTCGCACCGTTTTTTTCGAACGGTTTGACGATGCTGTTGAATGTATTTTTAAATTCTGTAGATTTAATGTTTTGATCAGGGCTTTTGGCTAATATAACAATCTGACTACTCTCGCCGCCAAATTTATCCTTTATGTATTTGCTGGCTTCTAAGCTCTGAGATTTTTCTACGCTCAGGCCGCCTTCTTCTTTCTTTAGCTCGGTGAAGACACCGCTACCATAGGAAATACCAAAACCAACTATGACTGCAGCAATGATCAGGATAGTGATGGTATTATGTCGGACTAGTTTGCTGAGTAGATTCACCTATTTAATATAACCCATAATGTCTGCGATGATAACCTAGAGCCATCTAAATACTCGCCACTGCCAGTCGGGAGTGGCTAGGTCAACTTGTAATATAATATCTGTCGAAACATCACCGATCTTTACAGTTCCTACTTTTGTACCCTTTATGGCTGGAACCTCGATCTGATCCAATTGAATATGGGGTTTAATTTTTGAATCACCCCATTGCAAAGCCGTAACGTCTTTGGCTGCAACCGCATTGACCTGTTGCCCCCATTGGCTGGAATAAACGGCAACGGTTTGACCTTTCTCGACAACTTTTACTAGTTTGTAATTAGATTTGGCTTGATTGATCAATAATCTAGACTGGCGTATTGCCGCTATGACATTTGGCTCGCCCTGAACTGCACCAACAATAGTTGTGTTGTGGGCTGCGTCATAATCATATTTGCTGGCAAACACATAAACACCACCAGCTTCGTCAGTATTGCCTGTCTTTAGACCAATCACACCATCGGCACCCAGTAACCAATTTGTATTTTGTTTGACACCTGCAACTGGCAGGTTGACTTCGGGTTGCTGTACTATTTCGGCAACAACTTTGTTATCAACCGATGCGATTGCTAGTTTTGTTAGATCTTCGGTATTGCTGGTTGTGGTTGGTGAAAATCCGCTGGCGTCACTGCCGATAGTAGTTTTTTCCATGCCGATTTTGTTGACTAACTTTTGTGCAGATTTTTGATAATTTTCTAGACTGCCAAAGGCCCATATAGCCAAGCTGTCTGCATAATTATTCGCACTAGGTAGCAAAAGACCTTGTAACATTTGGTATTGGCTCAGCTTTGTGCCGACTTCAACTTTGGCAACTGAACCATCATTGGCAAAATACTGATTGTAAATATCAACATCTTTTTGGGTCATAGTGATGGTTGGACCTTGCTCGCCAAGCTTTAGTGGCTTTTCCTGCAAAACTGTTAATACAGTGACTAGCTTTGCAGTTGATGCTGTGGGTCTGACTGTCTGGCCTGGTTTAATGGCAAAAATACCTTGATCCGTTGATCCAATTGCGGCCTGACTGGTTACAGGCCAAGTCATTGTAGTGGCTGGCTGAGCCCGAACTGATAAAACCTTGGTTGTTGATGTTACTGGATCTAGCGGCTGAATATACCAGTACAAACAATATCCGAGCAATATTATAGGTAACAATATTAGTAACCATGGGGTTTTCTTTTTTGACTGCGAGTAATGTCTGTGGTGGTAATGATAGTAGGGATGACTACCCCGCCTAGGATTGTTGATAGGCATAAGTACAATTATATACTGCGAGTGCTATACAATTAAATGCATGCGACAAAAACAAGCATTAAGAATCATGATGGATGGTCAATCAGTTTTTTTGACTGGACCTCCTGGTGCTGGCAAAACATTTGTACTAAATCAATTCATAGGCCGAGCCCGCAGATCTGGTAAAACAGTAGCCGTCACAGCTAGCACTGGCATTGCCGCGACACATATTGGTGGTACAACTATACATTCGTGGTCGGGACTGGGTGTACGCGATTTTCTAGACAGTCGAGACCGAGGTTTGATTGTATCTAGAAAGGCAAAGTCGCTTGCTGGTGCAGATATATTGGTGATTGACGAAGTATCCATGCTGCATGGGAAGCGTCTAGATATGGTAGATGAGCTACTGCGTCATGCACGCGAAAACCAACAGCCGTTCGGTGGATTGCAGGTGGTATTGGTTGGTGATTTATTCCAGCTGCCACCTATCAATCGCAGCAATGAGTTGGATGATTTTGCACATCAGTCCCAGGCATGGGCAAACTTGGAACCGCAAATTTTGTACCTGAGCGAACAGCACCGTCAAAACGATGGTGAGCTGTTAGATCTACTGGTTTCTATGCGTAACCAAGATTTTCGCCAGCGCCATATTGATTTGTTAAATAAGCGGCTAGATGCATTGACTGACAATGACGACATCACAAAATTATATACCCATAACGCAGATGTTGACCGTATCAACCAAAAACATTTAGATGCCCTGCCTGGTGATGAACATGTATTTGAAATGCAATCAAAAGGTTCCAAAAAATATCGCGAAACATTAGCAAAGAGCGTTCTTGCGCCTGAGACGCTGGTACTAAAAGAAGGTGCTAAGGTCATGTTCGTTGCAAATGATCCGTCTAAAAAATTTGCGAACGGAACACAGGGAACAGTTGTTAGCTTTGACAAAGAGTCTGGCCTGCCAAAGGTAAAGCTCGACCGAAATGGTCGTAGTCTACAAGTTGACAAATACACCTGGCAACAACTAGACGGTGAAAAGTCCCGTGCCGAAGTCGCCCAACTGCCGCTGCGGTTGGCATGGGCGATAACAATACACAAGAGCCAAGGTATGAGCTTAGACGCTGCCGAGATTGATCTGTCCAGAGCTTTTGCGCCTGGCATGGGATATGTGGCATTGTCTAGGCTTCGCAATATTGACGGTCTGTATCTGCGTGGCATCAACAAACGCGCGCTGCTGCTACATCCTACAATCACCGAAATAGATCAGGATATGCAATCAAGCTCTAGTAACCTTGCGCAGCAAACATCCGACATTGCAGATGAAGTGATAGTTGTAGAAACCGTTCCTGATATAGATAGTGATCTATTAGACAAACTACGAACCTGGCGCACAGCCAGATCACGCAAAAATAGCGTGCCGCCATATGTTGTTGCACATGATAGTTTGCTAGAGGAATTAGCTCGACATCGACCAACTACAAAGTCCAAACTGTTGAATATCAACGGCATGGGACCAAAGCGACTAGAAACATATGGCGACGAGCTGTTGAAAATACTGAGCTAACACCGTATAATTAGCCGAGTATTCCGGAGTTCCGCCAGCTGGCGGATCAGTGGTAGAGTAGTACTATGTTTATAGTGTATGCAGTGTATAATCGTTCAGCAGAAAAATTATACATAGGACAAACAATAGATATAAAACAAAGATTGGTTCAACATAATACTGGAGCCTTCAAAGGATACACGTCTAGATTTCAGGGTGAATGGGAGCTTATTTATACAGAAGAAGTTCCCACTCGTACTGAAGCACTTTTGAGAGAAAAACAACTTAAAAGTTACAGAGGACGAGAGTTTGTAAGAACATATATTCCGGGGTAGCTCAGTGGTAGAGCGGGACGCTGTTAACGTTTAGGTCGCTGGTTCGAATCCAGTCCCCGGAGCCATAAAAAATTCGTCAGTAATTTATTACTGGCGGTTTTTTTATGCTTTGGACTGGATCCGAAGCAAAGCGACTCGACAGCCTTGGCTGGCGGTAATCGCTGATTCGTACAGAATTGAGCGTGCAGGTGCTTGCACCGAAAAGTGAGATCCGTTCCTTATACAGTCCTCGCAGCCAAGTATAACTACTTTGTAAGAAGTGTTTTTATTTTGTTATTATAGAATTATGATAGAAAGCAAAGACCATAGACTACCCAAAGTAATACCTAGTGATACCACAAAATCAACTAGGGAATCGATCGAAAAAGCAGGTGTCGATTCACTTTCAATTGATAGTCTAACTTTTGATGACCTAGGAGACATAGAATGGTCAGGTGGACCATTACACCCACAAGCAGTGCGTGAAGCACTAGAGCGTGTCAGTACTGGAGAGGTTGAGTATCTAGCTGTGCGCTCGCCAGATGGTAGACCTATATGTATAGGTGGTATTGATTATTCAGCTAATGAAAACTCCGGAACTATGTGGCAACTAGCAACAAAGGAATCATTGAGAGGCTTGGGGGTTGGAAGTAAACTCATTAAAGCTATGGAGAACAAAATAATAGACAAAGGTTTAGAAATTGCTGTAATCAGTGTAGAAGATACTAATACGGAAGCAAAATCTCTTTATGAAAGGCTGGGATATCAGGTGTATGGACACAAAAAAGAGTCATGGGAAGAGGTTGACGAAGCTGGTACTAAGTTCACACATAATGCTGAAGTAGATTTATTACGAAAAACTTTGAACTAAAATAGTTCTAACTTCCATCACTACTGAGAGCCAAATAAAAATACTTCATCCTCGTGATGGAGTGTTTTTATTTTGACCCGCGAATGCGGGTTGAAGTAGCGAAGCTGGTACGGTGTAGCAAGGTCACGCACAGAAGTTTACTTCGAGCATGACCGCAGCGGAAAAGGCGCAGCCGCTATCCAGTCTGGCCTCTTTATTTGTTATACTAATCAAATGAATACCCTTTCAGGAAAACCTACATCAAAAATTGGCATTGGTAGCTACGGCATCGGCGGCAGAGGCCATCGCACAATGGAAATTACTGAAAAAGTTGAAGATGAAAAATATCTAGAAACACTTGTTTATTGTCTACAGCAAGGTTTGAACTTTACAGAATTATCTATGGGATATGGTCATGGTCAAGCAATGAAGCTTTTTGCTGAGGCACTCTCAGCTAGTAAGATTAATCGTGAAGATATCTTTATCACAAATTCACTCTACCCTATAGATCTAGACTCTATTGAAACAATAAATGATGACGTTGCCAGCTTTTACAGAATCTTTAAAACAGACTATGCCGATTCAACTCTTGTAACTCAGTCTCTATTCTCAAAATTTGATAAAGAAATAATTTATAGTATTCTAGACGATCTACTGGATAAGAAAATGACTAGATACGTGAGCCTATCAAATGCAGGTCCAAATACTATTAGGGAATTTAAAGAAAGATTTGGCGACAAATTTATAGCACACGAAGGCCACGTAAGTTTTGAGGTTCGTGCGTTACAGGATGCCGGTGTCTTTGATATTTGCGATGAATTAAATGTAACAAATAATATTTGGCGACCTCTTAGGCGTAACATGACAGCAAAACATAATTGGCCAATATTAGTCGAGCTATCTGAGAAATACGGAAAAACACAAAATCAAATAGTTTTGAATTGGATTTGTAAACTTGGCTATCACCCAATGGTAATGTCCTCAAGTAAAGATCATATGCAAGAAAATATAGAATCAACCAATTTCAATATGACACCGGAAGAATATAATCAAATTACTGATTTTAGACCGAATAACTACACTCCTCCAATTATAGATTGGAATGCTGACAACGAGGGTGACAAAATAGTTTCTCTAGTAAAAGATTTTGAGAGCCATGAAAAATAATTCCATCAATAAGGAAGATATTGCAGGTTTTATGCTTGAGGGGTGGTATGTGTTTGATAGCTATGCCCCATTTCAAATTGAATGGCAGGGTAAACTTTGGCCAACGGCTGAGCACGCTTTTCAAGCGGCGCATTTTTTCGAGACAAGCCCTGAACTAGCAGAACGAGTAAGGCTTACTCGCTCTCCACGAGAAGCCGATGACTTTGCAAATGAAAATAAACAATTCGATGACCCAGATTGGAGATCAAAAAGAGTAGCAATTATGAAAGAAATTATTAGGGCAAAATACGATCAACATCCACTAATCAAAGAGACATTAGCAAAATCCGGTAGTAAGCCTATTGTTGAAACAAATGATAATGATGCATTTTGGGGTTGGGGTCATGATAAGCGTGGCGAAAATACACTTGGTAAGATATGGATGAAACTAAGAGACGAAGTATCTTCATAATTACAAAGTACGTAAACTAGCTGGAGCCAAGCATTTACAAACACCGCTTTGTGTGGTATATTATTTTTATGGAACAAGGTTCAAATCCGGCAGAAATGTACAATAAGCAAGATGTTATTGCAGCTTTTAATAGGTTCGCCGCAACGGTTGGTGATCCTGCTGAACTTGATTTGAATGACCCCGAAGTTATAGAAGCAAATAGAATTTATGATGCGTGGGCGTCTCAAGTAGAATCAAAAGCAAAGCTTGAGGGCACTGATGAAGCTGAATTACTTAAGGACTTAGAAATGACATCGTTTTTTGTAGATGCAGGTTTTCACGGTACTGATTACCTTGATGAAGTAGCAAATGATTGGCTGAGACAAACTTTTTGGAAAGCAGAAGATAAAGGTTTGGGCAACGTCACTGCCTTGATTCAAGCAAAAATAGATTCAATCAACCAAATAATAAATTAAGATTTAGCTAGCAATAATGATGGCGTTGATCCAATTTCAAAGCCCGAATCATTATTAAGCCTTTTTTGATATAGTTAAACCATGATAGAAATACTAGGAGATTATAAAACCTTTATTGCCGACACCAGCAAAGGTTTAGAGAAAGCTGGTATAGACCGAAGCGAGTTAGCTATGATGGATCATATTTGCTACAGGGTTGAGACAATGGAACGCTACAAAGAGATGTTTAAAAGCCTGGGTCATGTTGCGAACATGATAGGCGAAGTAGATGTTGCTGGACGACCTATTGCAACCTTTGAGTTAGATGAACATTTGCGTGCAGATGGATGGGTCGTGCCCTATCTGGAACTACCAGCACCAAAAGAAGCTTCGCCATATCCCGAAGGATTGGAACATGCGGAATTGGTAGTCATTGGAGATGTAGAAAAATTTGCCGAACTTCATAGCGACCTACCGTTTAACCGAAAAGGAATGGGCAAAGTTATAAACCCAGAACTAGGTCTGAAGACTGATAATCTATCTGTTAAATTTCATGAGCAGCCATTGGGTGCAGTTGTGCGCATTGAAGACCGGCTCGAACAGGATAAAGGTGTATAATAATAAAACCATGCAAAAAATAGCCACACGAGTATTTATTTACGCTTCTATCACATTCGGTATTTTAGGAATACTGGTAGTCTTGACGAGCTCTGGACCAGACAAACCAGACTCAGCTATCAGCGAATTCCTCATAAAACTTCTTGTTATAAACGTGTTTATCATACTTCCTGCGTTTGCACTCAGCATCGCTGGTAAATATCTCAATAGCAAATCCTAGCACGAAGTTACAGAATCTTAGTAACCTGCGGCTTTTGATACATTAAATTGTGTGGCTTCAGTGACGATCTCTATTAATCCATCTTGATCTATTTTGTCACCTTCGTGAAATTCTATCGCACGATCCGTTCTACTTTTTAAACGTGCATTAAAGAGTTTCTTTGAATCATTGAGATAAACCCCTTTAAAGAATACTAGTTTGATATCATTTTTGAATGTTTCAGCTATACACACTATTCCGTCATGAGACCAAACAGGTAGCCCTTCTGGTCTAGTTGCCATCTTCCACTTCACGTCTTCAACTATATCTGGATTGGCATGTTTGATCAGAGTTCGCAGTTGAGATAGTAGATCACCCTTCCAACCACCGTAGAGTTTGATTATGTCGTCTATTTGCTGAGAAGCTGGCTTGTCTTCCATGAGATTACTTGCCGTTGCGTTCGCGATGTATGCAACCAGGCCAGCAACATGGTCGACGCTTGCCTTCGGCTAGTTCTGTGTGTGCCCTTTCAACTCGTCGTTCACGTGTCTCGATCAGTTTGGCGCCTTCAACCCAACAAATCCATTCATTACGCGCCAGTGGTGTGATGTCTTTCCAGGCTGATAAGCCATCAGGATTAGCAGCCAAGGCCTTTTGTAGATCTGCTGGTAGTTTATGGATTGTTCCACTGGGAATTTCGGGTTTGTTCATAATAACATTTTACATCAATCATGCGGTATAACATACGAGTTGAGAGCATTTTTCGTTTTTTCAAATCCCAAATCTTCGGTCTTCTTCAAGATCCATTTCTCCTGCTCGAGAGTAAGTTTTTGAGTTTCGACAATTTCTATTGACCTCGCGGAACGATCTCTTTTGCGTAGCCTGCCTGCTTTTACTAGTCCATCTATGTGGGTTGCAACTGTCGACACGGATTTATAATCTAGCGCACGTTGTATTTCGCGGTAACTAGGACCATAACCTGTGGAAACAATAAACCCTCTCAGGTATTCTAATAGTTCTGTTTGCTTTTTAGTTGGACGTGTCATTTTTTGGCCTTTATTTTATAGTGCGATCCTATCGCTACTGCAGCTAGACCAAACCATACTAGGCTAACAGTATCATCAGCCCAAACTGGTAGCACTAATCCTATGAATGCTAACCCTACTCCGCTAGCGAACACTCCTAGGCTCAGCCAATCTCGTCTATTTTGGTATAAGCGCCACATTATTATTTCGAAAATAACTAAGAATAAACCTAAACCAAACCACCCCGTTTCATGTGCTATGAAAATATATTGATTTTCAATAATAGTAGGATTGCTTGATTGTAATGATGCTGATCCAGTCGAGCCAATACCTAGTCCAAAAGGATTTGATACTGACTGCTCTAAACCTTGTGAAAACGACAGAGCACGTCCTTGATCGGAATCCATGCTGCTACCTCCATTTGGATTGTTGTGCAATAAAACATTTTGCACAAATGATGAGTCCCGTACACTAAATAAACTGCTTAGCAATACGACCATGATAATACCAAAAGTAAACCAATATCGAAGCTCAATTTTACGCGCTGTCGCAACAAAAATTACTGTACCTAAACTAAAAACCAGCGCTAGTAGTGCACTACGTGAATAGCTAGCCCAAGTTGCTATAGTAGCAAATAGTGTTAGTGCAAATATTTGCCACTTGTATTGCTCAAAAGTTTTTCGTTTTTTCAAGACAAAAGCTAATACGAGACTAAGAATAATAACTGTATACGCTCCCAGGGGGTTAGGGCCACGAAGTGTACCATTGATTCGAATAAAATCATTATTCCTATCAATGGTTTGGTATGGCATAATTGTATTTTCTGTATATCCTATGTATTTCAAAATATCATCGGGCAGTAATATTGCTTGTAGTGTCGCGAAGCTCAAGGAGGTCGCGCTGGCAATTGCACCTATTTTTATAAAAAGTTTTCGTAGGCTTGGTCGCAATATAATAATACCTAGGACTAATACAAAAAATAATAGATATCGAAGGTCAATCAATAGCCCTGCTAAGGTTTGATAGGGTGAAGTGGTGATAAATATCGCCAAAACTAGATGTAGCAAACCGTACACAGCTATGAGTTGTAACAATACATCATTACTGAGTCGCCTGAGATAGCCACTCTTGCCAAGCAAGTACAATATCAGGGGTATTACTAGTAGCAAAAGGATTTCTTTCCAGGCTTTCACGATAGCTTCTGGAGCGAACTGCGAGACGTACACGGATAGCGGAGCATGAAAAATCACCAACCCAAATACAAATAATAGTATTCCAGCTGCAATAAAAGTGAGTCTGTCGATACTTTTCACTCTTTAATGATACAATAATGAAGCCTATGCGAGTAAGAAATAACGTTTTTTATAGCCTCTTTCTGGTTCTTGCAGATCTATTTGTACTGGCAATCGCCTTTATTGCTGCATATGTTATTCGTGTTCAATTCGATACTCGACCTCTGGTAGAGCAAATTGCTGCCAAAGATTACTTTTTAACATTTATTGCAATTGCACCTTTTTGGATCATTACTTTGGGTGCACTCGGATTATATGATCGAAATATTCGCAATAAACGAACAAATGAAACAATTAAACTATTCGTTGGTTCATTTATAGGAATATTGCTGATCATTGGATACGAATTTGCTTCGGGACAACCAGTCTTTCCTGCTCGATTGGTTGCAGTATATGCATTTATAGCTTCGTTTTTATTGTTAGTAGTAGTCCGATTTGCAATCCATACCTTGCGGGGAATACTGTTCAGAAATGGAGTTGGTGCTCACCGACTGTTAATTATTGGTGCTAGTGATACGGCTGGTGATATCATTACACAACTGTCCCAGACTAGTAAAAGTGGCTATCATATTTCGGCAATTGCTGGACCAAAAAAGCTCATACCTCGACATTTAGATATCACTCCTTACAACTCTGTCGAACGAGCGCTCGGAATCATAAAATCGCTGCATATTACCGCTATTATTCAGACTGATTTGTTTGAGGATGATAGGAAAAACCAAGCGATTTTGCGAGCAGCACAAACTCAGCACATAGATTACAATTTCATACCTGGTAAAAGTGAGTTTTATTCTGGCAAAAACACAGTCGATCTATTTCTAGGTTATCCAATGATCTCGGTATCACAAACTGCGTTGATTGGCTGGGGTGAAATCGTCAAACAAGTTTTTGATTTGATTGTCACTATTCCACTGCTGATTATTCTCTCACCTGTTCTGTTAGTTATCTTTATATTGCAAAAGATATTCAATCCAGGACCAGCATTATACAAAAGTGCACGTCTCAGTCGATATTCCGAACGATTTACATTGTACAAGTTCCGCTCTATGAATCCGAAATATGGCAAACGAGATGCAGCTGATGAATTCCGTTCAATGGGCCGGGATGATTTGGCTCGTGAATATGAATTACATCGCAAAGTGAAAGACGATCCTCGTATCACAGGCTTTGGTAATTTTTTACGTCGCACTTCGCTTGATGAACTACCTCAATTTTTCAACGTCCTCAAAGGCGACCTGTCACTAGTAGGACCACGACCAATTTTGCCACAAGAAATGAAGTTAACAAAGGGTC
This sequence comes from uncultured Candidatus Saccharibacteria bacterium, assembly GCA_947085525.1. Taxonomy (GTDB): domain Bacteria; phylum Patescibacteriota; class Saccharimonadia; order Saccharimonadales; family Saccharimonadaceae; genus JACPYF01. Next base: position 64,634 of record CAMTWU010000002.1, on the reverse strand, counting down.
GCGGCGCACTACTGCACTCCGTTAAATCTGGTGTCACAGGACTTTGGCAAGTATCTGGACGTAGCGACCTTAGTTTCGAACAACGTATTGAACTAGAAAGTTACTATGCGCAAAACTGGAGCTTTTGGATGGACGTCAAAATTCTATTTAAAACCCTGTGGGTTGTGATAAAAAAAGATGGCGCAAAATAAAAAAGTTGCCATAGTCCACGATTGGCTCACTAGCATGGGCGGTGCTGAACCTGTGGTATTGGAACTATCCAAGCTATTTCCCACAGCGCCTATTTATACCAGCGTCTACAACAAAAAGGATGTAGGTGCGTTTGCAGGCAAGGATGTGCAGACAACGTATCTACAAAAACGAATCCCTAGTTTTATTCGCTACAAACATGTACTGTGGCCAGTAGCGCGTGCATTTGCCTTTCGCAAATTAGATATGGGTGCATACGATATTATTGTTTCTAGCTCTAGTGCAGAGGCAAAATCCGTACAAAAGAAAAAAGGCGCTATTCATATTTGTTATTGTCACACACCAACCCGTTATTATTGGAGTCATTACGACGAGTTCAAACGTGAATTTAACTTTGGTATACTCACTCCCCTCATTCGCCCGTTTATACCAATCTTTGTTCGTTGGATGCGTCGCAAAGATTTGCAATCTATACAGGGTGTTGATCATTTCATCGCCAATTCAGAAGTCACGAAAAAAAGGATTAAACAATATTACAAACGTGACAGTGTTGTTGTACACCCTCCTGTTGATACCAAAAAATTCATTGGCAAAAATGAGCCAAGTCGTAGTGGCTACATATTATGGGGGCGTCATGTGCCTTACAAACGTTTTGACCTAGCTATCCAGGCCTGCAATCGATTAGGTGCTCAGCTGACAGTTGTTGGCGCAGGACCAGATACAGAACGTTTGAAAAAACTAGCTGGACCAACAATTACTTTCGTTGGTAGAGTCAGCGATAGTGAACTAGTTAGATTAGCGCATAATCACAAAGCATTTTTGTTCCCTAACGAGGAAGATTTCGGTATATCAGCCGTAGAAGCAATGGCCGCAGGCTTGCCGGTTGTTGCGTACAAAAAAGGTGGCGCTTTAGATATTGTTGAAGACAACGTCACGGGTATATTTTTCGAGCAGCAAACTGTAGAGAGTTTGATACAAGCAATTGAAAAAGCCGAGGTAACAAACTTTAGCTACAATACATTAGTGCAACGATCGAAACGATTTGATAAAAGTTTATTTGATACAAAAATACAAAAGCTTATCGCTGACTACGTGAAATAGCCCAACCTGCCCATATACCGATAGCTATATCAACAATAAATGTTGTCAGTCGCCAAATTAAAATCGTCCCGCTAGCAAACGATAGATAGTGAAATACGAGTTCTCTTATACCAATGCCACCAGGCGCAAAAACTGCTAATATACCTAGACCTGTTGCTAAGTTACTAGCCGCAATTGATAGCAGTGGTTCAAATCTGCCTTCTAGACCAACAACCATTACAAAAAATCCGAGTCCGATAATGAGCCAACCAAGCGACGCGACTATCAAACTTTTGAGCCATTTTCTGAGATCTAGTATGATTTTGGTTTTTGGTATTTTTAATGATTGCTGGTTCCATATAAATGCACATACTAGTCCCACAATAATAATTGTAAATATCCCTAACCAAATAAATGTGTTGAGCAGGAGCAATATTACACCGATTACTAGTGCAGAACCAATCAGATTTAAGTTCTCTATCAACTGCGCTTCGCTACTGTGTTTCAAGCTCATACCAAATTTGTAAGCAAAGTTGGCTCGTGATGAAAAGGTGAAAAAACTTGTTGGTAAATATTTGTACGGCTGTGATGCAAAAAATGCTAACCACTGCTTTGGATTCACGGCAGGATCAATGATGCGACACACAACCAGCCAGTGCCAAGCAAGTACTATGTAACCACCGACAAATATCAATCCAGCTACGATAATTGTTGGCTGATTACTAGTAATAACTTGCCAATCAACTTGATCCAAAAAATCACCTGCTTTGGCAGCAATAAATACAACCAATGCAACCGTTAGTAGTAGTTGTAGGTAATTGATTATTTTTCTATTCATAATTTATTTAGATTTGCGTGCCAGTACCAAAGTCCACGGCAGAGGCGAACGGACTTCTATAACGTCGTGGAAATTTTCGCTGACATGCTTTATTAGACTTTTCTTTGACCAATGATTTAAATGCCCAGTTGTATTGCCGAAATCTTTGAGATATTTTAGTCGTGCCATATTCAGACCTCGCCATAATGGTTCACGAGGCACACCTAATACTAGGTAGCCGCCAGGCTTAACCACTCGTGATATTTCTTTTAACGCCGTATCGGGGTAATCCAAATGCTCCAAAACTTCTAACAAAAAGACTAGGTCTAATGATTCATCTTTTCGTTTCAGTTCATACACACTCTCAGCGGTAATGCGCATACCAGGATTTAATTTCCGAGCATCGGGTAGTAACTGTTCGACATATTCAGAAGCTTCCAATTCAACCCTATTGGGTAACATTTTGTGCAAGCGTTTAGTTGAAAAACCTGCACCACAACCTATTTCTAGCGCTTTGCCGCTGTCTAAGTTCGCTACATTAACTAGTGATTCGACCGCTGTAAAATAACCGTCTAACAGCTTCGAGCCGATCAATCCCGAGCCCTCTTCGGTATATTTATGGTGGAAATCTTCTGTTTCTGGTGTTGCTTTTAGTTTGGTGTGGTCTATTTTGCTCATTACTCTAGTATAATATAAAGATCGTGAAATTAGTCATTCAGATACCATGCCTCAACGAAGAGCAAACATTACCCTCAGTGCTGGCGAATATTCCAAAACATATTGATGGTATTGATGAAATTGAAATTTTGATTATCGACGATGGTTCAACTGACAAAACGGTGCAAGTTGCCAAAGATCATGGAGTTAAACAATTTGTGACACATGCAACAAATATGGGCTTGGCACGATCATTTCGTGATGGTATGGACAAAGCGCTAGAGTTGGGTGCGGATATATTGGTCAATACCGATGGCGACAATCAATATCCAAGTGAGAAAATTACCGATCTAGTGCGTCCTATTTTGGATGATAAAGCAGAAATCGTCGTTGCTGATCGACAAACCAGCAAAATTGCACACTTTTCACCACTCAAGAAACTATTGCAACGTGTAGGTAGCTGGGTAGTAAACAAAGCCGCAGGTACTGATTTACCTGACGCAGCTAGTGGCTTTCGAGCATACTCACGCGAATCATTGTACCGTCTAACTATTGTCACAAAGTTTAGTTATTGCATGGAAACAATTATCCAGGCTGGTAACAAACGACTAGCTATCACTTCGATTCCTATTATCACTAACAAAAAAACACGTGAGTCACGCTTGTTTAGTAGTATGTGGCAACATGTATTCGAGAGTGGGACGGCAATTGTACGAGCGTATCTGATGTACAAACCGTATACTATATTCGTTTCTAGTGGAACCGTACTGCTGATACTAGGGCTCATACCTTTTGTGCGTTACTTGTATTTTCTCAGTATTAACCAACAAGGCGCACATTTGCAGTCACTGCTTGTTGGCATGGTGCTACTATCGGCCGCGTTCATATCATTTGCACTAGCAGTGATTGCAGATATAGTACGAACCAATCGAATACTCATTGAGGAGTCAATAGAACAACAAAAGCGAGCAAGGTTTGAAGGGTAATTATGGAAAAGAAATCAGATGAAGAATTGAAGCAATCTTTGAATACAGCAAAGGATAAGATTGTGATAGGATCCCGATATTCTCACTACAAAAATCCTGAATCAACCTATGAAGTCATAGATGTTGTGATTGACGAAGCCACACAAACACCACTAGTTATCTATAGAAATGAGACCGGCGAAAAAATAACTTTTGCCAGGCCGCTGCTAAGCTGGGAAGAAATGATAGAACATGATGAAAAACAAATCAGGCGATTTACTCCTCTCGACGTGATATAATACTTGCTACGCGGGCGTCGTATAATGGCTAATATGCCTGCCTTCCAAGCAAGCGATGAGAGTTCGATTCTCTCCGCCCGCACCACAGATGGACTATTTGAGACGTCAGAAATTTTCTGGCGTTTTTTGTTATAGTATATCTATGATAGTACCTACAGGCTCGGCACAAGAACTCGGACCGGAACGACCTAAAGAAATCCTTGATGACAATGCTAGGAAATTTACTCTTGCTGAAATTGATGCGAACCTATTTGATACTCCGGACAGCAATTCATATCTCATGATCACGGACTGGCTTGAAACTAATGAATCTGAAGAGACAAAAGTTGTATATAAACGTTTCGACAACGGCGAAGCATTAATTCTTCTTATAACAAAAGTGACGAAAGATGGCGACAGAACTTCGGAAAAGACAAAAATAACAGATCAAAAATACAGCGAATTAGTTATTAAGTCGAAAATCCATTCAGAAAAAGTACGAACAGAATTTACCTACCACCAGCATGGCATAGACTTTTCCATGAAGTTCGACCAGTTTACCGACAATGCTCTTCACATCTTAGAGGTTGATGCCTCATCCGACGAAGAACGAGCAGTGTTTGATTACCGTGCTTTCCCCTCTAGACTTTCTGAAGTAACAGGTAACCTGCAATACTACGGCTTTAGAGTTGCCGGGTTAAGTACGTAATAGAGTTCTGACTTCGTTAATTATGGTGCACCAAGAAATTATTAAGGGGTAAATATGAAAAACGTTCTGAGGGTCGAGTATTTATTACTAGCAATTGTCACAGCCGTTATATACATTTCGCAAGGCTTTGACTGGTACTGGCTAGTTATATTCTTTTTAGTATTTGATATCAGCATGATTGGATATTTGATCAACAAAGAAGCCGGTGCTATAGCCTACAATGCAGTACATAGTGTTGTTGGACCGATTATTCTGATCCTTGGCTATATTCTATTAGGCCAAAGTATCCTCTTGTTTATAGCGCTCTTGTGGTTCTTTCACATTGCAGTCGATAGAACATTTGGCTATGGCCTCAAACATTTCGAAGGCTTTCACTACACCCATCTAGGAAAAATTGGTAAAGCAGCCAAATAACCTCTATAATATTGTTTACGCGCCCTGGTAGCTCAGCTGGATAGAGCAGGAGACTTCTAAGCTCAAGGTCGTAGGTTCGAATCCTACCCGGGGCACCACTTAAAATTATACGTGTTATGATTGAAGTACTAAAAGGAGGATTATAGTGAAATCAAGAATTAAATTATTAATGGCAAGTATGGCTGTGGCGGTACTGGGACTTGTGGCGGTACCAACAGCAGCATACGCAGCATCAACGGTTGTAACCCCGAGCAATATGCAATCATGGTTTTTTTACAATGATGAAAATGACACAATAAACAATACACTAGGTAGTTTTGTTAGTGGCCCAGCTACTCCACCACTAGGTTCTGGTAGTGTTCAAATGAGTGTTAGTGGTACTCAACGAAAAAATATAGCAACTTATCAGTTTGGTGGTACTGCTCTTTCTGATATTACAGAGCTAAAATACAGTACTTACAATCCCCTAACTGGTAACGGTGCGGGTGTTGGATCACAACGTTCTGCATATCTGCAATTTAACGTCGATTTTAACGGTACTGATACTTGGCAACGTCGATTAACATTCGTACCTGCAAATAATGGAGTTGTCACACAGGATAACTGGAAACAGTGGGATGCTATCAACGGTGGTAATGCACTATGGACATATTCTGGAGCAACTTGGCCTGTTACTGGTGGGGCTGGAAGCACACCAAAAACTTGGAGTCAGATTTTGAGCGATTATAACGGAGTACGCATACGTATATCAGATCCTTTCCTTGGTCTTCGTGTCGGTGAACCATACGCAAATGGCTACACAGAAAACATAGACAAGGTCGTTTTTGGTACAGCAGCTAGCACAAAAGTTTTTGACTTTGAGCCAGCAATCAGTCCAACAACTAAACAATCTTGTAAAAATGATGGATGGAAAACATTCAACACACCTGTATTTAAAAATCAGGGTGATTGTGTCAGCTTTATAGTTAGCCAAAACTAAGAGCTATTTTATCTAAATAAACCTCCTCGTTATCAGGAGGTTTATTTTTGTTCAGTGTTAGTTGGCGGGACTAAATTACTAGTCGGAGCCTTTCGTTGATTGCCAGCCGCTTCAATATCAGCCTTTATCACATTAATAGTACTGCCAGGCTGCACACTACCACTCAACATAGTCTTGGCAACCAGGTTTTCAACACTGCGCTGCACCACACGTCGCATAGGACGTGCACCGAGACGTGGGTCGTAACCTTGTTCTACTAATAGCTCCTTGGCATCATTATCAACTGTGACCGTAATTTTCTGCAGCGCCATATTTTTGTTAACGCCCTTTAATATCAGGTCAATCACCTGCAATAGTTCCGGTTTTTCTAGCGGACGGAATAGTACAATCTCATCAAAACGGTTTAGGAACTCAGGCTTGAATTGGTTCGACGAAATCAGCTCATTGGTAAATTGCTCTTCGAACTGTTCTAGTTGCTCGCCAGCTTCAATATGTTCACGTATGCGATCCGCACCGGCATTTGATGTGGCGATAATAATTGCATCGCGAAAACTGACTTCTCGGTTTTTAATATCACGTAGTATTCCTTCATCCAGTACCTGCAACAATGTCGTGAGTACATTTGGATGTGCCTTCTCTATCTCATCCAGCAAGATGACTGAAAACGGTTGCTTCATAACCTGTGCAGTTAATGAATGTGGATCATCGGCACCATCAGCAATCAGGCGTGATACGTCATCGGCTTTGACATATTCATTCATATCTATTCGAGCAATTTTATCTTCACCACCGAAATACACATCAGCTAACGCTTTAGAAAGCTCAGTCTTACCAACACCAGTTGGACCTAGGAATAGAAACGTACCAATTGGTCGATTTTCATTTCGTACCCCTGCACGTGCACGTCGCAGCGCATCACTGACAACTGACACCGCGCGAGTTTGATTGATCATACGTTCATGTATTTTTTGCTCTAGGTTTAGTAGCTTGTCTTTCTCGTCTTGGTTATTAGCCACACCAACCTTAATATTCATTGTCTGCTCGATTGTATTTTGGACAGACAACGCTGTGACCAATCCACCATCAGAATATCCAGCTGCAGATTCTAACAGTTTGAATGCGCGACCAGGCTGTGCAAGCTCATGAACATATCGTTCACTCAAACGATAAGCTTCCTGTAATGCCTGGTAAGTATAGGTTACTTTGTGAGAAAACTCAGTCATGATCAATTGGTCTTGCATGACTTTGATTGTTTCCTCGCGGTTTGCTTCGGCTACAACAACTCGGTTCAGCGCATTAGCTAAACTTGGCTTACGCTGAGAAATTTGCAGATATTTTTGCTCATCCATAGTCAGTATCATTCGTAGTCCACCACCTTCTAAAATCGGCAGCAGTACATTACTAATATCTACCGAACCAACACCTTCTTCAAAAAATAAATGTGCGTCATCTAGACATACAATGACATTTTTGGCCCTATAAGCTTCAACTAACACCTGATTGATCAAACCTTCTAGCTGTCCTCGCCCTGGTGCAGCTGAGATTAATGCACTAGGGTCGAGCATGATGACCTGACGAAACTTCAAGTTAGCAGGTAGCTTGCTACCACCATCGAGCAGTTTCTCAGCAAACGCATGAACTAGAGTTGTCTTGCCTGCACCAGTCGCACCTATTAACGCAATATTTTGTCTACCCTTCGCACTAAATGTCTGGATCATTTGCTCTAGTGCACTTTTGTGCGATTCGATCTCGACCGACAATAATCCATTTCGAGAAATTTGTTCGCTAATATTAACGCCAAATTGTCTGATCAAATTCATATAACCAAAGGACAAATCGCGTCCAACACCACCTGTTCGTTTTGGTTTCTTTTGCGCAGCAATCAGGTCTTGGATATGATGATACCAATTCACACCCGCTACCACATCACCTGGTTCTAGCTGCAAATGGTTGAGCACTTGCTGCATACTAGGGTGTGTTTCTACCAAAGCTGCCACTACAACCGTGCTAGAAATAATATCTAGTTTTTGTTGCTCTTTGATCGTGACTGCAGCTTGCCAAACCTGCGCGGTTAGCGCCTCATCTTTGCTGGCTAGCTCACTCATGAACATTGAACCTATCCCAAATCTTGCAGAGAAAAACTGCCCACCGTTAGTTTGCGACACAGACTTGCCTATGTCTTGCGGGGTTGGCTTCGCGGGTAAAAGACCCAAAAGCTTGCCGTCTAGCTGTGCATCAATTGATGGATTTTTTGCTGTGGGTATATCACGCAGATATAGCTTCCACCAGACATACACAATCACAGGCAGCGCCGCCAATGACGTAATAAACCACCCACTGCTAGACCTCAGGACTAGAACCAGAATAATGCCTGTCAAAATGAACAGTACGATACTGGCTAGTAACGCAGCGCGGATCGGTGTGTTAAACAGTCTAGCTAGGCGCGCGTCACGGGCTCGCTGAGAATAGTAGTTAAAGGTTGTATTGCTAGTCATAACAACAACCCTCCGATCGATGCAACTAGTCCGATAATTGGCAGTAGCGGCAAAATTGGCCACAAAATCATCAACAATATATCGATTGTCATTTGTAGCAATAACCAGCCTGCGCCTACTATGATAAGTAGTAGACGAATAATAGCACCGATCAATCTCGAAAACTGCCTGTCTAACCATGCCTGTATCTTCATTTGCAAAGTTCCATTCGAACCAGACGAAGCAGATATTTGTTTGAACGGAGCAAATATACTCCCCAGTAGCATATCTATCGAGAAAAAATCTTCGGTCGCTATCAACTTATCTATCAAGATTTGCCCGAATTTCTTCCAGCCAGCGCCGTACCACCATATAACTAAGCCCACTATAAACATATGCTCTATTGTAACACTTTAGAATCTGTTCAAGGCAAGGTTTATGTTTGTTGATTAATTGACTTTTTCGCAACATAGTCGTAATCTAGCAATTAGAACTTTATCGAGCCTACCTGGATGGAGTTAGCATGAACAAACAACGCGCACCTGCACAAGCCAGTAACAAGCGTGACAGCTACGACGGAGGTCTCTTTCGTGGAGCAATCATTGGATTCATGATTCAAACTCCCGTCGTAATTGCGCTTATATATGGCGTCGTCAAAATCTTTTGATAAGGACATCAATTGGCACCTGGGGTCTGGCAGCGCCCGATTGGTGCAACCGCCTCGGCATTTGAGGCAAAGCCACCCCGAGAGAGATGAGAGACCGCCCCCCGGTCTTTTCTCTCTCGGGCGTGGCTCTTTTTTTATTGAACGCGTATAATCATACATACATGCGAAAGACTCATACAACTATTCTAGGTAAATCAGTCAGACATATTTCCCGACTGCGTGGTGGTGGATCGGCACTGCCGGGTTTGGTGGTAGAAAAACTGGACAAGGATTTCTTGTCAGACACGCTCAGCAGCCTTCCTCTCGGTGTCGTAGTTATTAGTGGTACAAATGGCAAGACAACAACAACCAAAATGGTGACAGAGCTCCTCAAAAGCCAAGGGTTAAAAGTTTTTACAAACCCTACTGGTAGTAATTTTACACGCGGCGTTATATCAGCATTGTTGGATAAAGTTAATAAGCAGGGCATATTGGACGCAGATATCGCAGTCTTGGAGCTTGACGAAGCACATGCTGTACATTTCGTACGTGAAGTCCCACCAACTTATAGCTTACTGCTCAATGTTATGCGTGACCAGTTAGACCGTTTTGGCGAAATCGACACCACAACCCAGATGCTAGCAACAATCGCACGTACCACCAAAAAAGGTGTGGTATTGAACCGTGAAGATCCACAAACACTCAATATCGGTAAAACACTCAAAAATGTTAATATCAATTACTTCGGCTTAGACCCGGATCTGCGACATCATTTCCCATCAGACGATGAGATGCGTGGTGAAGTCAAAAAACCCGCCCTCAGTGTCGGAGCTGATGTGATTGTCAAAGAATTCTCTAGTGGCAATGCGACTTTTTTACTCGGCAAAAAACCGGTTTCTACTCAACTCAATATTACTGGTATATACAATGTGCTCAATGCTGCTGCTGCGCTGAGCCTTGTTCGACAAATTGTTGGTAGCAAAATTGATGATAAAAAACTACTGACTACACTTGCAGATGTGAAGCCAGCATTTGGACGTGGTGAAAAAATGATAATTCACGGTCAAGAACTCGAGCTGGTACTCGTTAAAAATCCTAGTGGGTTTCGTTTAGGACTAAAATCATTCTCGCCTGACAATATTGCAACAATGATCGCTATCAACGATAACTACGCTGATGGTCGGGACATGTCATGGTTGTGGGATGTCGAGTTCGATAGTTTACGCGAGAGTGGTGTGCGTATGGTTAGCGGTATGCGAGCGTATGATATGGCGCTGCGCCTGCAGTATGACCAAGTTACGTTTGATTATGTAGATACAGATCTGAAAAAAGCGCTCGATACATTCGTCAATGAAACTGGTCGACCAAAGCGAATTTTTTGTACTTATACCGCCATGCTAACTCTACGAAAAGAATTGCAAAATTATACAGATCTGGAGCGTGTACTATGAAAACTATTCGCCTGCTACAACTCTATCCTAGTGAGATGAATATTTATGGTGACTGGGGTAATACTTTAACCCTCAAGCGTCGTCTGGAATGGCGAGGTTATAAAGTTGAATTATTAGAACATCATCCTGGTTCCAAATTTCCTGCGGATGTTGATTTGATAGTTGGCGGTGGCGGCCAAGATAGTGGACAAGACAAAATCAAAGATGATTTGATCAAGATTGGACCGCATTTACACAAACTCGCTGACGACGGTGTACCGATGCTGATGATCTGTGGTTTATATCAATTATTCGGTCGATTTTTCGAAACTAATAAAGGCGAACAAATAAAAGGAATTGGTATATTCAAACTAGAAACCTATGGCGGACCAAAGCGTTTGATCGGAAATATTGTATCGAAGAGCGAGGATTTTGGTGAAATAATAGGTTACGAAAACCACAGTGGACTAACCCGTCTAGACGAAGATCAAGCATACTTAGGTCTAGTTGTAAGAGGTGATGGTAACAATGGTGAAGATGGCAGCGAAGGCGCCCGTTACAAAAACGTTATCGGAACGTACCTGCACGGATCGCTACTACCTAAAAACCCACGACTCGCTGACTTTCTCATAGCAAAAGCTGTAAAGCGCAAGTACGGTGATGTAAAACTACAAACACTCGACGATCATATAGTAGAGCGGGCAAGAGTAATCGCACTCAAGCGCCCAAGATAAAAGACTCTCACAAAAGAAAGTCTTTTATCTATTAGTTGATTTATGCAAAGGTCAGATAGTATCCCTAAACTCTATGACCTGAATTACCTCTTTTATCTATAAAACTGTACAGTCACCTAGGCTAATCACTCCAATGGTTTGTTCTCCAACCACTCCTTGTACGGTAATAGTCTGACCATTCTTAACATTCAATGCTTGATCTTCATCCTTGAGTTCACATGATATTTGCGTCATAGAATATTCATCAGATGTTATATCTCCAGCAAAGCTAAGTCTTCCTTCATTAATATTGGTAATTTCAGCTGCAAATTCCACAAGCTTACCACTCCATTCTTTTTCTGCAGCTACCTGGTTAGCATCAAAGGCATCACCAAGAGTTTTGACATCTATCTTCATTACTTCTTGCTTTTGTTCCTGCGAAGCTTCAGGAGTGACACTGCTTTGGGTATTTATGGTATTTGTTTTTGAAGAATTCATAGCGCTTGCCCCTATGCCAAGTACAAGAATTACTAAAGTTACGACTATGGCAAGAACTTTATTTTTTTCATAGCCTTCAAGCTTATCTCCATCTTTATCCCTTGTAGCATTTGTAATGACCATTATGAGATCGATCAGATACCATACGCCCAAGCCACCAAAAGTTAATAGTTTTAATATACCTGTGCCTACCTTACCTAGATAGAACCTATCAACACCTAATCCACCTAAGAACAGGCTGAGTAGCCATGTCGTTATAAAACTTTTTTCTCCTACTTTCGCTGGCATATTGATATCCTCCAATTGTTTATGGAATTAGTATACCACTAGTTGAGCAAAGCCTAGTCTTGTAGTTTTTTCAGCGCTTCAACTACGGCATCACCATGGCCAATTGGGTTGGCGCGACCAAACACTTTTTGAACTTGTCTATTTGGATCGATGATAAATGTTTTTCGCAGTATTCCCTCTTTGCCAAACATCTTTTTACCCCATGCACCATATGCGTCAATAACTTTCGCATCTGGGTCAGATAGTAGTGTAAAGTTCAGCGTATGTTTAGCTTTAAACTTTTCGTGACTACTGGCATCGTCCTTTGATACACCAACAACCTGGGCACCTAGTGCTGTTAGGTCATCGCGAGCATCCCGTAAACTACAAGCTTGAGTTGTACAACCCGGTGTCTCGTCTTTCGGATAAAAATACAGTACCAGCCAGCTGCCTGAATAATTTTTTAGGCTATGAGTTTTTCCCGCTTCGTCCGTCAACGAAAAATCTGGCGCTGGGTATGGAGTAATTTGCATTGTCATAAATATAATTTCTTGGTCGGCGTACTGCGTCCTCAAACGAACCTATACTCACAAGCCTGCATAACCTGCTAGTTAACTTCGGTAATGTAAAGAATAGCCTAGAGTCATTGAATACACGAATTGATAATCTAGTATGGTCTGAACGTGCTTCTGGTATGGAGTTTTTGCTATAGTAGAGGTAATGAGTCATATAAAACTACCACCTCAAGAATCACCTACAGATACATCTAACTGGGACGACAAGGTGTTTAATACACCTATGATTACTAGTGTAGGCAAGGTTAAGAAGGGTGTCGAGAGACGACAGTTGGTGCTAGATTCACCTGAGCGAAAAAGGCAAAAGAAAACTAAGAATCTATCAATCGAACGCATAGAGAAAACTAAGTAGTTATATAAACGAGAAATATGTTGAACCTAAATGTGTAGGTTTATTAGCTCTAGGTGGGGTGTGGTAGGGACTGACAGGGCAATACGGATAAGTCCTGTTTATAGGGTACTACTTTATTACCATAAGCATACCATAACAATTTAACGTAAAATCCATACTTTTATATCTGTAAATCGGCGGATTCCTAGCAGTTTTTGGTTATGTAAAAGTATATGAATTACACTATTAAGATATAAGATAATAGAACCTAGAACAATAGTCCTAAAAACGATGGTATAATAATCCCATATGGCTAACTCTGATTTTCTAAGACAAAACATTAACCAACACTCAATAAAGAACTCTATGTCAAAAACAATGGATAAAGACATAGTTGTTGCGATAAACGCAGTAGTCGCTACGCTACAGCAAAAGTATCCTGACCTTACCTTTGAACATCAGAAGACAATGAAACTAGTTGAAATTATTGCGGTGCTTTCTCGTCAGTACCCAGAGTATGCAAGCCATTTCGGTACACCGCTCAGTACAAGCTTTATATCACCCGATGGTGGCTTCTTATTTGCTACAAATAAGCAGGGTGAGCGACGTATCATTCTTGTGTCAGAAGTGAAAAGACAAGGTACGAACGACGCACGTAAGCTTGAAGGTTTACCAAAGCAGGCTATGGGTAATGCGATTGAGCGATTAGGCAAAAACTTGATTGGTATAAGGGCTATATTCAAAAACGAAGGAGTATTGCCATTTATATGTTTCGGTAATGGACACGACTTTTCAGAGGGTTCGTCAATTCTTGACCGAGTTCTAACTATGAACGAGTTCTTTCCGCTAAATGAGATTTTCGTCAGGAAAGATTTTATGCCCTTTGAGCCAGTCTCCATGTTATTTAGATACGAGTCTTGGACTATTGAACAGATGGCAGAGAAGATGTTCCACGTCGCTGTTAGTGCTATAGAATATAAGTTTGTTGACTAATGTTTTTTAATCAACCAGAGCAATTCTTGAACCTTATTGCTCCTGTCTCGTAGATTACGTGAACCACGGTAAGTGTTATACTCTTGCTCTAAAAGTTCCCAAGTACCATATTTACTGACAATCTTTTCAAACTTCTCAATAGGTATAATACCCTCGTCATTATAAGAAATTAGAATATACTTTGCGTTCGTATTCTTTATTAGTTCATCCATAGCCTCTTCGGCAGGTTTTGACTTGTTGTAGTCTGACCGTTGCCAGTCTTCAATAATACCACTGACTCCCTTTTGAATAGGGACAGGCTTCCCGCCGTTGATAATATTTAACATAAAGTAGTTTGAGCCGTACGGGTGTTGATTGTACGGTGGGTCGTAATAAGCCAAGTCGACAGGTTCAATTTTCTTGACTAGTTCGTTCGTATCTTCACAATATACTCTTGTATTATTTTTAGCATCTGCGAACAACGGTACTTCAAGGGTTATTTCCCCCATTATCCGAGAACGGGCATTTTCACCAGCCCCACCAAAATGACCTATGCCGTCCTTTTTGTGAAAACCCTTAAAGACACCCGAGGTATTATTGTGAATAGAAGCTTTAATGATGAGAGCGGATAAGCAGTATACCTTCAAATCTTCGTCGATATCGTGCTCAATCATATAACGTATGTTGTCTATAATCTCGGCATTTTGATGTGTATAGAAAACTCTCTCACCAGTTTTGATATCATTGTCGTTTTTAGGTGCATAGTTTTTTGTAATAAAGTAGTCTGACTTTGTTTTCTTTAGCTTATTATCGTTCAGGTACTTTATGGCTTTTTCTAGGCGTGGAATATCTACATCTGAGCTATTTGCTAGATATGCTGTGTTAACCGTATAAGTGTAGTCCTCGAAGTCATTAGATATTAAATCAGTAGTATGGTACTTTAGCAATCTTGCAACTACACCACTACCCGAGAAGCCATCGAGAGCAGTTATCTTATCTTTTTTTAATCGTTTTTTTATATCAACTACCGCACTATTTATAAAAGGTAAAAGTTTTCTTTTATTGCCAATGTAGGTTATTAAATGCTTTGCAAAATACTGACTATTAAAGTCTAGTAGCTCATCATAACTATCAGGTGTGACTGTTGTTTGTTTATTAGTATTTGTAATTCCCATGTCCTTTAATTCTAGCATGTTTTTTAGCCAGTATTGTGCTTGAGTACCTACTTTATTTTTATTGTAACCATAGCCTATTTAAGCCAGTCATTGTTGAGTATATACAAAACACACGCCCTAAATAAAAAGATGATGTTCTACCCGTTTCAACAATAAAAACGCCTAATTCGTTTTAGACTCAGGGGCGTTTCTAGCAATGTTGGGGTATTCTGCTGGTCTATTGATTAGATTCAATAAACTTTAGAACTTCTGACTTTTTCCAACGTCTAATGTTGCGCCTACCTATGCGTATGGCTTTAAGTGTACCGTCCTTATCCCAGTTGCGTAGAGTGTTGGGGTGTACCTTCAATATCTTTACCACTTCTGGCAAGGTTAGATATTCTGGTAAATCATTATTCATATAACAATAGTTTACATTACAGCACAATTTTTGTACACTAGTAGTAGGAATAAATGTATGACTAAAGGTACAACTAACCGCAAAAAACGTACTAAAGTTCTAGCTGATGAGGCAGAACTTGCTAATGTGCAAGAACAGCACGTATATACGTCTGAGTATCGTATTAAAGCCTTTGGTAGTAGTGAACGTAGTGTCAATGACCTACTGAATTACTTCTCTGCGACAACTGAGGGTGCTAAAAAGATTTTACCAAAAGAAAAACGCCGTTACGCTATATACCTTCGTAAGTCTACTGATGATGAAGCTAAGCAAGTACGTTCACTCGATGACCAACGTGCTGAGTGCCTAAAACTAGCTAACCGCCTAGAGGTTGTTATTCGTGATGAGGATATATTCGTAGAAAGTGCCTCTGCTAAAACTTCTGGCAATCGTCCTATTTTTGACAAGCTGTTACTAGGCTATAAAACTGGTAAATATCACGGGCTTATATCGTGGTCTCCTGACCGTCTATCTCGCAATATGAAAGAAGCTGGTGAAGTCATAGAAATGATTGACCATGAAGAAATACAAGACCTTGCGTTTGTCACATACCAGTTCGACAATTCACCTAATGGCAAAATGATGTTAGGTATATTGTTTGCTACATCTAAACAATATTCCGACAAGCTAGCAGTTGATGTTAAGCGTGGTACTGTCGGCAATATCGTAGAGGGTAAATATAATGGTGTAGTTAAAAAGGGTTACTACGTAGACTCTGTTACTGGATACTTTACGCCTGATGAATATAACTGGAATATACTCCGTAAAGCTGTAGATATGAGGCTATATGGTGGCATGAGTAATATAGATATTGCAGAGTTCTTAAACGATGCTAAACTCACTGAGCGTAAAGACCAAGATGACAAACCTAAGCTTGTGAAAGTTACAAAGCAAATGGTCGGCAATATCTTTGAAGATTCGTTCTACAGTGGGCTATACAAGTACGGCGATAACCTCGCAAACCTAGTAGACCTGTATAACTTTAAGCCCCTCATAACAGCAGATGAATACATACAGTTGAATGCTGACGTTGCTAAAGACTTTG
Source organism: uncultured Candidatus Saccharibacteria bacterium (assembly GCA_947085525.1). GTDB lineage: Bacteria > Patescibacteriota > Saccharimonadia > Saccharimonadales > Saccharimonadaceae > JACPYF01. The sequence continues at coordinate 47,981 of CAMTWU010000002.1, read as the reverse complement.
GTAGAACTACGAGCGTAAAAACTAACCGTACTCAACGCCTAGACTACGGATTGCTACACAATAAGGTTATCTGTGATTACTGCGATAAAGCCATGAGGTTTCAGCACACACGTCTTAAACGGGGTAAGAATAAAGGCAAGTGGGTTATTAGCTTCTACTGTCGTAATAAGGCATGTTTGCGACACAATGCATCTGAGCAGAAAAACCTCAACTTAACACTCTCTAAGAGTATCCGTGGCAAGTACGTTCTAGCAGGTATCGAGTGGCAACTACGTCACCTAACAAAAAAGAGTGAACAAGCATACCGTATGTACAAAAACAGTCTAGAACAGCGTATAGCTTCTGACAGGGCTATACTGAACCGTAAACTGGCTGAGGCTAAGCAATCACAGAATAATAACGAACAGCAGTATGCACGTTATCAAGAGTTTCAAGTAAGCAGTCCTGATGATTACAAGAAATACCACGAGGGCAAGCTAGAGGAGTATCAACAGCTTATACGCCTAGACGAAGAGGCTATAGCAAGTAACAAGACTGAGCTAGCTAAACTTGATACAGCATTACCTACCGAGCAAGAGTTCTACGAACTTACACGTTCTAAGGTGTTAAACATGCTAAAAACTACTGACATCATGGTTCTAGATACTATATGTAGTGAGTTTATTGCGAACCTACGTGCTGGAGATGATTCTACCCCTGTTATAAAACTAAAACCGCCATACAATTTGATGACGGAATTAGACGAAATATCTTCTGGTCGGGGTGATAGGACTCAAACCTACGACCTTCCGGTCCCAAACCGGACGCGCTATCAACTGCGCCACACCCCGATGTGTTTTAAAGTTGCTCTACGATATCATCTAGAGCGGATTTTAGTTTACCATATACTATTTTATCAGAAAAACGTACTTTACAGGTACCTTTACTCTTTCCGGGCTTATTACCTACCTCTCTAATAATAGTTTTATTAAACCTGCTCTTTGGAATACGCGTTATATTACTCCAGTAATTTTCCAATTCCTCTCTGTTATCACCTTTGTGAATTTGTATCTGAACTTTTATCTTCGACTCATCTACGTCAAATTCTTTTCTCAGTAAGTCTAGAAATATTGATATTATCTTTGGGTCAGTATTGGTAATTTCAATAGGATACGTAATAGCATTTTTCCATCTAGTATCACGGCGTGATTTTGTACCCTCAGCCCACCACAATACTAATCCGGTTGTTTTTAGAAGAGATGACATAATGAATATTATAACAACCTCTCGTTTTGAAGCAAGAGTTTATATATTCATTTACAAAAATAAATAATTAATCAAACCAATAATAGTCACAATAGTCATAGCAACAGTAGTTATAAAAATTCCGATTTGCCCTGCCTGCTTCCAGGCTTTCCATGCGGCGTAGAACCAGAATACTTGTGAGGTCATAGTCAGCATTAAACCATACATTGGTAGTTTCAATGAAACCAGCAACAATCCTCCTACTGTCAGTATCGGTAGGAGGATTTGTGTTGCTTTGTCAAAGAGTAAAAGTTTTTTACTCTCGATTTTCATTACTTGGCAAATTCAGTTGCGCGAGTTTCGCGAATCACGTTCACTTTGATAGTACCTGGATAGTTCATAGTACTCTCGATCTTTGTGGCAATATCACGAGCTAGTTTGATACTAGACAGATCATCAATTTTCTCGGGCTTTACGATCACACGTACCTCACGTCCTGCAGAGATTGCGTAGGCTTTGTCGATTCCTTCAAATCCAGTTGCAACGTTTTCGAGGTCTTTCATACGCTCGACAAAGTTTTCGGCACTAATGTTTCGTGCGCCAGGACGTGCAGCGCTCATGGCATCAACAATGCGAACAACGATAGCTTCTGGAGTCGTAGCCTCGATATCATCGTGATGAGCTTTGATCGCGTGGGCGATCTCTTTTGATAAACCATATTTCTCGGCTAGCTCGGACCCGATATGATGATGCTTGCCTTCGATACGGTGTGATACGGCTTTGCCAATATCGTGCAGTAGCGTCGCGGTTTTGACCGTACGCACGTCTGCGCCAATTTCCTCGGCGATCATGCCAGCAATTTGTGTCATTTCGGTTGAATGTTTCAATACGTTTTGGCCATAGCTGGTTCGGAATTTTAGCTCGCCTAGTAGGCGCAGTAGCTCTTTTGGTATGCCAACTACACCGACTTCACGGGCAGCGTCTTCACCAGCACGATCGACTTCCTTGTCGATTTGCTTTTTGGCTTTTTCGACGACTTCTTCGATGCGGGCTGGATGTACACGGCCATCCTTCATCAACATTTCTAGCGTTAGGCGTGCAACCTGTCTACGAACAGGATCAAAGCTAGATAGCACAACCATACCTGGGGTGTCATCTACCAATATATCTACGCCAGTCGCTCGCTGGATAGCCTGAATATTGCGGCCTTCCTTGCCGATGATACGACCCTTCATGTCATCTTCGGTTAGCTTGATTGCTGTAACCGTGCGCTCAGCAGTCACTTCACTAGCCATGCGTTCCATGGCGCTCAAAATCGCTACTTGACCACGCTCTTCTGCGTCAGCCTCGGCGTCACGCTGTAGTTTCACGATTAGCCCTTTTAGGTCTTCTTTGATGTCTCGCTCGGTCATTTTCAGCAAGTGTTCGCTGGCTTCTTTTTTAGATAGCTTGGCAATTTTTTCTAATTTTTCCTGCTGTTTGGTGCGAATTTCGCGGATTTCGTTTTTTAGACTATCAACTTCATCTTCACTCTTGCGAAGCTTTTCACCTCGCTTGTCTAGTTCGTCTAGCTTTTTATCCAGACTGTTTTCGCGCTCGATTGCTCGATCTTCAGATCGCTTTTGTTCTTTGCGCAAAGCATTGATTTCTTTGGTTGCATCGTCCGTAACTTTCAATGCTTCGTCTTTTGCTTTTAAGACAATGTCGCTAGCTTTGTTCTTTGCATCTGCAATAGCTTTCTCGGCTTTTTTCGAAGCATTCTTGTTGCTAGATTGGCTGTACGCAAAGTATCCACCAGCTCCAACGGTAGCACCGATGAGGGCGAATACGATTTCTAATATGTACATATCAAAACTTCCCTTCTTGCTTCAGGGAATACTCGCATGTAGAAAAATACTAAAGATCAGTCGCTTTAGAAGTGAAGGTCCAGACTATTATTGGTTATCAGTTTGCTCACAGTATCTCGCATTCTCAAGTATTCACAGAAACTTATTTCATAAATTACTAACATATTTTATTGTAGTAGTTTTTTGGGGCATAAACAAGGCATATCATTATTGTATTTTTGGTGTTATAATATAGTAATTATGGAACCCTATCTTGTACCGATTTATAACGACGATGCTGAAGTTGCTAAAAAATTACACGACGAAAGAAAGCAGCTATTTATTGATCATTTCAAGAGCTTTGAAGGATCCTGGGATGCTTGGGAAAAAGGGTACGATGCATCCCAAGAAGTCAAAGATAGTTCACGAGCTATTGTGCGCTGGCTGTTCAATCTAGAAAATGGAACTGAAAATATGGAGGACCCTGTAGTCGTCGATGAATCTTGGGTTAACAGAGTCGTTAGACGCAGAGAAGAACATAGAGTTATTGATACTGCATACGGTAAAATAACTTTAATTAAAGTATCAGAGTGCGCCAAAGATAATCCGTGGAAAGACGATTACTATGCGAGGTTTGGGGAATTTGACGAAGACTTGGCACCATGGGTAGTGGGCGCTGATGGCGAGGAGCTAGACGATGATGACCCCGACGAAGCTTATCTCTCTGATGAAAAAACTACAAGGAATGATACGCAAGAGGACTTTGTAAGACTAAGTGACGGACTTGATACATTGCAGCACATACACGCAGAATTCCTAGCCGTTGCAAAGCCAAAGCTCAGTGCAGTAAAATAATTATTTTGTAGGCTTTGTTATGTGTGGTGGTGAGCCATATTCAGGCAAAACAATTTTGTCAGTTTGCTTGTTCTTTATACGCTCGATACCCACTTTTTGCCAGTCCTCTCCGACCTCGCCTACTATTGGGATACTCGAGCTATCGGCCAGTGTATTGAACACCGTGACGCCAATTCTCAAGCCAGTGAAACTACCTGGACCGCGAAAGATGATCAATCCCGCTAGGTCTTGAAAGGCCAAATCATTCTCCTTCAAGAAATTTTCAAGCTGCTCTAAAAGTTCTAGCGCTAGCCGCCTCTCGGCTAGCCAACTTTTATTTATGGCTTTGTCTTCACCTATCAGGCTCATCCGACATTCAGGCGTGGACGTATCGATAGCTAATATCATATTTCAATTCCTTTTATCTTAACTTCTCTGGTATTTTCCCCGGTTGTAACTATATTAACTGTTACGCGCTCGTCCGGCAAAATGTCTTTGACATGGTCGCTCCACTCGATAACCGTGACCACATTGTCTGTATGCAGTGATTCGTCCAAGTCATAGCTAATCAGACCCGGATCATTCAGCCGGTAAAAATCATAATGATGCAAGCTTTTGTCACCTGAGTCATAGCGACAAAAAATCGTATAGCTTGGACTTTGTATAGTCTCGACGATATTCAGGCCTTTTCCTATGCCTTTGACTAGTGTTGTTTTGCCAGCACCGACATCGCCGACGAGTTCAATAATTGACCCACCGGGCAGCTCTTTGGCTAGTCTGGAGCCAAGGTTTTGCATGTCTTTTTCCGACGTTATTGTAACTTTCATATAAACCATTATAGAACACTGGTAAAACGTACCGCTAACGTTTATAATTTATCAGGTAATAACATGCGAATATCAGACGCGACAATAGAAGAAATATTAAAAAGTGGTGGGAAAATAACTGACGATCAGCTAGCCAAGCTGAAAAAAGAGCAGGAAACAACCCACCACCCTCTGCAAGATGTGGTTTTGCAACAGCAAGTTTTAACAGATAACGAACTGATTAAACAATTTGCCCAATATGCAGGTTTTGAGTTTGCCGAACTTGACCCAACAAAGATATCAAAGGAAGCCTTGAGCCTGATACCCGAGCGTATCGCAAAGCAGTATAACGCAATAGTCTTTGATGTTGTTGACGGCAAAAAGAAGCTTGCCATGGAAGATCCTGACGATGTCCAGGCGGTAGACTTTCTAAAGAAACAGCTGGGTAGCGAAATTGATATATTCATAACTACTCACGACAATATTTTACGAGCTTTAGATAGCTACCGTGGTGACGTAGCCGAAGAGCTCAGCGATGTAATAGCCGAACAAGATGAAGACGCTGCAGACAAAGAAGAAAGTGTTTCAGCCAGCGATATTGCCGAGGACTCACCCATTAGTCAGACCGTTAATTTGCTACTAGAGTATGCTATTCGAGCTTCAGCCAGCGATATCCATATCGAACCTCGCGAAGAGTTTATCCAGGTTCGCTACCGTATCGACGGTGTACTGCAAGAAGCAAACCGTTTACCTACCGCTGTTGCTGGAGCGCTAGTAAGCCGTATCAAAATTTTAGCAAATCTGAAAATTGATGAACGGCGTGTACCACAAGATGGTCGTTTCAAAATATCCATCCTTGGTCGAACCTACGCACTTCGTGTCTCTAGCTTGCCAGTTGCAGATGGTGAAAAGATCGTGATGCGTATCCTAGACGAAGGTAACCACGCCCTCACTTTGCAACAACTCGGCTACTGGGGTCATTCGTTGGGCGCTATCGAAAAGGCAATTTTGCAGCCACACGGTGTTGTCCTGGTGACAGGACCGACCGGCTCTGGTAAGTCAACTAGTTTGCTGAGTCTATTGTCGATTCTAAATAGTTCTGCTGTGAACATTTCTACTGTCGAGGATCCTGTTGAATACAAAATCCCAGGTGTCAACCAAACCCAAGTTAACGTCAAAGCAGGTATGACGTTTGCGAGTGGACTCAGGGCGCTGCTCCGTCAAGACCCAAACATCATCATGGTTGGTGAGGTTCGTGACACAGAAACCGCTGATTTGGCTATCCAGGCTGCCCTGACTGGTCACCTTGTCTTTAGTACCCTTCACACCAACAACGCTGCAACAGCCTTGCCGCGTCTGCTCGAGATGGGTATCGAGCCATTTTTGATCGCCAGTACCGCCCGTGCGATTATCGGTCAGCGTTTGGTGAGAAAACTCTGTACAAATTGTCGCAAACCGTATGAGCCAAATGCCGATGAGATGAAAGAAATCGGTGAAGTATTCGGCATTAACCAACCAGAAGTTATGAAGCGTATTCATGAGCTTGAACAAAAAGCTGCATCGCAACATATTGGTGATTCGATCGGTGCAGAGTTCGGTAGCACCGAAACTGGTATCAAGAGATTGTACCGTGCAGGCGAAAATGGTTGTGATAATTGTAATAAAACAGGCTACAAGGGTAGAATGGGTATATACGAAGTATTAGATAACACAAATGCAATCCAAAAAATGATTGTGGCAAACGCCACCAGTAACGATATCCAGGAACAGGCTGTCAAAGAGGGTATGGATACTATGCAGGTTGATGGATTGATCAAAGCGCTTCGGGGAGAAACCAGTATCGAAGAAACCCTGAGGGTAACGAGAGAATAAACAAATGATTTTTACTTACAAAGCAACGAACAAAAACGGTAACGAGATTTCAGGTACCGTCGAAGCCACCAACCGCGCAGGCGCTATCGAAACTCTTTCGAAACAGCAGCTCAAACCAATCAGCCTCGACGAAAAAGGTAGTGAAATGAGCGTTGATTCGCTCTTCAAGAAACTCTTTGGTTCAAAAGTAAAAATGAATGCCTTGGTTATCTTTACCCGTCAACTTGCAACAATGGTCGGAGCTGGTGTCCCTTTGCTGCGCGCCCTCAACTCGCTCAAAGACCACTCGGAAGATGCCGCGTTAACAACGGCAATGAATGCAGTCGCTATAGATGTGCAGAGTGGTATGAGCTTGGCCGATGCAATGGAAAAACACCCAAATGCTTTTAACGAAGTATATGTGAACATGGTGCGTGCTGGTGAAGCAGCTGGTATTTTAGATGAAATCCTAGGTCGCTTGGCTCAACAACAAGAAAAATCTGCGACAATCAAAAAGAAGATTAAAGGTGCTATGACTTATCCTGCAATTCTGCTCATTATTACTGTTATGGCGTTCTTTGGACTAATGATTTTTGTTATTCCACAAATCGGTAAAATATTGACAGACCTCGGTGGTCCTGATGTAGAACTACCTCTACTAACACAAATCATGCTCGGTATTAGTGGGTTTTTGATTAATTTTTGGTATATCGTTCTTGGCGTCATTGTTGGCACATTCTTTACTGTTAGTCGATTCCTCAGAACTTCAAAGGGCAGGAGAGTATTTCACGCTTTACTGCTAAAAACACCGATAATAAAAGGTATTATCATCAAAATTGCTGTTGCTCGTTTTTCTCGTACTTTCGCCTCATTAATGGGTGCAGGAGTCAGCGTGGTTGAATCGTTGCGAGTCACAGGCAAAGCGATCGGTAATGTACTGTACGAAGACACAATTAACAACTCTATAGCAGAGATCAAGAATGGTAAGCAGCTGAGCGATACCCTTATGAATAACCCCCTGTTTCCTGATATCGTATCCCAGATGCTAACTGTGGGCGAAGAGACTGGTAAGACTGATACTGTGCTGATCAAAGTTGCTGATTTTTACGAAGAAGAGGTCGATGTGGTGCTAGATAGTATCAGTTCGATTATTGAACCAGTGATGATTGTCATCATGGGTAGTATGGTTGGACTTATCGCGGCAAGTGTTATGGGCCCTATCGCCTCTATTGCTCAGAACATCAAAAGTTAGTAGAATAAGATCAACATATAAAGAGTGGGCAACAAATTTTGAGTAAACTTTTCTTCCAAGACAAACCTATAATCGGCGTAGATATAAATCAGACTGGTATTAAAGTAATGGCTGTTGATAGTGGACATTGGACTGTTACAGGCTATGGCTCTATTGATCTCGACCCAATAGAAGCCCAAAAGAGTATGGAAGGTGATGGAGTATACCTAGGTGACAATATTCGTGAGCTTTTAAAAGACAAAAAAATTGGCAAAATCTCAACCAATCATGCTGTGCTGAGCATACCTACGTCCAAAACATATGCCCGTACCTTTACTGTACCTAACAAGGAAGTCGGTAAGCTAAAAGGTGCAATCGAGCTCGAGATTGAACAGTACGTTCCTGTCCCAATCGGTCAGTTATATGTTGATCATCAGATTATCGGCAAGGACAAAGACAACACAACAGTGCAGCTATGTGCCGTACCAAAAAATACCGTCGATACTTGTATATCTGCGGCAAACTCAGCAGGTCTAAAGGTAGTTATGGTAGAACCAAGCGTGAATGCGATTGCTCGCCTACTCGACTTTGCCGAAGAAGGTACGTTACCTACAATCATTGTCGATATTGGCCCAGCATCAACAGATATTGCGATCCTAGATGGCACTATTCGTGTCAGTGGTGGTGTGGCAATCGGCGGTAACACTTTCACCCTTGATATGGCAAAGAAACTCAATGTACCACTAGAGAGTGCTCATCAAATGAAAGTACAGCATGGCCTCGCAGTGAGTCCCCGTCAGGAAAAGATAAAAGCAGCTATCGAACCTAGCCTGAACCGTATTCTCACGGAAATCAAAAAGATTATTCGCTATTATAGCGAAAGGCTTGATAGTGAAAAAAGGCTGGAACAAGTTGTTATCGTCGGTGGTGGTAGTAACGTACCTGGACTAGGTGATTACTTTACCAATGCCTTGGTCATGCCCGCACGTGTTGCAAGCCCTTGGCAAATTCTTAACTTTGGAGACCTAGAACAACCACCGAAACAATTCAAGGCACGATATATTACAGTTGCAGGCCTTGCAAGCGTCAAGTCCAAGGAGATTTTCTAGTGATTAACCTCATTGGGCCAGATCGCAAGAAACAGATTCTGGCTGCCAGAAGAAATAGTATATGGATCCGCTATATGTTTCTTTTACTCAGTACGCTGGCTATTATCTCTCTCATCCTGGGTGGTGTTGCATTTTATTTTTACGGACAAAAAATCAGCCAAGACGCAACAAACAAAACTAATCAAGACAAACTATTCACGAATGAATACAAGAAAAATAGATTGGCTGTGACTGACTTTCGTAAAAAACTTAATACAGCCAAAACTATCTTTGATGCTGAAACATATTACAGCCTTATACTGCTAGAGGTAGCAAAGACTATGCCGGCGGGTACAGTAGTGAACTCAATAAAGTTCGATTCTTCTACTTTCCAAGGACAACAGACATTACTATTTCAAGCAAAATCTATTGAAGGCGCACTAGCATTAAAGAGCGCTTTCGAGAAAAATCCCCCTCTCTCTAGCAAAGTTCGTTTTTCAATAGTTGAAAGAATACCTACTGATAGCGTAGGTGGCTTTGACAAAAAATACCCTGTGCGTATTACTATGTTCATGGAACTAAAAAAGCCCGATACATCGACAGGTGCTGCGGCTAACTCAACAAATGGAGTAGGTAACTAAAATGAAAGACAAAGGAATGAGTGCAGCGCTCCTAGAAAAGATCCTGATTTTGGTTGTTGTCTTGGTGTTTGGTGTTACTATTGCTGCATATTATTTCTTGTCTAACTTTGCGAAATCACAGGCAAAAGCAGCTAACCATTCAATGATCACAGCTCAGTCGACTCAAAAAGATATAGATAGTTTACAAAAATCATACAAATGGCTGCAGGATCACCCCGAGGTAGTTGAAAAAACAAACAAGATTGTTGCCGAAGCCGGTCAGTATCAATATCAAGATCAAATTATAAATGATTTGGAACTCTACGCTCGACAATCTGGAGATCTAGTTATTGCTAAATACTCGTTTACCGAGACTGGGGGTGCTCCGACAACTGCAAACGGAACTGGCGGCGCTAGCGCTAGTACGGGCAGCACTCCAGCACCCACAGCTGGCGCTGGTGCAGCCCCTTCAACCCAATTACCTCAAGGTTTGGTTGCAACTACTGTTGACATCACCTTTCCTGACAAAGGTGTAGATCATGACAAAGTACTTTTGTTTATGAAAAAGATTGAACAAAACGTCACAAGAATGCAAATTACTAGCCTTTCTATGGCACCTATTGACCCTGATAAAAGAGGTTCTATACAGGTAACGATGACAATTAGTGTATTCTTGAACAAAGGATCTTAGGAGAAAATATGAGTCAAAGCCCTGATATATCTAGTTCACTTAGCAAAGCGGTACATACTACCAAAAAGTTACATTATGTATTTTTCTCAGTAGTTATAGCTGTCATTATTGGCCTAGCGGTGTTATCAGCCAGTGGTACCTTGAACATGCCAAATGATGCTGCATTTGAGCAAAATATTAACGCGGAAAAAACAGTCGAAAACTTCGAGAAAGATCCTACTATACCTAGATTGAATAAACTCGAGTTTAGTAACCAAAATGTTAACGTCCGCCTACCTACTAACCAACGTATAAATCTCTTTGTAGAGTGATATAATACACTTATGTTAATGTTATCTTCGAAACTAAAGGATGTTTCGGTTATGAGTCTGCAGACAGGTGCAAAAATTGCTCAGACGACGCAGCCTATTATCGACCCAGGGACATTAGATATTGTCGCATATCATCTGAGTGGTAAAGGGCTTGAATCCAAAGACATACTACTACTCACTCGAGATATACGAGAAGTTGGCAGTATGGGTTTTATTGTTGATAGTGCTGATGAGCTGGTGCTTCAACAAGATATGATAAAACTTCGTGATATTATACATCTTAACTTTCATTTGATAGACAAGGAAGTTATTGACGACAATAAAACAAAGCTCGGTCGTATATATGACTTTTCGCTTGATCCTATGGACTTCAAAATTCATCAACTACACGTCAAAAGGCCTCTTATGAAGAGTTTGCAGACAAGTGATCTTATCATTAATCGTACGCAAATAACTGAGGTTAATAACAAAAATATACTTGTCAGTTCAGCTAGTTTAGAAGAAAAGATCAAGCCAACTATTATGTCTAAAAGTTTTGTGAATCCTTTTCGTAAATCTGCAACACCCTCAACAGGGCCCAACGCCCTAAAAGAGTAGTCTAGTCCTCTTTTTTTATAGCTTCTTTGATCATATCGTAGCTAAAGCCTTGACCAGCTAGATACGCCATAAATTTTTGCTCGTCAGCATATTTGCTTCTTTTTTTATCTACTAATTTACGTAGCGCTAACATTTCACTATCATCGTCATAATCATGCAATACTTTGTCTACTATTTCCCTCTTTACGCCTTTTTGCACCAGTTCAGCACTGATTTTTCTTTTACTACGTGGCTTTCCGCCCGTTCTTGCCCTCAGCCAAAATTGGGCAAACTTTTCGTCATCCAAATATCCTTTGTCGCGTAGCCTTCCCAAAACTCTGTCGCCCAGTTCTTCGTCCCACTTTTTACGCCAGGCATATTCTTTCATCTCTTTTTCACTACGTGGACGGCTGAGGATCAACTCCAATGCTCTAGCGTAGGCTTTGCCGTATTCGCTCTCACCTTTTAATTCGTCCAATAGCTGATCACTAATTTCAAAACCAGTTTTTAATTTCAAATCTAATAACTGGTTTTCGTCTAGCGAAAAGCTATACTTTTCGTCAACAAAAATATTATACCTGCCAGCTGTTTTAACTGCTGGCTGTATTTTAGTTATTTTCATAGAGATCTGCGAAGCGAACTTAGTCTTCTTCGGTAGCTACTTTTTCACGAACTTTCTTTTCGATTTCAGCTAGAACCTTTGGATTTTCTTTGAGGTATAGTTTTGTTGCTTCGCGGCCTTGACCGATTTTTGCATCTTTGTAGTCAAACCATGCACCAGCTTTTCCGACGATTTCTTTTTCAACCGCTAGATCTAGTACGTCACCAGTCTTTGAGATTCCTTCGTTGTACATGATGTCAAACTCTGCCACACGAAAGGGCGGCGCAACCTTATTCTTCACAACTTTAACCTTGGTTCTGTTGCCAATGATTTCTTCGCCCTGTTTTATCTGTCCAATACGACGAATGTCCAGACGAACTGATGAATAAAATTTTAATGCATTTCCACCAGTTGTTGTTTCTGGGTTACCGAACATAACACCAATCTTCATACGAATTTGGTTGATAAATATGATTGTAGTTTTTGATTTGCTGATAACACCGGTTAGTTTACGTAGGGCTTGACTCATCAAACGAGCCTGCAATCCCATGTGCGAATCACCCATGTCACCATCAATTTCAGCCTGTGGCACCAACGCCGCAACACTGTCAACAACTATCAAATCAACTGCGTTTGAACGTACCAATGTTTCGGCAATTTCCAAAGCTTGTTCACCATTGTCAGGTTGAGACACCAACAAGTTATCTGTATCAACACCCAGTTTTCGGGCATAGCTAGGGTCTAGGGCGTGTTCAGCATCGATAAATGCTGCGGTTCCGCCTTGTTTTTGTATTTCTGCAATTGCATGTAGGGTTAGGGTAGTTTTACCAGAGCTTTCAGGACCATAGATTTCGATTACACGACCTTTTGGATATCCGCCACCCAGTGCTAGATCCAGACTCAAACTTCCACCAGGAATAAGTTCAACGTTTGCACGATGTCCCTCACCTAGTTTCATGATCGAACCTTCACCAAATTCTTTGGTGATTTGATCGACTGCCAAACCTAGAGCTTTCATCTTGCCTTCGTTTACTTTTGCCACCCCTTTAGTATCAGTTTTTTTAGCCTTGTCTGCCATACATTCTCCCTATATTTTATACTCTAATTATACTATACTAGTAGGAATGAAACGAACTTCTGGTTTTACTATCATCGAATTAATATCGGCAGTTGTACTCGTAGCAATAGTGGGTACGTTAGTTGTGTTACAAAAAAACAATTTAGACGCCGCAACCCGAGACCAGCAACGCAAGACTTCAGTTAATGCAATATACTATGGCCTCAAAGAAGTCTACTTCTCGCAACACAAATCTTATCCAATTATTGTAAACAAAGATATATTACCGTATGTATCACCGAGCTCTTTCGGGCAGGTAGGTGACGATAAAAAATACAAACTTCACTACCAAGGTCTAGACTGCGAAGCTACAAATTGCAAAGGATTCGAAGTAAAAATAAATTTGGAAAAAGAAGCGACTTACATCAAGAAAGTTAATTAGCCTTCGACTGGACGTCCGTTTTTAAATGCCTCAACTGCATTATTCAATATATCAATCTGCTGCTTTGGATTACTAACCCAACTAAACCTATATGTGGTTTCATCACCTTGTGTCGAAAGTCTAATAGATCCATAACCAAAGATTGTTTGTAGCAAACCAACTTGGCGAAAGCTTGCATCTTCGATATTACTCAGACTGACTGTCTGATTATTTTGCGCAAATAGAGAAGTCTGAATATGTTGAATAACACTCTCGTTGGTCAAATAGAATCTATTGGCTTGATATACCATAGTGGCGACTGCTCCAATCAAAACTACCAAGATTAACAGAGCAATTAAAATTATGGAACCTAACAATACACCTTGTTCATTCAATCCAAATATTCCCTCCTTAAAGACAAGGGGTATCATCAAAATCACCAATGAAACCAATGTCACACTGAGCCAAATCGAGATCAACCCAAGTGGATGTCTTTTGACCGCACTGATAACATACTCGCCGTCACTCAGATTTAGGTTAGGGTATTTTTGACGCGATAATCGTGTTTTTCGCATGACTGTATCTGAAATTTCAACAGGATCAGGGCTAGAATTTTTTACCACATGCACCTGCTGAGGTTCGGAAGCTGTTTGCGGACGATAATACAAAGGCCTCCCTTGTATATCATATGCTGCTGGTTTATCGTCTTCGTTCATACTATAAATTATATCAGTTTCGTCTGTTTACTGCTGTCTTTTGGTGAGGGTTTGTTTAGATGAGTATAGGCTTTTGGCGTAACTTTGCGACCACGTGGCGTACGCTCCAACAAACCAATCTGCAATAAATACGGCTCTATGAAATCTTCGATAGTGCCGCGCTCTTCACTAGTCAACGCTGCCAATGTCTCTACACCAACTGGACCGCCCTTGTGATTGTCTATTATTGCCGCCAACAACATTCTGTCGACTGGGTCCAGGCCTAACTCGTCGATCTCTAGCAATTCCAGGGCTTTATGGCTAATTTCTGTATCAATTATTCCGTCACCATTAACATCAGCATAGTCCCGAACACGCTTTAATATCCTGTTGGCAATTCTAGGTGTCAGTCGAGCTCGCTTGGCCAACATGTCCGAACCTTTTTGGTCAATTTTAATATCCAATATATTAGCTGTCCGTTGCATAATCTTTGCTATTTCATCTGTTGTGTAAAATTCTAGACGATGCAAATGCCCGAATCGATCACGCAAAGGTGCCGCCAAAGCACCAGTCCTAGTCGTCGCACCAATCAATGTGAATTTCGGCACATCTAGCCGCAGACTTTTGGCGCTAGGCCCTTTACCCAACATGATATCCAATTTGAAATCTTCCATCGCACTGTATAAAACTTCTTCGACACTACGGTGCAGGCGATGTATCTCGTCGATAAACAATATGTCGCCGTCCTGCAAACTGGTCAGCAAACTAGCCAAATCCCCTGCTCGCTCGATTGCCGGGCCAGATGTGATACGTATTTGGGCGCCCATTTCATTGGCAATTACAGATGCCATTGTGGTTTTTCCAAGACCTGGAGGACCATATAGTAGTATGTGATCCAATGGTTCACCACGTTTTTTGGCAGCAGTAATCGCTAGTTTGAGATTCTTCTTTAGTCGGTCTTGACCGATATAATTTGTAAAATCATGTGGCCGTAATTTGATCTCAAATTCTTCTGGTATATCATCATCACTCTTGGCTGGGTCCATTACAATTCGTTCAACTGCCATATTAGCCTTTCAGTGCCTCTTTAACTCTATTTTCTAATGGCAGATCTTTGTCTATTTTTGTCAGTGCTGCTTGCGCATCGGCTTCACTGTAACCTAGTGCTACCAATGCTTGTGCTGCTTCATCATTTTGATCTATACCAGAACGACCAACAATATTTTCGGCATCACCACCGACAACGACACCGACTTTATCACGTAGTTCTACTACCATTTGCTCTGCTGCTCGTTTACCTACACCTTTTGCAGATTGTAAACGTTTGACATCACCACCAGCAATTGCAGCTCGAACGGTATCACCTGACCCAATGTCTAATACTGCTAGTGCAACTTTTGGACCAACGTTTTTGACGCTCAGTAATTGTTCGAATAATTTTTTTGTCGCGAGGTTAGTAAATCCGAACAAATCATAACTTTGTTCACGAATATGCTCATATACATATAGCTTTACCTCAGAGTCAGAATTTAATTTGCCAAAATCTTCTGCACACACTAGTAAGCCATAGCCTGCTCCAGCTACATCAATAACTACTAGTTCTTCAAGCTTCTCGCTAACACGGCCAGTTAATGTCGAAATCATATAATATATTATCTCATACTTTGTGCATGAGTCAGAGCAGCAGCTAGTGCGTCAGCTGCGTCATCGGGTTTTGGCACACGTTTTAGTTTCAAAAGAATCTTTACCATTTCTTGAACTTGTTTTTTATCGGCTTTGCCATAACTAGTAATGGCCATTTTTATCTCTAGTGGTGTGTATTCGTGTATCGTTAGTCCTGCTTTTTTACCTGCCAACATAGCAACACCACGAGCATGCGACACACTCATTGCAGTTGTCACATTTTTATTAAAAAACAGCTTCTCTATCGACATAGCGTGTGGTTCGTTCTCGGCTATTATGTCGGTCAGGCTAGTATGAATTTCCTCTAGCCTATCCTCTAGCGGTGTATGTGCGGGTGTAGTTATGACACCAGCATCAAGCAATATAACGTCATCGTTTTTAATTTCAATGACACCAAAACCCAAGATTCCGGTACCTGGATCAATGCCGATAATTCTCATTGTAAAAACTCTTCCTTATCGCCCTCTATTATAACTACCTGCCCGTCAATTAAAGCTTTATATTGAGTTATATTTTTTTCAAAATATTCTTTCATTGCATTTGCTTCAGCACCAAACCAGTCTGAAAGGTAATGAGGTACTATATGAAAATCTACGAGATTAAGACCTTCCCATATAATCTCCTTTTTATATCCTAATGGTATCCTATCTGGATCATCACCATTCTCTGTACCATGTAGTGCTGGAGTTGCGATGATAGATCCAGCACTTGATCCACCAAAAACAATTTCCTCATTTTTTACCATCTTGACTACTAATTTATCAAACCCACTATATGCAAGAGCTCGACGTAGAATAAAAGTATTACCACCAGAAAACCATACCAAGCCAACTTCTTTGAATATATTTTCTTGTAAAATAGCATCAAAATACTCTCTCAAATTTAACTCTTGAAATATAAAGCCTAGAGCTTCAAAATCTTGCTGTTTAGCTTCGGTACTTTCATTACGTTCTGACAGTGGTAAATCGTCCTTAGCATTGTTTATAAAAAGTACTTTCTTCTTATTACCTACAAGCTGTAGAAGTCTATCGGGGTAATTACCGAAGTCTTGAGAGGAAAGAAATAGTTTCATTGCACTTCCTTTACAAGTTGTAATAGATTGTCGTGCACCAGACCATTACTCATTACCGCACCATTGATTTGATTATCATATCGCTGTTCGTTACCGTCTAGATCAGTAACCTTTCCTCCAGCTTCTTCTATAATTAGTTTCACTGCGGCAATGTCGTGTGCACCATTATGCACAAAAACACGACCATCCAGTGAACCTTCGGCAATCATACAGCCCTTAAAAACTGCTCCAAAAGAATTGATAACTTTTATTCCTTGTTCTTTTAAAGCAGATGTCGATAATCCGTCGACCGCACCGTCACTCGAACCTGCCAAGCGAGCCTCATTGCCCCAGCGACGACTAGACGTACTAATTGCTTTGCCATTTAGAAATGATCCCTTACCCCGCTCGGCCTGATATATATCATTCGTAGTCGCGTTAAAGGCAACACCAATTACAGGATCACCATCGACTACCAGTGCTAATGAAAACATAAATGTAGGGATGTGATATATAAATGCAGGAGTGCCGTCGATAGGATCGCAAACCCATAATTTTTCTCTATCTTCATTCCAATTAGCTTCTTCACCTAACACACCGTAATCTGGAAATTCTTTCTTTACGCTTTCGATCAAAAGGTCATTTATTTCTTTGTCTGCGAGCGTCACAGGAGTGTTGTCTTCTTTTATCTCTACGCCCTGATCTACTCGATAATATTTCTTCATTATCTCACCAGCTACAGTAGACATATTTTTGGCAAATTCTAGTTCTTTTGTATAATCCATTACCTACTAGTTTAATCTGTAGGAGGATTTTTGCCTAGTAAGGCAGCGAGTTTGCGACCTATTAGTCCTATTTCTTCACGCCACTCGGCAACACCATATCCCGCCAAGCCGATACTCGCCGTACCAGCCAACAACCAACCTCCGTGTTCAGCCTGCGTTTTGCTTTCAATGTCTTGTACATTAGTTGTTGCTACAGTACTAACTGCTTTCTTTCGACATCTATTTGTTTCCATATTACGCTCTTGATTAGCAGCACATGCTTTTAGTATATTTGATGCTGTCGTAGCACCCCTACAACGATTAGTATCTGGATTCCTAGTTTGACCTGGTTTACACGCTGTTAATCCTGAATCTGATGCAAATATTGAGCGACATCTATTTGTTGTGGGGTTACGGATCTGATCAATTGCGCAGGGCTTTACTCCAGAATCTGTTTCAATATTTCTACATCTGTTCGTTTCGGGATTTCGATACTTACCTTCAGGACAAGCCGCCAATGTTGTTGGCTCTTCACTACCTCCAGAGCCACCAGCCAAACTTGGCATATTTATGCCTCCTGGTGTTGGCTGGTTTGTAAATTGCCATACATTATCAATAGAAGCCCATGCCATATCATCATCAGGATTATCATACATTGCAGTTTCGCTGGTGATATTACCTGCCGCAGTTCTCAATCTTATTGAACCTGTGGTATTTGGCAAAACTATACCAGTCTGTTCATCTGATACGCTCGTATATTCTTTGCTACCCAGTACTTGATCGGGAAATGTATAAGTCTTTGTATAGCTCGGACCTAGTTCTAGCTTGTACCCCTTGAGATTAACCTGCTGATCATTAGGATTATAGATCTCGATAAATTCCTTACCCGTATCCGAACTAGTGACATTTGGTAATAGCTCGGTGAGTAATATTACTACATTTTCAAGTGGTATCAATGTACAATTTAGTCCGTCAGAACTTTCATAGTCATTTGGAATATCTGTTTGTAATCCATCTATGTTTAGACAGACATCTACCGGTATATATTGTTCGTAAATACTCTCCGCCGGTATGCTCGTCAGTGTTGTTTGTATATAGTCCGCTGAATTATTATCAGTATCTCCACTGGTTCGTTGCAATATCTTGCCAGCAGTATGAGCGGGCACAATGGTTGTTTCTGGACTAATAGCCGTTCCCCAGCCCAACTTATCGACAACAACGCCTGCAGAATCTTTTAGTTTTATATGACCACCAGTAGCACCTATACCTGATGTAAATGTCTTTTGTGGTACATACCCACTATGGGCCGACACAAATTCTGCTGATGCAATTGTAAAGTAACTACCAGCTGGTAACCATAATTTTGTTTGTGTATTTGGTGGTGTTAGACATGCCAAAGTAGTCTGTGTGACATCTGTAGAGCTAGCATATGACACGCACCAATTAGTTACATTAATATCCTGAGTGCTGAGATTTTTTATAGCGATATACTCTTGACCAGCGACACTACTCCCTTGTGTTTGTAGCTGATAAATCACTGGACCATTTGAAATAGCACCGACATTTTGTGCGGTTAACGTGACTAATAAGCCGGTAAAAACAAATAAGCCCAGGCCGAGAAAAAGCTTATGCATAAAAAGATTTTAACACAAGAAAAAAGCCCACAAAAGTGAGCTGCTTTCTATGGTGATCCCAAGGAGAATCGAACTCCTATTGCCAGGATGAAAACCTGATGTCCTAACCATTAGACGATGGGACCATAAATGGTAACGTTGATGTATTGTAACAGATTAAAACCTATATTTAAAGTGTTAAAAGGCGGAGTGCCTGCATGACTTTCGCCACACAAACACTCCGCCAGGTTGTCATGTCTGCAATAGAGGTCCGCGATGGAACTCTCTGCGCTGCTGTTTGCTGGTCTTGGGATTGCCCTTCACAGTTTTCGGCTTGGGTCCACCACGTCTCGGCTGATAGGGACACAAAAGCTTTGTGGGCTTCTGCTCAAGCACGAAACCTTCCTCCTTCTGCACAATGCAGTTCGCCCGCTGCATTGCCCTGACCGTGCGATCAATCCGCGGATTCAATCCTTTGTTCTTCTGTTTGATACAGGGTTCAGACTTGAGTAATTTTTGAAACAGACGATCCCGCCTCAGCTGACTTGCATAGAGGTCTTCAACCCCCACACAACCCTTCTTAGTCAGGTATATGCAGATGATGTCCTGCACTGCCTGGTCTGGTTTTTTCTTCCTCTTACTAGCATGAGCCATGTACACCGCCCAATATAGACATGAACGAGCACCAACTGTTTCCACCTGGCTGTGACAACTCCCTGTTGCACACTTAGCTTAAAGTCATTATCAACCCAGGCTGTTTATTTGTCAATAATATTTTATAAGTTTGACAATACTCTTGACAAAATAGGTATTTTGGTGTAGTATGAACTCAGATAACAGCAGAAATGCACAAAAACAAAAACGGTAACGAATCTAAAGCAAGGAACAGGGTATGAGCGAACAACCAGCAGACGAAATCAATAACAACGAAGCTGTTAATACTGACACTTTGAGTATCAAGGCACAACGAGAACAAGCTGCAAAAGAGCTTGGTATTTCATATGAAGACAGCCTAAAGATGTCGAAAGCTGAATTACAGCAAAAAGTTGTAGAAAAAAACGATCCACATTTTGCTATAAAGCAACAACTGTTAGAAGCTAATAACAAAATAGCTGAAATGCAAAACGAGCCTGAAGTTACATCTGAAACCCCTACACTACTTGCAGAAGACGCACCAACCGAGATAGCATCTGCTCCTGCAATATCTAATGTTATAGAACTACCGGTTGCTAATGAATCTGCTGACAAAGAATCAAAGAAGCTAAAACCACGCGTTAAACAACTTGCTGTAGCTGCCTTGGTCGCTGTCACTGCTTTTGCCACTATAGGTGCCGCTAATAAAGCTAACGATACACAAAAGGTTTCTACTGGTGAAAACGCTGACACTGCAAATGCAGACTCACAAAACAAACAAACTCCAGATAATATTTTTGACTTGATAAAGTTCAACCCTCAAGGTTTTAACGAAAAAGATTACAACCGTTCAGAGCAACACGTTCGTGACCGAATGTCTACCGAGGGTGCTTTTGATGGTGAAAAAAGAAATGTTGCTGAACTTGATGCCCACGTTCTCGCAAAAGTAAAAAACAACCCTTCTCTGATGGCTGCAGTTCTAGAGGTTCGTGAAAGTGGCAACAAAGAGGGCATCTTCTCACTCAGCGATGTCAACAATGACACCCGTAAATTCTCTGTCCGTGGTGAAAACGGTGAATATTCTACTAAAGGAGAAAAAGCTGTTGATACATTGGAAAGCTCTTGGGATCGTGGTAGCCAGGGTAAACTACTATCAAATTCTAAAGTATCCAAGATCATGGACAAATATGAGTTTATAAACCACGGTACTGACAGTGGCAAATTTAAAAATGCACTCGACAACAAGACATATAGCGCTGGTGTGTTTGATTACCGTCCAGACTTAGGTGACCGAGTTTATGAAAAAGAACTTGGCAATGGTGAAATTGTCTACTTTAAGGTAAACGAAAAAGACGCTACTCGTGACTGTCTAAACATACAAACTTTGCGTCTTAAAGGTGACATCACCACAACTCCAGGTATTCCCGGAACACCTGGAACCCCGACACCCCCTGAAAATACTCCTCCAACTACAGATACTCCTCCTGAAAAACCACCTGTAGATGACGACAAAAAACCATGGGAAGTTGCACCAGGTCATGATAATGGCAACCACCCAGCGGGAAAACCTGAACCAACTACAGACCAAGACTTGGGTGGTAATACCCCAGGTGGTAATCCAAACGAAGCACCTGCCCCTACTACCCCACGACCCGAAACACCTCCAGCTCCCGAACCAGGTACAGGTAACGGCACAGAACCTACAGGACCAGCACACTAATAAAAAATAAAAGGAATCAGAACAATGAAGATCAATTTATCACAAATACGCAACATCGCACAGTACGCACCGCATCGTGTCTATGCCCTAATATTAATTAGTGTTGGAGTGCTCGGACTAGGACTCGCAACTTTCGCGTTCGGTCCAGACCGTCCTACCTACACCATTGCTAACCCCGCTGACAAAGTAACTTTTAACTCTATTACCGACAACCCAAATTGGGGTGACGAACGTAATATGGTACTGGTTCGTCCTGCAACTAGTACTAGTAATAACGACTGGCGAGATACTGTAAACGTTGAGCCAGGCAAAGAATACACAGTAAAAATGATTGTTCATAACAATGCAGCTACCCAATTGAATCTAGTATCTACTGGTACTCGTGTCAACGCTAATATTCCTTCAACTACTGGTACGTCAGCTTCTATACAAGGTTCTGTAACGTCAGATAACGCTACACCACAAAAAGTGTGGGACAATGTTGTGCTTAACAGCCCAACTCGATTTAATGTTGGCTTGGTACCTGGTTCTGCTCGTTACTACAACAACATCAACAACACTACTGGCTTTACCCTACCAGATTCAATTAGTTCTAGCACCGGTACGCTAGTTGGTTACCAAGCGATGGACGGAAATGTACCTGGCTGTTTCAAATATTCTGGGTTTGCGTACTTTAACGTAAAGATCTATGGCGAAACAACTGCTGACTTCACAGTTAACAAACAAGTCCGTAAACATGTAAATGGCCAAACAGGCAACTGGACTAAAAATATTACCGCAAAAGCTGGTGACAAGATAGACTACATGATTGAGTACAAAAACACTGGTCAAACCCAGCAGAACAATGTTGTCGTGAAAGACTCTCTGCCTGCAAATGTTAGTTATGTTGCTGGATCTAGCGACCTGACAAACTCTGCAACTCCGAAGGCCGTTAAGATATCTGACAATGTCACGACTCCTAGCGGTGTAAATATCAACTCATATAGTGCTGGTGCAAATGCCTTTGTCTACTTTGAATCAACTATCGGTGCAGAAAAAGACCTAGCACAGTGTGGTAACAACGTTCTACGAAACACCGCGTCTGTTGTAACGGACTATGGTACAAAGCAAGATACAGCTGATGTAACCGTTAACAAGGAATGTAAAGACAAGCCTAGCTATAGCTGTGACGCCCTACAGGCGAACAAGATTAGCCAGCTAGAATACAGCTACAACGTGAACCTAACTGGTACCAAAGCAACTGCAAAGGAAGTCACAATCGACTTTGGTGACGGCCAGACTGCCGTACGAAGTGTCAGTGCCCTACCGGTTAACCACACATATGCAAAACCTGGTCAATATACCGTGACTGCAAAAGCCAGCTTCGATGTCGACGGCGACACAGTCAAAGACGTAACTAGCGATGCGTGTAAGGTTGTGATCAACACAGAAGTTACACCTACTACAGGTACAACTGCACCTACTCCTGGTTCGATTGCCTCAACCGGTCCTGCAGAAGTCATTGGTGGCCTGATAGGTGTCAGTGCCCTAGGAATTGGTCTACAACAGTGGTATGTTAGCCGACGTGCAGTAGCCGAAGCCTTGCACCACAATAACTAACTGAAGAAAACTTTCCTGACTCCCCGCGACGAAAATCCCGCGGGGAGTTTTTTGTTGCTATAATAATCACCTATGTACCGCAGGCGACGAATGACATTTGTGACACTCTTATCACTGCTGATTATTGCGGTAGGTTTGATATATCAAAATATCGATAATCAACGAATCGCTCAGCAGAACAAATCGATACAAACAACTGCAAACAAGCAGCTGGCGACTAGCGCACTGGAAACATTAGAGATAAAGGGTCGCGCACCAAAAACAGGTTACTCGCGTGATATGTTCGGCAATGGCTGGACGCAAAATGGCGACTGCAATACGCGCGATGACATATTGGCTCGTGACATGACTCAGCTAGATATTCGTGATTGCAAAGTGTACGGTGGTGTATTGGACGATCCATATACTGGCAAAACTATTCGATTTTTACGTGGGCCCAGCACCAGCAGCTTGGTGCAGATAGATCATGTGGTTGCGCTGTCAGACGCCTGGCAAAAAGGCGCACAATATTCTAGCAGTGAGACTCGTGAACAACTAGCTAACGACCCATTGGAACTGCTAGCAGTCGATGGTAATGCAAATCAACAAAAAAGTGATGGCGATGCAGCGACTTGGCTGCCGCCGAATAAAGCGTACCGTTGTCGCTATGTGGCTAGGCAAATTGCAGTCAAACAAAAATATAGCTTGTGGGTAACAGTTGCCGAACATGATGCAATGGCTAGAGTATTATCTAGTTGTCCTGGGCAGGTATTGCCGATTACTCGACAGTAACGCTTTTTGCTAGGTTGCGCGGCTGGTCGACATCAGAACCTTTACCTACTGCGATATAGTACGCAAACAACTGTAGTATTACGTTAAATAAAAGAGGTGTCAGTAGCTTTAGGTGTGTAGATATTCTGATAACGTTATCTGCATCGATATCTTTTTTGCTGTCAGTTACAACCAATGCATGTGCGCCACGAGCATTTATTTCGACTATATTGCTGACAGTTTTTTCGTACAACCAATTGTCAGCTAGCAGTGCTACTTCAAAAAATCTGTCGTCAATTAATGCAATAGGTCCATGTTTTAGCTCCCCTGCCGGATAACCCTCGGCTTGTATATACGAGACTTCTTTTAGCTTCAATGCACCTTCTAGTGCGATTGGAAATGCTGTGTCTCGGCCCATGAAAATAGCGTGTTCATAACCTACATATTTTTTAGCAATTTTTTGAACTTCTGTATCATGTGTCTTTAACACTTTTTCGATTTCATCAGGCAACATGTCTAATTCTTTGACATATGTGCGCAGCTCGCTCGTGCCTACACCCTTTGCTTGTGCAATGGTTAGGCCGAACAGGACCATTGCAACAACTTGTGATGTAAACGCCTTTGTTGATGCAACAGATATTTCAGCACCAACATGTAAATATATACCACCATCTACTTCGCGTGCGATGGTCGAGCCAACTGCGTTAATAACCCCTAGACAATGTACTCCACGACGTTTTAATTCCTTTAGGCATGCCAGTGTGTCGGCAGTTTCACCCGACTGCGAAACAAAGATAGCCACAGTATTATCAGGTACGTTAAATGACCTGTACCTGTACTCTGATGCAACAACAACTTGGATATTAATATCATCACTAAATTGCTCAATATAGTAGCTAGCTAGCAGCCCTGCATAATGTGCTGTACCACAACCAACAATTATAATATTTTTTATACTGCGTAGCTGCTGGTCGGACATATTGGGACCACCCAATTTTGCCAATCCATCGTCAACCAGTAACCGCCCGCCCAAGGTTGCGCGCAAAGTTTCTGGTTGTTCGTTAATTTCTTTTAATAGAAAGTGGTCATAGCCCTTTTTCTGGATTGCCTGGACATCGAGGTCTAGTTTTTCGGTAGTTGTCTCTAGTATATTAATGGCTGAATCATATAGTTGTACACCATTTCTATCACATACGGCTATTTCGTCATCGTTTAGATAGATTACTTGGTTTGTATGTGCAACTAGCGCAGATGCATCACTGGCGATGAATACCTCGTTCTCTGCTACCCCCAGGATCAGTGGGCTCCCTTTTCTAGCAACTACAATTTCATCTGGATTTTTTATTGATATAACAGCAATGCCATAGGCGCCCACAACTGATTGCAGAGCATCAGTTACTGCTTTGTGTAGATTATTTTGTTTTTGTTGTTTGTAGACAAGGTCTATGTAAGCAGTCAATACTTCGCTATCGGTTTCGCTTTTAAAACTATACCCTTTCTTGCTCAGAACTTGCTTTAGATCCTGATAATTTTCGATAATGCCGTTGTGTACCAAGAAAATATCACCAACATGATGCGGGTGTGCATTTTTCTCTGATGGCTTGCCGTGTGTTGCCCACCTAGTGTGACCGATACCGATCTGATCAGTTTTTTGGCTACGAGATGCCAATTGATCTAGATTTGTAACCTTTCCTTTTTCGCGCAGCAAGGTACTGTCACCATCGGCATTTACAGTTACAATGCCAGCAGAATCATAACCTCTGTACTCCAAACGCCTCAGCCTGCCTAGTAATATTGGCTGGGCTTTTTTGTTGCCTATATACCCTACTATTCCACACATATGACTATTTTCTCACATATACCAATCCAGTAACAAATTACTTTAAGAATATCTGGTAAAATAGAATCCATGACAAAATTACTAGAATCTTTACAATACGAACCAGTTGAGCTAGCTTTTGGCACGTCAGGGCTTCGTGGGCTAGTAACCGATATGACCGATCTAGAATGTTATATAAACACTCGAGGTTTTATAGCATTTTTACAAGATAAAGAAAGCTTGCCAGACAATTCTATAATTTCTGTTGCTGGTGATTTACGTGACAGTACGCCGCGTATAATATGCACTGTTATTCAGGCTATAGCGGACAGCGGACATATTGCTGAATACTGCGGATTGATACCTACCCCTGCCCTAGCGTTGTGGGCTCAGAAAAAAAACCAGGTGGCTGTTGTTGTAACTGGTAGCCATATTCCGAGTGATCGCAACGGTATAAAATTTTACAAAGTTGATGGTGAAGTTTTAAAAAGTGACGAAGCAAATATAAAACAATCTGTTGCTAGTGCCAGAAATGAAATATATGAACAAGACCTCTCGCAAAAAGATTTTGACGAGCATGGTATGTTGCCCAAGTTGGAACTGCCTTATTTGAATGAATCTGCAGCTAGGAATTTTGTAGATAGATACAAAAATATGTTTGATCAAGGTTTTCTGTCTGGTAAACAAGTTATCGTTTACCAGCATTCTGCAGTAGGTCGTGATATGTTAGTTGATATATTAAAGTACTTTGGTGCGGACGTTGTAGCTGTGGATCGTTCAGATAAATTCATACCAATTGATACCGAAAACGTAACACCAGAAAATCAGGCGTATTTTCGTACGCTAGCGCAAAAATACCCTAGTGCCTTTGCTATTGTTTCTACCGATGGTGATAGCGACAGACCTTTTGTCATTGATGAAAGTGGTGAATTCCATCGTGGCGATGTACTAGGTTTTATAGTAGCTCGCGAGCTAGGTGCAGACTTTGCTGCACTACCAATAACATCTAGTGATGCTGTTGATGCTAGTCTAAAAAAAGCTAACATAACATATCAACATACAAAGGTTGGCTCGCCTTATGTTATCGAATCTATGTCGGAATCAAGTGCCAGCCTGCCTGTCGGCTGGGAGGTTAATGGTGGCTTTTTGATTGGCAAAAACTTTGAGTACAATGGTAAATCAGTAGATAGACTACCCACGCGAGATTCTTTCTTGCCAATATTTGTCTGCCTAAAGTCTGCGGCTAGGCTCAAAAAATCAGCGTCTGAATTGTTTGGCGAGTTACCTGCTCGCTATACCCAGGCCGGTTTGATAGATAACTTTCCGGTTGAATCTAGCAAAAAAATCCTTGCAGCTTTTGCTGATCCCGACAGGGCTTTAGAAATTGTAAATAGCGTATTCACAGACGAACTCGGCTTTGACATGCTAGAGCATGTAGATGTTACCGATGGAGTTAGGTTGTATTTCAAAAACGGCAGTATTGTGCACGTTAGACCTAGCGGTAATGCACCGCAACTTCGGGTGTATTCAATTGCCAGCTCACAAGAAAGAGCTGATGAAATCGTCCGGTGTGGCTTAGGTGAAAATGGCTTGCTGCGACAATTAGAAAAAACTGTGCAATAAATTAGCTATTGTATTTGCCGATAATCCTATTAAAGAATATCTTTGAAAGATCTTTAAATGAAGCGATTGATTGACCTATTGTATTGTCATCAATATGACCGCCCTCTTGGTGCGCCCAGTCATTTATTCTGATTTGCTGTATGTTAACATCATATTTCTTTGCAATTGTCAGTAACTCCATGTCAAAGCCCCATTTCATAATTGTCATGCGCTTGAAGCAAATATTGACTGCGTCTTTTGAAAATAGCTTGAAGCCGCACTGTGAATCTTCGATGCTAACACCGCACATTATCCTAAATAACAAATTGCCGATGTTAGATACTGATCGCCTCAACAGATCAGGATGATGTTTTTGGAGATTTCTGACACCCACTACTACTCCACCAGACGTCTTCCAGTATTCATATGCAACTGGTATGTATTTTAGAGGTGTAGCTAAATCTGCGTCCATAAACAAAACTGCATTTCCACGAGCAGCTAACATACCTACTTTTACGTCCCTGCCTTTACCGACCGGCTTACCTGGTTCTAATATAACTAGGTTCGGGATTTTGTCTTGCCATTTCTGGGCAACCTCTGCAGTGTTATCACCACCATCAGCGGCAACAACTATAACTTCGACCCGTAGATCAGAAAAGTATTTATTTTTCTTTATGTAGTTACTGAGTTCTTTTAAAGTAGCGGGCAGCCGCTTTGCCTCACGGAGCGCTGGTATGACTATTGATAGGTCAATCGCTTTTGTCTGCTTTTTCATCGCTGTCCTTGCTGTGCTTTTTAAATACAAATATTCTGTATCCATTATAGTTCCAAACCATTGCAAATGCAGCACCTATAACTGTACTGAGGTTAATATCTATAAAGTCAGCAGACAATAGGCCGCCGGTCATTCTTTCAATAGCCAAAGTTACACCAACAGTATCGTGCTCTAGTGCCCACAGCACACCTATGTACACCGCGTTATGAACAAGTAGCATTCCGGACACTGTGACCAATATAAAACTCAGCGCCTGAGATGTTAGGTGACCATTTTTGCTCTTGAATACAAAATTTCTATTTAGTATAAAGCTATAAACCATAGCAAAAACTGTCGCAATGATACTAGATGCCACCTTTGACTGATGCAGGTAAAAGAATGCTACATTCAATATGCTGAAATGTAGTACTGCATTGCTAGCACCAACCAGCAAGAAACGTCCGACTCGCTTGTATTCAAACTTGGCCATTAAATATATGCTACGCTTTCTTTTCTAGTGCAGCAATAACTGATGTTCCGATTGGAAATTTTATGACCTTGTGAGCGTTAGCTTCAACACCAAGCAAGCTCGTAAAAAATTTGTTCACAAAATTTGGTACAGGCACATATGAAGTTTCGGCATCAACTTTCCTGCCTAGAGCTTTGTTCATAACCCTAAAGCCTATGATTAGTGGTACAGAAAATGCAATTGCATATGAAACGCGCTTTGGATGTAGGCCGGCGTTTTTAGCCTTGTTTTTAACTTCCTTTGTAGTGTAGCGACGAAAATGGTGTAATGAAACATCATGCTGACTCCATAGCCATTGATGCGCAGGAATTGTCATAACTACAAATCCACCTGGTTTTAGAACTCTCAACCACTCCTTTAGTGCGTCCACGTCGTGTTCAATATGCTCTAGTACATCAAAGGCAGCTACGAGATCGAATGTGTTGTCTTTGTAAGGCAGCTCGATACCTTTAACTTTTTTGACCTTGTAGCCTGATTTTTTCATAAACGCTATTGCGTCGTCAGAAACATCTACGTTCTCTACTTTGCCATATTGCTCTAGGGTGCTGAGCGTTCCGCCTGTGCCGCAACCTATGTTCAAAATTTTGACATTTTTCTTTTTACCGGCATGTTTACTCAAGTACGTGTTGATTATTTTCAACCTACCCAAATGCCACCAGTAAGTTTTTTCGTGATGCGCCATTCGGCTATATTCTGTCTTTTTCATTCAATTTCCTCGCACTTTATAAAATATATTCAACTAACGATTATAGCAGCTTCGTTACGTCTTTCACCTTTTGACTTAGATCTTTTCGGACTACTAAAACGCCATTCTTTGTATTGATAACTGCAACATTATCTAGGCCAACTACTGCAACCGGCCTATCATCTTCGCTACGAACATACACGCTATAGCTATCAATCAAAATATTGTTATCTCCCACCGAGCTGTTTTTGTCTTCATCTTTCGGGCTGACTTTGTGCATATCATCAAATGAGCCTACATCCATCCAGTCAAATGAGCCTGGAACCACCATCAAGTCCGGTACGTTTTCTATCAATGCCGTGTCTATGGCTTCGTCTTTGTAGTCCAAATAAATCTCGTTAGCTTGTTCTGCGGATCCGACTTTTGCTAATCGCTCTAATTGCTCTGTCCAATGACTATCAGAGTGTTCTTTGATGCTATTTTTGAAAACCTTGTACGGCGCAACAAAATAGCCAGCATTCCACAGATATTCTCCGTTTGCTAGATATTCTTGGGCGGTTTTGTAGTCAGGTTTTTCCTTGAAAGCTTCGACGTTGTGCAAGAATGATTCATCTTCGACTTGGCGACCTTTTTTGATATAACCAAACTTTACGCTTGGGCTGTCGGGTTCGATACCAACTAGACTAATCCTCTGGTACTTTTCAGACATTTTGGCGGCGTAACGAAATGTGTCTACAAAACCATCGGCGTCACGTATGTGTTGATCTGCCCATATGCTAGCAATTGGCTCGTCTTCGCCGTGTACGTTTGCGATTATTTGTAGAGCGTTTGTTATGCAGGGCATGGTACCGCGCCTAGCAGGCTCTATGATTATTCGCTCTTTATCTAGTTCTGGTAGCTGATCTGCCACGTGGTCCGAATGGCTGGCTTCCGTAGAGATATATATCTTGTCGACGCTTGTGATCTTTTTTACTCGCTCAAATGTGTTTTGCAGTAATGAACGGTCACCTACGACTGTTAATAAATGTTTGGGATATTCAGGTACCGACAATGGCCAAAGCCTCGTTCCGGAACCGCCAGCTACAATTAGTACTATCATGTGTATATTATCTCCTTTAAAATACGTTTTGGTCTCTTGAAAAATCACCTGTAGTATGCTACATTATATATTAGAATTGGCCGAAAAAACAAAAAGATAAAATAGCTCGAAGGGTACAGCGGAATGAAAGCACTTTCATCTAGAAAATCATCACACAAGCGTCGTAATATTATTATTGCTGCTGTTATTGTGTTGGCTGTTTTAGGAGCCGGTGGATATTATGTATATAAATCTGACCAGGAAGCAAAAAAACAGCAAGAAACTCTTGAGAAAGAGCAGGGTAATTCAAAGACAAACGGAAGCGCTAAGCGAGACTCCATAAAGGATAAAGACTCTGACGACTCAACTGGGTTACCAGGCAATTCAACCACAACAACATCCGATCAAGTACCTACCAGCTCATCTATTTCGGTTAGTATCACATCTACCTCTCAGTCGGGTGGCATAGTAAATGCAAGCGCTAAAACAAGCGGAAGCGGCACATGTATATTTCAGTATAACCCTGGTGACGGAGGTAAACCTGTTGTAAGCTCGAGCATAACCGTGAACGGTGGCGTATGTAGCTACAGCGGCTCAGAGAATAGTTTCGATTACCTCGGTAGCTGGAAATTGAAAGTTACATATTATAGCGGCGGAAATAAGGCGGAGGCTACAAAAGATGTCACGATTAACTAACAAGTTGGTGGTTAGCGTTGGCTTGCTGTCAGGACTTTTTGCTGTATTCCTATTTTCACCACCTGCTAACGCAATTACTGGTGCTGACTGGAATGCGGGCACTATAGCGTCCGATGGTGTGTTCTTTGACTCGTCATCAATGTCAATTGCCGATATACAGAATTTTTTGAATAATAAGATGCCGAACTGCGACACCAACGGCACACAGCCATATGCTGGAACTACTAGAGCAGCCTATGGAGCCTCTCGCGGAAACCCTGCTCCATTTACTTGCGTTAGAGACTACGTAGAAAACCCTAATACTCATCAAAATAACGCCAATGGTGGGGCTGTTTCCGGAGGCTGGGGTTCTGCTCAAATTATCAAACATGCCGCAGATACATACAATGTTAGTCCGAAAGTTCTACTTGTCTTGCTCGAGAAAGAACAGGGCCTAATAACAGATGACTGGCCTTGGCTAATACAATACCGCTCAGCTACTGGTTATGGCTGCCCGGACACTGCGCCTTGTGACGCGGAATATTATGGATTTTACAACCAAGTAATGAACGCGGCTAGCCAGTTCAGGCGCTACGCAACAAACCCAGGTAGCTACAGATACAAAGCCTACCAGACTAATTACATACAATATAATCCAAACGCAGGTTGCGGTGGCACTAATGTTTATGTAACTAATCAGGCTACTGCCGGACTGTATAATTACACTCCATACCAACCAAACGCCTCTGCCCTGGCTAATCTTTACGGCAGTGGTGATGGGTGTGGCGCATATGGTAATAGAAATTTTTGGAGAATGTTCAATGACTGGTTCGGTGATCCACGCGCTGCTCCAGTCACCCTAACAGACAGCCCAGGAAGCGTAAGCTGGGGTTCTGGTCGGTTAGATGTTTTTGCGCGCGGTAGCGATGGTGGATTGTGGCAGAAGTGGTATGACGTGAATGTTGCAGGCGGATGGCAACCTTGGGTTAAGTTTAACGGTTCAAGCATACATTCTGCCCCGACTGTATCTACTATGGGACCGGGACGTTTGGATGTGTTCACTAAAGGCGCTGGAGGAGATTTGATGCACTATTGGTTCGGTAGTGGAGCTTGGCAAAACTGGGAATCACTCGGACAACCTACCCCAAGTGTCTACCTGATATCATCACCAGCGGCAGTGAGTTGGGCCAACGGACGCATTGATATATTTGCGCGAGGTAGTGATGGCGGTCTATGGCAAAAATGGTACGACGTGAATCATGGAGGCTGGAACGCCTGGGCGCGAGTTGGAAGCAATATTACCTCTGCTCCGTCAGTTAGCTCATGGAAGTCGGAAAGATTAGATTTGTTTGCTAGAGGAGCAAGCGGAGAGCTACTACACTACTGGTTCCAAAAGCCTCAAGGGTGGGGCAGCGAATCACTCGGCGGCAACATAGCGAGCAACCCGGCCTCTGCCAGCTGGTCTGAAGGAAGATTAGACGTGTTCGTACAGGGTAGCGACGGTTACATGTGGCAGAGATGGTATGACTCAAATGTTGCGGGTGGATTCCAGCCGTGGCATAGGTTTGGCTTCGGGCTTAGCTCTAACCCGTCTGTTAGCTCGTGGGGTCCCGGAAGGCTAGATATGTTCACCAAAGGCACAGCTAGTGACCTACAACACTACTGGTTCACCAACTTGAGCTGGAGCAGCCATTGGGAATCCCTCAATCGCCCATTATAGATCTGGGCCAAGGCCGTAGAAGCACATCATACTGATAGTAACTTTTAAGCTATAATGTTATAAATGATCAAATCTAACAGAAACCTAAAAGGCTTAGACAAGGCGCTTAATCACCTCTACGACAAAAAGAGATATACTTTTCTGTCTATTTTCAGCTTGCTTATTATTATTTGGCAATGGCCCCTGCTCCTTACTACAAACCAACTACTTTCTGGGGATTTTGACTATTTCACACAGGCATACGAAGCCGTTCGTATTAGTATCTTAGATTATCATCAATTTCCCTGGATAAATGCATGGATCGGCGGCGGCGTTCCACTATATGCAAACCCGCAGGTGGGTGTATTTTCTATACAAACCTTGTTAGTCCTAGTGTTTGGAGCACCAATGGGGCTGAAGTTGAGTGTTATTATCTACAGCTTAATTGGTTTTTGGGGCATGTTCTACCTGTTAAAAAACAATTTCAAGATTAATATTGCACTGTCACTCCCCCTCTCGGCAGTTTGGGTAACGAACGGATTTTTTGTAGCTCACCTAGTGTCCCACTATAGTTTTTCAATGTTTTTAGTAGTACCGGCTCTCATATATTTACTTGTAAACATATCAAAAAGATATTACTGGCTATACCTGGGCATAGCATCAGGCCTATTTATATTATCGGCATTTCACTATGCAGTTTTTCATGGACTATTCATATTACTGGGCACGGCCATATACATACTATTTAAAAATAGAAGTGATATAAAGAAGTATATTTTACTCTATCTAGGAGCGGGCATTGTATTTATTGTTTTAGCTTTGCATAGAATAATTTATACATTGCAGTTTGTCCTTGATTTTCCACGCCTTTTTAAGGACTCTCCCGACGGCTTACTGGTGGCATTAAAGAGCTTCATCATACCTGACAATGGTAATTTTTCATCGTTCTATGAGCTAATAATTAAACCTGGCACAAAAATAAACTATACCTGGAACGAGCATAGTGTTTTTATAGGCTATATACTGTTCTCGCTTATTATTGTTTTGTCTGCAGTTTGCGTGCTTTACATATCTAGGCCTGTCAAAGGAAGCGGATTTGGGTTTGAGCGGCTTTCTGCTCAAAAAACACCGCTGGCTTTTTTGTTAATATTTGTGTTCTTTGTAGTACTCTCACTTGGTAATTTTTCACCCTATAGTCCATATGCGCTGCTGCAACATCTACCTGCATACTCTGGCATGCGAGTATCGTCTCGCTGGCTAATATGGGCTGTCTTGGCTGGTTTGATATTTATAGGCTTAATGATTAGCGCCCTAAAGAACGATCGTCATAAGAGGATTCTAACGATACTGGTCATACTAGGCGCCGCAGAGGTCTACGCCGTAGGCTTTGGCAATGATCAGTTCTTCTACAGACCAGTTGCTTTCAGAGACCAAAACTCATCTTTTCAGCAATTCGAGGACTTTGATAGATATAATTTACCATATAATTTTGAAAAATATAAAACACGAGCAAGCTATGACAGAAGGGGTGAAATTTACTCCTACGAAGCTACCGCTAATAATCTAGGCCAATCTAGAGGCTACGAACCACTTGTTGACACCTACTACGCTCCGACTGCGCGCTGCGGGGTTGTACAGGGCTGCTCATTTGTTATGTCAAAGAACGCTAATGTAGTCTCGTGGTCTCCAAATAAAATAGTACTGAAGCGAACTAATGAAGAGCCTATCGAGCTGAATATGAACCCTTCAAATTATTGGCTAGTAAACGGCGAACCGGCTTTTCCTACGGCACGAACAGCTGAGGTGATGCAGCGCTTTACAGTGACCAACAAAGACGAAACTATCACGCTGAGCGTGAAGCCCTACGGCCTATCAAGGTTTATAACTGTAGCAAAAAATAAACTACAAAAGCCTTAGGCTGACTGCTATTTATTCCACTTTTTAAAAATAATTTTGTATTTATATAGTACAAATAAAAATGCACCGAATAGTAGTAGTAGTGCCGTAATCTTCACACCTCTATACAGCTCTGCCCGAGAAGCATGGTCTGCGACGAGGGGAAAGATTGGTAACCTTTCTAGCGGCGAGAACCTGTCGACCCAAAAGGAATTAACACCAACCGACATATAATATACAAAATCATTAATTGACAACCAGGTTAACCAAGCGCTAAGACAAACAAGTATACTTCCTATAGCTATTTCTACCCAATTTTTTAGATTTATATACTTTGCTGCTAAAAATATAGCTAAAAATATCATTGGAATCATTGATCTGCCGTTTGGCCCAGTTGCCCCACTCCAGTCATTGAACCCTAGAACAGTTATCAGATATAGAAGAACTCCAGAGATAACGCCTGCTATAAAATAGCTGTCCACCGTAGGTTTTACACTTTTCTGATACACATTTTTTATAAAATTCGCCGCCCCTACTGCCCCCATGAAGATGTATGGTAGCAATGCGACAATTAGCGGAAAATGAACCAAGAGGCCTTTGCTACGATCTGTGGCTAGGGCGACAGTATTAATCAGGGGATTTGCACTAAACAGCTGGCCATTACCCCCATATACTCCCGTAGGAGTCCAGACACCGTAACGCGTTCGTAGATAATATACATAAAGCAGAGCACTTAAAACAATTAATGAGTTTGCGAGCCGTTGCTGCTTAAACCAGACTGCAACTCCTTGTTGTTTGATCAGCCACAGAACGTGCATCAACACAAGCGGGCCTATTAAAATCATACCCTTGCTATGGGTGAGGGTCGCTAGCAGTAGAAGGCTCATTAATGCAAGGTTGCTCGCAACGTCTTTTCTACCGAAAAGCAGCAAAGCCGCCCCCCACATACTTACTATCAACAGATCAGGGAAAAAGCTACCAAAATTTTGCCAAAAAAGTGGGCATAGCAGCAAAATGCCCAGGCCTATAGCCGCTCGAGCGGTAGATTTCGTGTATCTTTTTATCAAAAAATATAACATCACTGC
Organism: uncultured Candidatus Saccharibacteria bacterium; assembly: GCA_947085525.1. Taxonomy (GTDB): domain Bacteria; phylum Patescibacteriota; class Saccharimonadia; order Saccharimonadales; family Saccharimonadaceae; genus JACPYF01. The sequence continues at coordinate 12,514 of CAMTWU010000002.1, read as the reverse complement.
CGAAGCAAGCTGCAAAAACATTATCCAAACTCGAGCACCCTTCAGCCCAAACAGTTTGTATGGTACAGATAAGATAATTGGCAGGCCAGTAGTGTGGATTGAGTACCATTCTGGGCTATTTTTGCTGAAAACAGGAGATACATGCGGATACAGCGGGACTGGGTAATATTCCTTTGACCTTTTCTCGTAATAATCATTACGAAGATTAAACTCGCCGTCTTTTACTAGGCTATCTGTCATCATAATATAATGCGGCTCATCGCCACCTAGATAGCTTATGTTTTTGTTATATTCTTTGTGAATGTAAAAGAAAACACACACCCACGATAAAAGCACCGCAAATAAAATAACCCCTCCATACCTAATCAGCCGGTTGTTACTTTTTATCGTATGCCTCACATTCATATATAGCTCTAATATACACTATGTTGTACACAAAAAATCTTACGAACTGCTCGTCTAAAATAACGATCTTATCTGTTATAATAGCTTGCAGTGAAAAGAAAAAAAATATTTATCGACGCCGAAGTTCTGGTTGCAACACACTTTAGCGGCATAGGGCACTATACGCTTGAGCTGCTTCGTGCCCTCGATGATCAGATAAGCACAAGGCCCGATGTCGAGGTTACACTAGGAGTGTACTTCAGGAGAATAGATATCCTGCGATCATATGGCTTCAAGAACTTTAAGATCCGTCGCAGCCCCTTCCCTCTTCGTATATCAAATGGACTGAAGATTAGGAATAAACAACCCTTCTATGATCTATTTTTTGGGAAATACCTATATATTTTTCCCAACTATACGTCATGGCCGCTGCTCTTTTCAAAATCAGTCTCGATCATCTATGATCTGTCGTTTGAATACCACAAAGAATATGTTGAGCCGAATAATCAAAAATTTCTAAGTGATCAGGTAAGAAAGTCTGTTGGTCGATCTGAAAAGATAATAACCATTTCTAAAAATAGTCAAACAGAAATATCAGACTTTTACAGCATTTCAAAAGATAAAATACCAATAATCTACCCAGGAATAGACCAGTCTAGCATTTTCAGGTGGCCAAAAGATGAATTTGAAAAAGTAAAAGCTCGATATGGCGTATACGGCAATTATATACTGTTTGTAGGTAATATCGAACCACGAAAAAACCTAAAAAACTTATTGTTGGCATATGAAAAACTAGATGATGATACTAGGAAAAAATACACACTTTTGCTGATTGGTGCACGAGGCTGGCTAGACAATGAGATCTTCGATATCATAGAACGCTTACGTATTGAGGGTAACCACATACAGCAGCCATTAGGATACGTGGATGATGAAGATCGAGCCGCACTGTACAGCGGCGCTTCTCTATTTGTCTACCCAAGTAATTACGAAGGGTTTGGCATACCTCCAGTAGAAGCTATGGCGTGCGGCGTCCCTGTAATTACAAGCAACAACTCTTCCCTGCCAGAAGCAGTTGGAGATGCGGCAGAGACGGTAAGCGCAAAATCAGTAGATGATCTTACCAAAACCATAAAAAAAGTCTTGGACGACAGGAAGCTACAAAAAGAAATGATTCGTAAAGGATTTGAACAGGCAGATAAGTTCTCTTGGCAAAATGAATCCAAAAAGCTATTAGATATCATAGAGGAGCTAGCCTAATGGGAAAAACTATTTGCTTTGACCTCAGGGCGCTACAGATTGGTCATGAGCATCGCGGCATAGGAATGGTAGCTCGTAGTTTACTAGAGAATATTAATGATGATGAAAATAAGTACATTTTTTATATCTTTGATAATAATAACCCCATAAAGGAACTTGGCATAAAACTAAATATAAAAAAATACAAAACAGTTAAAACGCCTAAGTTGAAGACTGTCGTTAGGAAGCCTTCGGATATGATTGATGCATATAGGCTCTCCCACCACACTTTCAAGGAGTTGAGTAATGAAAAGCCTGATGTTTTCTTGCAATTTGATCCCGCACTCGGGGTGCCTGGGTGGCGAAAAACTAAAACTTTTTGCTACGGATATGATTTGATACCGCTTGTTATGAGGAATGAATACTTGCCTAGCCCGGCACTAGCCTACAACCAGGCTATCGGTAAAAAGTCTAAGATAAAATCTTTTATTAGAGCCTTTTATTACAATAGAAAGTACCACAGAAGCTACTCTGTCTACAACAAAGTTAATAAGATTATTAGTATATCTGATGCAACAAAGAAGTCTTTTATCGATTTACTCGACATAAAAGAAGATAAAATTGAGACTATTCATCTTGCTCCTGTCGCCTCGACCAACAGGCCCAGTGATAAGATAGCTAAGAAAATAGATTTGCCGTACCTACTATACGTAGGCGGTACTGATAGTAGAAAAAGAGTCGAAGAGGTTGTATATTCTTTTAATATCGCACGAGCTCGCGGTGAAAATTTAGCTTTAGTTTTAGCTGGTAATGAATTTAAGGAAGTAAAAAATATTCCTAATGTAGTTTTGAGAAATGCTATTGAAGTTAGCCCATATAAGTCTGATATTCACCTTGTGGGCTTTGTATCAGATAGTGAAAAATTAGGTTTATACAAAGATGCGTATGCATTTATATTTTGTACGATGTACGAAGGCTTTGGGCTTCCTGTCATAGAAGCACAACAGGCCGGCTGCCCTGTCATATCATACGATAATTCCTCTATTCGAGAAGTTGCCGAAGAAACTGCCCATTTAGTTGCTACGGGCGATTATACAGAAGTGGCAAAAAAGATTATAGAGCTAGAGAACAAAGAAGTACGTGATAAATATATTGAACTGGGCAAGAAAAGGTCAGCTACTTTTACCTGGCAAAAAACTTCTAAGAGGCTGCTGGATGTCATTACGGCTGATTAACATGGTATTATGTTTTTAACAAAGGAAAGAAAAGGCGATGAGCACATTAATTGAAAAAATAAAGTACCCCCTGATAGTTGTAAAGCAAATAGCTTTGCTGCCTAGGCAAGCACATACGGTCAATCAACTACGCAGTGATGTGGTCAATTTGCGAAATGAAAAAGCAGCGTTAAAAGAAGATCTAGACGAAGCCCTAAAGACTGTAGATGATCAAAAGAGGTCACTTCATTCTGTAGATGACCGCCTACTGGCTATAAAAGAGGTGCTCAAACAAGGTAAGCCAGCTGCTACAGCTTCTGCTAACGCCGTAGTAAACAATACGGTAGCAGATAACCATAACCTGGACCATTTTTACAAGCAATTCGAAGATAAGTTTAGAGGATCCGAGGAGGACATAAAAAAACGTGTCTCTGAGTACTTGCCAGTGTTTAAAAAATTAACGCCAGAACTAAAGAAAAAAGACATTATTGACCTAGGGTGTGGTAGAGGTGAATTCCTTAGCTTTGCCAAAGACAATAAACTAAAAGCTATCGGCGTAGATATGAACAAGAGCATGGTTGATAGAGCAAAAGCACTCGGCTATGATGCGTACGAAAACGATGCTATTAGCTACTTGACTACCAGAAAGCAAAACTCTATAGCCGCAGTCACAGGCTTCCATCTGGTTGAACATATACCGTTTGAGTCGCTAGTTGAAATGTTTGAAGAATGCTACAGGACAATTAGCCCTGGCGGGTTTGTTCTGTTTGAAACACCAAACCCGGAAAACGTGATAGTTGGTTCATGTAATTTTCATATGGATCCTTCACACATAAAACCAATACCTCCGGATTTGCTAGCATTTACTCTTGAAAGCGTGGGGTTTAGGGCTGAGATCATGAGAGTCCACCCTGTAAAAGAAAAAATTCAACATCAAGATAAAATTGTGCAAGATATTATGGGTTCAATATACGGACCAAGAGATTATGCAGTCGTAGCGCATAAGATTTAGTTTAGTTTAGTTTCATTTCTATTTCAGGGCTAACAATGTGCGGTGTACTTTGTTTATTGTCATATACCTGGAACCTGGCTGCGTTGTGCCACCAGTCGGCTTGGGTTATGCCGTCTGAGTACGTAACCGCAACGTCAATCTCATAGTTGCCATTCGAGAAAAGATTTGGAATCGTCCACTCGGTCTTTATGGTCGAGCCAGACTTAATTTCACCCGTTTTTTGTCGAAGTATCTTGCTGTTTGTGCCACAAACCGTATTGCCCGTAGAGTTTTTGATCAACACTCCGATAATTGGACTTTCTAAGGTTTTGTTAAACTTGATATCACCGGTTATAGTGATGCACTTTTCGGATTTTTTAATTTTAACTGAGCTAAAGCGTGCGGCTTTATCACCCCATCGCTCACCTGCTTTCCCATCGGCTTGTTGCGTGACGTTATTGAATAGTTGAGTGTATTTTTCTGCTATTGCGTCTGGATCGCCCATATCGATTATCTCTGACTTGTCTATAAATACACATCTGTCACAATACTCCCTGACCGCCTCCATATCATGGCTGACAAATACTACAGTTTTTTTGTTTCGCTTTAGGGATTTGAAATATTCGAAACATTTGCGTTGAAAATCAGCATCACCTACTGCTAGGACTTCGTCGATCAACAATATATCTGCATCTGACCTAGTTGCCATAGAGAATGCCAGACGCACCTGCATACCGCTAGAATAGTTTTTGAGCTTTTGATCCATGAATTTCTCTAATTCTGCAAAAGACACTATATCGTCGTACATAGAATCTACTCTCTTTTTGTCAAAGCCCAGCAGAGCACCGTTTAGATACACATTTTCGCGACCTGTAAGCTCTGGATCAAACCCAACTCCAAGCTCTATGAATGGCACCAGCTTGCCCTTTACAGTTACCCCGCCTTTGGTGGGTTGGTATATTCCAGCCAGTATCTTTAACAAAGTGCTTTTACCGCTACCGTTACGGCCAACAATACCGAAGAACTCACCTTCTTTGATCTCGAAATTAATATCTTTTAGTGCATGCTGGGTTTCGGTGTACTTTTTTGTATTTTTTTTGTAAAAACCAGTAAATAGACTTTTGATTGAATCGGCCTTTTGATGTGGAAGTCTGAAGTTCTTGGAAACACCATCAACTTTGATTGCGATATCGTCAGACATATCTACACCTCCTCCGCAAAGTATGGTGAACGTTTTTTGAAGTAATAGCTAGAAATAATCACCATCACAATTACTATCGTAACCGGAATAAGCCTTGCATACGGGTTATCGAATATATCATTAACAGTTATAGTATTTGGGTCTATTAGTAGCGCCCTAGCGTCTTGGATGATCTGTGCAATTGGGTTCAGTAGTAATATTTTTGCTGCTAGTGGTGATACTGCGATGACCATTGAAATTGGATATATGATTGGTGTTGCATAGAATCCAGCCTGCAGAACTACTTCCCAAATGTAGTTAATATCTCTGAATTTCACATATAGAGCGCTCAGCAAGAACGCTATGGATAGCGAGAACATAAATAGTTCTATAATTGGGAATATAGCTAATAGCGCCGTCCATTTGAAGTCAACTCCGTTCAGATACATAAAGAATACTACTACCAGTAGGTTTAGAGACAGGTTAATTAGGGCCGAAAAAGAACCCGCCACCACTACTACGTATCGCGGAAATGAAAGTTTCCTGAACAAATCACCCTGGCTCATAATTGCGGTAACGCCACCCATGGTAACTTCGACAAAATAGTTCCACAAAACAACGCCTAGTAGGAGTGAAACAGCAAAGTGTGGTTCATCGGCTCCGAACTTTAGAAAATGTATAAATACTACGTACAGTATTGCAAACAACATTAGCGGCTTTAGCAATGACCATAGGTAACCAAGTACCGAGCCTTGGTAGCGAAGCTTAAAGTCAACAATCACCAAACGATTTAATAATATTAGCGAATAACGATAGCGCTCCCGCAGAAGATTGAAAATATTCATTACTAGCAACCATTATAGTTTTTTGCCCCAGATAAATCAATCTACAAACGGTGATATAATACTAAGCATATGAGCAAAAAAAGAGTGATCGTAACCGGCATAAACGGCTTTGTCGGCAAACATCTGGCGCGTGAGTTAGCCGATAATGAGATTGATGTTATAGGTATTGGGCGCGAAGAGGGCGCGGATTCCGAGATCAGCGGACTACTAGAGCAATACATACATCAAGATATTGCAGATAACTGGCCAGAAACGCAACAGCCTGTTGACGCTGTAATAAATCTAGCCGGTCTAGCTGCTGTCGGACCTTCGTTTGACCATCCCCAGGACTATATAAATATTAACAGCGCTATAGTTACAAATATGTGCGAGCACTACCTGAGACAAGACAAAAAGCCACGAATTATATCTGTTATTAGCGGCGCCATATACAGTCCCGACCAAACTATGCCACTGACGGAAGAGTCTGAAGTAGCGCTGAATTCACCATACGCCGTCAGTAAAGTGTTAAACGAGAAGCAACTAGCCTACTACCGTGGGCGCGGACTTAGCTGTATTGCCGTACGGCCTTTTAACCACATTGGACCTGGCCAGCTGCCTGGCTTTTTGGTGCCAGATTTGATAGAAAAGCTAAAAATTGCTGATGATTCTGGCGTTATTGAGGTCGGCAATTTAAAGACTAGGCGTGATTATACTGATGTACGAGACGTAGCACGTGCGTACAGGCTACTGGCATCTGCCGAAAGCCTGGGTAGCGACACATACAACGTGTGTTCTGGCAAAAGTCATTCTGGCGAAGAGATTCTGCAAAAAATCCAAGAGCAAATGAGCAAAGAGAGCGTAACTTTAAAGATCGACGAATCTAAAATACGACCAAATGACCCAATGGATATCTATGGTAGTGCCGATAAACTAGCGCGTGATACGGGCTGGAAGCCAGAGACAGATCTAGATCGAACTATTGCAGACGCGCTGGCGTCCTAGCTCTCAGACTCTATCTTGAGGTCGTGTTCGACCATCAGTTTGACCAGTCCAGGGAAATCAACTTTTCTCTTCCAGCCTAGTTCTTGCTCGGCCAAGCTAGGGTCGCCAAGTAGTAAATCAACCTCAGCAGGGCGCATGAAGGCCGGGTTTTGTTTTACATATGGCTTCCAGTCGTCGATACCGATTTCTTTGAACGCTAGTGTCAAGAATTCCTCAATAGAGTGCGTTTCACCCGTAGCGAGCACGTAATCTTTTGGCTTTTCTTGTTGCAACATTAGCCACATGCCCTCTACATAGTCCCCTGCATAGCCCCAATCGCGCTTTGGCCATAGGTCACCAAGCTCGATGTGATCTTGCTTGCCTAGCTTTATACGAGCAACCGCATTGGTGATTTTGCGTGTTACGAACTCGACTCCACGACGATCTCCTTCGTGATTAAATAAGATACCTGAGACAGCAAACATGTCGTAGCTTTCACGGTAGTTTTTTGTGATCCAGTAGCCATATAGTTTTGCTACACCGTATGGGCTACGCGGGTGGAATGTAGATTCTTCAGTGTAGCCCTTTTCTGGTCGGTTATAGTCTAGTCCGCCGAACATTTCTGATGTAGACGCTTGATAAAATTTAGCTTTCTTTTCATATCCAGCTAGGCGGATCGCCTCGAGCATGTTCAGAACACCCTTTCCTGTGACGTCGGCTGTTAGCTCTGGGTTTTTAAACGAATAGCCAACATGGCTAATAGCCGCTAGATTGTAGACTTCGTCTGGTTGAGCCTGTTGAATGGCACGTACTAGCGATGATTGATCCATTAGGTCTGCCTCGATCAAAGTTACGTATGGAAATTCTTTCTCTGTAATTTCGCGGCGAGGGTTGTGTTGCCCACGGATGATCCCAAAAACCTCATAGCCTTTTTCGTGCAGTAATTCTGCTAAGTGTCCGCCATCTTGTCCGGTAATCCCTGTAATTAATGCTCGTTTTGACATCTTTTATTTTTCCTCCTCTGTTTTTGAGTCTTCTGATTGCTCTGAAAGTGCGATTCTAGTACTACCCTCACCTATGCATTGCCCTCTGTACGCTCCTGCAACTTCTGTATATTCAGGTAGAACTTCTGTGGGGCTAACACCTCTCTCTAGAGCAAAATCTCTTACAGAACCCGGGTTATCAAGTATTTCATTTGGCATTTAAAAACTCCTTTAGTCAAATAGTGTGTATCTATTATATTATAGAACTACGTATGGCGAAAATTGTAATTGATGCACGAATAATTAGCAGCTCAACCGGCAGGTATATCGAGAGGATTTTAACTAATCTGCAAAATATAGATAACGAGAACGAGTATGTTGTTTTGGTTCTTAAAAAAGATGTTGATTATTGGAAGCCAACGGCTAAGAATTTTACGGTCAAAGTTGCTGATTATAAACAGTTTTCTATGGGTGAACAGATTGGTTTTGCAAGATTTTTGTACAAATTAAATGCAGATTTGGTACACTTTTGTATGCCTCAACAACCCATATTTTATCTTCGACCCAGTGTTACTACGATGCACGATTTGATTTTGCTAAAAACCTATAACTCTGATAAAAACTGGTTTGTGTATCACTTTAAACAAACAATAGGCAGATTTGTTTTTTGGTATTTAGCACACAAATCACGGTTAATAATCTCACCTAGCGAAGCCTCTCGCAAAGAATATCTAGAGCGATATAGTATTAATCCAAAAAAAGTTATCACAACACACCTAGCCGCAGATACCCATAATGAAACACCTAAAAAAATAGATCTGCCGTACGAAAAGTTCATCATGTATGTTGGACAGCAAAGTGATTACAAGAATATTAAACGTCTATTACAGGCACATCAGTTGCTACTAAAAACCCGGCCCGAGCTGGGGTTGATATTGGTTGGTGGCATGAATGACATGGCAAAGAAAAATAAAGCTTGGGTTGAAAAAAATAATTACAAAAATGTGTACTTTGCAGGTTTTGTTCCTGATGATCAACTAGCTTGGCTCTACACACACACCGAAGTGTACGTATTCCCAAGCCTCATGGAAGGTTTTGGTTTGCCAGGACTCGAGGCTATGACACAAGGCGCGCCGGTAATTAGCTCGAATGCAACATGTCTACCAGAAATATATGGTGATGCTGCACATTATTTTGATCCAAATAATGTAAATGATATGGCGCAGAAAATTGCTGAGGTTTTAAATGATGAGACTCTACGCACAGAGCTAGTACAAAAAGGCTTCACACAAATCAAAAAATATTCATGGACAAAAACAGCTCAGCAAACTCACGACATATACGAGCAGACCCTTAGGGGATAGTAAATAGTCTCAAAAACTTATTTGTCGTTTTGTTTATAGATACAATAGTCTGCCTATTGTCGGGCCAGTACCATTTGACATTGCTGTACAGTATGTAGGTTGCGACTCCCCCACCTTGGGATAGTAAGAGTAGGCACATAACCAAGAACACCGCCTGATAGCGCATACGTGTCAGTATGCGACGGAAGGCCAGACCCACAACTGCGAATATTGGTATAAGTAACGGGAGGTAATATCTACCTTGTGCGGCCGTACCAGTACCTATATGCAGATAATCACTATAGTTACGTGTCCATAGACTAATGGAATAAATAACTACCACAAGGCCTATGAGGTAACGTAATTTACGGTTTGGTAGGTTTTTCCACGTAACAGCCAAGATGATAACTGAGAGCGCCAAGACAACCCAGCTACCGTAGCGTAAAATCGGTGTACCAGCTGAGGCTTGCATGGTTTTTGGCAAATACCGAATCTCTAAAGGCTGCTCCTGATCATATACAAATGCTGCAGTCACAGTAAAATCACCAAAAATATGAGGAGCCCAATATGTTCCAGTATAAACCAGTGGGTTGTTTCTCTTTATATCAGTGTCGTAGTTTTTTTGCTTCCAGATGGTATCTCGACGCCATACGGTGTATTGTATACACTCCTCTTTTGTATGAACTCGGTCGCACTTGGGTTCGATGGCACGATATTTTACTAGATTGGTGCCGTAGCGCTCGGCGAAAAGTCCAATACTTAGTATCAAGAACAATATGCTAATAACCAAGGTTATTTTAGGTAAATGCACGGCTTGTTCTCGCAAAATACTAAAAGTTTTTTTGTGGTGCTGTCGCCACAAAATAATCGCCGCAAACAATACACAGGCAAAAGCAATTGGTAAAATTGTGAACTTTACCAGACACGCGAGGCTAGATATTGCTAGCAGTAAAATAAGCCACAAGATTTGTTTTTTTGTCTTTTCAATCGTACGCACAGTGAGATAAAAAATAGTTGCAATCATCAAAAATGCCAGTGAATCATAGTTGATTTGGCTGTAGGCAAACGGTACTAGTGGAATTAGTGTGAAAAACCCAATTGCTAGGTGGGTTAGGCTCTTTGTTAGCCCTGCCCGCAACAAGAACGCGCGAAACACAAACAATCCCGCGACAACAAACCCGATACAAATCAAACGCATTGCAATGACTGTGGTTTGTAAATCATTAGTAAAATTAGTCACAAAAGAATACGGAACACTCATAATATAGTGAAACAGATACGAGCCGTACCTGGTGATATCTCCGTGAAAGGCGGCTTCTGGTGGCTGGGCTAGAATAAATGGTGAAATCTGTCTAGAATAAATATCTATGATTCCTAGGTGGTATTCTTCATCAAATAACATTGGGTAGATTGCGCTCAGTGCAATCCAGACTGTTTGGACGAGAAAAAGAACAATAATAAAAACAAAAAACCAATTACTACCAAATATTCGAGCCAGTAGCGTGAGTTTTGGTCGTGTAGGTTTTTTTGTAGCCATTATTTATTGTTTAGTTATTACAATATGTCTCTCACGACCTTCACCTTCGGAGTGTGTTTGTAGATCGGGGTATTCGGCTACAGCTTGGTGAACTACCCGTCTATCAGCAGCATTCATTGGCTCCAAGCTGTGTGCCTCTGCGGTTTTTTGAACCTGGTTGAGTATGCCTTTGATTTTGCTTACTAGACGATCTGCCCGCTGAGCTTTGTAATCAGCGATATCAATATTTATCCGATGCAGCTGGGCATCATGATTGCGAAGCGTAGTTGATACTAAAAACTGCAAACTACGAAGTGTGTCGCCATTATGCCCGATTAAAAAACCATTCAGGTGTGTACTGGGGACTTTGAGTTCGATAACATCCTCGTCTGCTAGAGCTTTGACATCAATATTAACTCCAAAAAAAGATAGTGTGTCTTCTAGATATTTTTTGGCGTAGTTGATTGACTCGTCTCTATCCATTATCTACCTCTTCTTTCTATGTTTCTTTGATTTCTTGTTAGATTTTTTAGAAACAATTGTTGCTTCTTTTGCTATGCGAGGTTTTTTATTAGGTTTTTGGTCTGCTAGTATTTCCATTTCTTCTTCGTCACCCCGGAGTACTAGATATTGTTGGATAACCGCAACGATACTAGAAGCTGCATAGTACAACACAACCGCACCTGGTAGAAATAGTGCGAACGCCAGTAATAGTATCGGCATAAAAGTGGCCATTTTTGAACTCATCGCCGCACTGATGTCTGATTGGTCAGCTTCTTTACCAGCAGAAGCCTCTTTGAGGATATCGCGTAGTTTCTTTTGTGAGACGCTGTTGGGCATGATTTGTTTTGTTTGGATATATTGGAAAGCGGCTGCAATTAGAGCCAAGATAATCAGTGGTATGTGTATGCTGCCGCCACCTATTGCTGTCTCTGTCAGGTTTATAAACCCTAGTAAACTTTCGTTGAACTTGTCGGGTTGAGTTATGGTTTCACTTACATTTGGTAGGTCTTTGGTGAAATTATATAGATGGGATTCTATTTGGTCTTTACGTTGAGTGATAATGATTATCACCTGGTAAATACCTATGAAAATAGGAAGCTGTAGTAACAAAACACCAATAGAACTAAACGGCTTAATGCCACGTTCTTTGTACATTTCCATCATCATTTTGGCTTCTAGTTGTTTATTGCCTTTAGTGCGAGCTTTGATTTTTTTGAGCTCGGGCTGTACTTTTCGCATCAGTTTGGTTTGATGCAATTGTTTTTTGATCAGTGGCCACAATGCCAAGCGTACAAAGATTGTAAAAATTATAATACTGAGACCAAAATCACCAACTACCGCATATATCAGTAGTAAAGCGTTAAAAATTGGCTGCACGATCAAAACGTTAAAAATATCCATCTAGTAAAAGTCTCCCTGTCTTTTATACCATTCTAACTGATTAGCTTTTCTTTTGCTAGCAGTTCTAGCACGCGCTTTTTGAGCTCTGTGGGTTCTATGTCAATAAGGTCTGGCGTAAAGACAGTGATGATAAAATCGTATGGCTCTTTTATGGCGTTGAGCTCTAGGCGAACAATTTCATAGATACGTCGACGAATTCTGTTTCTTTTTACTGCCGATTTGTGCACTTTTTTGCTCACCACAATGGCAAATCGTGAATGTACACGATTTGTGTTTTCTATATAGTACAGTCCAAAGTCTTTGGTTCGCGCTTTTGTGCCATTACGATACAAATAACGCAAACTGCCATGACCGTGGAAACGATTTCGGTGAGATAACATATCTATAGTATAGCGTTAGACGCTGAGTTTGGCGCGTTGTTTCAAACGACGAGCTTTTAGGACTAGGCGTCC
>CAMTWU010000001.1:0-123718 GCA_947085525.1 uncultured Candidatus Saccharibacteria bacterium | reverse complement strand
CTGCGCCCATCATGATAACTAACTTTCCATCACTTAGATCTTGCACTATAGCTTGATGCAATGTGTCATCCAGGTTACTAACAACAACTTTTTCTGACGGCAGATCACTAGTTAATTGTTCAGGCGACAAGATATCCAGATTCGGATCTTCACGACTGAGATAGGTGGGTAGCCAATATATTTTTTGTGCCAACTCAAAGCAATCACCATATTCTATTTGATGTTGTCGGATGTTTTGATGCGGTTGATACGCAACCACCACGTTATCGGAAAGCTCATGAGACAGCTGCAAGGTTGCGGCAATTTCTTCGGGATGATGAGCATAATCACTGTATAAATTGTCAGCAAGCTTCTCGAACCGTCTGCCAGTTCCCGGAAAGCTATTTAGCAGTTCAGCTAATTTCTCTCGTGGTTCATCTATTATCTTTTGCATAGCAGCGACAGCCAGCGCACCATTACTACGGTTGTGTTCACCGACCAGTGTAATACCAGTAGCGTCTACCTCTTTCCAAGAGATAGTGGTGTCACTCTGCGAGCGGAATTGTTCAAATGCCTGATCGTAGTCGGCCTGGGTTGGGTACGTGTCATTATGATCATAACTTTGCGAAACAACCAGACTAATGAACGGATGAAAGTTGAGAAAGTTTCGATCGAACTCATCACACTCATAGATGAAATAGTTGCTTTTCGAGTCAAAAACGCCGCTAGGACCAAAATTTATCGACGAACCGATCGAATAACTCACAGGTAAACCTAATTGGTGAAATAGCCAGACGATCATCGCGGTAGTAGTTGTTTTGCCATGGGTGCCACTGACAGCAACTAGCTTGAGGTTTTTTTCGCTAATAATGTGCGCCAGTAGTTCATCTCGCTTGCTAGTTTTGATATCATTGCTGCGAGCAAACTCTAACTCGGGGTGACTAGCGGGCAGGGCAGCAGTGTAGACGAGCCAATCGATAGGTTGGTTAGCATGTAGCTGGTTGATAGTTGCAACTTCTTGTCCTAGGTGGACTTCAGCGCCTCGATTTCTCAACTGGCGGAACATTGGCGAATCATCTGCATCAGACCCAGATACCGCGTAGCCAGCATCTAGTGCAATTTCAGCAAGCGGACCTAATCCAACGCCACCGATACCAGAAAAGTATATGTGCATAAAACCATTTTAACTGATAAACTGAACTAAACGGCCAAAACAAACATGATTCAACATTTTTTACATCTTTTTATCAGGCGGACGCACTTTTGGCGTACGGTCAGTATCTCGGAAATGGCCGAGCTCTATTCGAGCCGTATGTTGCGCGTCATGGCTATGCAGATGTTTGGCGGTTTTGGAATCGTATATCTATATCAACTTGGGTATAGCCTTCAATGGTTGGCTTGGTACTATGTTATATATTTTGGCTGTAGAGTCCTAATGGCGCCCCTTGTAGCTATGACCGTAGCCCGCTATGGCCCAAAGCACGGGACTTTGATCAGCAATATTCTTTTTGTGTTTGCAGCTATCTCGGTAGCGCTTGTTCCTTACTTTGGTATATATGCTCTTATTCTCCTTATACCAACTGGAGGATTCTCACGTTCACTATATGACGCATGTTATTTGGTCGATTTTTCCAAAGTAAAGCATGTTGATCATTCAGGCAAGGAATTAGGTATAATGCAAATAATCGAACGAGTCATGACTGCATTTGGTCCAATATTTGGAGGTGTAATAGCACTTTTTTTTGGTCCGGCAATCATGATGGTTGCCGCTGCGCTACTGATGTTAATATCAGCTACACCACTCTTTTTTACAAACGAGCCTACAAAAGTACATCAGAGACTTACTCTTCATCATTTTAATATCAAAGTTGCATGGAAGCCGATGATCGCACAGATTGCTGCAGGTGTTGATATTAATGCATCTGGAATACTGTGGAACTTATTTGTTATTGTGGTAGTTTTTGGAACTATTACAAATGCTAGTTATCTGCAGCTAGGTATACTGAGCTCGGTTGCTCTATTTGCCTCGGTAGCTATTTCATATGTGTATGGTAAGCTTGTCGATAATCACAGCGGTAAAACACTCTTAAAATTCAGTGTCATAGGCGATTCGTTGGTGTATTTATTTAGGCCTTTTGTATCATCACCGCTTCAGGCCGGTGGTATAAACGTTGCAAACGAAGTAGTCACAACAGGGTATATGTTGCCTGCGCTACGTGGCATATTCGACACAGCCGATGGCTTGCCTGGTTATAGAATCGTATATATAACAATTATGACTACCATGCTTGTTGTTGGCGATACACTATGTGTGCTGGTGCTCGCTATTTTACTAAGCTTCATGAGTGACCAAGAGGCATTAAGAAATATATACTTTTTAATAGCCCCAGTTATGCTCATCATTGGACTTCACGCCACAGCTGTCTATCGTCGCGGTATACTGACGCGCTTTATTCATCGTGTATAATAATAAGTAATTATGTACAAGAGGTGGGAGCCAAAAAAAGATCGCTTTTCAGCTAGAAATCTATTGAGATGGCTCAAAAAAGCAAAAACCTGGCAGTTAATATTGCTCCTAATTTTGATTGGTTTTATTGCAGCAACTTTCCTGCGGCTCAACAATATCGGCATGATAGAGCGTCGTGACGCAGTATTAGCAGCAGACAAGAAACTAGATAAAGCTGGGGCGAAACAGACACTTGTAGAGCTCCAAAACTACGTCTCATCACATATGAATAGTGATATGGACAAGGGGATATTACTGTCGAACATATATCAAAAGGACTACAACGAGGCTGTTGCCTCTGCAGCAGATGCACGCAACCCCAATAGTGATCTATACCAAAAGGCTTCTCTGGACTGTCGTGCTCGCTTTCAGGGTGGTTCTACATCATTTCGCAACGACTACGTGACTTGTGTTGCCGATGTGGTTTCACAGCTGCCTGCTAACCAACAAAGTGCAAATGTACCACGCCTAGAAAATTACCATTATAACTTTGCATCACCCCTCATTTCACCAGATTTAGCAGGTTTTATGACTCTGTTAGCGCTTGCGCTTACATTTTTCATTTTACTGAGGTTAATATTGCTCTATAGCCTCAAATTTATCATCAAAAGGCGGGCAAAAATCCTCTAAGGTGTTGACATCTGTGGCTAGGGGGTTTAATCTAAATCTCGTAGCGATAATTTTTATAAGGAGGAGAGACTATGGCAAACTACAGCCACACAAATTCAAAAGGTGTAACTTATTACTTGCACAACAAAAGCGTACAACTGCGAGGTGGCAAAAACTACACAATTTACTTTTTTGCTAAAAAACCAAAGAACGAAAAGGGTGAACCATGCGATCTACCAAACGACCGCCAAGTTCAAGAAAACCCACGTAACGGCTTTTTGACGCTAAAGAAAAAATAACAACGCCCTACACTTGCCCTTAGTCAACGTTTTACGTTAGACTAGGTACAAACAAAAAGGTGCTAAAAACGCCCCGACCCCGGTCGGGGTTTTTTGGTGCAAAAAATAGCCCCGCTGTGGGGCGGGGTTCTTTTAAGGAGTCGGTCTTTGCCCTCTCTCGACAGAATGAACTGTCGAGAGAGGGCGGTTGACCTAGGCGCTGGCGAAGACGTGATTCTCCCTGTAATCGGTGAGTGCCTTCTCGATTTTCTTGAGTTCTTTCTCGCCAATGCCCGGAATCTCCCGAATACCTCCAGGACCTCTCATGTCGAGCCACCACACGAGAGAGGCGATTTTCTCTCCGACCTGTCCGGCCTCGATCAGCTTTTGCTTTATTCCGTCGTCGAGGTCGAGAATCTTGATCTCGTCAGTAGGCAGGCCAAGCTTCATGTGAGTCGCAATTGCAGCGAGTACTTCTGAGCTCTGTTCCAGCTTGATGTAGATGTCTGCATTGCTATTTGCCTTGATTGCCTCTTTTATATCGGCAGCCAATCGCTCCAGACTGTTTCTAGTTACCGTGCCGTCATCATCAATCTCACTGCGCACGATGAGCCTCTGAGATGAGAGACCTGAGATCACAATGATGATCGCGATCAGGATCACAATCAACAGAATGATCACGATCCATTCGAACGTATTCAAACCAAGCAACATTACTACTCCTTAAAAGTTGCGCTAAACACACCATCGTGCCCAGCGAAAGTTATCTAGTTAAAACTATATTAAACTTTTTACTATAATTTGTCAATTCTAGTCAGGTAAATAGTAAAAATGATACAATAATCTGTAATGAGTTCGATGATAAAGGTAACTAATCTCAAAAAACGCTATGGGGATAAATATGCTGTCAACGACATCAGCTTTGAGGTTAAAAAAGGCGAAATCTTCGGCATTCTAGGTCCAAATGGCGCTGGCAAGACAACGACGCTAGAAATGATAGAAACCATCAGAGATATCGATGGCGGTACAGTCACAGTCGACGGCCATGATGTTGCGAAAAACTCGGAAAAAGTAAAGTACATTATCGGCGTACAACCACAGAGCCCTAGTTTTCAGGACAAAACGCGTCTGACCGAGCTATTAGAGCTATTTGCATCAGCCTATGGCGAGAAAGTTGATGCTATGCAGTCGCTGCGTGATGTACAACTAGAAGACAAAGCCAAAAGCTATGTCGAGGAGCTATCGGGTGGCCAGCGTCAACGATTTTCTATTGCAGCTGCACTGGTTCACAAACCAAAAGTTTTCTTTCTAGACGAGCCTACAACCGGTTTAGACCCTCAAGCTAGGCGTAATTTGTGGGATCTCGTACAACAAATCCAAAAGAGCGGTGTGACAGTTGTTATGACCACGCACTATATGGACGAAGCCGAGTTACTATGTGATCGGATAGCAGTGATGGATAACGGCAAGATCATTACGCTAGATACCCCAAAGAACCTCGTCAAGCAGCTATTAAAACGCGGCTTTAAAAAGCAGCAACACGTCGAGCAAGCCAATCTAGAGGACGTATTCATCGATCTAACCGGAAAGGCGCTGCGAGACTGATGAAATCACTTTATACAATCTATACCTTCGCTAGAATCGACATTTTGCGTTCATTCCGTGACAAAGTTGCCTTGTTTTTTATTTTTATATTTCCATTAATATTCCTCTTTGTATTTGGTGGTATATTCGGTAACAGCAACGAGATATCATTTAACGTAGCTTTGATTAGTAATGCCGACAATGAATTTACGACCAATTTTGTCAAAGAAATGAAAAAGGACGACCTGATCAAAGTCAGTAGCGATATCAAAAATACAGCAGATGCCAAAGAGAAAATGAAGCGGGGCGAGATCGACGCGATCATAAAACTACCTAGTAATTTCGGTGAAGTCCAATCAGGTCAACAATACCCCAGCGGCCAAGCCCAGATCATTTACGACCAAAACTCCGAACAAGCTGGTCAAGCATTAACCTCGGTACTAGCAGGTGTGTTCAAGCAAATCAACCAAAAGGTGACAGGAACTCCCGCCGAACCATTCACGGTCAAAGCAATTTCAACCAAAGAGCCAGGACTGAGCTCATTCGATTATATTTTCTCGGGACTACTAGGATTTTCTATCCTGAGCCTCGGTATATTCGGCCCTACAACAGTATTTCCACGTATGAAACAGCAAGGTATCTTGCGCAGATATCACACGACAACCCTAAAGGTCTGGGAATATTTTGTCGCAAACGTCCTGTCGCAAGTGTTTATAGGTATTATTTCTGTAGCTCTCATGTTCGCAGTTGCACTGGTATTCTTTAACCTCAATATGCAGGGTGATTATCTCAGTCTACTGGCAATCATACTACTGGGTACAACTGTGATTTTCGGTATCGGTCTAGCAATTGGCGGTTGGGCAAAGAACGAAAACCAAGCTGCACCGCTGGCAAACCTGATAACATTTCCTATGATGTTTTTATCAGGCACGTTTTTCCCGAGGTTTCTCATGCCAGAATGGCTACAAACAGCATCAGCCTTTTTACCACTGACGCCAATTGTTGACTCATTCAGGATGATTATTACCGAGGGCAAGACACTATTAGAGCTAGGTCCCGAAATCGGTATTATCGCCGCGTGGGGAGTAATAGTCTACGCTATTGCCTTCAAAGTTTTCCGCTGGGAATAGCCTCTGTATCTGTTATAATATTTTGGTACCGAGCATTGCGGGGGTGTAGCTCAGTGGTTAGAGCAGTCGGCTCATAACTGATTGGCCGTTGGTTCAAATCCAACCACCCCCACCACGTCGAAATTCATTCCAACCTCTGTGAAATTTTGCGACTAAATAGCAAAATTTGCACTGAGGTCTCCATTATTTCTCCTTTCAATTTTGCAAACAGCTAGGAGCTTGGTTTACAAAATTGGATAAACGCAAATTATTATGAAAAGTATACATTCAATCATCATCGTAGGCTCGTCCGGTTCAGGTAAAACCACCTTAGTTAATGGGCTTCGTATATCAGAATATGCAAACAAGGTTGTTGTACCACGACGCTACATTACACGCCCCGAGCGGCAAGGAGATGATTTGGTTGAAAATATACACATCACCAAGGAAGACTTTGAACAAAAGCTACAAGCTGGTGAAATTGATCCAGCCTGGACACGCGAGTTAGAAAACGGCAGGTTAGAGCAATATGGCTTTGTTCCTGTTGAGCCTGGTGATAATAGGCTACGCATATACTCTGGCAACAACGCCTTTCTGCGCGACATAAACCCAAGCGTAGCAAAGGTGCTAGAATCTGCTAAGGTTGTTGTCTGTATGGCGCAACCCGAAAAGCGGACATCTAGACTCGGTGATCGCTCACCCGACATGTCCGAGTCCGAAAGGAGTGTGCGATTGGGTGATTCTGGCGCTGACACATTAGAATTTGGCGATGTAGACATAATCGAAACTACCAACATGAGTCCAGAGCAAGGTCAAGATGCTTTGCGAAACATTATTGAGAAGTATATCTAACCCCCTATCTATACTCGGGATTTTCGAAATCAAATCTAGCGCCAGCGTCCCACTCTTTGCGTTGGTTGCCGTAGGCTGGAATACCACCGTTGTCTTTTAGTAGTTTTGCCATATGCATCAGGTTCCAGGTCATGAATGTTGTATTACGATTTGTGAAATCATTTTCCGGTCCACCGGAGCCTTTGTCTAAATATGACGGGCCAGGTCCAATCGCGCCTAACCAACCCGCGTCAGATTGTGGGGGAATAGTGTAGCCGATGTGTTGCAAGCTATATAGGATATTCTGGGCACAATGCTTGACGCCATCTTCGTTACCAGTAATCAAACATCCACCAACCTTGCCATAAAATGCATATTGCCCAGCTTCGTTTAAGTTACTAGATAGGGAATAGAGCCGTTCGATAACTTTTTTTGTTTCACTACTATTGTCGCCCAACCAAATTGGCCCCGCAATGATCAAAATATCCGCCTCCATCACTTTCTTTGTGATTTCAGGCCATTCATCAGTCTCCCAACCGTGTTCGCGCATGTCGGGGTACACGCCACTCGCGATGTCGTGATCAATTGACCGAATAGTCTCAACTTGCACACCGTTTTTGCTCATGATCTTTTGGCTGATATCTGCCAGACCTTCGGTATTGCTGACTTCTGGTGATTTTTTCAACGTAGTGTTGATGAATAATGCCTTCAATCCTGTAAAATCATATGTCTCACTCATGATAGATCTCCCTTATGCTTATACTTTCATTGTACAATAGATGTATCGTGAACATACACACCGCTCGTCAACTAATTAAACATTATTACACTTTGGACAACATTGTCCTATTAGCTGCAATTTTACTAGCGATTGGCTTTATCTGGAGCACCATGGGTGCATTGCAGAGTAACTACGTATTACAGCGCCAGGTTGATATCTTGCGCTCACAGGTCGAGGCTAGTCGACTCGAGTCAGATACGCTACAGCTAGAAAACATCTACTTTGCTAGCAATGAGTATCTAGAGTTGCAGGCTCGTCAGCAATTTGGCAAAGCAGCACCAGGTGAACGTATGATTATTCTGCCAGCAAATACCGTCAGTGACGCTATGACAACAGATGCAAGTAAACCTGCTGATGTAATCTCAAATAATAATTTTCAGGATTGGCTCAACTTTTTCTTTAGCGGTAAAAATAGCTAGGTTGGATTATCGCTTGGCTCCTCCTCTCAATCTCCCTCGGAATAAATTAAATTACTATAAATGTAAAATAGATTACCAAACGGTAATTTATTTTACATAGTAGAGCACGTAGAATCGAATTGGAACCTAACCCGTGCTGAACTGGTTCGCTGGAACCACCCCTGACTATTACTTTTATCTAAAAATCTCCCTGGTGTTGCAGAAGTCTACGACGCGGGTTAAGAAGTAACTATTCGATTTTCAAATACTGTTGAGGCCATCCATCCTCCACCAAAGCTGGTTATCAATAAACTAATTGCTACCAAGCTATAGATTTTCACTCCACACCCTTTATTTAACCTGCTGCATTAGCCTCCGGAGCTGTATTTGGCCTATCACGATAAAACTGCTGGATTTTTGTTTTATCAACCGCATCTAGGCTTAAGTTGTAACCCCATGAACTAAGTTGTATAGCTGATTTATTAGACGCCCGTGGAGTCAGAACAACTTTAAAACCTTTTTTAGATGTCTGTTCATCGCGCATTGTCAAATTAGATACTATGATGCGTAACTCATCAATATCTTTTGCAGGTAGATCAGGCTTATATGTTACCACTACGCCTCCGTGTTCAAGGTTATGTATCCACTGTTCATCTGGTATTTCTATATCACTCACGCCCCATGTTGCAGGTTGAGAAAAGTGAGGTCCAGATGTGGGTAGCTCAGTACCATAAGGGGTATGCTTTTCATATATAGAAGCCAAGTGCTGCTTGCCTCCATCCTGGATCTTATGTTGTTGACCGATTCTTACAACCTCTTTTTCTGGTATCAGCAGTTTAATCCCTACGAGAGACAAGACTGCAATTACAAGTATCGCTATTACTGATTTTGACATTTTTACTCCTATTTAACAATTATTATTCCTCGAGCGGAGGGAAAGTTATGGTCGTGATATCCCCATGTTCCTGCTCGATCAAAAACGTAACTAAAACTCTCGCTTAAAGCTGGAAGTTTTTGATTCACTACAGCAGTATCAAAGCCTGGATATCTTTCATGAGTCGGATGATCATCACTAGCTACATACATTGGACGCTGCTGACTACTTTCATTCAAGAAAAGAACCGTAGTACCTATACGCACGGTTATCTCCTGAGGCTGGAAGCTTGTACCGTCATAACGCACTAAAAAGCTATCTTGTACTGGTGCTCTAGTGGTGCCTTCAGAGCCTGGATCAAGTGGTTGAAACCAAATCCAGGCTATTACAACTACGATAGCTATAAAAAATACTAAGCCTACTATGATAAACGGTTTACGTGACATCACGATAAATTAAATCCAACTAGTTAGTTGTATAGCCCCACTCTTTCTGCCATGACCTCATCTGAGCTATCTCTTTCATTTGATCGTTGACAATAGCCGATGAAAGGTCTTTAACTTCTTGTCGTGACGCGTTGTCTTTTCCGGGTGCGGCCATGTCAATTGCTCCTTGATGGTGTAATATCATCTGCTCAAGGAAAGCTTTATCAAAGTCATCACCCGTTTTACCTTCTAGTTCAGCCATCATTCCGGACATACTATCTATCATACCCATAGCTGAGTGGTCTTGCATATCTTCTGCACTAGTAGACGGATAGCCCCAAACTTTCTGCCATGCGAGCATGTCAGCTATTTCTTTTTCCTGAGCCACTATGATGTTATCTGCCATTGTTTTTAGCTCATAGTGTTTAGCATTAGTTTGAGCAGCTTTCGCCATGTCTACAGCCCCTTGATGATGGGCAATCATGTTTGCGAGAAAGTTACGGTCATATGTCTCACCTATCATAGCTGCGTATTTCTTGTATGTGTCGGAAGAAGTATCTGCTTGCACTGTCTGTGCCGTTCGAGTCTCCGAAGAGCTGCTCTCACCATTTTTATAGATTGCATATGCTACTACGCTAAGCACAATGAGTAGCGAGACAACAATAATACTAATAGATTTTTTATTCATTACTAACTCCAAAGATTGTTTTGATAATATTTCATAAGTAACCGATCTCAAGTTCTAAATACAGCGAACTGTATATATGCAGGTAAGCCTTGAGGTGGTTCAAGCTTCACCACCTCAAGTGCTAAGGCAGTATGCTGCGAAACTAAACCGATTAACCGTTGTTGGAAAGCTGTGTAGAAAGGCGTACTAATGTCATCATCCTCTTCGTTATTGATGATCTCTAAATCGCTCAATCTATATGTATTATAGCAGAAGCACATAGCGAAATACAGCTAACATGGGTTTTGGCATACTTCATACCTGACATCGAATGTGACGATGATATGGACATAGCTGATGAATGTGCACCTACCGCAAACAGGTTCCTAAGTACAATAATCAGGAGAGACGTAATTGAGTAAAGCATTCGTTTCATAATTCTACCTTTAACTCACTTTGCAAACACATGCTCAGTGGTGTCCTATTGAGACCAGTGCTTAATTACTCTGTAGTAATAATCAACTCTGTTCTAATATCTCATAGTGTCATGGCTTGTAGGAGTGCTTCTACAGCCCAATATGATTGCCAAGACTGCATCATGTCGATTTCGTTTGATTGAGCCGAATTTCATCATGTGTAGCATTCTTGTCATCCAACTTTTACTGAAGCTGCACAAGAACATTTTAAAAAGATATATGTTAATAAGTCAAATAACGGATTAAGGTATTAGCCAGTTAAACGATATCGCTAAAAGGTGCGTAGACGCGATTGAGGTATTCACTATGAGTGATTTAGAGATGAAAATAACGATTCAGTGAATGCGCTAGAAGTTTGCAAGGTGGAAGCGGAATCAAAACTTAAAGATCATGAGGAAATCCAGTCTCTACGAGAAAATGAGATAGAATATGCCCTAACCTTTATGGAAAACGTGAATAGGCAGTGGTCAGATGCTGATTTTGAAATGAAGTAAAAGTTTCAAAATACCATCTTCCCTACAGGGGTTATGTACGATGTGCAAACTAGGCATTTCGGGACCTCTGAGATAAGTATACTTTACAGATTGGCAGACATTAAAAAGAGCCTTCAAAGGACTCGTTTGTTTAACTTGGTAGCGGGGGTAGGATTTGAACCTACGACCTTGTGGTTATGAGCCACACGAGCTGACCAGACTGCTCCACCCCGCGGCGTTTGTTGTTAGCCTATTGTAGCAGCTATCTCAGTTACTTGCAACGGGTATTTTGCATTTACAATATTTTTATTGTAATATATTATTATTCTTTGCAAAAAAGACGGTGGTCGTGACGTTCATGATCAGTACTGAGGAAAAGGGGCGTGCATGCAGCACGGATTTCCTACTGCTGCCAAGGAGTTTGGGCTAAAGCGAGATGAAAATTTCGTTTTTGCTCTCGAGCTTCTTAGCGCAAGAAAAGAGTTGCCAGCAGATCATCCGGAAGGGAAATTGCGGCTCGGCAACATCCTTATTGCTGGGCTAGCTATGTGCTTTGGGGAATCTCAATTCGCCATTCGCCGTGCGGCTGAAGAGGCAGATGGTTACGGATATGTCCCAGATCAACTAATCGAGGACGCCGTGAGGATTCTTAGATATAACAAAGTGAGATTTCCTGACTGTTTCAACGACGAGCTTCAGGCGAGTATCGACTTTGGATATGCCACTGGGCTAATCCCCGAAGTACAGTGGATGACGGAAAAATGGGGCGTTGAGCCCTCTCCATCAGTCACAGCCCCACTAGCTACGCGCTAGTGGGGTATTTTTCTTTTCTAAATTTTTGCACAGGCTATACGTATAGCTTCAGACCAAGATGGAAATGCATGCATCGTATTGGCGACATCACTCGCAGTTAGATTATGTTGAATTGCCAGAGTCAGCTCATGGATCATTTCCCCTGCAGATGGTGCAGCCACAGTCGCACCTAACAGGCGACCAGTTTTTTTGTCAGCCAGTATTTTGACGAACCCATCATGAGTATCTGCTATCACTGAACGTCCAACTATTCCCACTGGTACAATCGCTTTGCTATAGGTGAGATCTCGTTTTATTAGGTCATCTTCACTCATACCGACAGATGCAATTTCGGGTTCAATATAGGTAATTCGCGGTATACTCTGATAATTTGGCGTAACTTTATTTTTATTCAGTATATTGTGTGCGACAATTCGGCTTTCCATCAATGCTACGTGGGTCAGACCAAATCCGCCCAGTACATCACCAGCAGCAAAAATATGCTTGCTACTAGTCTGCAAATGGTTATTAACCTCAATACCGTTAGGAGAATATTCGACACCAGCATTTTCTAGTCCCAGATCTACGCGAGGTGCTCTACCAGCCGCCAACAGCACCGCTTCGACTTTGACTGAATGTTCTTCGCGTCCACGCAGGAACGTTACTCGTGTTGCAACTGCTTCTTTGGCCACTCGTACAACTCTAGTTTCGGTCAGTACTTTGATACCGTATTTTTCAGATAGTACTTTTGCTGCTAGTTCACCCGACTCTTGATCTTCGCGAGGCAGTAGGCGAGGTGCAATGTCGGCCACAATAACTTTTGTGCCAAACGTACTAAACAAACGTGCAAATTCTAGGCCAATTGAACCTCCGCCAATCACAAACAAAGTCTTTGGTGGGCGGATTAGTTCGAGTGCGCTGGCAGGTGTCAGGTATTTTATTTTATCTATTCCACTAATTTTTGGCAGTGACCACTCGGCACCACTAGCGATCAAAATATGCTCGGCTGAGATATGACGCCGATTCACGCTGACTTCGTGCGGACTGATAAAGTGCGCCGAGCCAGGAATGACCGTTACGCCTAGTGATTGATAATACCGCTTACCACCGCCAGAACTGGTACGCGATACAACTTTTTCTTTCCAGGCCTTGATAGTCGGGTAGTTATAGCCAATTGTGTTGGTGCGTAGGCCAAACTTGCCGGCGCCCTTTGCCTCAGAAAATATCCTAGCAACATTTAACATTGCACCAGTCGGTACATCACCAAAGTTAGCTGAATCACCACCTAGGGCGTTCGCTTCGATCAAGGCGACTCGTTTACCCTGACGAGCAATCATACTGGCAGCAATCGAACCACCTGCGCCGCTGCCGATTACTAGTAGATCATAGTCAAAAATCTTTTTTGCCATTTTTTTTCCTTACAAAATATCCTTATATGTTTCGTAAATATACGCTGCTTCGGGCTGATACATTTGCAAATTACCAGCTGCAACTCGACGCACATCATCACTTGTCACTTCAGTTTTATTATCTAGCCAATCAATCACTTTTTCAACAATCCGCTGTGCGATCATATGTGCTTCGCCCTCTAGTGAGCGAACAGATAGGCAAGCCGCCATCAGTGAAGCATGTAACTTCAACGGGTCAAACAACTCGCTCTGATGCAAACCACCATTCTTTACGATATACGAACTCATATACTACCACCTAAAAACTTGTCGATAAATACAAACGCACCTAGGATAATCAAGCCGCTACCAGCACAGTACTGCAAGAATAGTTTGTTTTCCTCACGCCATTTTTGGATATTACTGATTTTGTGACCTGCACCGACTAGAGCAACGATAGCAAACAAGGGAGATAGCGCGATCAAACAGTAGGTCAGTAGTGCTAGCGCCTGCATGTCAGCAGTATCAAGCGATAGGCTATAGAGTACTGCAACACTGAGAGGTCCCACGATAAAAGGTAATTCTGCCAGTACTGAACCAGCTCCTAATGTAAATGACTCGGCATCATTATCAGTTTTCTTGACTCGTTTGGTGAGGTATTTTGCCATCGAATTTGGAATCCACAACCCAGTACCTTTTGATCGACGATAGTAAAATAGCATAACACTCAGCCCAATTACCATATTGAGAAATGATAGCACTAACCACTCAAGCTGTGCGAATTGACCCGTACCTAGCAATGCTACGTAACCAAAAGCGGAGAACAGAAGCACTGTCACAGCGCTAGCCCCTAATAGATAGGCGACGTTGAGGCGCATCAGCTTATGGAAAGCCCGATGTGAACCTAGTGAATGACTACTGAGTAATGTTAGTAGCGCGACACCCAATTGAAAGCTGGCGTGCAATAAACCAGCGAAGGCAATGATGAAAATAGGCGAGACAGTGATCATTTTTTTATTATGTTTCTTTTTTATAGAGTTTTCACCCCATATATTAACACAAAACGCTTACGGTAGTCAAAAATACAACCATAACCATATTGACTTTTTAGCGAATATGTGCGAATATAGACATAACCAAATAAATAAAACAAAAAGGTTAATAAACAAATGGAAACAACAGACGGTATCGAACCAGTAACTCTCTCTGAGGTTTTGGCACTCGACACATGGAACGAAGCTCGCAGTAGCGATCAATTGCAGAATTTCATAACTCGACGCCACCAAGATGTCGGTACTCTAGACATCGAAGAGTAGGGTAGTGGCAGGGGACACTCCCCCACCCCTATTGCATGTGGTATAATCTTGTGTACGTGGAGGGGTACCCAAGTGGCTCAAGGGGACGGTTTGCTAAATCGTTAGATCGGGGCAACCTGGTGCGAGGGTTCGAATCCCTCCTCCTCCGCCAAGAATAAGTTTAGGATCCGACCCGCTCTTCTGAAGTATCTACCAAAGGAGAGGGTCGTTTTCATTTAGCTTGAAATGTTATTAAATGAGCCTATTTCGGGCATTACCATTTTATATGGCAGTGGAATTCGAACTGGCTTAGTTACACTTTTTAGATGGTGTTTTTCGTTATATGTAGATTTCCTTATCTTTGAGTAATAATTCGCCGTTTACATATTTCAGAATCTCTCGTTCCATTCTTTAGGACGTACTTGGCATATGCCTTCCGCCCGCGACGGCCGTATCAACCCCGATAACCTCAACGTTATCAAGCTCTATCCCATCAGATAGTACTAGGCTAACACTTGTTGTGTCCTTAGGTACAGCGTGACGGTTAGTAATTACAATCCCGTCAGTGTTAATAATAAAACCTGTTCCAGCGCTTTGACCGGTTACGGGCTGATCCCCAAAGAATGTCCGCCGGGTAGTCTGCGACTTCACGTTGATTGAGACAACACCGACGATTCCGTCCACAAACCTGGTACCAAGGCTTGTAAGCAACATCAAGCCGACAATGGCAGCTTTTTGGTTATTGACTTGCCGACTGACTGTAGTCTTGTATTGCATCACATTCAGGAAAACGGTGAAGATAATTTTGTAAATCTCAGCTAAAGCCTGAAGATTAGTAATTCACGATTGCAACATATTATTCAGGCGCTACGCAATAAGGGACTGATCTTAATGGACACGGACAGCATGGGAGTAAAATCTGATTCGTCTCAGTGCCAGGGTTAGAAAAATGACAAGCTACCTTGAGTAGTATCCTTGCGATTTATAGTACAAGTGAATATAATTATTTTATGAAGAAAACGATATTGGCTGTAATTTTGGGGTTAGCTGTACTGATTGGTGGATATTTTTTGGTTTCAGGCGGCCCAGCGACGAAACCGCCGGCAACCCAAGCCCCTATGGATCAAACCGCCGGCAACGGAAAGATGGTGATGATGGATTCAAGTTCGTTCTACTTTTCCCCAAAAGAAATCCAGACAAACGTCGGCCAGCCGATCACAGTGCATGTTACCGCGCAGGGACGGCATACTTTTACTATTGACGAGTTGGGCGTAAACGTTGAAACTTCCAGTGGTCAAACGACCCCCGTGACATTCACGCCTGATAAAAAGGGAGTGTTTACCTTTTACTGCGCTGTACCCGGACACAAGGAAAATGGTCAGACCGGAACAATTACAGTTGAGTAAAGTTTAATCTAAGTCAAAGGAAACACACGGGTTGCTACTAGGCGTTAAAACAAAAAAAAGAGCACTTCTTCGCCACACAATAGCCGGAGCCATCGCGCTATTGCTGGTCTTTGCTGTATGGCAGCTGAACGCAACCTGGAGTCCGGATATGCGTCTCTGGAAAGCCTTCGGCGGGGCATCCATCACGCTTCTGTGGCTGTCGCTTATACTGGGTCCGGCGGCACGGCTCTGGCATCCGCTGACCAGGCTGGTTGCCTGGAGGCGTGAATTCGGCGTATGGTTTGCACTGATCAGTCTTGTACACGGCTATTTGATATGGAACGGCTGGGCACGCTGGGATGTGGCTGGGCTGCTGGGCTATCAGTTTTCTGCCGAAGCGGATATGTATCTCCGAGCGGAGCCGGGCTTCGGACTGGCTAATCTTATGGGTATCACGGCGGTTACGTTGGGCCTGGCGCTGGCGGCTACTTCATTCGACAGAGCCGTCAGTTTCTTGGGTATTTCTTCCTGGAAGTGGATGCATACCTTATCGTACGCGATATATTATTTGGTAATGTTGCACACCCTCTACTTTGCATTCATCCACTTCACGCCTTCGCCGCTGCGCGCGGGTAACTACCCACCCAACCCGCTGCGGTATTTCTACCTAGTGATGATTATCTCTATCGCCATGGTTCAGGCGGCTGCTTTCGTGAAAACGGTGATGCAAAAACGCGCCAGCGGGGGAAATTGATATTATGCGGACCCGGACGAGTGGACTTAGCAATGTAATACCAGTTGTCGTGGGCGCGTCTTTGCTTGTTCCGATACTGTTGGTCACTACGATAGTTTTAATGATGAACAACAATCTTGACGGTAAGCAAACTCCTAACCCGGCTGCGCAGGCAAATCCACAAGCCTACGCTAAGTCGTTTTACCTCATTATAAGGCAACAAGACGGGCAGAACGTTCATATATGGGCCAGGAACCTGGATAGACAACCGGACTTCCGGCAAACCACTGAGTTCAATGGCCAACTTGTTTCACATCAAATATACGTCTCTGCCGAAAAAGCGTTATATAAGAGCCAGCAAACTACAGGCCAGGCCTTGAAATGGAATAAAACACCTAATCTTGAACCGAGCAGTGTAGGAATCGCCAATATCACCGGTGGTCCCGCGGTGTGGGCCTTGCAATATGGTGTAGGCGACAAAGTTGTGTCGCTACAACAAGGCAATCTTAATATAACAGTCAAAAGCGTCAGCGAGCCGATAGAAGATACCGTTTTTCAACCGACAGATAACCTGGGCTTATAGCTGTAGATACATAATTTTTAAATGGAGCTAAGAACGTAATGAGTATATATACAACACCAATCATCAACCGGAAAGAAATAGCGTTAGACACGCTAGAGGTGTCATTTAGGCGGCCGGAAGGGTTTTCTTTCCGCGCCGGGCAGTACGTACAGGTAGCGGTGCCTAGGTTATTATTCGGCGATGCTAAGGGCGCTTCAAGGCTGTTTTCGATTGCCTCTTCGCCGCTGGAACAAGCCAAATTGTCTATTGCCTTTCGGATGACGGGCAGCGGTTTTAAGCGCACGCTAGAGAATCTGC
The DNA here is from genome assembly GCA_947085525.1 of uncultured Candidatus Saccharibacteria bacterium. Taxonomy (GTDB): domain Bacteria; phylum Patescibacteriota; class Saccharimonadia; order Saccharimonadales; family Saccharimonadaceae; genus JACPYF01. Next base: position 106,255 of record CAMTWU010000001.1, on the reverse strand, counting down.
CCATGAAATCAATGGTTAGTATCGAAGGACCGCACGGCTTTTTCACGCTGCCTGAGGCTGACGAACCACTCGTGATTATTGCTGGCGGAATCGGCATTACGGCATACCTGGGCATGGTCCAGGTAGCGGCCAAGCAGCGCCCAGGCTTGCCTATAACACTCCTGTACGCCAATAAAACTCGGAATCGCGTCGCATATCTTAAAGAGCTGGAAGCTCTTGCCGTCAGTAACAAACACTTTGAGCTCAAAACCATTACGGGCAGCATTGATGAACAGGACATCTGGGAGTGCGCAGAGGCGCAGCCGGATTGCCGTTGGCACATTGCCGGACCGCCAGCTATGGTCGATTATGTGCGGAATATCCTTATTCTGCTGGACGTACCGGAAGGGCGCATCTATCACGAACATTTTATCGGATACTAATGTGGTAAAATATAGTGGTGATACTGATAGACAATGATAAGGGTATTCTAAAAGCTGGTCGCGCCTCTATGATGCGATTGATTTTGCTTATAGTTGGCGGGTTGGCAGTTCTAGTACTGCTTTTCTGGGGCGCTATGTGGGTACACTGCCGTTACTTCATGAATATAAACGGTACCAGCATGAGCCTGACCACTAAAGAAATGCAGATGTCTTTGAAGTCGATGGCTGGCGTGGATAATGCCGAGCAGTTGCCGCTCAAAACGGCAAGCGACCAAAAGCCTCTGCAACCGATGATGATGAACGGTGCCAAACATTTTACCTTGACGGCCGAACCGGTACGCTGGGAGTATCAGAAGGGCAAAAGCATCGTCGCCTGGGCTTTCAACGGCCAGGTGCCGGGGCCGGAAATCCGGGTGACAGAGGGTGACAAGGTTATGATTACCTTTAAAAACAAACTGCCGAAAGGCACGACCATACACTGGCATGGTCTTGATCTGCCAAATGCCATGGACGGCGTGCCAGGCGTGACGCAGGATGCAGTTCAACCCGGCGAGAGCTTTACTTATGAATTTACTGCCACGCCGGCCGGTACGAGATTTTACCACACCCATGGCTCAGAGATGGGTGACGAAGCCCAACAGTCCGATATGGGCCTGTCCGGTTCGTTCATCGTTGAGCCGAAAGGTTACCAGAAACCGGATAAAGAATACACCGTCGTGCTGGATGACTGGCAAAAAGGCGAAGGCAGTTTCAATAGCGCTATGGCTGCCATGAATATGGAAGGTATGGCCATGAACATGAATTACAATTTGTTCACCATGAACGGTCTGGCCTTTCCGGACACGAAGAACATGGATGTAAAAAAGGGAGATAAGGTTCGTGTCAGGTTAATTAACGCCAGTGCCTCCACGACACATCCGATGCACCTGCACGGCCAGCAGTTTAAGGTTACGGCCACCGACGGCAATCCGGTGCCAGAAGCCGCCCAACTGACCCGCAATGTAATCACATTAAATCCCGGAGAAACCTACGACATTGAGTTCACAGCCAGCAACGAGGGAGTCTGGGCGTTCCACTGCCACGAATTGCACCACGCCGGCGCGGGTATGATGACGCTACTCAAGTACGAAGGCTTCTTGGCTCCCGCGAGAAAGGCACAGAGTGCTGACCCTAAACAGGGTATGGATCCAAACATGTCGGGCATGTAAGGGATGTAATGAACGATCCGGGTGGTGATCGTTTAAGTACATGTAACCACACTATATACCAGTGCCATGTTCATCTTCCAGCGCCGCAAGATCGAGGATTACAACAGTGCCGAGCGAAACTCTGACGAGCCCCTCCGCCTTTAGCTTCTGTAGTTCACGGCTGATCGTTTCACGGGTTAACCCCGTCCGTTCGGCCAAGTCACTGGCCGTTAGTGATAGTTTAATTTTTCCACGATTTGACTCGGGGTCAAGCAGCTTGGAAGAAATAATCAGTTCAAGTATGACACGATTATACGCACTAGCGGCCATGAGGTGAGTCATGCGCTGCAAAACATCGTCTGTACCGCGGTATGCACGACGAAGTAGATCAAACAAAATGTCTGGTTGCGAATGAAGTAAAGCGATTGTTTCTTTTTGCGGCGCCATCCACAGTTCGACGGGTTCCATGGCCTCAAAGGAAAAGCTATTTGGCACGTCATTCATCACCCAGGACATAGGGAAAATGGCTGGGGGCTTGATTATGTTTAGGATAATAACGTTGCCTTGCTTGGTAATATCGTATTGCTGCACAGTACCGCTGACTAGGTATAAAACCCCTGGTGGATTTTCATCGCCCCGAATCAGTACTTCCCCCTGGCGGTACTTTCTGTTTTTAAATTTAACAAAAAACTTGTCTAGCTTGTCTTTAGTTGTGGGATCCATGCTTCTATTGTATCTTTTTTACTCATATAAAATCTACCTGTGATCTATATCACAGCAACTTACCACGACGAATCACTGCGCCGTCACAAGCCAAAATTATATAGTTACATGGGTAAAGGAGTGAATAATGGAAGAAAGCGAAATGCATAATCAAGAAAGCGCCACAAAGACCATCGACCCTGTCTGCCATATGGAAATACCCATAAAAGGCAAAACGCTAAAGAGAGTCCATAAGCAAAAGGCATATTATTTTTGCTCACTCCACTGCAAAACACAGTTCGATACTGCGCCCGAGTACTACGCGTCTAAATCTGGAAAGGCCGCGCAATGAGTAATCAGAAATCTAAAACTGACAATCACCAAGGACATGACCACCATACACATATGATGATGCAGCCTGGCCAGCTTAGTTGGTGGCAAAAACTCAAAATGAGTATGAGTATGACAATGGGTATGGATCATACCGGTCTGGCTGGACGGAAAATGGCCAAAATGATGGAATTGGATATTCGCAATAAATTTTTCTTTGCACTTGCCCTGTCGATACCGATCATCGCCTATTCACCACTCGGTAAAAACTTTCTTGGATTGAGCTTACCAGAGCCTATCCCTGCCCCGTGGATATTGCTTTTGCTAACTACCCCGCTATTTTTCTATTCCGGGTGGATATTTATCTATTCAAGTTATAAGGCGCTGAAATCTAGAGTACTAAATATGGCGGTTCTGATAGCTGTCGGTATCTCGGCCGCTTATTTCGCCAGTATATTGCTGACCTTGCAGGGTAACGCTGATTCGTATTATGAAGCGGCAGCTTTGTTAATTACTTTTGTACTGTTCGGCCACTGGATGGAGATGAAGTCTAGGAGAGGTACCACCGATGCGTTATCGGCGTTGTTTAATCTTGTTCCGCCGCAGGCTCGGGTTTTAAGAGATGGAGTTGAGTCACTTATGCCGACGAGTGAAGTAATCGTTGGCGATATCGTGGTAATAAAGCCTGGAGATAAGGTGCCCGTGGATGGAGAAGTCACCCGCGGCGAATCGGCTATTGATGAATCGCTGGTTACCGGTGAGTCCTTAGCAGTCAGCAAGAGTCCTGGGGACAGTGTTATAGGTGGATCTATTAACGGTTCGGGGACTTTACAGTTTAAGGCAACCAAAGTAGGTAGTGATACAGCGCTAGCTCAAATTGTCAAACTGGTCGAATCAGCTCAGAATTCCAAAGCCCCTGGTCAGCGCATCGCTGACAAATTTGCCAGTTATTTAGTAGTTCTGGCGGTTGGTACCGGGATTCTAACCTTTGCAGTTTGGTTACTTATTGCCGGCGAACCTTGGTTGGTAGCCTTAACCTTTGCAATCTCGGCGGTTGTAATCGCTTGCCCTGATGCCCTTGGCCTGGCAACGCCTACGGTAGTTGCAGTTGGGACTGGTCTGGGGGCTAAGCATAATATTTTGATAAAAGACGCTACAACACTTGAGCAGACATCAAAGATTCAAGCAGTTGTGTTAGACAAGACTGGCACATTAACCGAAGGGAAACCTCGAATAACTGATATGGCTGTGGCTAAAAATGTTAACGAAAATGATGTTGTCAGATTGGCAGCAGCAGCTGAGAGCGGGTCAAGCCATCCACTAGCGCAAGCTGTCATAAACGAAGTTAAACACCGTAAACTCAAGCTCCCAACCGATCTAAAAGGTTTTAATAATATATCCGGTCACGGTGTTGAGGCGACTGTAGAAGGGAGAAAGATCCTAGTCGGCACTGTAAAACTGATGAAAGATAGGAGGATAGACGTTCGGCCACTGCAGAAGGATATTAGCAAATTGCTAAATGCCGGAATGACCATGATGATTGTTGCGGTAGACGGTAAAGTGGCTGGGGTACTCGCAGCATCTGACCCGACTAAGCCAACAGCTAAAAGGGCAATCGAAGCCATGCAAGAGCTAGGGCTGGAGGTGGTCATGATTACCGGCGACAACAAGCAAACAGCCGATGTTATAGCCAATGAGCTTAATATCAAGCGAGTGTTTGCCGAGGTTTTGCCAAAAGACAAAGCAAACTACGTCAAAAAACTTCAAGACGAAGGCAAATTTACCGCTATGGTCGGCGACGGGGTTAATGATGCCCCAGCGCTGGCTCAAGCTGATATTGGCATTGCTATTGGGGCTGGTACCGACGTTGCCATCGAAACGGCGAAGGTGGTGCTAATGAAGTCGGATCCGGCTGACATCCTCCGAGCTATTCGACTCAGCAAGGCGACTGTGCGGAAAATGAAGCAAAATCTCGGCTGGGCAAGTGTTTATAATATTGCTGCCATTCCGATTGCCGCCGGTGTTTTATATCCAGCCTACGGAATTGCATTGCGTCCAGAGTTCGCAGCCCTATTGATGTCGGTATCGTCCATTTTCGTGGCAGTCAACGCTGTTTTATTAAAGCGCTCCGAGAAACAAATGGTAACAGTATGAAGGGTATAGCCCATGATCCATCGTCGAAACCCTAATTGCATGATAGTAACACTCATAACTGTTTTTAAGTAAAGGGGAAAACCATGAAAGCACACAAAACAATAATGATTATTCTGGCGGTACTAGGCGTCATCGTACTGCTATTTGGACCTGCCCTAAATATTAGCAGAGGCCTCGGATTCTTTCTGCTGATCTGTCCCTTGATAATGCTTGGCATGATGGGAATGATGGGTCACGACAAGGACGAGCATAAGTAAGCTGCCGACAATGAATCACGGATCAACCAATGTCAGAGGCTTGAAAATCAGTGCGGTTCTGTTGTTTATGTACTTTATTGCGGAAATTACTGTAGCATTGGTGACTGGTAGCTTATCGTTGTTTGCTGATGCAGCGCACGAGCTGTCTACAGTAGTAGCGATCAGTGTTTCGCTAATTGCAATCCGGCTAACTCATGCCAAGCCAAACGCCCAACGAACCTTTGGGTTTCGCAGGGCCGAGACTATCGCAGCTTTCCTAAACGGTCTACTACTACTCTTTATGGCTGGGTTTATTATTATCCGAGGTATTGACAGGCTATCAAACCCTATAGAGATGAACGCCACACCGATGTTCGCCATGGCTATCGGCGGCATTGGTCTCGAAATTGCGTCATTATTTATTATGTACAAAGGTCAAAAAGACAATCTCAACATCCGTGGATCATTCTGGCACGTTATGAATGCGTTCCTCGGAAGCATCGCCGTCATTATTGCCGCTATTTTTATACAGTTTTGGCAGATTTACCAAGCCGATACGTGGGCTGGACTCGTGTTTGCAATTATCTTGATCTATGCGGCTTACGGAATCATCAGGGACGCGGTACGTATTTTGTTCGATGCCACACCTATTGGTAAAGATATGATAGTAATTGAAAAAGAGCTCAGTGCAATCAAAGGAGTAGTCGATACACACCATCTTCATGCTCGAACAGTTGGCGGAGGTATTGAAACATTTTCTGGTCATTTGGTTACTGACAATCTGAAGAACTCCAGTTTTATCTTGAGTCAGGCCAAAACACTGCTAGAAAAAAAGTACGGCTTTAACCTTTCAACAATTCAAGTCGAGGACGTTAGCGCAGAAGAGAAAGACCCTAGATTAATTGAGTATCAAAATAAAGACAAACTCACATGAAGCTCAAAGCCAACATATGTCAAATAATTGCAAGGACTGGTAGGATATGCTCTATATAGCCCTCCGCAACCTGTTCCAGGAAAAAACACGGTTGGCTATCAGTATCGGAGGAATAGTATTTAGTGTCTTGTTAATGATACTTTTACAAGCTCTTAGTGTTGGTTATGGCAATGTGCTCGGTCGGTACTTCGAAACCGTACCAGCTGATCTATGGGTATCAAAGGCTAACACCGGAAACATTATGGAACCTTCGTACCTACCGTTAAGTATAGGTTCGAAATTGACTTCAATAGTCGGCGTAGCCAGCGCCAAGCCGTTTGGGATGCAAGGCCTAAGTACCAATGTCAATGGTAAGGATTTACCGTTCTATGTTATTTCTTACGATGCCGCCAATAACGTCGGTCAGCCGGATCAGGTCAGCCAAGGTAAAAGCGTCCCTGACAAGGGCGAGATCATAATTGATCGGATTGTTGCCAAGTCATACAAGGTTAAGCTTGGCGATTCTATTCCATTTGGTGGCCAGCAGCTCAAGGTGGTCGGCTATTCCGAAGGTACCTATCTTCTCAGCAGTTCGTTTGCGTTTGTTAATAAACAGGATACAGCAGCTTTATTCAACCTGCCCGATACGACAAATTACTGGTTACTGCAGCTGAAACCCGGCACGGAGGTATCGGCCGTCCAGGCCGCTATAAAAAAGCAAATACCAGTAGCTTCTACCCACACCAAAGAGCACTTCGTACAAGTGAACATAGATGTAGTCAAAGATATTGTGACGCCGGTCTTCGGCGCGTTGGTTGCACTGGGTGCACTTATTGGTACCGTTGTTGTTGGCTTGACCATCTTTACATCCACAATAGAAAAGTCTAAAGAATACGGCATTCTCAAAGCTATTGGTTTAAAGAATAGACAACTATACTTGATAGTGCTCGAACAGGCCTTGACTACTGTATTTATCGGCTATGTCATAGGGGTTGCCCTGGCTGTCGCTCTCAATCCACTGATTACAAATGCCGTACCGCAGTTTCTGACTCAAATTAGACTAATTGATTTGGGATGGATATTCGCGTTGACTATTCTTATGGCCATTGTGGCTTCATATATACCAATGCGGCATTTAAGTAATATTGATCCGGCAGAGGTATTCAAAGCATGAGTGTTATAAAAGTAATAAATCTGACCAAAGCTTTTGGCAGCGGTCGCACGTATGTTAAAGCCGTGGATGATGTCTCGCTGACTGTCGAGGCCGGTGACATCATACTTGTCATGGGGCCATCGGGGTCTGGTAAAACTACTTTAATTTCTATGATTGGTACGCTTATGAAACCAACGAGCGGTCAAGTACTTATAGATGGCAAAGAAGTATCTAACTTGGACAATTCTGATATTGCCGATTTACGGTTAAAGTATTTCGGTTTTATGTTTCAGTCATTCAATCTATTATCGGCATTAAACGCATTACAAAATGTTGCGCTGCCTCTGAGAACAGCTGGCGCTTCCAAGAAGCAAGCCAACTCCAAGGCGGCAGAACTTCTAGAGAAATTTCACCTCGGCAAAAGGTTAGAGAATTTGCCACGAAACCTCTCGGGCGGAGAAAAACAACGCGTAGCAATCGCTAGAGCCTTAGCTAATAATCCGAAGCTCATTCTGGCCGACGAACCAACCGCAAACTTGGACTCCAAGGCCGGCCTAGAGGTCATGCAGTTGTTATGTAGTATCGCCTGCGCAGAGAAACGCTCAGTAATTATAGTAAGCCACGATGCCCGACTGAAAGATGTTGCCAGACGTGTTATTACTATTGCAGACGGCAAACTCACCCGCGAAGAAAAAGGTGGACATGACATCTCATGCCCACATCATAAAAGTATGGGATTAGAAAAATGATTAAGATAAATGACCCTACTCAAAATGGAGTGAAATAAACCATGTGTTTTTCACTTATAGCCAGCGTTGCTGCCGGTACGGCATTATCTGCTACTGGGGTAGCAACGATAAAAATGACTCGGCGAAAAGCCGAGCTACCGCTAGCCATGATCCCACTACTGTTTGGTATTCAGCAACTAACGGAAGGGTTAGTTTGGTGGTCGTTGCAGAATGATGCCGCAACACTTAACGCTGTGGCAACTTTTGTCTATTCGTTATTCTCCCACGTTCTATGGCCGATCTTTGTGCCGTTCGCTATTTTACTCATAGAAACTGTGCCTTGGCGCAAGAAAGTACTAAAGATATTTCTAGGCATAGGTACTGTAGTTAGCCTGTACCTGCTCTATTTCATGATAGTGTCACCGATTACTTCACAAGTTGTAGGCAGGAGTATCCAATATAATACTCCGCACTTGTACATCTTACCTATAATAGCCTTCTATCTACTGGCAACATGCGTCAGCGGCTTTTTCTCGAGTCATAAGTTTATTAGGCTTTTTGGAGGCTTGGCGTTCATACTTGCTATAGTGGCCTACTGGTTTTACGCGGCTGTATTCATATCTGTATGGTGTTTCTTTGCGGCTATTTTAAGTTTTATGGTTTTTCTGCATTTTTATAGTCGTAAGCGGTTGGGGCCTTGGAAGATAGTTAATGGATAAGGTTACTGGTATAAAATATGACAAATGGGAGGAATTATGAGTTTAGCAAGACGGCAAGTTGAAAAAAAACTAGCACCAGCCGGCATTCAGCTTAATAGTAGCCAGCCGTGGGACATAGCGGTGCACGACAAGCGACTACTTATGAAAGTTGTTGATCGGGAGTTATTAAAATGTACACTAAGCGATACGGAGTAAGTTATGCGTGTATCTATGCTACGTAGTACTATCGGCGATGTAAAGCGTTTCCGCAAAGTTGCGGGCTTAGTATATGAGGAGGGGTTCGCTTTTGTTTTGGGCAAAACTCAACTACGTTTTATCGTGCCGGTTGAATGCCGGGTTCGATGCTTTTTCAAACGCCGCGCTGGGATGTGGCAGCCTAAGCCATCCGACAACTATGGTGTGAGGTTAAGAGTGCTTTTAATTAAGCTTGGGCCAACTTATGTGAAGCTTGGGCAAGTACTATCTCTACGGCCAGACATACTGCCAACAGAAATTACTCAGGAGCTATCAAAATTGACCAATCAAGTTCCGGCTGTACCCTGGAATGAAGCTAAACAAGTTATCGAATCTGATCTGGGGCGACCGGTAAGTAAACTATTTAGAAATTTCGATAGTAAGCCACTAGCAGCAGCATCTTTGTCGCAAGTATACAGAGCCGAGCTCTCCGATGGCACTAAAGTTGCTGTCAAGGTCCAACGGCCCGGGATTAGGGACACGATTAAAAAAGATATTCATATCCTAGCATTCTTCGCACGGCAGGTTGAAGCGCACGCACCAAAGTGGCGGGCTTACCGGCCCACAGCACTAGTTAAGGAGTTCGAAGAAACAATCGCACGCGAACTCGATTTTAGGATCGAAGCCATACACGCTAAACGTTTCTTGCATATGTTCGATGGAGATGAATCGATAAAAGTCGCAAAAGTATTTAAAGAGTACTCATCAAAAAATGTTTTGACGATGGAACTAATCGAGGGTGTACGGCTCGATGATAAAACAGCACTAGCCCGTGCCAAAATTAACAAACAAACACTAAGCCAGAATGGCGTGAACGCCTTGTTGCGTCAAGTATTTGTAGAAGGGTTTTTTCATGCAGATCCGCACCCAGGTAACTATTTCGCATTGCCTGGAAGCGTATTCGCTTTTATCGATTACGGCATGGTAGGTCGGCTGATGCCAAATGACAGGTTAGAGCTGGCATCATTCTTTATAAGTTTCCTAAACCAGGATTCAGATTCTGCTATAAAACATTTACTGCATCTGGTCGATACATCTCAGGCTATCAATCTGTCTTCATTTGAACATGATGTCGATGATATTTTACACGACTGGTATGGTGCCAAGCTCAAAGACGTCAGCTTATCTCAAGCCTTTTCCGGCATTTTAGACAGCGGCAGGAGAAACGGAATATACTTTCCTTCGAGTTTCGCCTTTTTGGCCAAATCCTTGTTAACAACTGAAGCGATGGGTTATACGCTTGATCCGGAGTTTGATTTTGCCAAGCAAATGAAGCCGTATATCAAAAAGCTTATTAAGTCAGAACTTAGCCCCGCTAAAACAGCAACCCAGATATTTGACCAGAGTCTCGATTACATCCAGTACGCACGGGTTTTTCCCGAAATGGTCATGCAGCTAATGCAAAAACTAAGTAGTGGTGAAATCGGGGTTAAAATCAACCAGTCGGAGTTAGGGGAACTTGAGAAAAGGATTAGCGCCGAGGGTTCTAAGCGTTTGGCTACAACTATTCTGCTGGTAGTCATTATCGCGGCCGGAATCAGCTACCTTGTGCAAAATAACATTTTAAATCTCCATTTCTCTCTTGGTACTTTCAGTATAGTGCTTTTAATTATTCTAGCTTTTTGGGTCAGGAGAAAATAGCCATGAAAGGTAGTTAATGATTAACACTATTGACGAGAATAACACAAGAAAGGATATTATTATGGAGCCACCGAAAAATTCAAAACCAGCCTCAGAGCACCTGCAACGCAGTGTTATTGTAATAGCCTTACAGCTTCTGGCGGTATTATTTATGCTTGACTTGGCCTATGCTGTCATAATTGTGGGCTTCTTGGGTTTAAATAACCTTCATAATTGGCATAATTCGTATATTATATTTCTTTTGCTTACCCAAGTAGTCAAATATCTCTTACTGTCCGTCCTGGTTGTTCGATTGTTTGCCGATTGGGCTGGTAGAACGTATTACTTATATGGACACCATTTAATCGAACGAGTTGGACTGATTAATATTACCGAGACGACCCATGAATTGTCGCAGGTCAAGTCGGTGGTCATATACCAGGGATGGCTTGGGAGACGATTCAATTATGGAACGATTAAGCTGAGCCTTGCTGGCTCCAGCGAGCAAAAAGAGATCCAACTTAGGGAGATCAATAACCCGTATAAGTACAAGGATTATTTTGACGAGCATCTTCAGGTACAGGGTTGGGTTCGCTAGTGTTTATAATTTGCAAGGTGGTATGGATGAGTGGAAAAAGTCAGGCTACCCACTTCTATAACTTTAAGCTACCCCCTAAGGTTTAGTGTGTATATTCAGTCAATAAGCTAAAAAGTAAATCCTAGTGAACGTAGTAATCAGGGTATGTAAAATGCTTTCCGGAATTTTATAAGAACGTTTTCTATGTGGTCATCTTAGGTTTAAGTATTGGATTGGCGCTAGCTATACTTGTAGCTCGGCAAGCCGTTCAGAAAAGGATCCAATCCGTAAAAACACCTAGTTACGCCCGGCTGCTGGTTAACCCGCCTGCGGCGCAACCGCAGCAATCCATCTGTAATTAAAGACAGCCTGTGGCGGTGCCAAGATGAGGGATTCTGCCTTGAAGTGTTTTTTGTAAGTTTTTTATTCATTTAAATAGTAATATCACTGCCGGTGTAATTAATAATAAAGAGAAATTTTCAGATATTAAATAGGAGAGGTAGCCTAATACGACGATTTTGTTAATAGATGGCGTGAAATGAATACGAAAGACTAACCCTTTAACAACAACACCTTCATCTGTTATAATCATCTTCGACCCTAACGCGGCAGCGTAGCTCAGTTGGTTAGAGCGCAGGACTCATAAGCCTGAGGTCACAAGTTCAATCCTTGTCGCTGCTACCACGATAGAATCATTATCGCCTTTCGGGGCGATTTTGTTTATTAACAGATAAGAATTGCTCACCTGTATGGTTCTAAAACCTTTTTCGAAGTCATAAGCCAAACCTTCAGGAAAAATGATGCGCTGTACTCGCTTCTGTATCTGTACTGGCGCGCGGTTCCAGAATTCTGATGGGTTTTGCATGAACAGCATTGCCATGTTGACGATCTTCTCTTTTTGCTCTGCATGAATGTCCGCTTCTACCTTTTTGCTTTCAAGGTTCGAGATCTCTTTATCAATTTCTTTCAGAACAGCTTCTTTGTCCGTGTAGCTGATTTGATCGCGGGTGAATTTGCGAATAGTCGCTGAGCGTTCGTTTTGCAGCGTGCTAATTTCAAGATTAATTTGGTGAGCAGTTTTGAGTGCGTGATCGTATTCATCACTCCATCGTGTGAGTACGAGCTGCTTGAAAAGCCGGATGTGATTGTCTTTGTAGCGAATGTGTGAGAGTAGCTCCTTGAACTCGTTATGGACGTCTACTGTGCTGCGTCCAACAGGCTTCTTAACGATCGATGCACGACAATAAAGGCAGTTATATCGCGGATAGCGCCCACCATTGCCACGCGGCGCACTACCTGTGACGAATTTGTTACAATACGCGCACCGCAAAAAGTCTCGGCGAAGCGGATACTCACCCTCATTGCTTTTGACTTGGATGACTTTTTTACCTTCTAAAATGCGCTGGTTTTTTTGTAAAATCTCATCTGATATAAGTGCTTCGTGAAGCCCGACATGGCGCTTACCATCAGTGTACTTTGATTGGATATAGCCAGCATAAATAGGGTTTAGCAACATGTTCTTTGTTGTTTGCCATGTACGAGGCTTACTATTTTTGCCACGTATTTTCATGTCGTACGCGAGTTGAGCCGCCGCCTTGATGGTGTACTGACCGCTCGAGAAAGCTTCGAGGAATTCTTTTACAATTGGCGCCATCACTGGATCGGGTGCTATAGACGTTACGCCCTGGGCTGTACGTGATTTCACGTAGCCGATCGGTGCGTCATGCGGCCAGCCACCTTGCTCGAGACGTTTTTTCATACCCTCAGTCGTGCGGTGTGTACGAATCTCGTTATCGAATTGCGCAAAGCCCGACAATACCGTTTCCATGAGCTTGCCGGTAGGGCTTTCGTCAATTGGCTCAGTCACCGATACGAGGGACACACCGTTCTTGCGCAAGATGGAACGGATCATTACGTGATCGTCGGAGTTACGGGCGAAACGGTCGAGTTTCCAGACGATGCACTTGTCTACCTTTCCTTTGTGTTTTCGGCAGTACTCAAGCATTTCAAGTAGCTGGGGGCGATGCATAGCTTTGGCTGATTCACCTTCATCGCGAAAGACGTTTTCAACCTTTAGCTTCCAGCCTTGGGCGCGTGCAAAATCAAGGCAGGCTTTTTGTTGCATAGACAAGCTTGTGCCGCGCACTTGCTCCTCGGTAGACACTCGGATATATGCAACAGCTTCCATATTTAGAACCATTCTAACATTTAATTAATCTGTTGGGGTATTTTTATTCGTAAATTCTTGAACCATCTTGATCGTGTATTGAGCGAGCACATCAAGATCATCAACGAGCTTTTGAATTGCCTCGTCCGTCATGTCATTCGCCTCATCGCCAAGTATGCTTCTAGCTTCGGCAACTGTAATGATCTGATCGCCTTTGAATTGCACTCGCACATTTAAGCAAGTCGACTGGGTAGTGAACGCCCGTGAATTCCCTATCTATTATTTAGAGAAAATGAAACACTTTTGTCGTGATTACAAACAGCTCCAAGCCTCCGGTTTTCTGCTTTACAGTCGTATCGATTCTGGTGAGGGTGCCGTAAACAGCCTTAGCCGTTTTTAGGCCTTCGGTGTCTTTCTTGAATTTACCAGCCAATTCAGCAGGGTAAAATTTTACGGACTTTTTTGGCATTCCGTTCGTCTTTTTAAACATATGTCGAAGTAAAATTGCTTCATTGCCTTCAAACGGAATTTTAAAAAACTTCGTAATATATAGTTCGTTTGTCTTGTAGTCAAATCGTAGCTTTATGTGTTCACTTCGTACAAATACACTCTTGCTCATATCCTCTTGAAGGCTTTGGATTTTTGCATCAAACAAATCAAACTTTAACTCGATGTCCAGCAACTTTATATAGATCAAACTCAAAAGCTTTTCTTGGCTCAACTCATTGCTGTCGTCATCTTTGGCCATGAGGCTATTATGCGGCATCAGGGGGCGTTAGAAAAAAATTTTGCGCGAGCACCTTCGGCCGGAATGGAGAATGTAAAAGGGGAGGTGGGGGTCGTTTTCTGGGGCTTATAGGGTATGCGGGCATAAATTCTGAACTATTTGCATAATACCCCCTAGGGGTATATATTTATTAGTATGAAAAGTGTTAAAGAAAGATCACTACACCGTACGAAGATTATTGAGGGGCAAATGAAAGGTTTGCAGAAAATGCTTGATCAAGATGCATATTGCATGGATATCTTGACGCAAAGTCTTGCGATACAGCGCTCGCTGGCATCGCTAAACAAACTAGTCCTGGAAAACCATATCGCCACACATATACAGCATATGCTTGCTTCGAAAGATAAAAAGCAACGAGAAAAAGCGCTGGCTGAACTCTCGCAACTTTACGAGCTAAACAATATAAGGGGGAAATAGTGAATCACGATCATCATGGCCATAGCCACGAGCACTATCACGCTACATCAACCAATGACGCCTATGCGTGTCCAATGCATCCGGAGGTGACATCTGATAAACCAGGTATGTGCCCCAAGTGTCACATGGCGCTTGAAAAGGTATCTTCGAAAAATGTCGAGCACCGTGACCATGACAAACACGCTGGCCATAGTCCAAATATGTTTAAGCAGAAATTCTGGCTTAGCCTACTCCTGACAATTCCAACGCTACTGTTTTCACACACAGTCCAAACATGGCTTGGCTTTGAGCTAATGTTCGCGGGTAGTGAGTATATACCTGCGATCTTTGGTGTAGCCATCTTCTTCTATGGCGGTCTCGTATTTCTAAAAAGCGCCCGGGGCGAGCTAGCCGCGAGGCAGCCAGGCATGATGACATTGATCTCGATGGCAATTACGGTTGCATTCGGCTATAGCTTGGCGGTCACACTCAAACTTGTACAGGGTATGGATTTTTGGTGGGAGCTGGCAACCCTCGTAACGATCATGTTGCTAGGACATTGGCTGGAGATGGCGTCGATATCAAGCGCCCAGGGTGCCTTAGATGAACTCGCCAAGTTACTGCCTGATGAGGCCGAACTCGTTGAGGGTGGCAAAAATCGCAAAGTTGCCGTCAGTGAGCTGAAGCTTGGTGATCGTGTGCTGGTGCGTCCTGGTGGTCAAATACCGGTGGATGGGACGGTTGTGAAGGGTGAATCTGATGTAAATGAATCTATGCTTACCGGTGAGTCGAAGCCAGTGAAGAAAACGGTTGGCACTGCTGTTATCGGCGGCACGATCAACGCAAGTGGGGCATTGACGATTGAGGTGACGAAAACAGGTGGTGATACGGCTCTGGCCGGTATCATGAAACTTGTTGATGACGCACAAACAAGCAAATCCAAAACACAAGTACTAGCTGATAAGGCTGCATTTTATCTCACGTTCGTAGCGCTCGGAGCTGCGCTGCTAACCGGCGCAGGATGGATATATGCTGGCGCATCGGCAGGATTTATATTGGAGCGCATAGTGACAGTACTCGTTATTGCCTGTCCGCACGCTCTTGGCCTAGCTATTCCTTTAGTCACGGCAATCTCAACGACCAAAGCGGCCAACAACGGTCTGCTCGTCCGTCAGCGCATGGCACTGGAGGCTGCTCGCAACATCGATGTTGTTCTGTTCGACAAGACGGGGACACTTACAAAGGGCGAGCAGGGCGTCGTTGATATCATCGCAGCTGGTAATGAGAAAGAACTGCTGGCACGAGCTGCTGCGGTTGAAGCCGAATCCGAGCACCCGATCGCTAAGGCAATTGTTACCGCTGCTAAAGATCGAAAAGTGAGCGCTCTTGAGGCTGTAAACTTTACTGCCCTCTCTGGTCGCGGTGCGAAGGCAAAAGTAGGTGGCAAAGTGGTGTATATCGGCGGGCCGCGTATGCTTGATGACCAGGGCGCGTCGGTACCCACCAGTATCAAGACGGCTGCAGCCAAGGCTTCAGATGAGGGTAAGACCGTCGTGTATGTCATCGAGAATGCTCGTGTAAGCGGTGCTATCATGCTTGCCGATGTGATCCGCGAAGAATCTAAAGAGGCGGTCAAGGCCCTGCAGGATATGGGCAAGCGAGTCGCTATGCTTACGGGCGACAGTAAGGGTGTAGCGGCGTGGGTAGCTAGTGAACTCGGTATCGACGAATATTTCGCTGAGGTCTTGCCGGAGCACAAGGCAGAAACCGTTAAGAAACTACAGGCTGATGGTAGTCGTGTAGCAATGGTCGGTGACGGCGTCAATGACGCACCGGCGTTGACTCAAGCAGATATCGGTATAGCAATAGGCGCCGGTACGGACGTAGCTATCGAATCGGCAGGAATTGTCCTAGCGAGCAGTGATCCTCGCGGTGTGGCCAAGATCGTGAAGCTGTCCAAGGCTACTTATGGGAAAATGCTGCAAAACCTTGGGTGGGCAACTGGATATAATGCACTGGCCATCCCGCTGGCCGCAGGGGTTACCGCTGCCCTAGGATTTGTGCTAAACCCAGCTGTTGGAGCAGTTCTTATGTCGCTCTCAACCATCATCGTTGCTGTTAACGCGCAATTTTTACGCAATCTAAATCTACAAACACAGGAGGGATAAAACATGAATCACGATCACCACGACCATAATCATGACGAACACGAACATCATCATCACGCGTCAACGACACCAATTCCTGAGGAGTTTCAAGCCACTTGTCCAGTAACGGGCGATGCTATCGACACGCGTGAGGCGGAAAAGTTAGGACATTTTCGGGATGTGAATGGAAAACGGATTTATTTTTGCTGTGCTACATGCGTGAAACTATTTGATGAAGATCCTGAAAAATATGCTCATAAGTCACATGAAAGCGTCGGACTTAGCCTGATAGAAAAAGAGAACCTTGTCGATAATGTATGGGCGTTTCGCTTCAAGCCGAACCAATCGCTGTCATGGATCCCTGGACAATTTATCCGGGTTGAGTTGCCTCATGATGATCCCGATGATGAAGGTCCGAAGCGATGGTTTACTATCTCGTCAACTCCACACGATGGCTTTATACAGATTACTACCCGGGTGACGGACACAACGTTCAAGCAAGCACTTGCCGCTCTCTCTGTCGGTGAAAGTGTAAAACTTATTGAGCAGCCAGATGGCGATTTCGTCTGGCATGACAGTGACAAGCCCCTCGTTTTCATTGCTGGCGGCATTGGTATTACGCCTTTCTACAGCATGCTAAAAGCTCGTGGCCACAGTGGTCAGCCTGTTTCGGCGACACTTATCTATAACGGTCGCACTGATGACCTACCATTTAAGTCTGATTTCGACGAAGCTAGCAAGCGTCATCCTGAATTTAAGGTACAGTATGTCGTCGGTGAACAGTTATCTGCTCAAAAGCTCATTGAGCTGGTGCCGAGTCTCATGTCGTCTCTGGTTTACATCTCGGGCCCGGAGCCAATGGTGGAGACTCTTGGACATGACCTGAAGGCGAGTGGTTTAGTCGACGACCAACTCAAGCAAGACTTTTTCCCGAACTACTCCAGCACCAATTATTAAAGATGCTTACCCTAAAGGTGTAGCAGTTATGGAGGTGAGGTAAAATAGGGGTATGAAACGGTTGCTTTACTCAGCTATGTCGCTAATCCTTGTCGCAATACTCAACCTGTTTGTGTTTGGCGGTCATAGCTCAGCTATGTCTTCAGGATCTGCACACTCTATGGGCAGTGCGAAACATACCAAAGCCTCACAGAACTGCATGACTCTCTGCATGAGCGCGTCGCAGCGCGAGGCTCATGAACTTGGCGTAGTTGATGAGAACGAGGATAAAGAGCCGTCTGTACCGTTTTACACAGTGTCTCAACAGGCGATTCAGCTTCTAGAGAAGCTGCACACAACTTATGCGAAGTTTGCGGTATTATTTGAACCACCGCCAGGCTTGCCGCTATATATCCAGTTCGCAACACTACGACCTTAATCTACTGACGTATTTCTGCCAGTAAATTAGATTAAGGAGTATCACGCATGAATAAAAAAGTAATTATTGGCCTCGTTGTCGCTGCAGTACTAGCAATAGGTGCTGGCGGTGCATGGCTATATGGATCGAGTAAATCGGATTCTTCTGAACAGACATCCTCACAATCTTCGCAGCAAAGTACTGTAGGCCCTGATACCAACTCAAGTGAGTATAAGCAGTATGCTGCTATGTCTGGTGAAATGTTTGACCGTAACTTTATTGCCAACATGATCGCCCACCACCAAGGCGCGGTCGACATGGCAAAGTCGGCACTTGCGAATGCCAAACACGAAGAACTAAAGACAATGGCTAACGACATAGTTTCCGCTCAGGAAACAGAAATAACTCAAATGCAACAGTGGCAAAAAGGTTGGGGCTACCCTTCTACGAGCGCAGATAACATGATGGATCACTCCGCTATGGGCATGATGGATGACATGGCAAGCATGAGTGCAGCGCTCGAAGGTAAGACGAGTGATGACTTCGATAAGGCTTTCATTGAGCAGATGATTATGCATCACCAATCTGCTATCAATATGGCAGCACCTGGCAAAGATAATGCCCAGCACCAGGAGGTGAAAGACTTAAGCGTTGCGATCGTTAAAGCGCAGTCGAAAGAGATTGCACAAATGAAGGCATGGCAAAAAGAGTGGGGATACAAAAACTAAATTACAGAGGGTGATTTAGAGAATGTCTAAAAAAGTTTTCATACTGCTTGTTGGTGTTTCTGTACTCGTCGCAGCGGTGCTAGGCTGGGCTTGGTTTTCTCAATCAAGCCCAGGCCCTGAGGCTAGTCAACCGCTTGAATTAGCTGAAGATACCTTTGTCGTTAGGTATGATGGCGCGACCTTTAGTCCGCAAGTCATCCGGGTGAAAAATGGGACAAAGGTCTATTTTATCAATGAGAGTGATGGCGAACAGCCGATGTATATAGCGAGCGACGATCATCCGACACATGAAAAATATACTGGGTTTGATGCAGCGGCCATGAACGGCAAATTTCCTGCAACAGGAGAGAACTTTGAGTTTGTTTTTAAGAAAAGCGGAAGATGGGGTTATCACGACCATAATCTCCCACCTGCAACCGGAACCGTAATAGTTGAATAGGAGTAATATGTCAAAACCAGTATTAGGAGTCCTCATCGGAGCGGTACTGCTCTTTGTGGGAATGGCGTTTTTTTTACCAAAGAAAGAAGTAGTCAGAATCGGTCAGCAGTATGAGAGTGAGGGACAACAGCATTTACAATCTCTCGACCAAAAACACGAGAAATACAAAACTAATCCACCAACGTCGGGGCCACACTATATCCAACCGGCAGAGTGGGGTACGAGCGAGGTGGAAATACCCGATGAACAGCTTGTACATAATCTTGAACACGGCGGTGTCGTCATTACTTATAAACCCGATCTGCCTGAAGATAAAATTGACTCCCTACGCGCAATTGCAGCGAATCTCACCATGAGAGACGATCAAACGAGCAATAAAGGCTTCAAGGTAATTCTCGCGCCACGGAAGGCTAACAAGACGGCTGTTCAGCTCAGTTCTTGGAGATATAACCTGAAGCTAGCTAGTGTTGATCAGACAAAGATCCAAGCGTTTTATAGAGACAGGCCAAATATAGCGCCTGAGGCGAACGTAAGGTAAGGGATGGAGTATAGATGAAAAAAGCATTAATGATACTAATAATACTATCGGTAGGTTTTGCTGGCGGATGGGTAGCATCGAGCATCACTCCGAAGAGCGGTCAGGAGAAGCCGGAAAGTACCAAGCCGTCGATAGCCAAAGATACTGAGCGTTTTGTGGACACTAGTAGCGGTGAAGGAATGGCGCCGAGCGAAATGTATACGGAGCTGCAAAAGCGGTCGGGTAAGGATTTTGACAGCCAGTACACCGCTTACGTGATTGTCATGCAAAATAATTTAACAGGCATAAACAGGCTCGCTAAAGAAAAGGCCGAAAACGCAGAGCTACGGGATAAAGCGACTGAAATGTGGCAGTATGACAGCCAACTTACCTCAGAGCTATACGCGCTGCAGAAGCGTTTAGGTTACGCCCACCATTAAATTCGTGGTGTTACACTAAAAGCATAAGCAAGGAGTTAATGTGCACAAGCTCGAAAAATTTAGCACGTTACACAAACTGGGTATGGTGGTCGCAGGGCTATTTGTACTGCACCTCATCATTGCTCAAGTGATTCAGCACTCTTAGTTAAATTCGTATTTCAATATAATAAACCCCTTCACAAGAGGGGTTTTTATAGTTGCAGCGGTTACTTGCGTACAGGGTGTTCAGATTTATAAGGGGGGAGGATCATGCAGACGTAGAGATGGAGCAAGTGCTGGAGAAAATAACAGAGGTGAGCGTTTAAAAAGTGTGCTATGATCAAAGGGTCTACATCAGCACAGGTTTGTAACTAAATCCAATCTTCGATTGGTTGTACCCAAAATGGACAATCTCTCGAAAAACACAAGGGTACAACCTTGTGCTGGTGTAGACAACCTAGAGAGGTTGTCCTTTTTTATTACGACAATCTCGGTACACATAAAGGAGGACGTATGAACGTACTGGGTCTGAATATCAAGCGCTTCAACAGGATGACATTCTTCCTGACAACACTATTATCAGCGTTCTTATTCGTGGCGGTCGGCCTTGCGCTAAGCATGATCATTGGGGCAATATTTGGCCCATTCGATCCTACAGATCCATCATCACCCCACCCTGCCGGGCTCATCCCTCTCATGATTCTATGGTATGTCTATTTCGTCGTTTGCATTGTGAAGCGGCTCCATGACTTGAATGTGCACGGTGCATGGACGGTTGGTGTGGTTGCTGGCTCGTTTGTGCCCTTCGTAGGCTTCGTTATTGGACTCTGGCTTTTGTTTGCAGAGGGAACTAAGGGTGACAATACGTATGGGAAACCAACAAGCAAGACATCTGTAATGGGCTTTTCGGTATGAATGAAAGCGAACTACAGACGCTAGCCGAATTCTTCAAAGTGCTTGCCGAGATCGAGCAGACTACATCACAAGCTTCTTGAAGTGCGCCTTCAGAATATCCAGGCGCTTACCTTTTTCACCGAACCGAACAGCGTCTACGAGCTGCTTGATATCATCATCGTCAATGCCGATGATGTAGCCACGATCATCGTCTGCCGTGTTGCGGCAGCGTTCATCGAAGCGTTTCCTGTTGGTGACTTTCCTACTAACAAGAATGCCAAACTTGCCGCGTCGCGGTGAAAACCTTCCTGCTAGCTGGTCAACCTCTGGATTTACGGGATCCTCGCTGTAGTTCTTGCACTCCACAATCACAAAGGGTGCGGTGTAATTATTCCTCAGCCATGCAAAGAAATCGTCCTCGGCCATATTCCAAAAGGTTATGTCGATGATCTTCTTTCCATCGTGGATACGCTCCTGGCTGACAGGGTGCATTAACCACGGATAGAAGAGGGCAAAGAAAAGCTCCTTTACTAACTCTTCGTACTGCTTTGCATGAACTTTACCCGCCGGGAGTGCATCTAATCGTGCGAGCATGCCGTCCCAGTCGGGTTCAGCTGTGCCGGTAGCTTCGGCGATCTGCTCATGGCTTAGAGGCTCACGAGGCTCGTTTTGCTTATCCTCGCGATACTTCTGAAGAACATCCTCGCGGCCGAGGGTTTGCTTGCGGTTTTGCTCCTTACCAACACCACCGAGCTCTTCCCTTAAGCTCTTTTTTGTTGGCGGGCGCACTTCGCCATGCTTGAGGATGCGAACCAAACCTTTTGATACGTGTTCTTCCTGGATTCTCTCGAGTAAGTACAGGTTGTAGTACTGATCTGCTTGGTAGGTGATGAACTTGCGTACGAGTGCCTTAGGCACGAGCAGCAGACGCTCTCCATTAACGACCGGCTGCTCAACAAACCTCGGTTCCCATTTGTTTTCAATAGTGTTCCAGACCGGTCCTGATCCAACTTTTTGTGTTGGTATGCCGTATTCCTTACACATTTCAGCGGTGTATTCGAGCAAGGGCTCCCGAATAATATTAGTGACGATGTCCGACACTACGTCAGAGGCGACACCATCAATCATGAGGGCAGTGTCTTCTAGCTCCTGAATAATCCCGGAGCTAACAGCGGTGCTTTCGTTTAGCTTCTCCCACATCTTCTGAGCGAGTTGCTCGCCCATTCCATGTCCCCGGGGCTTGTCTGAAGAGTACCCAAGCCTAGTCTCGTTGGGCTCATTTAGCTGCGATAAGAGGCGTCGCGCTTCAGCATGCTGGCCAGTTTTTATGAGGGTTAGAACGAGTGAAAAGTAGTCCTGAATCAATGACCGTGATCGAGCTCCCCATTCGGTGTCAAGTAGACATAGTGCTGTTGGGTCAATGAAAAGGGGTGTGTCAGTGTCTATCTGTACATCGACAAAGTCTAGTGAAGGCTGCTCGAGCCCAAGGTTGAAGTATTCCGAGATACGCATATCATTCGCATCCTATACTTCTGGCAACGCTAATAAGTTATTTGACCACTGACCATCGGCTACGGTCTGAAGATACTTCGTGCCATGATCATTCTGTCTAACCTGGCACCAGATCTTCTTATTGCCGTCCAATATGTATGCAGGTATCTTTAGGTCTTCGACCCAGCTGACTACCTTGAGTCGTTCAGTGATGTACGCGGTGGTCTCACCATCGTCAATCCACTGATAATGACTGATTGCTTCGTGTGGATTATTTGCTCCACCAGGCTTACGTATACCTACTATTTGAAATGCCATATCTTACCCTCCTTGTGGTAAAACGCTTATGTTATATACTGGAGGGAAGACGAATATTCGTCATCCCATGAATCGTCAGATTTGCTCGGTACCCAATCGTATGCAAACTGGCGATTTTCTTTTGCGCCGCTGATGAGCGGATCGCGTCTGACTGCTGGCGGCAACATGTGTCGCGTTCACGGCTTCGACATCCTCGCAGGATTCCGAAGAAGCTGTAGCAGCTTGGGCTTTTACAGCCCGCCTTATGACCCCTTTCTCTTGCCTTTCTGTACCCTCGGCAAGATTAAAGTTGGTTGATGTTGGTGTTCCCGTGACTCCGTCACGTTTGACCTGGGGCATATTATACATGCGTTAAGAGTGTTAAGCAAGTCATCAATGTGCTATACTGGACTATATGCACGAGAAACAGAGGCTTATCTTGGACCTAGCGTCCACTACTAACCTCGCCCAGATGTCTCTAAGGGAGATTGGCGAGAAGGCAGGAATAGGGACTAACCCACAGTTGGTGCGTCACCACCTCCAACAGCTTGAGAAAAACGGTTTCCTTAAGATCGATAAGAAGTCGGGGCAAATGCAACTGGCGTCTGCACTTAATGAGAGCGACGACAAGGATCTGCTATATATACCCATCATGGGTCAGGCAAACTGCGGTCAAGCTCTGACTTTTGCGGAGGATCAGATTGAAGGTTATTTACCAGTATCACCAAGTTTGCTCAGGAAACGTCCGGAGAAACCTTATGCGCTCAGGGCTGTCGGTGATTCTATGGTGAATGCGCAAATACCTACTTTTGGTAGTGCGGTTGCGGGAATTGACGAAGGGGATTACGTAATCGTGGACGGTAGCAAGACTGACGCAAAGAATAATGATTACATAGTCTCAATTATTGATGGCCTAGCTAACATCAAGAAACTAAAAACGGACTCATATGGGGTTCGGCTCGTATCTGAGTCTCGCCAGTCGTATCCACCAATCACGATCGACCCACAAGAGCAGAGCTACTTCGTGGGGGGTAGGGTTATCGCTGTCGTAAAGACCTAGGTTCCACTATAGGCGCTTAAGTGACGTGGGGCACTACCTTCTGATAGTCGGTAACTATCTCAGCCATACTGATCATTTCTGACCTGATTGAGTTCCAAGTTGTCCCATCCATGGCTACCAAATAATGTATCCGATCCTTGTGGTCGGATTTATTATTTGGTCATATTAATTAAACTTGTGACTTTTGAGCTTGCTCAAAATAGTCACAAAGATCGCGTAGTGAAAGCTCTCGCAGAAGTTTACTTCGAGAAAGCTTGAACGGAGGAGGCGTAGCCGATATTCTTGTCGGTGCTAATAAGTATAATAATCCACAAGTTCAATCCTTCTTTAAATAGAAGCGGCGGACCCGAAGGTCCGCCTTGATGCTTCCGTTACTTACTGCTCATAGTCCGACAGCCTATTAGCCCATGGACTGACCTTGCCTTTGACGTTCCGGAACATGTGCTTTCGCTGTTTGCCGTGCTCGAGCGTCATGGCGAACTTTTCCCGAAGACTCATTCCATCATTAGTACATATCCAGTTTCGGAAGCCGCACGCCGCACATCCATAGACGTCGAAGCACCTGAACCCAGGGAACGTCTCACTGCTTTGACTGATCTCGTCGAACTCCTTCTTTCCGCACTGCGGGCAGGAGACATCTACTGCAGGAATGAAAAATCGCAGTAGTTTTGTACGTATGCGTAGGTTGTTCAGTTTCTTGCATAATAACTCCATATCGTCAGATGATTGAAAGGGTGTCTCGTTGTAGTAACGGAGAGCTAATCAAGCACATTTTTATGCGCACAAATAGCTCTCCACTAAAATTGTTAAAGTACTGAAATATATTAACATAAAAGTATGCAAAAGTCAATATAACTACAGATACCCGAGCCTTTTTGCTATACTTTATCTATGACCAGTTCCAAAAAAGACGTTAACTTTCTGTTCGAGATGGGGACAATTCGCTACAACACTCGTATGTGGCGACGTTTTCTCAGCCCTAACTTTGCTAACCTCGCCGAACACCACTTTCGAGTATTTTGGGTAGCAATGATGATAGCCGCACAGGAAAAAGGTGTTGATACAGGCAAGATAGCCAAAATGGTACTAGTCCACGATATCAGCGAGAGTCGCACAGGTGATGTAGACTATCTGTCGCGTCAATATGTCGAGCGAAACGAAGACCTAGGAGCTGATGATATGCTAGCCGGTACCTCTGTTGAAAAGGAATTTATCGCTATACGTGAAGAATATGAAACACGCGAAACGTTAGAAGCAAAAATAGTCAAAGACGCCGATACATTGGATATCGATCTAGAGCTAGTCGAACAAGCAGCTATGGGTAACAAGTCGATAGGATGGTCACTAGGTAAGATGAGGATCGAAAAAGTTCGCCCGAGGCTATACACAGAAACCGCAAAAAAACTTTTTGACGAAATCATAGTGGCCAATCCACACGAGTGGCATGCAACCAGTCGCACGCGAAACAACAGCGGCGACTGGAAAGAAAAAGTCTAAACTAGATAAAAATTTAATGTTCTATTTTTGTTCTAATTGAAGATAGTGCTGATATATTTTCAACATATTTTAATAGCACACTGAACTGTAAAAAATAAAAGTTTTTATACTAGGCTGTGAAAATTTTACTCACTCACCTATTTTTATTTCATACAATAATCTAGACAAGCTTCAAAAATCTTATAAATAAAGTAGGGTAAACTAAGAGTATGAAAAACCATGTAGTTATCTATGTCACTGGTCTCAACGATGCCAATCCAACATTTCAAAAAAACGTCATTCGTTCATGGCGAATATATGGGGTGCAATCCGTACTATTTCAAACAGGCTGGGCGAATAGCCAGTCATTTTCGCAAAAGCTAAAACGACTACTAGATCTAATAGATGACCGTAGCCAGCAGGGAAATGCAGTATCATTGATCGGAGCGAGTGCGGGGGCGAGTATGGTAATTGCAGCATATGCCCGTCGCAAAGAAACAGTTAATGGTGTGGCATTTATTTGCGGCAAACTTCGCCGACCAGAAGCCGTCGGTACTCGGTATTATCTACAAAATCCAGCTTTTCGCGAAGCTATGAGTACGCTAAATAACAACCTGGCAAAACTAACAAAAGTGGAGCGGGCGAGGATACTGAGCATCCATCCCCTCTTTGATGAAACCGTTGTAATAACAGATACGTTTGTCACAGGTGCAAAAAAAGCAATCTTCCCTACCCTATTTCATGTGCCAACAATTGGACTGGGTATTAGCTTGCTGTCATTTGTGCCAATTATTTTTCTCAAACGTTTAGCTAAAAGGGTAGAATAGAACCATGAGCAAAGGCGTTCTGACATTAATGGCTGGTATATTCGGTACTATCGGTGCCTATGTGCCGATACTGCTAGGCTGGGATCCTACGGGGCTTGGTGGTCCTAGTATCTTTCTCGCCCTCGTCGGTGGGCTATTTGGTATTTGGTTAGGTGTAAAAATACAAAAATGAAACTAGCGAAGTCACAGCCGGGAACATATATCGTTGCTGTGTCTGGTGGTGTGGATTCAGTCGTGTTGCTAGATTTGCTATGCAAACAAACAGATCTAAAACTAATCGTTGCACATTTTGACCATGGCATTCGTGACAATTCTGCGACAGATTCGCAATTCGTTAAAAAGATGGCAAACAAGTATAACTTGCCGTTTGAACTAGGCAATGCGCAGCTAGGCAAAGACGCCAGTGAGGACCAGGCTAGAAATGCCAGATACTCCTTTTTGCACGAAATCAAGGACAAACATAACGCCTCGCAAATCATTACTGCACATCATAGCGATGATATCGTCGAGACAATCATCATCAACCTAACGCGTGGTACAGGGTGGCGTGGGCTCAGTTCGCTACGTAGTACCGAGCATATACTGCGACCACTGTTGGATTTCACAAAAGCTGATATTTTGGACTACGCCAAAAGCAACAAGTTGAAATGGGTAGAGGACAGTACAAACCAAGATCTCAAGTATCTGCGAAACGAAATACGTCACAAGATTGTGACAAAGATGAATGCAACTCAGCGAGCAGAATTTCTGCAGTTATATCAGTCACAACTCGGGTTGATGGATAAAATCGATACCCATACAGCACAGCTCAGCAGTGATAAACGACATGACTTTATCATGTGGCCAGAATCTGTATCGCTAGAAGTACTGCGCTCGCAGTTGCAATTGACCCGTCCACAAGCCAAGCGCGCATTGACGGCGATCAAAACAGCAAAACCTGGCACAAAACTAGAAATTGACGGGGATAAAAGTCTAGAATTCACTCACAAAAACATCTTGACCGTGCTAAAATAATACTAGTATAAAAACACTTGCAGGAAGGATCAGGACAACTCCGTATATGGCTAAAAAACAGGACAAGAAAAATTGGAGCGTAATTGTGCGAAATACGCTTTTTTGGGCACTTCTCGTATTTACAGCATTTGTAGCGATCGGGCTGGCAACTCCCAAAGACAAACTAAAATCAGTTCCGTTTTCTGAAGTTATCAGTGAAGCAAATGCTGGTGAACTTAAGAAAATACAAATTGAAGGTAGTGATATCAAAATCACACCCGATGGCAAAGATAAACCAACTGAGAAGTCATACAAAGAAGAGGGCAGCTCAATTTACGAACAAGGCTTGTCAAAGGATGCCGATGTAGTCGTTGAGGTGAAAGAACCTAGTAACACGAGCTCAACAATTTGGAACATTGCTTCCCTATTGCTACCGATTCTACTGATCGGCGGATTGTTCTGGTTCATGTTCCGTCAAGCACAAGGTCAGAGCAACCAAGCTCTCGGTTTTGGTCGCAGTAAGGCCAAGCTATATGGTAGCGACAAAGAAAAAGTAAAATTCGACGACATCGCTGGCAACAACGAAGCAAAAGAGGATTTATATGAGGTAGTAGACTTTCTCAAGCATCCGAAAAAGTACCAATCCGTTGGTGCCAAAATACCTCGTGGTGTTCTGTTAGTTGGTGCACCTGGTACGGGTAAAACTATGCTGGCTCGAGCTGTTGCTGGCGAGGCAAGTGTGCCGTACTTTAGCATCTCAGGTTCAGAATTCGTAGAAATGTTTGTCGGTGTGGGTGCTTCACGTGTTCGCGATTTGTTCGCAAAAGCCAAGAAGAATTCACCTGCAATCATCTTTATCGATGAAATAGATGCAGTCGGACGTCGCCGTGGTAGCGGTATGGGTGGTGGTCATGACGAGCGTGAACAAACATTGAACCAGATTTTGGTTGAAATGGATGGTTTTGAAACAGGCTCAAATGTTATCGTGATCGCTGCGACTAACCGTTCTGACGTACTAGATCCAGCCTTGTTGCGACCTGGACGTTTTGACCGACGCGTACAAATCAGTCTGCCAGAACGAAAAGACCGCGAAGCGATTTTGAAAGTTCACTTCAAGAAAAAACCCGTTGATAGCAGCGTTGATATCAAGGCACTATCATCTAAAACCGCTGGTAGCTCTGGTGCGGACCTGGCAAATATTGCTAACGAGAGCGCCATTGTCGCTGCTAGGAACAACCGCAAGATCATCAAAAATGTCGATGTCACCGAGGCGTTTGAAAAAGTTGCCATAGGTCCAGAGCGAAAAACCAAGATTTTGAGTGAAGCGGACAAAGAAATGACTGCGTATCACGAAGCTGGTCACGCCCTAGTTGGTCATATTTTGCCTGACAGTGATCCTGTGCACAAAGTCACTATCATTCCACGTGGCGGTACTGGTGGAGTCACATGGTTTCTACCGCCCGAAGACAAGCAATACACATCAGTTGTTGAGTTCAAAGACGTATTAGCTCGAGCGCTCGGAGGTCGAGTAGCCGAGAAAATCATATACGGTCCAGACCGCGTGACGACTGGTGCCGGTAGTGATCTACGCAAAGCAACCGAAATTGCTCGCGATATGATTATTGAACAGGGTATGGGTACAGCACTGCGTGATCAGGTATTTCACGAAGATAACGGTGGTATGATGTTTGATCGTATGGTGCATGAACGGCCATATAGTGAAGACACAGCCAAGGAAATTGATGAAGAAGTTGAAGGGTTGATCAAAGAAGCAGCTCAGCGTGCTGAAGTCATTCTGACACATAACAAAAAGCCACTCGAAGAACTCAAGACTGCTTTGCTTGCCAAGGAGACAATTGACGAAAAAGAGATCAATACGTTGCTGAAAGGTGCGGTTCTACCAAAAGAAGCCAGGTTATATTAGGATGGGTTTAAAATGGGACGATTGAGTGTTGCTGTCGCAAGAGCAAACCAAAAGCTGTCTATATCATTAGCGGCTACTTTGCTAGCGAGTGCAACACTTGTCTCTAGCCTATTAGGCCTCTTTCGCGATCGTCTGCTCAACGCTAACTACTTTGATACATACCCAGTTGGTATCGATGCCTACACAGTAGCATTTACTATTCCTGATTTCATGTTTTTCTTGCTTGTATCTGGTGCCCTGAGTGTCACGTTTATCCCAGTTTTCAATGAACGTCTAGCAAATCATAACAAGAAATCTGCCTGGGAACTTTCAACCAGTATGATTAACTTTATGGCGCTCATCACCATGATCTCTAGCGTGTTGATCATTGTCTTTGCTGATCAGTTGGTGACATATGTAGTTGGTCCAGGTCTGGACGAGTCAGGGCATGGGCTAGCTGTCAGTATGATGCGGGTAATCGCGGTTAACCCGTTTTTGTTTGCTATTTCATCGGTCTTTGCCAGTATGCAGCAAGCGGTTGGAAGGTTTGTGTTCTACGCTCTCGCCCCAGTTGTGTACAACATAGGTATCATCATCGGTATTACAGTTTTTGCCAATGGTATTACATTATTCGGGGTACAAGTATTCGAAGGTGGCATCATGGGTGTCGCCCTCGGTGTTGTGCTGGGTTCAATCATGCAATTGATCATTAGTGCCTGTGGATTGATTGGTCTGGGATTTGACTACAGATTCAAAATTTATTGGAAAAATCATGGTTTTCAGACAGTGCTGCGACTATTGCCACCTCGTGGTTTTGACCAGGGGATAGATTACTTTAACAGTATTGTCGAGACAAACCTGGCGTCGCGTATGGCGGCGGGTACTGTGCGTGCCTATCAGCAAGCATTTACGCTGCATATGCTGCCTATTACTCTGATTGGCGTGGCGATCTCGACAGCAGCGTTTCCAAAGATGACAGAGCGATTATCACAAGGTCGACCAGATCTATTTCGCAAAGAGTTACAGGCGATTATCAGGGTTATTATATGGTTAGCGCTGCCGGCCGCGGCTGTAGCGTTCTTCACCCGTGGATATTTGGTGCACTTTATCAAAAACGGTGGTGAATCCATGATAGCGAATATCCTGGGTATTTTGACGATTGCCATACTATTTCGATCTGTCTACCACATAGCAGCACGTAGTTTTTATGCCCAGCAAGACACTAGAACACCCCTGTATATTTCACTCTTTACGATTGGTCTCAACATATTCCTAGCAGTGCTGTTTACGATGCGCTTTGAACTAGGTGTTTACGGGTTAGCTTGGGCGCAGTCAATAGTGGCGATTATCGAAGTTATTATCCTGTTTGTAGTGATGCAAGGACGTATACCAGGCTTGATTGATAGGCAATTTGTGGGTGCGGTGACTCGTATGCTCTCAGCAACCGGATTTACCTCTGTTGCAGCTTATTTTGCAGTCAATGTCTTTAGTTTGCAAGCTACTGACCAGAGCTTTCTCTCGCTCTTTCCAAAGTTTGTCATTATCTCTATATTCTCGGGCTCGGTTTATCTGCTATGCAGTAGGTTGATGGGTATTAACGAAGTCAATCCGGTCCTACACAAGATAAATACCATATTCTTCGGTCAGTTAAAGAGTAAATAGATGAGTACAAATATTCGTAATTTCTGTATCATCGCCCATATTGACCATGGCAAATCTACCCTGGCTGATCGGTTAATGGAGATGACTAACACCGTGCAAAAGCGTGATATGAAGAGCCAACTACTCGATAGTATGGATCTAGAGCGTGAAAAGGGTATCACTATCAAGCTCGCCCCTGTTCATATGCAATACAAAGGCATTGATCTCAACCTGATAGATACCCCAGGACACGTTGATTTTAGCTATGAGGTGTCTCGTAGCCTCGAGGCATGCGAAGGTGCTGTTTTGGTAGTTGATGCCTCTCAAGGTATTCAGGCGCAGACTTTGGCCAATGTTTACCTAGCGCTTGCCGCTGATCTGACAATTATCCCAGTTCTCAACAAAATTGATCTACCAGCTAGTGACGTAGCAAAAGTATCCAAGGAAGTCATCAATTTACTGGGGTGTGACGAGTCAGATATTATCAAAATCAGTGCTAAAACTGGTGAAGGCGTTACAGAGGTATTGACGGCAATAACAGAGAAGATCCAACCGCCAAAAAGCACCCCAAATGAGCCTACTAGAGCCTTGATATTTGACAGTTATTACGACGATTACAGGGGTGTTATCTTGTATACCAGGGTTTTTGACGGTTCTATCAAAAAAGGCGACGAAATACAGATGCTAGCTACAGGTGCAACAGGGATAGCACTAGAGGTAGGAACCCTCTCACCAGCTATGAAACCAGGCCTAGAAATCGCTAATGGACAGATCGGTTATGTGGTAACAAACCTCAAGACTACCAGGGATGCGCGGGTAGGAGATACCGTCACTGTAAAAAGAGCTATCGCCTCTGATCCGCTGCCAGGCTACAAAGACATCAAACCGTTTGTGTATGCCGGTTTCTTCCCTGTTAGCAACCAGGATTACCAAGAGTTAAAAGACGCTGTAGAGAAGTTATCGCTGAGTGATTCAGCCTTACAATTTGAGCCCGAGAACTCCCCTGTCCTGGGATTTGGCGTACGAGTAGGCTTTTTGGGTTTGTTGCATATGGATATCGTACGCGAGCGACTAGAGAGGGAATACAATCTAGACCTCGTAATTACTAACCCTAGCACTGATTATCAGGTGAAATTATTGAACGGAACAGATCTAGATATCAAATCAGCAGCTGATTTGCCCGACGCCAGCAAGATATTAGAGATCCGTGAACCGTGGATAAAAGGTGAAATAGTCGTACCTCAGGCATATGTCGGCGGTGTAATCCAGCTGATCGTTAGCAAGCGTGGTTTGCAGTCCAACCTCAGTTATATCGATGAGCGGGCGCTGATCAGTTTCGAAGCACCTCTGGCAAATCTGTTAACTGATTTTTATGATCAGTTAAAATCCGTCACCTCAGGCTACGGGTCATTTAACTATGAGCTAGACGAATATCGTGTAGAAGATCTAGTACGAGTGGACTTTTACGTTGCTGGTGAAATAGTCGATGCGTTATCTATCATGACTCATCGCTCAGAGGCGCAATCTCTGGGACGAGATGTCACAGCCAAGCTTCGTGATGTTATACCACGCCAGAACTTCAAAGTAGCTCTGCAGGCCGCCATCGGCGCCCGTTTCATCGCTCGTGAAGATCTGTCAGCATATCGAAAAGACGTCACAACTGGGCTGTACGGCGGCGATGTCTCTCGTAAAAAGAAGGTTCTGGCTAAACAAGCAAAGGGTAAAAAACGTATGAAACGCTTTGGTAAGGTAGATATACCGTCAGAAGCTTTCACAGTTATGCTTAAACGAGACTAGCTGTATCAGATGAAAAAGCTTGTGTTTAATGAATAAACATTGTAAAAACTCTTGACAGAATAGCAAATATGTGATAAATTGGTACGTGAATCAGTCTTATCGGATGGTGGAACACCGGTACAGATGGGAGGCACGTTAACAATCAGGCTTTATAACGAACTATTTTAACGAATAGTTCACAGTTTGTGAGTTTTAACCAAAACACGCAAACTAGGTAGTCATGGGTTTTTAACCCAAGATATACCAACTACATATAATTTTCATTACACACCCGGTCTTTACATATTGTTTTTCAATATGTAAAGATCGGGTGTGCAGTGTGGCCACAGCAATAGCACACCCGATTTTCTAAAAACAGGGTGCGCAAGTGCCCACGACTCCTTGAAAGGAGACGGCCACAATGAAAATGACAAAGACAATTATGATCGCGCTCGTGGCTCTCGTGGCTGCGCTCGCGATCCCAACTGCAGCATCAGCCGCACCGAAGAAAGGGCCAGACGGGTGTAACTACACCAATAAGCCCTCTTCTAATCAGTGCGTAGGTCAGGTTGGC
The DNA here is from genome assembly GCA_947085525.1 of uncultured Candidatus Saccharibacteria bacterium. Classification (GTDB taxonomy): domain Bacteria; phylum Patescibacteriota; class Saccharimonadia; order Saccharimonadales; family Saccharimonadaceae; genus JACPYF01. The sequence continues at coordinate 73,394 of CAMTWU010000001.1, read as the reverse complement.
CACAAGTCAGATGTCGACACCGTGTTTACTAACCCGTTCCTGAGCCTCGCGCTCCCGAACGTGTCAGTTGCAGGAGCCGAATCAGTGGCCAAGGCCAACGTTACCATTCTGTCATTCGTCAAGGCCAAGGGTCTGACGAAGAAGCAGAAGTCAAAGATGAAGTGTAGGTACGTTCCAGCTGGAACGGGTTACTGGAATTCAGCAAAGCAAGCCGATGGCTCGATACGTTGGTTCTGGGACACTCGTGCCGGTACGATCTGTACCGACAAGAAAGGCAATCAATACCGCGCTGAGTGCGGTAACCAGGTGCGCAAGAAGATGCCTGCAAAGGTTGTACAGGGCGAAATTCGCCTCGTACGTACTTTCGGCTCCTTCAAGGTATCGGTAACGGTATCCGAGAAAGTCGGAGTGTACGGTGTATGTGGATACGCCGAGGCTTCTGCCTCTGCTTCTGCATCAGCTCGGGGTTACACGAAGGTCCAGGCTCGCGGAAACGCGCAGATCCTGGCAAGTGGAAACGCAAAAGCCGAGGCTTACGCCAGAGCTATTGTCGCCCTCAACTGTGCTCCGACAACACCACCACCGCCTCCGCCACCGTGCGAGGTGACGTACACCTGCCCAAGCTCAGTGCTGATCCTCTCGATGACAGATTTGAACGACATCCCAACAGCGAGGTCGTCAGGTCCGTACTACGTAGAGGTATCCGCCAGTGATGCTGGAGGAACGCTTACCGTTGACCCAGGGATCGGATCTATCACGGACTGCAACGGAGGTCCTCGCGAAGGAAGCATGACGCTTTCTGTACCGAAGGGCGGCACGAAGTTTTGCTTCGTGATTTGGGCACCAGACGACCCCGCCAAGCCGACAAAAATGACGGTTACGGCGACGGCAGTTCTCGGCAAATCATCTGCCTTCCAGGTAGATGAGTTGGATATTAAATACCCAACCCGTTCGTAGTAAACATGTAGTTGGTATCAGGGTGTCCGGTCATTGCGATCGGGCACCCAAAATACCCCCTTAAAGACACCGTGTCTACCTAGTTTGTACTAATAAATGTAATTAAAATATTAATGAAAAGGAGATCTCAATTATGATCAAATCTTTAAAATTTGCTCTATTTGCACTAATTGTGCCAATAGTAGCTCTTAACGGAAGCTCTGTATTAGCAGCTTCAGCCGGTCAATTAGCCGGTGGCGACAACTATGTTGTTAAAAACCTAACAAAAGGTGGTGCATACGCAAACAGTGCGAGCGCTACTTGTAACGAAGAAGTTCAATTTAGTATGCAACTAAGTAACACTCAGTTCGGTGCTTTGAACAACGTAAAACTTAGTGCAACATTACCAAGCACTGGTGGTACTAGTACTGCTACTGCAACTACTGATTTAGGTGGTTCAACAGGTACAACTGACACAGCAAGTGTTACTATTGGTGCAAGCCAAACGATTAACTACGAAGCTGGTTCAACTGTCTTGTATGATGATAGCGGCAACGTTATCCGAACACTTAGCGATGGTGTAACTGCTGGTGGTGTTAACCTTGGAACTATTGAAGGTTCTACTACAAAATTTGTTAACTTCAAAGCGAAAATTAACTGTGCTGACAAGCCAGTTTGTACAGTAAACTGTACTCCTGAAACTCCAAAAACTCCGGAAACACCTGTTGGTGTTACTCCTGGTGCTATTGCATCTACTGGTCCTGCTGAACTTTTCAGCGGCCTAGCTGGTGTGAGTGCCCTTGGTTATGGTGTGCAACGTTACGTTGCTAGCCGTCGCCAGCAATAAAGCCTGACCGCTCCCTTGGTTCCAAACAATCAGCCATCAGGCTAACCAAACCCCACTTTTTATAGGTGGGGTTTTTGGTTTATACTAGTAGGTAATGATATTCAAACGAACAAAAATACTAGTAACGGTGGGGCCAGCAACCAACAGCTACGAGCAAATCGAAGAGTTGATTGCTAATGGTGCCAACGGCATACGGCTGAACTTTAGTCATGGTAGCCATAGCGAACGTGACATACAGATCAAATGGATACGCGATGCGTCTAGTAAACTAGGCAAGCCAGTGGCGATCTTGCAAGATCTGCAAGGTCCAAAAATCCGTCTAGGCAATTTGCAACATAACGTCCAGGTGAATGTTGGCGACGAGCTATTGCTGCAATACCAAGGCACGCATCACGACAACGTGATTCCGATCCAGTACAATTTGGTCGACAAAGTCCACCCCGATCAGCAGATATATATTTTTGACGGCAAGATCCGCACGCGAGTGCTGGAGATATTTGATCAAACAGTCAAAGTCCGCGTTGAAGCTGGCGGAACATTAATGAGTCGCAAAGGTTTGAACCTGCCAGACACAGATTTTGGCGGTGATATTTTGACCGAAAAAGATATGGATGATATCGACTACGGTATACACCAAGATATCGACTATGTGGCACTCAGTTTCGTCCAAAAAGCCGAGGATATATCGGGACTACGTGAGATCTTAAAGACCAAAGGCTCTACCGCCAAGATAATTGCAAAGATCGAAACAAAATCTGCAATCGAAGAGAATGAGTTAGAAAAAATTATCCAGGAATGCGATGGCGTCATGGCTGCCCGTGGGGATCTAGCCGTCGAAGCCGGCGCCGAAGTGGTGCCAATCGTGCAGCGTAAAATCATCGGATTGGCGCGCACCTACGGTAAACTATCAATTGTTGCCACTCAGATGATGGCCAGTATGGTTGATAACCCAGAGCCGACACGTGCAGAGGTGAGTGATGTTGCCCTAGCTGCTATTTTGGGTGCAGACTCGGTGATGTTGAGTGACGAGACTGCCAGTGGTGACTACCCAATCGAAGCAGTCCAGGCCATGAAAAAAGTTATCAAATATACTCAGGAACAAATGCCAGTCACGCCGGTGTTTTATCGTGATGATGCCCGTGGCAAAAAAGACGCTATCTCGGCTGCTGCTGTGACTCTAGCCCAGCAACTCGATGTTGTCGCTATCATCGCACAGACAAAGTCTGGTGCAACCGCAGCGTCCATTGCCGCACATCGCCCTAGCTTACCGATCATCAGCGTCACAAGTGTCCCTAGAGTTGCCCAGCAACTGGCACTACTATACGCAAACAAGAGCTTTTTGGTTGAAGACGATAACGAGGCTGGCCTGCACCTCGCCCAAAGGTTGAAAGAAAGAGGCTATTTCGGTGAAGGCGAGCACGAAGTAGTCATTACAAGTGGCCAGCAAGCTGGTGTTTCTGGTGGCACGGATACAATACAAGTCCGAAGCTTGGGCTAATCTCTGATATAATCATAATCAATATATGAGTGGGTTAAGTTTTCATACTAGTATAAAAGTTTCCAGTTATAGGCAGTTCTTTTCGGCTGCGAGAAACTCAACACTCGTCAATGTAGTCTTGACTACACTTCCTCGCATTTCGTTACTCTCGCTCGAAAAGAACTACCCTCTAACAAGGAAATTATACTAGTATGAAAACTGACTATTTCAATAAAAAAACCGTGAGAGATGTGCCACTTGATGGTAAAACTGTTTTGGTACGCGCTGATTACAACGTGCCATTAGATAGTAGCGGAAATATCGCTGATGATTATCGGATTGTTAGTTCCGTACCCACTATTCGATATTTGGTTGAGGAGCGTGGTTGCAAAGTTGTGATCATCTCGCACCTCGGTCGACCAAAGGGAGTCGATAAAAAACTCAGTCTCAAACTAGTAGCAGGAAGGTTGCAACGACTCATCGGCAAGCCTGTAAAATTTGTACCAGCTAGCGTTGGCGACAAAGTAAAAGTCGCAACCAAGAAAATGGCACCAGGCGAAATAATAGTACTTGAGAATTTACGGTATCATTCAGAAGAAGAAAAAAACGATCCACATTTTGCTCGGCAACTAGCTCACGATACGCATGCAAAGTATTTTGTCCAAGACGGTTTCGGTGTTGTGCACCGAGCTCATGCCAGCACGTCGGCAATCACCCAGTTTTTACCCAGTGTTGGTGGGTTATTACTGGAGCGTGAGTACCAATCTATTAACGGCGCGATGAAACATCCTAAAAAACCACTAACAGCAGTGCTAGGTGGTGCAAAAATAGCTGACAAGATAGAGCTCATCGATAAATTCATCGCAAAAGCCGATCAAATAATTATTGGTGGGGCTATGGCGAATACTTTTTTGCTGTATAAAGGCTTGGCAGTAGGTAAAAGCCTAGTTGATCCAGATGAGAAGGTAATTATAGACAAAATTTATCAAGACGTTGCTAAAAAAGTAGGACTACATAAAGTTGATGAGTTTTTATATATCCCAACAGATGTCGCGGTGGCTCAAAAAATAGATGCCAAACAGCCACGCAAAGAAGTAAATGTTCATAAAGTCCATGCGAGCGAGATCATCCTAGATATCGGCACGCACAGTGAAAACGAAATAGAAAAACGTATTGGCAAATCGGGTACAGTTATTTGGAACGGCACATTAGGCTACGCCGAGATTCTAAACTTTGCCTATAGTTCGGCTCGTCTGGCGCTACATCTCGCTAAAAACCCTGGTATCACCTCTATTATCGGTGGTGGCGATACCGCTGATTTTGTACTGGGTTGGGACAAGCAAAAGGGCAAAAGCTTCTCGCACATATCAACAGGAGGTGGTGCGAGTCTAGAACTGATGAGTGGGAAAAAGCTTCCAGGCGTTGAAGCCTTGATGGATTCATAACCACCACAAAACAAATGGTTAATCGCTGTTTTTATTATATTTGAGACAAAATTGCATATCTTTGACTGAGGTATATTATTGGATATACCGAACGAGAAATATGCGATTTTGACCGAATAGAAAAAGACAGAGGTAAGTATTTGTTTTGTGGTGGTTATGTATAGTACACTGTATATAAAGTAAACATAAGCAGACGGGCATCCTGTTATCAGATGAGCAACACATTAGCAACTACTCAAGACATTCCTATGCAACCGAGAGCTATATTTCGTATGCAAGATAGCTACTTTTTTGTGACAAAGAGTAATTGTCATTACTTTGCGAAGCAAAAAATAGCTAGATTGTGTGCGAAATTAGCTAGTCGGTCGGAGGTTATGTCTTGAGTAGTTGCTTGATTGTCGGCAATTGGAAGATGAACCTGAACGTACATCAGGCTAGCTTGTATGTGCACGAACTCAGTAACAAAATCGAGCATCACAACGACGTCAAAGTCGTACTCGCTCCGTCATTTATTGCCTTGCAAACCCTGAGCTTGCAGGTCAAGAGACATCACTTTAGTCTAGCAGCCCAAAATTGTTACTGGCGTGATGATGGTGCATTCACGGGCGAAGTCTCGGCGACTCAACTGCGCGGTCTCGTCGACTACGTCATAGTCGGACACAGTGAACGACGCCATATTTTCGGTGAAACCAACAAAGATATACGATCCAAAGTACAATCGGTGCTACGTAATGGTTTGACGCCAATTTTGTGTGTAGGTGAAACTGCAGATGAGCGAGCTAATGATGAGACCAAACATGTACTGCACGACCAAGTCAGTAGTGGACTAGCCAATGTCGCTAGCGATGAAATAGACAAGGTCGTGATTGCTTATGAGCCAGTCTGGGCTATTGGTACAGGCAAAAATGCGTTGCCTGGTGACGTCGAAACAGTCGAGAAAACTATTCGACATCAGGTAGAATCTTTATATGGCCACAAAGTAGCCTCTAGCATGAAAGTGCTATATGGTGGTAGTGTTAATAGTGACAATGCTAGTGATTATTTGGCACTAAAAGGTATCAATGGATTTCTCGTCGGTGGCGCCAGTTTGAACGTCGAACAATTTTCATCAATTATAGACAAGGCTCATCAGTTGAAAGGTAAAAAATCATGAGTGATATCGATTTTGAAGAATTGGATAAAGCCGTGAACTCACTCGTTGGTGGGTCTCCTAAAGATGAGAAAAAAGAACAAACATCTGAATCAAATGAAGCGCCGAAGTCTGTAGGGTCAGTGTCGAAGCCTGAAGCAACGCCAACTAGTCCTAATCTGCCATCCCGACGTGCAGGTCGGTTCATGGATATGAAGCACGATTCATCTGACATGACAAAAGACAACAGCCCATCGCTGATAACCTCGACAAAAACGACAATTGCTCCAATCAGCAAAAACATAAAAGCTGAACCAAAGTCAGACGCAGCTGCCATCGAAGAAACGGCTAAAAACGATTGGTCGGAGTCTAAAGAGGGTGGCTCTGATGATGACGAAGAACATGACAATACCACATCTCCAGATACCAATATGCCTGACCCTATAGACCATTTTGAAAGCAAGCAAAAAGAAACAGATGATAAGTCTGAGGAGTCATCTAAAGAAAGTGACAACAAGCCTGATAAACATGATGAACCTGAAAGGAAGTTCGAAGAAACCGACAACAAGCGAGATGAACATGAAAAAGATGACAGTAAGCCATCACCATTCATCGATGACGCAAAGGTTGAAAAGCGACCACTAGGCGGCTTTAGTAGTGAATCACCAGTCGATCCTCCAAAGAAAGACGAAGAAAGTAAAGACGGTGAAGAGCAGACAGTCGAAGCCCCTGCCACTCCTATAGAACTACCTCCTGAGCTCGACAAAAATCTCGTTGCTATAGAAGCAGGCGAAGCTCCAGAGGTAACAAAAGTACCTGAAGCAGATAGTGTAATACCCGAGACAGACGAGGATGACAAGAAAGCAGAATCATCAGAAAAAGAAGACACCAAAGAAAGCAAAAAGGACGAGAAGCCAGCAAAAGATACGAAACAAGCAGTTTCACAACTCTTGGCAACTGCGAGTAGTGGCTCGATCCCTGACCAGTACAAGCGCGAAAATCGCAGCCATGAACTGCATACTGATCACCCGTTGTTTGACTCGGAACATCTAAAAGCTATTCCAGTCTCTGCGCCAAAGAAACCAAAATCTACAGCAGCAAAAGTATTCCAGTGGATTTTTATTGCACTAGGATTGCTACTACTTGGCGGTAGCCTGGGCGCAGCCATATTTGTCTTCGTCAGCCAATCATAGTCTTTGCTATAATGAGTAGTAATGACTGATATTGTAAATGGTTTGAATGCGGCCCAAAAAGAGGCCGTATTGCATGAGAATTCACCACTGTTAATTTTGGCAGGTGCGGGTTCTGGCAAAACAAAGACGCTGACACACCGTGTGGCGTATTTGGTGCGTGAAAAAAATATCCAACCAAACCAAATTTTGGCAGTTACCTTTACTAATAAGGCCGCCAAAGAGATGCGTGAACGTGTGGCAAGTTTACTAGGTGTTGATGAACCTGATAGGACGTTCTTCCCGTGGATGGGAACATTCCATAGTATTTGCGTGCGATTGTTGCGTATTGATGGCGAGCAGATAAAGATACCCAAAAATTTTGTGATTTTTGATGAGTCCGACCGCCTAGGTGCAGTCAAGATTGCTATGAAAGAACTGCATCTGAGTGAAAAAGAGTTTGCACCTCGAGCAATCGCGAGCTTAATCAGCAGTGCAAAAAACGACCTGGTTTCCCCAGAAGAATTTGCGTCGGTCGCACGCCTACCTATGCAAAAAACAGCTGCGCTAGTATATCCAAAATACGAATCAATTCGACGCCAAGCTGCAGCACTGGATTTTGACGATTTAATAGGCGAGACAGTCAGGTTGCTCAGTGAAGTTTCTGAAATTCGGGACAAATGGCAGAGAGCATTTCAATATATTTTGATTGATGAATATCAGGACACCAACGGATCGCAGTACAAATTAATCAAACTGCTACTAGGTAAAAATCAGAACATCTGCGTAGTGGGTGATGACTGGCAAAGTATCTATAGCTGGCGTGGTGCTGACTACACCAACATTTTGAATTTTGAGCGCGACTATCCTGGTACGACAGTTATCAAGCTCGAGCAAAATTACCGTTCAACAAAGGCAATTCTGGATGCAGCGCACGCGGTGATAACAAAAAATACTTCGCGTAGTGACAAAAAATTATGGACTGAAAAATCTGGTGGTGAACCAGTGCAGGTTATTCATGCGCAAAGCGAAATGCATGAGGCAGAGTCTGTCATCAGCCATATTGCCAGCAGTGTTGGTATAAAAGCTCGAGACTATGATGATTTTGCAGTACTGTACCGCACTAATGCCCAGAGTCGTAGTTTAGAAGAAGCATTCGTTCGCTACAATATCCCATATCAGATTATTGGTGGTGTCCGTTTCTATGATCGTGCCGAGATAAAGGATATCATCGCCTATTTGCGATTGATTTATCAACCAGCAGATCTCGCTAGCTTTAACCGTGTCGTTAATTTGCCCTCACGCGGTATTGGTGCAAAATCACTAGAGAATTTCTTTGCTTGGCACGCAACTATGAACGGCAGTCTTGTCGACAGCCTACAGTCAATTCATATGTGTACTACCCTGACACCAAAGGCTAGGGAATCGTTGGCCAGCTTTGGCAGATTGCTAAAAAGCTTGAGCGAGCAAGTAGAAAAACTTACCTTGCCAGATTTGATGGAACTAGTAATAAATAGATTGAACTATTTTGAATATCTGAAAACAACAGAGCCTATAAAAGGTGAAGAGAAAACTGAAAACGTTCGTGAACTTATATCGGTAGCACGTGAATATGAATCATTAGGACTGAGTGGATTTCTAGAGGAAGTCGCCCTAGTTTCTAGCGCAGATACCAACGCACAAGGTGCCAAAGTAACGCTGATGACACTGCATGCTGCAAAAGGTTTAGAGTTCCCAGTTGTCTTTATGACAGGCATGGAAGAGTCCATATTCCCACATTCTCGGGCGTTGTATGATGCAACTGAAATGGAAGAAGAGCGACGACTTTGTTATGTAGGTATGACGAGAGCTCGTGAAGAACTATTTTTGATTGCTGCAGGCTCACGATTACTATATGGCACTAGGCTATATAACTCACCATCACGATTTATCAGTGATATCGATAGTGCAACTGCACCTTCCTCTGTACCATTTACGAATTTCAACGAACCCAGAGTTGTTTTGGACGAGGAAACGATTGAACTTGATATCGGTGACAAGGTGAAACATGACGTGTTTGGCCAGGGCAAAGTCACCAATGTAGATGGTCAAACTATTACAATTATGTTTGGCAGCAGCACTAAGAAATTAAATGCTGCATTTGCCCGATTGCAAAAACTTTAGTCTAGATTGATTGTCGTAGATTAGTTATGATAAAATGAGTGTTGAATCTTTTGGAGGATTCGTACAATAAATTTATGAGCTTAACACTAGTTAAACAAAAAAAGCGAGTATGGAGTTTTGCGGCAGTGTTCGCAATAGCTTTGCTTAGTATTGTGTTATTGTTTTCCTTCAAAACTGCGCAAGCTGCAGATCCAACTGAAAAGGTTGTCACAATCCATGATAATAATATTGAGACAAATATCATTACTCACAAGACTACAGTCGCAGATGCTCTAAAACAGGCCAAAATAGAACCTGGTCCGTATGATAACGTTGATCCTAGTATAGACACAAAGTTAAGTAGCGGGTCATATCAGATAAACGTGTACCGCGCTCAACCAGTTATGGTGATCGATGGCACTACTAAAAAATCAGTCATGACTGCCTATGAAACACCAACTCAGATTGCAAAAGACGCTGGACTTCCATTATTTGATGAAGATAAAACCACTCTGACACGTAGTAACGACATTTTAAGTTCTGATGGTGCTGGCCTAATACTAACGATAGATCGTGCAACCAGGTTCACATTAGTACTCTACGGAAAAGTTGTTGAGACAGGAACACAAGCAACTAGTGTTGGCGGTATTATCAAAGAAAAAGGCATCAAACTTGGTAAAGACGACACTGTATCGCTATCAAGTGAAACCAAAGTTAATCCAGGTATCAGACTTGAAATTTGGAGAAATGGTAAACAAACAGTTACCGTCGAAGAGCCAATTGCGTTTCCAGTACAACAAATCCAAGATCCAAATCAGCCAGTAGGGTACAAACAAATCAAAACTGCTGGTGTGCTAGGTAAAAAAGTCGTGACGTACGAGATTGAAATGCGAAACGGACAAGAAGTAGCGCGACGTGAAATCCAAAGTGTCCAAACAGCAGCACCTCAACAACAAGTAGAAGTTGTCGGATCAAAACCAAGCTTTAGTGGTGACTTCGGAGCAGCACTAGCAAAACTACGCAGCTGTGAAGGCGGCTACAGTAGTTGGAACCCAGCTGGTCCATATTACGGTGCATATCAATTTGGTCAAGGAACGTGGGCGAGTGTCGCTGATCCTGCAAAATATGGTAATGCATCACCAGCCGAGCAAGATGCTGCGGCATATAAGTTGTATCAAAAAAGAGGCTGGCAGCCGTGGCCAAGTTGTGGTAAAAACTTGCCCGATATCTACCGCTAATGCCTGACAAATCTCTCGGTCAACATTGGCTCAAAAATCGCGACATATTACTACATATTGCCCAGCACGCCGAGCTAACAGATAGCGATACAGTGCTAGAGATCGGTCCAGGTCCGGGCACATTAACCAGTATTTTATTGTCCCAGGCAAAGACAGTGATTGCTGTCGAGTTCGACGAGGCTTTGGCAAATAAACTGCCAGGTCAGTTTCCGGGTAAAGACCTACAGGTTATTCATAGTGATATTTTGTCATTTGATTTGAGCCAACTACCCGCAAACTACAAAGTTGTCGCAAACGTTCCGTATTATATAACCAGCAAAATAGTTCAACTGTTGATGACTGCAGATAACAAACCTGCGGTGGTCGTATTGTTGGTGCAAAAGGAAGTCGCCGAGCGCCTGGCCGCTGTTGGTGGCAAGCACAGTATTTTGAGCGTTAGCGCACAGCTATTTGCTGACGTACGTCTGGGCGACAAAGTGCCAGCACACTTTTTTGAACCTGCACCAAAAGTTGATTCGCAAGTAGTTATTTTAGAACCACACAAACAAGATCTATTTGAGAATTTTGATCAAAAGGAATTCTTTCGCATCGTCAAAGCCGGATTTTCGGCAAAGCGAAAGAAACTGATATCTAGCCTGAGCGCTGGACTAGCTATGGACAAGGATCTAATGAGCGCCATATTAAAAAAGGTCAACATCGACCAAAACCAACGCGCCGAAAACCTGAGCCTACAACAGTGGTGGAAATTAACACAGGAACTTTCGTATGATACAAAATGATCAACCAAATTCACTAGGCACCGATGTTTTTGTCGGACTATCGTCAATCGATGACGGTAATATGAAAAAAGAAAATATGCCAGTTGAAATTGCAAAAGAGGTTGATTCAAATAGGCAAAAGTTTCTGTCTCGGCTAGGTATCAGCCCAGACCAGACAGTACTAGTGCGTATCAACTATGATCGTGACGACTACAATCGTTACACAGTAGTATCATCAACCGACAAAGGCAGCGGTATCTTGCCCGATCAACCAATAGAAATCAACGATGCATTGATGACGACTGAGCCAAACGTAGCACTATTTCTACCACTGGCTGATTGTGTCGGTGCCGTGCTGTACGAACCTAACAAAAAAGTCTTGATGGTATCACATCTCGGTCGCCATAATCTAGAACAAGACGGCGCATACAAATCAGTGAAGTATATGTCAGAAGAGTCGGGTATAGAGCCTGCAAATATCAAAGTTTGGCTCAGCCCTTCAGCGGGCAAGGAAAATTATCCATTACACGCCATGGATAACACGTCTCAGCAACAAGTTGCGTTAGAGCAACTAAAGAAAGCCGGTGTTTCCAGCCAGAATATTGATGTATCAAATATCGACACAACAACAAACAACAACTATTTTTCACACAGCCAATACCTAAAAGACAACAATGAACCAAATGGTCGCTACGCAATTGTCGCTATGATGCGCTAGCAGATTGAAGCAGGTAGGCTGAGAGGTACAAACTCGACATTCAGGTTGCTACCATAGTTAACGAATGGATAAGAATATGCTGCAACGATATCTTCTTGGCATGGGCTGAAGGGGTCTTCACCTTCATTCTCGTCAATGTAATACGGTCTACCCCATGGGTCTTTGAGATTACGGACATCATGTCCACTTGCCACAGATATACTGTCTAGTGTTTGGGCATATGTTGTCCAGCAAGTACCGCTAGTAGGTAGTGTAGCAAGATTTGTACCGCGCTCGGTTGTGAATAGCAAGCATCTGCCGTCCAAATATTTCCAGTGATCTGTAGTAGTGTATTACCTGTTGTGTTACGAGCAGATATAATTGCTTTGATTAACGCTTTTTCATCAGTTTGTATTTTTGCTGCTCGAGCTCTATCTTGGATACCACTATAAGCGACTATAACTATTACAGCCAAAATGCTAATGATGACAATCACAATCAATAGCTCGACAATTGTAAACCCACGCTGACGCATAACTGTATCAATCATAACCTAGTTGCTCATATAAGCACAAGCAACAAAGGATAGCGCAGTCGCCTAACAGTTACTGTCATGTTAGAATAGATGACAATGGGAAAGAACTTATACATCACGACCGCCATTCCGTATATGAATGCACAGCTGCATATAGGCAATACTCTAGATTACCTCTATGCCGATATTTGGACACGTTACCAAAAACAAATACAGCCAAATCGCTTGGTACGATTTTCGATTGGTACGGATGACCATGGTAACAAGATTGCCGCCAAAGCAAAAGAACAAGAACTCACCCCAAAAGAATATACTGATGGGTTATATGAAAAGTTTATAAACCTCATTAAGAAAATGGATGTGCAATATACTGACTCGGTTCGTACAACCGAAGAACACCACGAACAGTCAGTACAATATATATGGAAAAAACTTCAGCCATATATTTACAAAGGCAAGTACGAAGGTTGGTATTGTGTTGGGCACGAAGCATTCTTTACGGAAAAGGAAGTCACCGAGACAAACGGTACATGCCCCGATCATCAAACGCCGTACGAGAAGTTATCCGAGGAAAACTATTATTTCAAACTCAGTCAATTTGGCACACAAATCAAAGAAGCTATCGAAAATAAAAAGATGATCATTGAGCCAGAATTTCGACAAAAAGAAATCCTAAACCTCATCGAAAGCGGTCTAAAAGATGTGAGTGTCTCGCGGCCAAAGAAAAGTCTCAGTTGGGGCGTTCCCGTACCAGACGATCCATCCCAAATTATCTATGTGTGGATAGACGCCTTGCCGAATTACCTATCTGTGATTGGTTATCCTGACAAAGAAGTTTGGAAGGATTTTTGGCCAGCAGAAGTGCAGGTATTGGGTAAGGATATTCTACGGTTTCATGCAGCTATATGGCCAGCTATTTTAATTGCGTTAGAACTGCCACTACCAAAAAAACTATTAGTACACGGGTTTATAAATGTGGATAGCAAAAAAATCAGCAAGACAGTCGGTAACGTGATTGATCCCAATGAAATTATCGATAGCTATGGGTTAGATGCGTTTCGTTATTTCTTTTCTAGACATATCCCAACACTGGACGATGGTGATTTCACTTGGGAGGTGTTTGAAAATGCCTACAACAATGAACTCGCAAATGAGTTAGGGAACTTGATCCAACGTGTTGGCAGCATGATCAACCGCTATCAGAGTGGTGTGATTGGTGACCATCCGAAACCAGAACACGACATCAAACAATATCGAGATTACATAGGGGAATTAAGGTTCAATCGTGCGCTAGACGAAGTATGGAATATGGTACGTGAACTCAATGTGTATATTGAAAATGTAAAACCTTGGCAAGTTGCTAAAGCAGCCGAACAAAGTCCAGAAGAGAAAGAACATTTAGATCAAATATTGGCCTACGCTAGCGGTAGTTTGCTACAAATTGCAGATTTACTGACACCATTCTTACCTGGCACTGCGAAAGTTATTAACAATACTTTTGCGAGCGGTGTAGTTAGACTACCCGAGTCGGTACTATTTCCAAAGATTCACAATCACACCGAAGCTAAATAGTTACTCGTCTTCATTTTCAATAGTAGCTTGGGCTTCACAAACTATTTCTTTGAATGGCTCGAGTAATTTTTTAACATAATATAGCTGTTCAGCATTTGTTACTTCATCATCACCCAAAAACAACTTCTCATTGGCTAAACTTATGGCTATGCTGCCACTTTGAATATCTTGATCTTCAGTTTCCGGAACAGTAAATGATATGCGTAATTTACTGGTGTTTAGCGCAACATAATTTCCAGAACAAAAGTACGCTCGATATTTTCTAGATAAAACAAAATCAAAAATCTTTATCCACCGGAAGTAATTTTCTACCTCTGGGTTTATGCTAAGGTCGCTATGGGTTCTAGTGATTTCTAATAGTTTGGCAAGTTTTCCAAGTAGGTAATTATTATCGATAATTGATAATTCTGTTTGATCAGGAAAAAATTCTGGCAATAAAGATTGGCGTATTAAAATTAAGTCATTTTCCTCAACTTCATCTTTTGGTTCAAGAGTGAGTAGGTCCTTGACGTACTCTACCAACATCTCGTGGCCAAGCTTTGCAAGTGAGTCATCGTGATCTATGTCTGATAACTCTCCTAATTTAGAGAAACGTATCTGACTTTCTGCTCTATCTACAACTTCATCCCCGAGCTCTTTTCGCGTGAATCGATCTTTGATTTTTTCAAGGCTATCAAATAAAACCTGAATTTCTTCGGTTTTTTGTTCAATTTCACCTTGTATATCCTCGTTACCTGGATATGTTTCATTCATATATTTATTATAACATATTAAGATGTATAAAACAAGAGTTATACTAGAGTTATGCAACTCATAGATACCCACTGCCATATTCATTCAGCCGATTACAAACTAGATCGCGAAGTAGCATATCAAAACGCTGTTGATGCAGGAGTTTCAAAGCTAATATGTGTCGGTACAGATGTGTCCGATTCAAAGCTGGCGATCAAGTTTGCTAGCGAGCACGACGGGGTATTCGCTAGTGTCGGCGTACACCCGCACGAGTCAAAACACGGCATAGATGGATTAAAAGATCTAATAGGTCAGGAAAAGATAATTGCTATTGGCGAGATTGGCCTAGATTATTTTTATGACCACAGCGAACGCCAAACCCAGATTGATATATTAGAGCAGCAACTCGCAATAGCCAGCGATGCAAACCTGCCGGTGATATTTCATGTGCGCGAAGCATTTGATGATTTCTGGCCTATTATCGATGCATTTCCAAATATCAAAGGCGTGTTGCATAGCTTTACTGACACCCAGGAAAATGCCGAAAAAGCGATAGCGCGCGGACTATATATTGGTGTCAACGGTATAGCCTCGTTTACAAAAGACATAGCTCAGCAGCAAATGTATGCTGGTTTACCACTGGAAAAAATAATACTAGAAACAGATTCACCCTACTTGACGCCTGTTCCATATCGTGGTAAGTTAAATGAGCCTGCGTTTGTGAGTGAAGTAGCTGGGTACCTAAGTACCGCGCAATCGACCTCTGTTGATAAGCTAGCATTTCAAACTACCCACAACGCGACAAATCTTTTTCACATTTAAATTTTTTAAATAACAATTCAACACAAAAAGTCTCAAAAAATTGCAAAAAATATCACTAAATATTACGCATGGAGTCGTTTTAATGTCTACTTATAAAACTAAACAGCGTAGCAATGCTACGTTTGAGCAAACAAATTGGCCTCAAAATAACACAACTGAAAAAACAGTTTCTTTTACTGAAACACCTTTTGATTACGAAGCATCAACCATAGATTCTCAAACCTCAACCCACGAGTTGACTCAAGAAGCCATAGAACACGCTTCTGAAAAGACGAATGTGAAATTTATAATGCAAACAGGTGATACTATCTGCGCGTATAGACAAGTGACCCTGAGTCAGTAAAGTAGTAGCGACAATGCCAACTATACTGCAACAAGCGATGGTACTATTGGTCGGAGAAAATCCTTCTCCAAAACAAAAGTCTCAACACCGACCACTTAGTAAACTGACAGAACGTCAGCTTATTAAGCTCGAGTCACAAATTGGTCGCACATTGTTTGGCGAGATACCGAAAGGCCACGACAGAGAATTTTTCTGCCTAGATGCTGATACTTGGGTGTGGCACGAAGCTTGGAAAGACACAAACGGTAAGCAAATTCAACAGACTGTCCGATACGAAGTACGACCAGACGGTATATTGAAAGTCGAAAATGAAGGCAGACACAGCACGCTTGTAAAAGGCCAGGAGTTGGCAAACCTCACGCTAGCAGTACGAATGTACCAAGAGAAGGTTATTCGCGACATCTACAAACATGACCCGAAAACTGGTAATATACTGGGTAGTCAATCCCAATCGACGCATTAATTATGACCAAATCACAAATCTACCTTGATTACGCGGCCGCGACTCCGCTAGATAGTCAAGTCATGGCTGTTATGCAGCCGTATATGGCTAATCTTTTTTATAATCCATCTGCACCATACCAGCCAGCGCGTGAGGTTCGAGCAGATATAGAAAAAGCTCGTCACAGCATCGCACAGACTATCGGTTCCCGCAGTAGTGAAGTACTGTTTACTGCTGGTGCTACGGAATCAATCAACCTCGCACTCAGAGTCGACGGACATATTATTACAACCGACATTGAACACGCTGCAGTATTGGAAGTTGCCAAAGCAAAAGATCATACAATTACCACAGTCAACGAAAAGGGCAGGGTAGATCCAGCTAGCGTCAAAGCAGCTATCAAAACTGATACAACATTGATTAGTATAGCTTTGGTCAATAATGAGACGGGTGTGATCCAAGATATTAAATCTATTGCAGAAATTGTCACAAACGAGCGAGCAGAACGCGCCAAAAATGGTCAATCACAACCAATTTATCTACACACAGATTCATCACAGGCGGCAGGTATAGTAGATCTGCATATAGCCCGGCTAGGTGTTGATATGATGACGCTCAACGGCGCAAAAATATATGGACCGAAACAAACCGGTATATTGTATGCGAACAGTTCAGTTGAACTCTCGCCTATTATCAGCGGGGGAGGGCAGGAAAGGGGACTGCGTTCTGGTACAGAGAATGTAGCGGGTATTATTGGCTTTGCAGCTGCACTAGAAATCGCTGAGAGGAAACGGAAAACAGAATTCGAACGTGTGCAAAAACTTCACAACCAATTACTAGATATTTTACAAAATGAGTTCAAGGATCTAATAGTGATTGGTGATCAAAAACATCGTAGCCCTCATATTTTGACAGTCGCTTGGCCAAATTTGGATGCCGAGCGTGTACTATTTCGCCTAGAATCAGAAAATATATTAGTTGCGACAGGTTCTGCTTGTGCTGCAAACAAAGATACTCGTTCCCATGTACTGACAGCCCTAGGCCTTGCACCCGAAATAATTGACGGGTCTCTGAGGTTCTCATTTGGTCGGCCAACAACTAGTGAAGAAATAGATAGAGCTGCTAAAATAATAGTGACAGTAATCAAACAGGAATTGACACGTGGCACAGAACACTAATCGGTTTAGCTCACTACCTTATATCGGTCTATCGGTATTGCTGTTTGCAGTATTCTTTTTTTTGTTACTTCCCTATTATCTCGGTCCGAATGATTTGCACAGATGCGGCAATACACCAGACAACAATAGTCTGAATGACAAATGCCACAGTGCCGATGCTGTGGTTGCGATTAGTGGTGGCGATACCAGTGCTCGCACTGCCGAGGCAATCAAAATATACAAAAATGGTTGGGCGAACAAGCTGATATTTTCGGGCGCTGCACAGGACAAATCAGGTCCTAGCAACGCCCAAGCTATGAAGAAACAAGCACTCAGCGAGGGCATCGCCGAAGGCAATATACTGATCGAGGAATCAGCGGTGAATACCCAACAAAATGCTACGAACACCCAAGCTCTCATCAAAAACAATAATTTAAATCGAATTATTTTAGTTACATCGGCGTATCACCAAAAGCGTGCTAGCCTAGAGTTTCAAAAGCGTGCAGGTGGTGAGCTAGAAATCACAAATCACCCCGTTGCCTATGATAAACAATGGAGTCAAAATTGGTATCTCACGCCAACAGGCTGGTGGTTAGCAGGCGGTGAGCTAGTCAAAATTATCGGATTTTATGTCAACGGTTAAAGTATACGTTGGTATGAGCGGCGGCGTCGATAGTAGCTTGACCGCTGCATTATTAGTCGAGCAAGGTTACGATGTTACGGGTGTGTATATGAAGAACTGGACACAAGATTTGCCTGGTATGAAATGTCCGTGGGCTGATGATTTGGCAGACGCCAAACGAGTCGCGGTGCAGTTGGGAATCGATTTTAAAGTATTTGATTTTCAGAACGGATATAAACAAAAAGTTGTCGACTATATGATTGACGAATACAAAAACGGTCGCACACCAAACCCAGATATCATGTGCAACCAAGAGGTAAAGTTCAAACTATTTTTGGACGCAGCATTAGAGGATGGCGCTGACATGATCGCCACTGGTCATTATGCCCAAGTTCAGGATGGTGTGTTGAAACGTGCAATTGATGACAACAAAGATCAGACATATTTTTTGTATAGGATCACACATGAAGCGTTACAAAAAACACTATTTCCATTGGGCGCTATGACCAAGCCCGAAGTCCGCGCTGAGGCTGAAAAGCGAAACCTATTCACTGCCAGCAAAAAAGAAAGTATGGGGATATGTTTTGTAGGGTCAGTTGGTATACGTGAATTTCTAGGCCAATATATCACGACAGAACCTGGGGAAATTATAGATACACAAACTAAAAAATCAGTTGGCCAACATGACGGAGCTATATTCTTTACGCTCGGCCAACGACATGGTCTGAATGTGGGCGGTGGTTTACCATACTACGTCGTCGGTAAAGATATGGATAAAAATGAAGTTTATGTCACGCGAGATTTAAATGACAAAGAGCTATGGCGTAAACAAGTTGAGCTCTCAAGCCTACATTGGATTGATCAGAAACCAGCCGACGGACAAAAACTTCAGGTTCGTATGCGACACCGTGCATCACTAATCGATGCTAAATTAAAAGGCAGTACACTGATACTAGGCGAACCTCAACGCGCAATTGCAGCTGGGCAGTCTGCTGTTTTGTATGACGGTCAAGTTGTTTTGGGCGGTGGGATAATCTAGTAACCTATTTTCCTTCAATCGTTAGTGATATACTAACCACATGCAAAAGGTGGGCAAGAACTCCCAAAAAGGTTTCACAATTGTCGAACTATTGATTGTTATTGTTATCACTGGCATATTGGCCGCGCTAATAATTGTTGCATACAACGGCATACAATCTAGAGCCAGAGATGCAGATAGAGCTACAGACCTAAAATCACTAAAAATTGCCATTGAACGGTACGCTCTTGATTACGGCTATTATCCTGTTGCCGGCACAGATAATCTAGGGTACTCTGTTGACAACTTGTCTGCAGCGCTAGTTCCGAACTATATAAAAGCTATTCCTCGTGACCCTCAATACCCAGCATCTGGCAAAGTATATAGCTATGTCAGAGGTGTAGCTGCCACAAACAGTTATGCAGTATATGTACAGGGGTATGAAGTCGCATCACCGTGCAAATCGGGAACCAATGTCAATAATGGCTGGTGGGGTTCTGGCGTGCCGCAGTGTTGATGACTGGTATTGTTCTTTAGAGATACCCTAGGTAGGATTATTATCTAACTTCAGCTTTTCCGCACTTGCCGAAATTGGCACATCTTTTACGAATTTACCAACCCTCATCATTTCAACTTCACCAGTGCACAAGATTAGCTCTACAGGGTCTTTATCTTTAGTCCGATCTAGCATAACTTTTTTCAGACCTTGTCCTGCGCAATTACCTACTAGCTGTTCATATTTCTTTATTGTACGGTTTATATGTTCTATGAAAGCAAGTACTGTTTCATGGTTAATATCAGCGATGAACCTCAAATTATCTCTACTAGGCATATCCAATGCACCTATTCCAGGAAAAAACTCATTAATCGCTTGCTGCAAGGTATGAACCAAATCTTCATTCGATTCTATCATTTCGTTTATGTCTCGGGGTTTAGTATAGCCAGTAGCTATGCTAAAGATATATTCAGTTAGTTGTTTAAGTTTTACTGCGCCTTCGTATTGTTCATTTGCAATGGAACAATTGCTACAAGATTCTGGTACTGGTGTAATTTCCCCTACTATTAGTGGATTACCAACTTCGGCCATAAATTCTCCTCTGTGTTTACACTATCATATAACTTACATATACTATAGTCAAATTTATCAGATAAGAATCAGAATTCATGCTAAAATATACCGTAATGACAGCCCAGGAAATACGTTCAAAATATCTACAATTCTTTGAGTCCAAACAGCACAAAGTTATTCCTCGTGCTAGTTTGTTTTTGCATGATGACCCGACGACTCTATTTACTGGTTCCGGCATGCAGCCGCTCATCCCATACCTATTGGGTGACGATCACCCTGACGGCTTGCGCCTAGTCGACAGCCAAACCTGTTTTCGTGGGCAAGACGTGGAAGAAGTTGGTGACAATCGTCACACGACTTTCTTTGAAATGTTAGGCAACTGGAGTTTGGGTGACTATGGCAAACGCGAACAAATTACTTGGAATTTTGAATTTTTAGTTGACGTTGTTGGGCTGGATCCTAACAAACTATATGTCTCGTGTTTTATTGGTAGCGAAGACGATGACATACCTCGTGATGACGAAGCTGCAAATATTTGGCAAGAGTTGTTCAAATCTAAAAATGTTGATGCGGAAATAATTGAAATTGGCAGCGCAAAGACTGGTGACGAAAAAGGCATGGGTAGTGGCCGGATATTTTTCTATGACGACGGTGAAAACTGGTGGAGCCGCAATGGCGGATTAGCAACAACCCCAATCGGTGATCCATGTGGTCCAGACAGCGAAGTATTCTATGACTTTGGTGATGAAAATCACGATGCGAGTTATGGCCAGCCACATCCAGCCAGCGATAGTGGTCGTTTCATGGAAATCGGCAACCAAGTATTTATGGAATACCGCCGAACTGACAATGGTTTTGAGCCATTAGAGAAAAAGAATGTGGATTTTGGTGGCGGCCTGGAGCGAATCGCAGCTGCAGCTATAGATAGTCCAGACGTCTTCAGGATTAGTTTGTTGTGGCCTATTATAGAAAAGTTAGAGCAATTATCTGGTAAAAAATATGACGACCACACTGTCAGTATGCGTGTGATCGCTGATCATCTACGTGGCGCAACTTTTCTAGCTGTTGACGGCGTTACACCCAGCAACAAAGAACAAGGCTACGTCATGCGACGTCTAATCCGTCGCGCTATGGTCAAAGCTCACGACCTTGGCATTGAACAAAATTTCCTACAGGAAATCGTGCCAGTTATTGCGGATCTATATCACGCTGATTTCCCCGAAGTTGCTGAGAATCGCGATAAAATTATCGAAACGTTAATAAAAGAAGAGAAGGCTTTTCGACAGACCCTGCGTAAAGGACTAAGAGAATTTGAAAAATTAATGGGAGGCTTCACCTTACCTGTGGAAATGCCTATTATTTCAGGTCCTGGAAGAATATCTGGAGAAGATATTTTTAAACTCTACGACACATACGGTTTTCCAGTTGAATTATCAAAGGAGGAAGCTGTAAAACGTGAGATAAAAATAGCCGATGATATAGATGAAGTGTTTGCAAAACTTATGAAAGAGCAGCGGGAACGTTCACAAACCGCTACAAAAGGCGTTTTCAAAGGTGGTCTGGCTGATCATTCTGACGAGACCAAGAAACTTCACACAGCAACTCACCTGATGTACGAAGCACTACGCCGAGTGCTGGGTGAACACGTGGTTCAGCGTGGATCTAACGTTACAGCCGAACGAACTCGATTCGATTTTAGCAATGACGGCAAAGTCACTCGTGAACAACTGGACGAGGTAGAAAAGATAGTTAACGAACAAATCGAGAAAGACCTAACAGTTAGCTTTGCCGAATATCCAACAGATGAAGCCTTCAAAATGGGCGCAAAAGGTGCCTTTGGCGACAAGTACGGCGACACCGTCAAAGTCTACACAATGAAAGTGGAAAATGAAGAACCTTACAGTGTCGAAATCTGTGGTGGTCCACATGTCGACCACACCGGTCAACTCGCTGAAGGTGGCAAGCACTTCAAGATCACCAAAGAGGAAGCCTCAAGCGCTGGCGTTCGCCGTATCAAAGCAATTTTACAGTAGTAGTATATTGTAATTTAATCAATTTTATGGTATTATAAAAAGATAATGCCAAGTTTTGAATCGAAAACTAACAAAGTTGCGTCCGCTGAAACCCTCACATCAAAGGACATCTCTGATGATGATTCTTATGTCGAGGGTAAGAAAAATAAGCGAGCCAGAGCAGACGATGCGTTAGCGACCATGTTTGATTTCGCTATACCTGACCAGACACTTGACGCTCAACAACACAAAATATTTGGTGAAGCTATAGCAAAAGGTGACAAATCTGCGAGAAATGAATATATTTCACACCGTATGCGTAGCATTATGATCGCCGCACTCTACAGATACAATTCACAAGAGCCCGTTATAAACCTCGATCTAGAAGATCACTTTCAGCATATACTAGAGCGATTTATTGAAAAGGTTGATGAATACAAGGATAATTACCAAGAATTTCCTAATTTTAGTGAATACGCTAACCGCCATTTGTACTGGATCGGTATGAATGATCGTGCCGAGACGCAATCGTTACCAATGACCGAACTCAGTAACAAATACAGGAATAGAAAAGTAAAACCACTTTCACTTTTTAGTGAGGGTCTTCAGCCGTATCACGAAATAGATCCACAAATACAAGGCAGTTCCACCAAAGAGGTATTAGATCAAGCAGTAGATAGTGTTGTTGAGATAGAACTAGAAAAAGGTATGCAAAAAGAGCGAAGCCAAAGAAACGCCAATGTACTCAAGATGAGAACAGGTATACTCAACGATATGCCACATACTCGAGCCGAAATAGCTGATGAGTTTGGTATAACTCCAGCAAGGGCACTTCAGATAGAAAAATCAGCAATTAAAGCATTAGCTTGTACTGTCGAGATCCAAAATCTCAAAGGAATATTCGAGGAACTACCTGAGGGCGAATACTTAAATCAAAACACCCCACCGTCGTTATATACGGTGAAAAAAGCGATTGAAACATTACCACTAGTAGATAGGAGTACCCCAGGGAAGAGGGCGCTAGAAGTTTTTGTTAACACCTGGAAAGACAGCTACTTTCCACCCAAGGAAAGAAGGGTTACCCAGACAGAGGCGGCACAAGCCCGGTTCAAGATAAAACGAGCCAAAAAATACCAAGCCAAAAGCCAATAAATACTTTGCCAGCATAAGCACATTTGTTGTATAATCAACTGAGAAATGGCACTCAATAAACTCAAAAAAACACTTCAACGCGGCAAAGATGATGACGCCGCAAATCATATCGTAGCGCTCGATATTGGTACTGAATATGCCAAGGCACTAATTGCTCGTATAGACGGCCAAGAAATGGACGTTGTCGGTGTGGGTCGAGCCCGCCAAGATGTCAGTGATATGCACTCTGGTGCGATATCTGATATCGGTGGTGTGGTACGTGCTTGTGAAGAAGCATTGTCAGAGGCGGAAGATCAGGCTGGTGTCCAGGCCCGATCAGTTGTGATCGGTATTGCTGGTGAACTGGTCAAGGGTACAACAAATACCATTCGCTACAAACGACCACATCCAGACAAAGAACTGGACATTGCTGAAATGGAATTTATCATCGAGAAAGTGCAGGAGCGTGCACAAGTAAAAGCTCAAAAACTAGTAGCATTCGAAACAGGCAACGCTGATGTCGAAGTAAAACTAGTCAACTCTGCCATCGTCGGTATCCATATTGATGGTTACAAAATTACCAATCCGATTGGCTTTCAGGGTAAAGATGTCTCGATCCAGATTTACACTGCCTTTGCGCCCATGGTTCACATTGGAGCGTTGGAACGCACAGCTGCCGAGCTAGATCTAGACCTGATCGCCGTTGCCGCCGAACCGTTTGCAGTCGCTCGTTCGGTGCTAGGTAACGATGCTGGCAGTACTTTCTCGGCAATCCTCACCGATGTTGGTGGTGGTACAACTGATATTGCGGTTATTAACGATGGAGGAGTTGAAGGAACCAAGATGTTTGGTATCGGTGGACGTAGCTTTACACGAACGATTGCTACCGAGTTAGACCTCAGTTATGACGATGCTGAAAAACTCAAACTCAACGTTGACGACCCAAACATACGCGAAAATGTCGCCGAGGAAGTCAATAAAGCACTGGATCGAACGCTCGAAGTCTGGATAGGTGGTGTTGAGTTGGCACTAGGTGAATTTGATTCTGTCGATCACCTGCCGAATAAAATTTTGCTGTGTGGTGGTGGTAGTTCACTCAAAAAATTGGTCAAAATCTTAAACAGCAGCGAATGGCACAAAGATCTACCGTTTACAAAAAAGCCGTCAGTTCACCACATCAGCCCTGACAACATCGACGGCATCAACGATAAAACCGGAAAAATCGTTGATCATACCCTGATCACCGCCATGGGACTGCTGCGTGTCGGATATGATACGATGGTAGGTACGAGTGAAACAGATACGGTCAAGGATAAACTAAACCGAATCTTACGCATATGAAAAAAGACGTTATTTATATTGATACCGAAGACGATATAACTTCGATCATCGACAAAGTCAAAGCATCGAAGGAAAATATTATCGCGTTAGTTCCGCCAAAGAGGGTTGGCGTCCTTCAGAGTGCGGTCAATTTGAAGCTGTTACAAAAATCCGCAAAAACCTCTGACAAGCGGATTGTTTTGATTACTACCAACAAAGCTCTGAGCGCACTAGCAGCGGGCGTAACTATGCCGGTTGCAAAGAACTTGCAGTCAAAGCCCGAAGTAGCCGAAGTGGCAGCGCCAGTCGAAGAAGATGAAGCCGATGATATCATCAATGGCGATGATCTACCTGTTGGAGAACTAGAAAAAACCGTCGAACCACCTGTGAGCGATGATCCAGAAGATGAAATAGAATTGCCCGAAGACCTAACTGCCGCAGCTGCTGCAAAATCTGCACCAAAAGGTCCAAAAAAGTCTAAATCCAAAAAAACTGGCCCAAATGTACCAAATTTTGATATTTTCCGCAAAAAACTATTCCTCATTATCGGCGGTGGTATATTACTGCTCATATTTTTGATCTGGGCTATTTGGTTTGCACCACGCGCAACTGTGAATATCCAAGCCAAGACAACCAGCGAAGGTGTAAATGCACCTATTGGGTTGAATGTGAATGGTAC
Source organism: uncultured Candidatus Saccharibacteria bacterium (assembly GCA_947085525.1). Classification (GTDB taxonomy): domain Bacteria; phylum Patescibacteriota; class Saccharimonadia; order Saccharimonadales; family Saccharimonadaceae; genus JACPYF01. The sequence goes on along the minus strand of CAMTWU010000001.1, from coordinate 48,102 downwards.
GACCGATATTAATGCAAAAGTCATTAAACCGTCAGTGCAACAGGTAAAGAAAACCTTTTCATCGGACTTTGATGCTACCGGCAAAAAAGATATAGGATCGAAGGCTACTGGAACAGTAACAATTAGAAACTGTGGTGATTCTGACCAGATCTCGGTTCCTGGAGGGAGCGCTGTGAGTTCTAATGGACTAAGCTTCATCACAGCTTCGTCTGTAACTGTACCAGGCGGAAAATTCAATATTAGTGGTTGTACAAAGGCAGGAACTGCCAACGTGGCTGTACAGGCACAAGATTTAGGTGATAGCTACAATCTCTCAGGCGGCAGTACATTTAGCGTCTCTGGGCAGAATTCTGGAGTCAGTGCAACGAACTCTAGCTCATTTAGTGGCGGTAGTAAACGAACAGCTACAGTAGTTTCTGATAATGATATCAACAGTGCAAAAGACAAAATTGTTGAACAAAATAAAGAAGCTGCCCGCCAAGAGCTAAAGGGTAAATTTGATGACAAAAAATACGTAGTGATCGACAAAAGTTACAAAGCCGAACCGACCACTATCAACTCATCACCTAGTAGTGGCAGCGAAGCCTCCAAAGCAAAGCTGACAGTTGAGCTGACCTATACGCTAACTGGTTTGCCAAAAGATGATGTAGATGATGTTTTAAACGCAATCTTGAAAGATAAAACCTCCAAAGAAAAGAACCAAAAGATTTATGATAACGGCCTAGGAAAGCTACAATTTAATGATATTTCAGATACATCGGTGACATTCAAAACAACTGGTTATATAGGTCCTAATATTGATGAAGAAGCCACAAAACCCCAACTGGTTGGCAAAAATTACCAAGAAATTCGTGAAAAAATTAAAGCAATCGAAGGCGTTCAAGAAGTTGAAACAAACTTCTTCCCATTCTGGGTATCTACTGCGCCTGGTGCTGACAAGATAGATATCAAGTTTGTGGTAAAGAAAGATGACTGAGCAGAATCCAGCGAACGAAACTAAATCTATCATTGCCCTCGATGTCGGTGACAAACGAATCGGTGTGGCTCACGCCGACACTGCAACGCGCATAGCAGTTGCCTACACTACTGTCGAAGTTGATGGCCTAGAGTTTGAACGGCTGCGTGAGATTATCGCCGAGCTAGAGCCATCTATCATGGTGGTTGGATTTCCCCGAAACCAATCTGGAGCAACCACAAAGCAGACTGACAAAGTACGGGCATTTGCTCGTCAGCTCGATCGATTTGGTATCGAAATTGTCTTTCAGGACGAGTCATTGACCTCTGTTCTAGCCGAAAAATACCTCAAATCACTAGGTAAACCATATGCTAAAGCCGAGATCGATGCGCACGCAGCCGCAATCATATTAGGTGACTATCTGGAGATTAATTTTGGAGCCTGATAAACAAGCTCCAGTTGAAACAAAAAAACTCTACCAAAAACCTTGGTTCTGGGTTGTGGCTATAGGTGGGACATTACTAGTTATTTTGAGTCTTGTTATTACAGTCTTTTCGCTATGGTATTACCAAGCCTTGCAACCCGTTAATACCAAAGACACACAGAACATACGGTTCGTCATAAAAAAGGGTGAAGGTAATGCACAAATTGCCCAAAACCTAGAGGATGCCAAAGCTATACGCAGTAGTACTGCAATGGTGTTATATCTCAAACTTGCCAACAAACCAGCGAGCTTGCAAGCTGGTACATATATCATCTCATCTAGTTACAGTGTCGAAAAAATCATCAGCCACCTAGAGAGTGGCAAGACCGATCTATTTAATGTCACTATTTTACCTGGCCGGACGCTGGCAGAGCTCAAAAAAGATCTCAGTAAATATGGCTATACATCAGAGGAAGTATACACTGCGCTGGCGGCAAAGTATGACAGCCCGTTACTCGCTGACAAACCAGCAGATGCTGATCTAGAAGGTTATATCTACCCTGAAACATTTGAAATAGAAGCTGGTGGTGACCTGCAATCATTGTTTCAGCGATCATTCGATACTTTGTACACCCGCTTGCAGCAGGACGGGATGATCGATAAATTCAAAGCTCGTAATCTAAATATTCATCAAGCACTCACACTAGCTTCGATCATACAAAAAGAAGCCAGTGACCCCAGGGACCAGCCCCAGATCGCTCAGGTATTTTACAAGCGTATACAAGACGGCATGAAACTCGAGTCTGACGTTACATTCCACTACGCAGCTAAAAAATTAGGTGTACCACCTCGAGTTGATCTGGTGTCACCCTACAACACGCGACTAGTCGGTGGTTTGCCGCCAACACCAATTAGCAATATGAACTATTCTGCCTTGCAAGCTGTCGCAAATCCAGCATCAGGCGACTACGTGTATTTTATCGCTGGCGATGACGGCAAGATTTATTATGCATACACATTTGAACAGCACGAGGAGAATATCAAAAAACATTGCCAAAAACTCTGTGGAAATGCCTTTTAAAATATACTATGAAATCTATTGACATATTAGTCAATGATTGCTATACTACTTCTTAGCACATGCAGTTTATGCAACATCTCTACAGGGGTAATAGTCATTAAACAGTATGGGCCTGCCAGAAATGTCGTACGGATACAGTACTAAATATAAACGAATGGTCGACACACGTATCCTTTTCTCATGCGAGAAGAAAGACAAAGTATGGTAGCAGTGAAGTAGCAATATATTCACAAGGAGTAGATTATTAATAATCAAACCCCGCTTCAGGGCGCAAAACGCCTTGCAGGCTCAAAGTTTAAACAACTACGATCAAACAAGATTGCTTCAATTACCGCTTACGTCCTCATTTTTGGGTTGATTGTAGGCTTGGCATACACTGGTCGTGACAGTGATTCTTTGGTATTGGCCGAACGCCAAGATCAAGCAAATACTGTAACTGATGATAAACCGTCAATTGATCAGGTAGCGGCTACTGATTTAGCTGCCAACCTTGCTGTTCAAGCAGATCTACCGATCGCAACAAACGTCACAAACCAGGCGATTTCTTTTAATGCAAAAAGCCAGTTGTCTCAAACGAATGACGAAACAATCTCGAAACCACAGATTATTGCATCTAATGTATCAGCATCGAAATCATTTACAACATATAAAACTCAGGTAGGTGACACTGTTCCTAGTGTTGCTGCAAAATTCAGCCTGAACGCAAATACGATACGCTGGGCGAATGGTATCGCAGGTGATGCAATTGAACCAGGCCGTGATATTACGGTACCGCCAGTTGATGGTGTCGTGTATTCAGCACAAGCAGGTGATAATGCTGATAGCATTGCTCAACGATTTAGTGGTGACAAAGACCGTGTGATTCTGTATAACGACCTCGAGGCTTCTGGTGCAATCCCTGCAGGAACTCAAATCATTATACCTGGTGGTTCACCGGCTGTTGTTGCAGTTGCTTCATCAGGCAGTCGTGGCGGTGGCCTCACAGCTGGCTCAGCAGGTATACTGACTAGCTTATCAGGTGGTAACCGTTATGACTTTGGTTATTGTACGTGGTACGTCTACAACCGCCGTGCAGAACTGGGTATGCCAATTGGTAGTACGTGGGGTAACGCATCATCCTGGGCTAGTCTTGCACGATCATCTGGATTCTTGGTAGATAACCGCCCATCTGTTGGTGCAGTTATGCAAACAGCCAATGCGGCTGGTGGATATGGTCACGCAGCAGTTGTTGAAAGTGTTAATACTGACGGTAGTATCTTTATCTCTGAAATGAACTATGCAGGTTGGAACGTCAAGGGTACTCGGACGATCCCTGCGGGCTCTGTCGGATCATATAACTATATTCACTAGGCCAACCCTCTCACACTTTTTATAAAGTGTGTCAAAACCTTGAGCTGACTCAGCTACGCGACAAAAACAGATTTCTTCTTTCTTGAGTCGCTGCGGAACTCGCCCCGATATGATCGGGCCTCAAACAGTCCTCGCGTCATCAGGAAAGAAGAAATCTGTTTTTTTCGGTAACTTCGTAGGCTCATTTAATCGCAACCACTGCAGCTAAGCCCAGACCTCTGTAAAAACTGAGTGGAGTGAATAGTGATTTTTTTGACTTGGCGAGGACTACCCCGACCTAGTCGGGGTGACTAACGGGAATTCCGCAGCTAACGATAAAAGCACTATTCATGTAACGTCATGTTTTTATTGCAGTCTGGTCAGTTTTTTGTTTCGTTTTTTGCTGATCCAAAAAATGAAAGGGAGTTCTCTGTTAGAATAGATGACAGATGTTTGTTGATACAGTCAAAGTTATATTAGTCGCCGGTCGTGGTGGTAATGGTGCGGTTAGTTTTCGTACCGAAAAATACATAGATCACGGTGGTCCAGATGGTGGTGACGGTGGTCATGGTGGTGACATTGTTTTTGTCGGTGACGAAGGTACAAATACTCTGATCGACTTTCGATACCACCCTGAACTAAAAGCCGACAAGGGAGAAAATGGTTCAAAACGAGATCGTCGTGGTAAAAGTGCCGACCCAATGCTAGTGAAAGTACCACTAGGCACGATCATTAGTCGTGACGGGGTAGCACTAGCTGATATTACAGCCAAAGGTCAGAAGGTTGTCATTGCTCATGGTGGTGAAGGCGGCTTTGGCAATGCGCACTTCAAGAGCTCCACGCGCCAATCACCCCGTGTTGCAGAAGTGGGTGAGCCAGGCGAAACTTTTGAAGCGACACTAGAACTCCGTCTATTGGCAGATGTCGGTCTGATCGGTTTTCCCAATGCTGGCAAGTCAACACTACTGAGTGTCGTCAGCAACGCACGACCCGAAATTGCCGACTATGCCTTCACAACACTGACACCAAATCTCGGTGTTGCCGATATTGATAGCTCAACACTACTCGTTGCCGATATACCTGGGCTGATTGAAGGCGCTTCAGAAGGTAAAGGTCTGGGTGGCGCATTCTTACGCCATGTTGATCGAACTAGCGTGCTACTGCACCTGATCGACGCCTATACAGATGATATTGCTGATGCCTACAAAGTCATTCGAGCAGAATTAAAAGCTCATAACCCTAATCTAGTGGATCGTAGCGAAGTAGTCGCAATCACGAAAGTCGAAGGTTTAGATGACGAAATAATCAATGATCAATTATCAAAACTGCAATCAGTTGTAACAGCCGAAACGCCGTTATTTGCGATATCATCGAGCGCGCATAAAAATATCAAGGAATTGTTGCGTGAATTAGCATCTCAAGTAGATACTGCTCGCAAAGCCGAAGCTGCCCAGCAAGACAACCTTGCTGTAGATGAGGATATGCCTACAATCAGTCTGAGCAATGTACAAAAAGAAGCCAGCTGGCAGGTGGATAAGGTTGGTGAACATTACAAAGTAAGTGGACAGAAAATTGAAAAGTTCGCCAGGCGCACAGATACCAATAACCCGCACAGCCTCAATCGTCTACGCGATATTATGAGAAAAATGGGTATATCTCATGAGCTCGAACGCAAAGGTGCAGTCGGCGATAGCCAAATTTTGATAGCTGCTATAAATTTTACACTAACGGAACAATAACCAAATGCTCAACAAAGTTATCCTGCATCACAAAATAGCACTGATCATTACACTGGCTTCATGGATTTTAGTAGGTTATTACATGGGTATCGAAGCCTTCTTTTTAGTTATTGTCCTGAGTATTTTGGAGATAACTCTGAGCGCTGACAATGCGGTTGTTAACAGCAGAGTGCTGGTCAAAATGTCACCAATGTGGCAAAAACTTTTCATGACAGTCGGTATTTTTATAGCAGTATTTCTGATCAGATTTGCATTGCCAATTTTACTAGTTGCATTTGCTTCTCACACTTCAATCGCGCAAGTGACTGACCTGGCATTGAATGATGCTGAGGAGTATGGCAATAGATTGCATGAAATCGCACCTACTATCAATAGCTTTGGTGGCGTGTTTCTGTTTATGGTCAGTATCTTTTTCTTTATCGATAGTAATCGTTCATGGTTCTGGATTGCAGGAGTTGAACGAGGGCTTTCACGCCTAGCATCAGTACCGTTCATAAAAACTATATGTGTCACAGTGTTGTTTTTGCTGATACAACTATTATTGCCAGTAGACATTAGGTTTGTTGTTGGAGTATCTATGCTCGCTGCGATAATTGTCTACACTGCATTGCACTCGGTGACGTTATTGATGGAAAAGTTTGAAAAGAAAAATGAGATCAAAAAACAGGCTGGTTGGGCGGCATTTGCATCTTTTATGTATCTCGAAGTTCTAGATGCCAGCTTTTCGCTCGATGGCGTTATCGGAGCGTTTGCGCTGACAAACAATATCATTATCATAATGGTTGGTCTAGGTATCGGCGCGTTGTGGGTGAGAACGCTGACGTTACACATGGTCAGGAGTAAAACTCTGGCTCATTACAAATACCTAGAATCAGGTGCACACTGGGCAATTGTATTTTTGAGTATCATAATGATTCTCAAACTTTTCCATATTGAACTATTCGAATGGTTTGTTGCATCTGTTGGATTGATTTGTATTGTTGCCTCTGTTATTTCATCTCGTCACCAGGAGCATATAAAAAGGGTATAGTGACATGAAGCAGACATTTTTCTTTTATGATTTAGAAACTAGCGGTCTCAGTAGCCGCTACCAACGGATAATGCAATTTGCAGGGCAGCGGACCGATATGGATCTCAATCCGATTGGCGAACCTGTAGATATATTGGTTCGTGTATCCGAAGACATTTTGCCCGAACCACAAGCTGTGCTCATTACAGGAACAACTCCACAAAAAACAATTGAAGAAGGTATTAGTGAGCCAGAATTTTGTAATATGTTAGTTACAGAAATATTCACACCCGGCACTATCGCAGTGGGTTTCAACAGTGTGCGTTTTGATGATGAATTTGTCCGTCATACCTTGTGGCGTAATTTTCATGATCCATATCAATGGGCATGGGCAGACCAGCGTTCACGTTGGGATATTTTAGATCTAGTACGTATGACGCGAGCACTCAGACCTGATGGTATCGAGTGGCCAGTTGATGATGACGGGGCACCTACGAACCGCTTGGAGCTACTGTCTAAAGTGAACAATCTCACACACCTCCATGCGCACGACGCTCTGAGTGATGTCGAAGCTACGATAGGTGTCGCAAAACTCATTAAACAAAAGCAACCAAAGCTCTTTGACTTTCTATTAAAGTTACGTGACAAAAAACAAGTTGCCAAGCTGGTGAACTTGGATGAGCCAGTACCTTTTGTCTACAGTAGTGGTCGCTTCGGCAAAGCAGTTGATTTCACGTCAATCGCATTTCCGATTGCGCCAGGTTCTACACCAGGCACTATGTTAGTGTATGATCTTCGCCACGATCCTAACCAATTTTCAAAACTGACTAAAGCCGAAATAAAATCTAGACTATTCGTCAGTTGGGATGAACGAAAAAAGGAAGGATTCCAAGCAATTCCAGTCAAGGAGTTGGCGTATAACAAATGTCCAGCAGTTGCACCAATTACTGTAGTAGACGATGCTGCTTGGCAGCGGCTAAACCTTACCAAAGAAACAATCGACACAAATTTTAAAAAACTTAGTAGCGATTTTACCGACAAAGTTGCAGCTGCATTTGCCGAACGTGAAGCATATCCTAAAAGCTCTGATGTGGAGGGGCAACTATACGACGGATTTATAAATGATCGCGACAAGATACGAGTCGAAGCTGTGCGAAATGCCAGTGAAAAAGATTTAGTAGATTTTCATCCAGATTTTGCCGATGATCGCCTTAATGATCTGTTGCTTCGTTACAAAGCTCGAAATTTCCCAAAAACACTCAGTAGTGACGAGCAAACAATCTGGCATGAGTACAGACAAAAGAAATTCGCAGCTCAAGCTCCTAAGTATCTAGAGTCTCTAAGCGAATTGGTAGCAAAATATCACACCGACGATGAAAAAAGCTTCCTACTGCAGGAACTACAATTGTGGGCTGAAGCTAATGCTCCGATTGAATAAATAATCTTCTCATAGCCTATTGCATATTAGTCAAAAATATGATATTATTTAATTGAATCTAAAGAGTTATGCGAGGTAACTATGCGAAAAGAAGCAAAAATTGGTATTTTTTCTACACTAATCATATTGGCATTGATCGTTAATATGGACAATATTTTCAACTCACTAACTGGGTTTTTCTTGTCAGGTTTTATCCCGGGTACTCACATAGTCATACCTAGTATGATGATGTTTGGTATTGCGACACTGGCTATTTCTACAATGATAGTCCTAGCGATTCGTAAACACTTGCCAACAAAATATGTTATCAAGCTGGTTCGCGGCAAAGCAATACACATCGACGGCAAGCACATACGGTCTTACTCGGCGTAGCCAACAGTGATTTATAGTCAATTTTAGCGTATAATAGACTGAATGGATTTTCTACGTGTGAGAGGTGCGAGTGAGCATAATCTCAAATCAGTCTCAGTTGATATACCTCTAAACAAATTAGTGGTTATTACAGGTTTGTCTGGATCAGGTAAATCCTCATTAGCATTTGACACTATTTATGCTGAAGGTCAGCGTCGTTATGTCGAAAGCCTCAGCAGCTACGCTCGACAATTTCTAGGTCTGATGGAAAAGCCAGATGTCGAGAGTATCGAAGGTTTGAGCCCGGCGATTTCTATCGATCAAAAATCAACATCTCGCAACCCACGTTCTACAGTCGCAACTGTCACAGAAATTTATGATTATTTACGTCTGTTGTTTGCGCGTGTCGGTGTACCGCATTGTCCTGTATGTGGCAAAACTGTCAGCAAACGCACGCCACAAGCAATTGTAGATGAGATCTTGAAACTACCTGAAAAGACTAGGGTCATGATACTGGCACCACTAGCAGTAGATAAAAAAGGTGAGTTTGCGCATATTCCTGAACAGTACCAAAAGCTTGGCTTTGCTCGTGCACGCGTCGATGGTGTTGTTTATAGTCTCGACGAATGGCCTAGCCTAGACAAAAAGTACAAGCACACAATTGAGCTAGTTGTTGATCGTATCGTGACTGACAAAAATAACAATACGCGCGTCGCACAATCTGTCGAACAAGCCCTAGAAGCAGCCCACGGCACTGTCGAAGTGCTAGAGGTAGACACCGAAAAACTACATGTCTATTCACAACGCTTTGCCTGTGTTGATCATCCTGACGAACCTATTCCCGAACTAGAACCACGCTTGTTTAGTTTCAACTCTCCGCAAGGTGCCTGTCCTGTCTGTACAGGTCTAGGGAACCGCCTGGAGGTTGATCCGGATTTAGTATTCAACCCAAACCTCACAATCCTAGAGGGTTCAATTCGACCTTATAATCGTGTCAACTCGGACGCTTGGTATATGAAGAAGCTTGCGGCCGTGGCTGACGCTCATGGTTTCAGCCTACATACATCGGTAAAAGATTTGCCAGAAGATGCTATGCAAAAGATCTTATATGGCACTGGTGATCAAAAATATACCGTCGAACTAGGTAGTGGTCGTAGTTACGATTCAACATACGAGGGCGTCATACCCAACCTAGAGCGTCGTCACAAAGAAACCGACAGTGAGTTCATGCGTAAAGACATCGAGCGTTTCATGCGTGAACGTCCGTGTCATGCCTGTAAAGGTGCGAGGCTAAAGCCCGTTGTCTTGGCAGTAACTGTTCATGACAAAAACATTATTGATATTATCGGCCTCAGTGTTGAAGACGCTCTAGACTTTTTCGCTAATGAATTAAAACTCAGTGACAACGAGATGATCATTGCAAAACAAATTCTGCGCGAGATTGGTGATCGTCTGCGTTTCATGCACGACGTAGGTTTGAACTATCTCGAGCTAGGACGTGCTGCCAATACACTATCCGGCGGTGAAGCTCAGCGTATTCGCTTGGCAACACAAATTGGCTCAGGACTACGAGGTGTGCTATATGTTTTGGACGAACCATCAATTGGGCTGCATCAACGTGACAATGATCGTTTGATCAAAACTCTGCGACATCTGCGCGATATTGGTAACACGGTGCTGGTTGTCGAACACGACGAGGACACTATACGAGCTGCAGATTATTTACTAGATATTGGCCCTGGTGCGGGTGTACATGGTGGTGAAGTGATCGCGCACGGCACACCAGACGAAGTTGCAAAAACAGCAAATAGTATCACAGGACAATATTTGAGTAGCAAGCAAAAAATCGAAGTTCCCAAAAAGCGTCGCAAGCCGTCCGATAAATACCTGACTGTTTCAGGAGCGACAGAGCACAATCTAAAGGACATCGATGCTGCGTTTCCATTGGGTCTCATGACCATCGTCAGCGGTGTCAGTGGCTCCGGTAAATCCACACTGGTCAATGATATCGTAGCCAAAGAGCTGGCCGCTAGGTTGAACCGTGCACAAACAGTGCCAGGTGCCCACAAAGAACTAACAGGTATTGACCAGCTAGACAAAGTAATTGTCATTGACCAATCGGCAATCGGTCGAACGCCGCGTTCAAACCCGGCAACTTACACTGGTATATTTACGCCTATACGTGAACTATATGCCAGTTTGCCAGAGTCGAATGTCCGTGGTTACAAAGCCGGTCGTTTTAGTTTCAATGTCAAAGGTGGTCGCTGTGAAAATTGTCAGGGTGATGGTGTGATCAAAATTGAAATGCACTTTTTGCCCGATGTGTATGTGACCTGTGAAGTTTGTAAGGGAAAACGTTATAACCGTGAGGCGCTAGAGATATTATACAAAGACAAAACGATTTCTGATGTGCTATCAATGACAGTCGAAGAAGCCGCGAAGTTTTTCCAAGCGCAAACAGCAATTTCGCGCAAACTCGAAACATTACTAGAAGTAGGATTAGGCTACATTACACTTGGTCAACCTGCGACAACATTTAGTGGTGGTGAAGCGCAACGTATCAAACTGGCAACAGAACTAAGCAAACGCTCTACTGGCAAGACACTATATATTTTGGACGAACCCACAACAGGACTGCATAGTGCTGATGTCAAAAAGCTACTGCACATTTTGCAACAGCTTGTGTCAGGTGGGAATACTATGGTGATTATTGAGCATAATCTAGATGTTATCAAATCAGCCGATCATTTAATAGACATGGGGCCGGAAGGTGGCGCAGGTGGTGGACAAATCATTGCAATTGGTACTCCGGAACAGGTGGCTAAAAATCCAAAATCTTACACAGGACAATATCTAAAGACAATCTTGTAGGAAACAAGGGGCTACTGCTTAAGCGTTGTTTGAAAAGTACAAAGATGCTATAAATGATGGTATGCAACAAATGGGCAACCGACTCGGGTCTCGAGGTTTTACAATTGTGGAACTACTAATAGTTATAGTGATTATAGGTATATTGGCAGCATTAGTTATCGTGTCATATAACGGTATCCAAAGTCGAGCTAGGGATACAGAACGTATAGTAAAAGTTAAAGCGATGGCCAAGGCTATCGAACAATATTATGTGGACAACGGTTATTATCCGACCATACAAGATGGTAACGGGATTGAGTCAACTTGTGGCTCGCAGACAGAGAACTGGGGGCATTGTGATCGCAATAAAATACTAACCGACACAATCGCCCCATACCTAAAGGTTGACCCTGTATCGATGTCAAGTGCAACTCAGGGTAACTACTATTATTACTATACTAGTCAGTCAACCAATAACTGGCAATACTATGGCTTGTCAGTGAAGCTTGAAGTCAGCGGTGGGCAAAGCGATGGTGGGTACTATACAAATGAATATGAAGTAGGGAATAGCCCATATTATTGTATGAATAAATATTCCGGTAGTAACGCTGATTGGCACTGGGTTAGTGCAAACACTCGATGTGGTGGCGGAAACTAGTTAGTAGAAATCATTTTTTTCTTTTACGAGTAGCTGTTTGTTTGATTGTCGTTTTGACTGCTTGTCGTCGGTCTTTGTCCTTGAGGATATGATATAGCGGTGGGGCTACTGAAAACAAAATAATCAACGCGATGAATGGTAGCAAGTAGTGATCAACATCAATACCCCGAGCTTCTAGCCATGCACCTGCATAATATCCTAGATATGTCAGACCGACCGCCCATAATAAAATGCCGATTGTATTAAAGGCCATGAAACGAGCATGAGACATTTTGGTAATACCAGATAGTATCGGTACGAATGTTCTGGCAAATGGCACGAAACAAGCCAATATCACTGATCGTGAACCATATTTTTCGTAAAATGCCTCGGCTTTTTCTAGGTTTGCTTTGTGGAAAATTGGTGAATCTTCACGATCAAATAATTTACGTCCAACATGTTTGCCAAACAAATAACCAGTGTTATTTCCTAAAAATGCTGCAATAAACAAGATAATTACAAATATATGTATATCTATGTTTAGTACATTTTGGTGAGTCAGTAGCCCTGCTGTAATCAACAGACTATCGCCGGGTAGTAAAAATCCAACCAACAATCCTGTTTCAGCAAATACAACCAGAGCGACGCCAAAGACGCCAGCCCAAGTGATAAAGTCTACTAAGTCCATACCGGGAATCATATGTGACTATCATACCATGGTATAATGATAGAAGTTGAAAAAGGAGAATTCTAAAATATTATGAGCGACAGTATTACTTTAACTTTGACAAAACGTACCGCAACCGGCAAAAAAGTTGCAGGTTTACGTAAAGAAGGTCAAACACCCGGCGTAGTTTACGGGCACGGCTTTAATGCTATTAGTGTCCAAGCACCAGAAGTAGCAATCCAAAAGGTTGTTGCAAAAGCTGGTAAACACCACATGATTGATTTGGTTATTGATGGTGACAAAAAATTAGGACTAATCAAACACATTGAAATTGACCCAGTGCGGCATAAACTAAACCACGTCTCGTTCCACGCCGTTCGTGCTGGCGACAAGGTAGAGACTAGCATACCTGTGAAATTAGTTGGCGTAGGCGAGAGTGCTGCCGAACGTGCAGGCTTGGTTGTACTACAAACCCTCGAAACATTAGTTGTTCGTGCTCTACCAAAAGACCTACCAGATGCGTTGGAAGTTTCTATTCTGGATCTCGAAGAACCTGGTCAAGGTGTGACGATTGCTGATCTGAAAATTCCTAGCGGAGTAGAACTGGCTGAAGAGAATACGGACATCACTATTGCCAGTGTTTACGAACCAAGCGCTCTTGCTGCTGCTAACGAAGCTGCGGGTGGTGATGCCGAAGATGAGTCTGAAGTAGAATCTGAAAATGGCGAAGCTGTAGAAGGCGAAGAATCAACAGATGGCGAAAAAGCCGATGGTGATTCTGGATCTAAATCAGAAGAAAAATAGTTTAATTAGGAACGGTTAGTGCAAAAGATCTTACTCTATTACAAGTTCACACCAATCAAAGACCCAGCTGCAGTGATGCTATGGCAAAAGACATTGACCGATAGCTTGAATTTACACGGGCGAATACTGATTTCACCCCACGGTATCAACGGAACGGTTGGTGGTGACATGAGCGATCTAAAAAAATATATCAAAGCAACCAAACAATTCGAAGTTTTCAAAAAAACAGTTTTCAAGTGGAGTGAAGGTTGCCGTGAGGATTTTCCGCGAATGAGCGTCAAAGTCCGTGACGAGCTGGTTGCCTTTAATGCCTCAGACGAATTGCGGGTTGATGAAAATGGAGTTGTTGGCGGTGGCAAGCACCTGAAACCAAAAGCGTTACATAAACTAATGCAGGAACGTGATGACATTGTTTTCTTTGATGGGCGTAATGCTCACGAAGCAGCTATTGGTAAATTCAAAGATGCAATTGTGCCGGACACCAACACAACGCACGATTTTATCAGCGAGCTAGACAGCGGTAAATATGACGACATCAAAGACAAGCCAGTTGTGACATATTGTACGGGTGGAATACGCTGTGAAGTATTATCAAGTTTAATGAAAAACCGTGGGTTTAATGAAGTCTACCAAATAGATGGTGGCATAGTAAAATACGGCGAAGCCTATGGCGACGATGGCTTATGGGAAGGTAGTCTGCGGGTTTTTGATGATCGTATAAAAGTTGAATTTAGCGACCATGCAAAGACTATTGGTATATGTGTACACTGTCAGGGAAAAACCAGTAACTACGAAAACTGCGCTTGGGTTGCCTGCAATGATTTGGTATTGATATGCGAAAACTGCAAAACAGACGAGTCTAAACTATTCCATACTGAAAATTGTCGGAACAAATCTAAAATCGGTGCTACTGCATGAAATACATTGCGTTGCTTCGTGGGATAAATGTTGGTGGCAATTCACTGATCAAAATGTCAGAGCTCAAAAAGTGCTTTGAAAATATAGGTCTCGATGATGTTCGAACATATATAAATAGTGGCAATGTAATATTTACTAGCTCAATGACAAACAAGCTAAAACTCGCGAACAAGATTGAATCAGAAATAGAGAAAACATTTCTATTTCCGGTTCGTGTAGTTGTTATTGATGAGAAATCATACAGAAAGATCATCAAAAGTGTACCAAAAGGTTGGAAATACAATTTATTATTTATGTCTTTTGGTAAAACAACGTCAGGGAAATTAGCCAGCAAACTCTCGTATAAAAAAATGACGATACGTAATTGGAATACTTCTAAGAAGCTATTAGAAATTATGAAAAATTAAAAAGCACCTTTATGTGGTGCTAAAATGTTATTTAGTAACGGTGGGATGAATGTCTTCATCCCACCGTTACGTTTTTCTACATTGTTTCTTCTTCGAGTTGTGCGCAAAGCCCCTTTTCTTGATGGATCTGATCAACCATCTTGGCGAGTTCGGCAAGCAATACGTCACCTATCTCACTGTGATAGGGCCAAACGATTTGTTTGCTACGTCCACCAGAATGGCTGTAATCGCCGCGAACCTCATCCTTGATTGAACAGAATGCAAGCACGATCTTTGCATTCTTGAGCGATTGTGTGCGAAGTGCCTCTGCCGCCAAAAGCCGGATCTCTCCAGGTTCTGGTTCGGTGTTGATGCCCGCAAATTCACCCAAAGCCGGATTTTCGATGTGCTCTGTGACCAAGTCATCCCAATTACTGGGATAGAACACAGGCGATTTGTAATCACTCGGCCACCTCTCCATTTCACGCTTCATCTCATCAGCCAAGACCGAACGAAGCGAAAGAAAGGCGTCCCGATTCCCTGTAGTTGCTTGCTTTAGAACTTCCAGGAAAGACGACCGGAAATGAAACCTTCTTTCCAAAAGGTCTATTCCGACATACCGCAGTATACTTTGGTGGCTTTCGTGTACCAAAGCCATCCAGGCACGCATTTTTGCTACAAGATCACTAGTCTTAGTTGCCTCGAGAAGTTCAGCTGCCTTTGAGCGTGCGCTCAATCGACTCAACGCATCGTTGTATCGCTTACGAGCTGCATCGAGACGAGTTCCTTCCCAATAGCGCAATTCCCACGGGCAACTTCCAATCTCCTTGATTTCAGTGTCAGTTCCTGATTTTTCAATTTTTTCACACCAGGCATTGACTTTTTTCAATCCTTTTTCGTGATCTTGTTGTTTGAGTTCTTGCTTCATACGAAGTTCAGAACGATTTTTGAAGGATTTGTATATACGCCACACGCTCCAGATCGCCAGAAGCGATATAAGGACGAAGACGATGATGTAGATGTACATTGCCATCACTTCCTTTGATAGGTTAAGTAAAACAATGTGTTTATTTTAAAATAAAATGTACAAAATTACAATGTAAATATATAACATACGAGTATAATAGATTGTAATGAACAAGAAGTTAAAAGAAAAGTTAAAAACATTACCACGCTCTGCTGGTGTATATTTTCACAAGTCCGCGAGTGGGGAAGTGATATATGTGGGCAAGGCCGCCGTGTTGAAAAGTCGCGTGCGACAATATTTTCAAAATATTGCTGACAAAGATATCAAAACTCAGGCTTTGGTTGCTGAAATAGACATGACAGATTGGACTGAAACCGAAAGTGAGATTGATGCATTGTTTCTAGAGTCCGAAATGATCAAACGCTACAAGCCTCGCTATAATGTGTTGCTACGTGATGACAAAAGCCAAATTTTTGTTCGTATTAATATGCGTGATGATGTGCCGTGTGTGACGACCACACGCCAACCTAGTGATGACGGCGCAGAGTATTATGGGCCTTACTATAATGGTTGGGCAGTACGAAAAGCTTTGCGATTACTGCGAAAAGTATTTCCGTACTACACCTCGTCCAATTTACCCAAAAAAGCTGATCTTAATTTTAATTTAGGACTCACGCCAGGACTTGAAGCTGGCGGATCACTGACAGAGTATCGAAAAAATTTACGCAAACTAACCCGTTATTTAAAAGGTGAGCGCAAAAAGTTGATTCGAGAATTAGAAAGAGACATGAAAGCCGCAGCTAAAGTAAAAGACTTTGAAGCTGCAGCAAAACTTCGAAACAGTATACGTAATCTAGGCGAGTTGCAACGACAGATTGTATTCGGACGAGATGAATTTTTAGACATGAGCAAAGACCAAGCGCTCGTAGATCTACGAGCGCTATTAGGTTTGTCAGAGCTACCAAAACGTATCGAAGGCTACGATATTTCACATATGAGCGGTACAAATAACGTAGCTAGTATGGTGGTAGCGACAAACGGGCTAGCCGACAAAGCTGAATACCGAAAATTTAAACTACATATTCCTGGCAATAATGACTTTGCGCATATGAACGAAGCGCTGAGTCGTCGGTTTTCTGGCCGACACGACTGGGCATTACCAGATCTGCTGCTGATCGATGGAGGTAAAGGACAGCTCGACGCTGCGCTAAAGATACTAGAAGAAAAAAACCTGACGATTCCAACAATTGGACTGGCCAAGCGTGAAGAAGAAATCGTCATACATAAAACACGGTCAAATGTACAAATTGCGACAATGTCGCCAATATCTCAGGAAAGTGATGATTTTGCGATGATATTGTTGGACAAAAATTCCCATGTTGTAAAGCTACTACAACGCCTACGTGATGAATCACACCGTTTTGCTGTCAGCTACCACACACACCTCAAGCGCAAGAAACAAACCGCCAATCTGCTAGAGGAAATACCGGGTATAGGGCCAAAGACTAGAGTAAAATTGATCAAAAAATTTGGTAGTTTACGCGCCGTACAAGCAGCGAGTCAGGACGAAATTGCAGCAATTATCGGACCCACAAAAGCAAAATTAATAAAATAAACATGCTAGGATATGAGATATGAAAGCAGGATTTTTTACTGAAAATCGCAAAAAACTTGGCCAGGAGTTAAAGGGTGGATTGATAGTGTTGACGGCGTTTAGCAAAATGCAACGTACACCAGATGATGCATATGCATTTGAGCAAGAAGCGAACTTTTGGTATCTGACAGGTATACAGGAAGCCGACTGGCATATGATATTTGATGGAACTAGGGGTAAGAGCTGGCTCGTAAGGCCAGATACTGATCCACATCTCGTGACGTTCAATGGACAGCTGTCAGACAAACAAGCCAAGGCGATCAGTGGTATACAGGAAGTTATATCCAAAGATGATATGTTGACGCTACTGCGACAACTGAAGCGCTCACACGACCTGGTGTACACATTGACCCAGCCAGTTGGGATAAAGCGCTATGGTTTTGTAGCTAATCCCGCACAAGCAAAAATGACAGAGCTTTTAGATAGAAACTTTCAAAAAGTATTAGATTGTCGGCGCGAGCTGACACGTATGCGGGCGATTAAACAACCTGCAGAAATCACTGAAATCAAGAAAGCAATTGCAGTAACCAAAAAAGCATTTGATCGCGTGCAGGATAACTTGTCGTCGTACAAATACGAATATGAGGTCGAAGCCGATATCACGCATACTTTCAATCAATCTGCAGCCCGTCACGGCTATGACCCGATAGTGGCAAATGGCAAAAATGCCTGCACATTACACTACGGCAAGAATGAAGCAAAACTACAAAAAGGGAAGCCACTACTAATCGACGTAGGCGCAAAGATAGGAAGTTACAGCGCAGACATCACCAGAACGTATAGCATCGGTGCTCCGACCAAGCGTATGGACGAAGTGTACAACGCAGTGTTAACCGCACAAAAGAATATCATTTCATCACTCCGCCCTACCCTATCATTGCAAGATTTACAACATATAGTTGAAAAAGAGATGTCTACAACAATAGAAAGTTTACGACTTGCTGGCGACGATCCATTGACAAAACTCCCCCGTTATTTTCCCCATGCTATTGGCCATGGACTCGGTGTTGATATACATGAATCGCTAGGATATGACAGTTTGCAGGAGGGAATGGTGCTGACGATAGAGCCGGGGATATATATTCCAGACGAGGGTATAGGTGTGCGGATAGAAGATGATATTTTGATCACCAAAAAAGGTCACACAAACCTGAGCGCGCGTATTTCAAAAGATTTGGTATACTAACTGAAATGAGAAAACAACTTTCAATTTTTGCCATTCGTTGGCTGGCAACTAGCTTTGGTATATGGTTAGCCGTACAGTTACTAGGCGGTATTGAACCAGGTACTCAACCAACTATCTGGACATATATTGGCGCTGGTTTGGCGTTTTCTGTTGTGAACTCTTTTTTAAAGCCAATTGTGACGATCCTCAGCTTGCCTGCAATTGTACTGACGCTAGGTCTATTCATGCTGGTCGTCAATGGCTTGCTGCTGTGGATAGCGCTACTGCTGGTACCGAGTCTCAACATGAGCTTGTGGCAAGCAATATTGGCGGGAATTGTTTTGAGCCTCATCAATTACTTGATCTCCAGTCTCTTGGATGTTCGTCAAACTAGCTCCTCGCATAGGCAAGCGTGATATAATTGAACATAGTTATGAGTATTGATGCGATTTTACAATTAACAATGATGATCTCCTCGACGTTGATGGTGGTATGTATACTATTGCAACAAAGAGGTGCTTCGTTAGGGGCGGGATTTGGTAGTTCTGGTGAACTGTATACAACACGTCGTGGTACCGACAAGAGTTTGTATGAGGCAACTGTAATCTTGGCGGTTATTTTTGTTGGTTCATTACTAGCCGGACTACTACTCGCATAAAGTTATATGGAACCAAAGAAATCAAAACCTTGGCACAAGTTCAGGAAAATCGATCTCAAATCTATTGATAAGCAATCCAAAAAGGTTGAAGTAGCAACCGCTCGTCATGCCCACAAGTTTTTGTTGGGACGACTAGAAAACTTGCAGCACATTCGACGTCATTTGTTCGGGTGGCTACTGCTATTGGTTGTGCTGATTGGCCTCAATGCTGCCCAGGTTATATTTGACCAAAAATACGTGAGCGTTGAGCAGCCAGCTGATGGCAGCGCATATGCGGAAGGAGTACTGGGTCCACTCGATAACCTCAATCCGCTTTTTGCAAGTAGTGACGCCGAGGTTTCTGCAACAAAATTGATCTTTTCAGGCTTGCTGAACTATGACAATAACGGGCATCTACAGAATGATATTGCACAAAGTGTTGAAATAAGTCCTAATGGCAAAGTCTACACCATTAACCTCAAACCAGATATCCAGTGGCATGATGGAAAACCAGTTACTGCTCAGGACGTTGCATTCACTGTTGGTGCTATGCAAAATCCGCAAACAGGCGCTAGGCAATTTTCTAGCTGGCAGAATATACAAGTGGTTGCAAATGGGCCTCGGCAAGTTGTCTTTACGCTACCTACTAGCTACGGACCTTTTGCATCAGCACTCACCTTCCCAATTTTGCCAGAACACATTCTAGGAAAAATACCCCCAGAACAATTACAAGAAAACAACTTTCGTAATAAACCAATAGGTAGTGGTCCATTCAAGTATGTTGACCTACAACAAGTTGATGTTAGCAAAGACAAAAAAGCGCTGCAACTCACTAGATATGATGATTATTGGTCAGGTCCCAGCAAGTTATCTAAATTTTCACTGTACGTATACGGAAACCGAGAAGATCTCGTCAAAGGTATCCAACATAGAGAAGTAAACGCCGCCAGTGGTGTTCGAGTTGATGCACCTGGACTAAAGAGCGTCGACGTGACATTAAACAACGGTGTGTTTGCATTGCTGCGTATGGACAACCCAACACTCAAAGACAAAAATATTCGCAAAGCCCTGGTCTTGGCGTTAGATAGACAAAAACTGCGCAACCAATTGGGTGGTAAAAAACCACTAGAGGGGCCGATTGTTAATAATCAGACACCACTGGCAATGCAAGTTGCACAGCTAGGCTATGACTTTACTGCTGCCAACAAGTCGCTCGACGAGAGCGGATGGGTAAAGGGCAGTGATGGTATTCGTCGTAAAGATGGACAACCCCTAGAACTTCGTGTTGTTGCAGTCGATACTACTAACTATCGAAAACTCACTAAACTCCTAGCCGAACAATGGCGTCTGTTAGGTATCAAGATGGAAACGCAGCTGATTGATCCAGAGCAGATACAGCAAATTATTTTGCGACCACGGGCATACGACATACTGGTGTATGAACTCTCAATGGGCGGAGACCCTGACGGGTATGCATTTTGGCATTCATCTCAGGCTACAGGCTCAGGATTAAATTTCTCGGACTACGTTTCAGCGTATGCAGACGACACTCTCATCACTGCACGTGGACGCCCAAACTTTGCCCAGCGTGATACCAAGTACGCTAACTTTGCCAAAAGGTGGGTAGAGGACGTGCCGGCTGTTGCTCTGTATCGTTCTAGTTTGCACTACACGACAACTGAGGGAACATATTCTATTAGCGATTCTGATTCGCTCGTGAGCGCCACTGATCGTTACTATGATGTGATCAATTGGGCATCCGAACCAGCCGTAGTCTACAACACTCCATAGTGTTCAAGCATTGGCTGACCAATTGTGCTTGTGGTATGATAATAATCAAATGATAGAGAGGGAAATCTATGAGTAAAATTGCGAGCTACCTGGCAGGACATTTGCGAGGTGAGGTATTGAGTGGAAAAGACATCCGGACATCTTTGTCTACAGACGGTAGCGTTATGAAACTAACCCCAATATTAGCAGCATACCCATACGACACCAGCGATCTGCGCAAAGTCACTCACTTTGCATGGCAACTGGCTCAAAAAGGACACGTATTGCCACTCACAGTTCGTGGTGGCGGTACCAACAAAGTTGGTGCAGCAATCGGTTCTGGTGCTATCGTGTCACTACCTACTCACTTTTCTACAATCTTTGAAGTCGACACCAAGCAAAAGTTGGCGCGCGTCCAACCAGGCGTTACAGCGGCTACCTTGCAGCAAACTATGCGTACTCACGGCTTGGAATGGCCAGTAGACACTGCAAATCCACTGTCGACAATCGGCGGCGCAATTGCCAATAACAACTACGGTGAACGAGCACTCAAATTTGGCGACGGTTCAGAGTGGGTTTCCGAGCTAGAGGTAGTTTTGAGCAATGGCGATGTATTGCAAACTGGACATTTGAGCAAACGACAACTTAGCAAAAAGAAAGGCCTCAGCAGCTCCGAAGGTGAAATTTATCGTAAACTAGATGCGCTAATAGAAGATAACGAAGAGATAATTGCAGGATTAGCCCAAAAGCGAACGACTGCAGGGTATGCCATTGCCAAAGTAAAAGACCGCAAGGGTAATTTTGACCTCACGCCTCTGATCGCTGGATCACAGGGTACATTAGGTATCATCAGCGAAGCAATCCTAAAGTTAGATGTCTATCATCCGCAAAAAGAAACAATCGCAGTGACGCTCGACTCGTTAGATAACATTGATCAAGTCGTGAGTGCAGTGCTAAAGTTTGCGCCCGACAAGATCGAATATGTTGATGGAACAACTCTAGAACGTATCGACGTCGACCTAAAGGACGTATTGCCTGACGATGCACCAGATACAAAACCAAAAGGTTTGATATTTATTGAACTCAGCGATGTAGGCCGCAAGGCAAAAGGCAAAGCGAAAAAGATCGCCAAGGCTGCAGAAAAATTAGGACACCAAACTGCTATCAGTGATGGCGATGTAGAATCAGCAGGTGAGATTTGGCAAATGTATGACCGTATACAAATTGCCCTGTCAAACAGCAGTGACGAGCACAAAGCACTCGTACCTGTTATCGAAGACGCATTATTGCCACTAAAGGAAGCTGTACATTTTATTGAAGCCGCTCACGAACTAGGAAAAGAACACCGGACTAAACTGACTGTGTCTGCACACCTAGGCACTGGTGTCGTTCATGCCAATGCGCTATTAGATCTCAAAAACCTCAGTGATCGTAATAAAATTAACAAGCTGATCACCGACTATTACGGTTTAGTCATCAAACACGATGGCGGTATCGCTGGCGAATATGCGGAAGGAAGACTACGAGCACCACAAAACAGTATGCAGTTTAGTACTCGCGAACTAGAGTTATTTGCTGATATCAAGAGGATCTTTGATCCAAATGGTATTTTCAATCCAGGGGTCAAGCTAGTCAGTGTCAAAGACACCGCAAAACTAGACGAACATTACGACAGCGGTAAATTCGCAGACAATCTACCGAGGTTGTAACAAACTAATTTATAGGGTAAAATTTACTAAGCCTCAATTTTTGCGCGAGTGGCGGAATTGGTAGACGCGCTAGTCTTAGGAACTAGTGCCTTCGGGCGTGGAGGTTCAAGTCCTCTCTCGCGCACCATGGCTTTTAAGGGCGCTTAGCTCAGTTGGCTAGAGCACCTCGTTTACACCGAGGGGGTCGGGGGTTCGAGTCCCTCAGCGCCCACCATGAAAAGAACCGAGTTTTACGCTCGGTTTTTTTCTGTGTTATTGCTATAATTAACAGAAGTTATGAGTTTATCTACCCAACCCTACAAAGGAACCCGAGATTTTTATCCCGATGACATGCGAACTCGAAAATGGATGTTTGCCAAATGGCGTAAAGTTGTCGAGAGCTTTGGATATGAAGAATACGATGGTCCGATACTGGAGCCATTAGAGCTTTATACCGCAAAAACATCCGAGGAAATCGTTAATGATCAATCATTTAATTTTACCGATCGTGGTGACCGTCGTGTTGTTATGCGTCCAGAAATGACACCAACAGTCAGTCGTATGGTTGCTGGTAAGCGCCAGGAGCTTGGTTATCCACTACGCCTATACAGCATTCCAAATTGTTTCCGGTATGAACGCCAACAACGTGGACGCCTGCGCGAGTTTTGGCAGTTGAATGTTGATATTTTTGGGGTAGAGGGTATTGAAGCAGATATTGAAAGTATACAAATTGCCGACTCACTATTAAAAGAATTTGGTGCTAGTAAAGATATGTACCAAATACGAATTGGCAGCAGAAAGTTACTTCATGAGTTACTGCACCAGCTATGGGGGCTTGAAAAGGGTCAAGAAAAGGCTGTTCTACAAGTTGTTGATCGAATGCATAAGATAAGCCCAGAAGATTTTAAAGAACAAATAAAACTTGCAATAGGCACTTCAAATGACCAAGATAATTATTCCGAGCTAATTGATAGTTTCTTCAATAATCCACGCTGGGATGATCTTCCATATGATATTTTAAATTTGCCATCGTATAAAGATTTACAATCCATTAAGAATAAATTAGATGAGATAGGTATTGACAATGTTATACATGATCCATCTACAGTACGAGGATTTGAGTATTATACAGATGTCGTGTTTGAGGTATTCGATATTAAAAACCCAGAAAACAACCGCTCACTATTCGGCGGTGGACGTTACGACGGACTGGTTGGCGAATTTGGCGTTGAACCAGTACCGACGGTTGGTTTCGGCATGGGCGACGTGACTTTCCAAAACTTTTTAGAATCTAACAAACTATTGCCGGAACAACCTAGCGAAACAGATATTTACGTTGTAGTGATTGGCGATGTTCTAACTGATGCTCAAAAGGTTGCGCAAGATCTACGCGAAAAGGGAATCAATGTAGCAGTTGATCTATCTGGTAAAAAATCAGAAAAACAGATCAAGAATGCGCTGAAAAAGAATATCCCGTACCTGCTGTTTATAGGCGAAGAAGAAATCAATAACCAAGTCTATACACTGAAAGAAACAGCAACTAGCAACGAACAAAAGCTTAGTTTAGAAGATATATCTAAGACAGTAGCCTAACTAAATAGGTTTTAGCGAGTCGTAGGCTTTCTTTTCAGCCGCACGTGCTGCGTCTAGCAATGTCTTGTCCTGACAGTTTGCTGGTCGCAAGCTGTCTCCGCCATCAGGTGCAGTGCTGTAGATTGTTTGTGTTCCAACTTTTTTACCCTTGTCATCAGATAGTACGCTAGCTTTCTTACTCCAAACCATCACCGCGCCATCGTAGCTATTACATCCGTCGTTATTGGTCGATTTGTTAGATAATTTGATAGTAGACCAACTGATTGTCTCGTTGTCTTTGACTCCGTTGTAGCTGTAGGTCAGGTCTTTTGTGTCACTATCTAGTTTGTATTTAACACCTAGTTCAGGAATCTCACGGTATTCACTGTCGGCTTCGGCGCCTGCAGTCTCGTCTATTTCATCTTGCAGCGCTTTGTTATCTTTCTTTAGCTTTGCGACCTGCACTGTCAAAATACTGATTTTTGCGTTTAGCTCACCCTGTTGTTTAAAGAAAAACAAAGCCCAGCCAGTATTGCTGGCTATTAGGGCTAGTATGATAACTACTAGCCATATTGTTTTCTTTTTACTAGGTTTGGCGTCTGTTGCGCCTGCGAAATTTGAGTTGTCATCCACGATTAAATATTCCTTTATTAGTTGGCTATATTTAAACACAAGCACTTCCGTTCTGTCTAGCGCAAAGTCAAGAGGGATGTTACACTGGTTAGCTATGAAAGTAACTAGAAAAAACCTATCCACTACCAAAGTCCAATTAACTATTACACTCAGTACCAAAGAGCTAAAAGGAGCCGAGCAAGTCGCCCTAGTTCATATGGGCAACGAATTGAAAGTTCCTGGCTTTCGCAAAGGCAAAGTTCCCGCCAAAGTCGTTAAGCAACAAGTCTCTGCAGAAGAGCTAGATTCACACACTATGGGTGACGCAATCAACCGCGCTGTTCCAGAAGCTTTCGAGAGCGAAAAATTACAACCAATCGAGCGACCCGAAGTTGATGTTAAAAAATATGTTCCTGGCCAAGAACTAGAGTTCACAGCAGAAGTCACCGTACTGCCACCAATCAAACTGGGTGATTACAAAAAACTAAAAGTTGTAAAACCAAAGATCTCCATTGTAAAAAAAGACGTCGATGAAGTTATCGAACGTATGCGTAGTGGCTTTTCTGAGAAAAAAGAAGTGCAACGGGCTGCAAAAGATGGCGATGAAGCGACGATTGATTTCAAAGGGTTTGACAGTAAAGGCGAAGCATTTGCAGGTGGTGAAGGCAAAGACTATCCATTAATCATTGGTAGCAAGAGCTTTATCCCAGGTTTTGAAGAGGGTCTAGTTGGTAAAAAAGCAGGTGATACATTTGATTTGCCAGTTACTTTCCCGACCGATTACCAGGCTGCACACTTAGCTGGCCAAAAGTGTAAGTTCGAAGTCAAAGTTAAAGCAGTAAAAGAAATGATCCTACCAAAGGTTGATGATGAATTCGCGAAAAAATGTGGACCATTCCAATCTGTTGCAGAGTTGCAAGCTGATATCAAAAATGAGATCAAAGCCCAGCGCGAACACGAAGCAGCCGACAAGGTAAAAGATCAACTAGTTGAAGAACTAGTCAAAACTAGCAAACTAATCACACCAGAAGTTCTAGTCAATGATCAGATGAAAAACATCGAAACAGACTTTACTCAGAACTTGGCTGCCCGAGGTATGAGCCTAGAGCAATATCTGCAGGACAAGAAGCTATCTCGCGAAGACTGGGAAAAAACCGAGTTGCATGATGCTGCCGAGCAACGCATTAAAGCAGCGCTAGTGCTAGCCGAAGTCAGCAAGCTAGAGAAAATAGTTGTTGATGAAGATGATGTAGAAGTTCGTCACCAACAACTCTTGCAACAATACCCAGATCCAAACATGCGCCTGCAACTAGAAACTCCAGAGGCTCGTAACGATATTCGCAATCGCCTAGCGACAGAAAAAACCCTCGACCGACTAGTCGATCTTAATAGCTAAGATTCAATCTATTTGCTACAATGTAAATATGATAGTAGTAGGAGAAGTGACAGCTAGGGGTGAAAATAGACCTTTCTCAAGAATAAATGAAGGTATCACAGTTCCATTTGATAGTTATGACGAGAAGCTTAATCTTTGGCTAAGTGATAGAGATATGGATATCATCGCAGTCAATGCAATAGTTCCAAATTTACTTCAATCACCTAATATAAGCCCCGTCTTTATTGATGCTGCGGCTGATGACAACACTGCGCCACCTTCCCATCAAGTAGAAGCAGTTTACACACTAGCATTGAATGACACAGTGGATACGATTGTTACCATGGATAATTCAGTTTACATGCCCGAAGAATATTTTGAAGGAACTGCGTTTCATGCCATACGTTCAGAAGGTAAATGGAAATTGAAGAAGGCTGAAAAGACCGCTGGAGATCGAGAACAGTTTTCTTGGCTGACTCAAGAATTAGCATGTTCTGCACTAGGAAAATCAAGCGAAGCCTATCTTCGTGCGCAACGCCAAAATACCAGAGAAAAACTAGAAAAACGCGGCGTACCAGTCGGCTCAATGTATACAGGCTAGCACTCGCTTGACTTGAGTGCCAGGCAGCGTATAATTATTGATATGACAAAACCTAGTAATTACCTAGTACCAACAGTTGTTGAAAAATCTCATGACGGGGAACGTGCATTCGATATCTATAGCCGTTTACTCAAAGACCGAATCATCTTTTTGGGTGAAGACGTCAATCACCATACTGCAAACCTAATTGTTGCCCAACTATTGTTTCTCGCTGGCGAAGACAGCAAAAAAGATATTTATTTTTACATCA
Organism: uncultured Candidatus Saccharibacteria bacterium; assembly: GCA_947085525.1. Taxonomy (GTDB): domain Bacteria; phylum Patescibacteriota; class Saccharimonadia; order Saccharimonadales; family Saccharimonadaceae; genus JACPYF01. The sequence continues at coordinate 21,223 of CAMTWU010000001.1, read as the reverse complement.
ACAGCCCAGGTGGTGTAGTCCATGATGGCATGGCAATCTATGACACGATGCAATACATCAAACCTGACGTACACACGATCGGTATCGGTTTGCAGGCTAGTATGGGTGCATTCCTACTATCTAGTGGCGCCAAAGGTAAACGATTTATGTTGCCACATTCGCGCGTGATGATACATCAACCATCTGCAGGTACCCAGGGTAAAGTAACCGATATGGAGATCGACCTCAAGGAAGGTATCCGTCTCAAAGAACTACTGGCAGAAATTATGGCAAAGAACACTGGTCAAAAAATTGCCAAAGTCAAAGCCGATATGGAACGGGACTACTGGATGACTGCAGCCGATGCCAAGAAGTATGGCATCATAGACGAGATTATCAAAAAAGCCTAAAACGGCCTTTGTATTCATGCGCTAAATTCGCCTTTTCTCTGCGCTTCGCGCTAGTAGTAGTGTCTCTACAGCTAGCTTGCGATGCTCGTGAAAAAACAAATTTTTCACACAAATACAAAAACCTTATAAAAAACCCTTGACAGTTTGCTTTTAACCCCTCACAATGGTGTGTAATGAATTAGTGTAAGTTGGGTTTTTATGCATTTGGCCTTGGTGGCTCTCGGTTAGAAATGCTTGCCCACGGAGTTAAATCTCCTAGCTTAGTAGATTCGGCGCCCTAAGTATCAACCACTAACAAGAACCAGGAGACCATTTTTATATGGCAACAAGCAAAACGCAAGCGAGGCGTTATTTTACTGATAACGCAACCGTTTTAGACCTACCAGACCTCATCAAACACCAAACAGATTCATGGCAAGAATTTATCGAAACAGGACTTAGCGAAATTTTCGCCGAAGTTAACCCAATCGAAGATTACACCGGCCAAAAACTAGAACTACGTTTCAAAGATTACAGTTTCGAAGATCCAAAATGTACCGAAGCTGACGCTCGTCACAACAATGTGAGCTTCGAAGCACCCTTGAAAGCTCGTGTTGAGCTAACTAACAAAGTAACTGGCGAAGTAAAAGACAGTGAAATTTATCTAGGTGACTACCCATGGATGACCGAACGCGGTACATTCATCATCAACGGTTCTGAGCGTGTGGTTGTGTCTCAGCTTATCCGTTCTGCTGGTGTATTCTTCACCGCCAACAAGGGTTCTGTGCGTAACCAATATGGTGCGAAGCTCATCCCAGGCCGTGGTGCATGGCTAGAATTTGAAACCAGTGCTGCAGGTGTACTATATGTAAAAATCGATCGTCGCCGAAAGATCGCAGTTACAACTTTGCTACGTGCACTTGGTTACGGTACAGATACCGCTATCAAAGAGTTGTTTAAAGATGTTGATACTGGTGAACTTAACTATATTGATACTACAATTGCCAAAGACCCAAGCGCTGGTACGAACGAAGCGTTAATTGAAGTCTACCGACGCTTGCGTCCAGGTGACCTTGCAACTGTCGAAAACGCACGTGGCATGATCGAACGTATGTTCTTTGACTTTAAACGATTTGATTTCAGCCGAGTTGGTCGCTACAAGATCAACCAACGTCTAGGTTTGAAAGTAACTAATACTACTGAAAACCGGGTCATGCGACTCGAAGACCTCGTTGCGATCATCAAGGAAGTAATCCGCCTCAATAACAGCCAAGAACCTGCAGATGACATCGACGCACTATCAAACCGTCGTGTGAAATTAGTTGGTGAATTGGTTGCTCGTCAGTTCCGTATCGGTATGTTGCGTATGCAACGTAACACTATGGATCGCATGAGTATGAGCGATCTCGAAACTGTAACTCCTGGTGCACTTATAAATGCACGTCCAATTGTTGCTGCAGTTCGTGAATTTTTCGCGAGCTCACAGCTTTCACAGTTTATGGACCAAACTAACCCACTAGCTGAGCTATCTCACAAACGACGCCTCAGCTCTATGGGTCCAGGTGGACTTAGCCGTGAACGTGCTGGTCTGGAAGTTCGTGACATCCACGAAACTCACTATGGACGTATCTGTTCCGTTGAAACACCAGAAGGTGCAAACATCGGACTCGTACTAAACCTTGCTAGCTATGCTCGTATCAACGAATATGGTTTCATCGAAACTCCTTTCAGAAAAGTTGTTAAAAACAAAGTAACTGACGAAGTTATTTATATGGATGCAGCTGCAGAAGCTCGCGAAATCATCGCCGAAGCTGGAAATGAACTAGATAAAAACGGTAAATTCAAAGCGACTCGTGTGAGCGCCCGTAAAAACTTGGTACCAGAAGAAGTCGATGCAACTGAAATCACATTTGTTGATGCTGCAATTGGCCAGATTCTAGGTTCAACCGCTGCGTTGATTCCATTTATCGAGAAAAACCGTATTGACCGTTCACTAACAGGTTCTAACATGTCACGTCAGGCTGTACCACTATTGCAACCTCGTAGCCCTATCGTAGGAACTGGTGTCGAAGCAGCTATTGCTCGTAACACTAGCCAACTAATCTTGGCTGAAGGTGCTGGTGAAGTCACAAAAGCTGACGCAAACGAAGTAGTAGTTAAATACAAAGACGGTCCAATCAGCTATGTACCTATTCACTTTGAACAAAGTAACGACGACCGTTCGATTAACCAAAAAGTTGTCGTAACTCGTGGTGAAAAAGTTAAAAAAGGCGATGTACTAATCGAAGGTGCATCAATCGAAGGTGGCGAATTAGCTCTTGGCCGTGACCTGACTGTGGCCTTTATGCCATGGAGTGGTTACAATATGGATGACTCTATTATCCTAAGCTCTCGTATCGTCAAAGAAGACGATCTCACTAGTATTAACATTCAAGACTTCATGGTTGAAGTCCGTGAAACCAAACTAGGTCCAGAAATTGTGACTCGCGATATTCCAAATGTATCAGAGGAAAGCCTACGTCATCTCGACGAAGACGGCATCGTACAAGTTGGTTCAGAAGTCCACCCAGGCGATGTCTTGGTTGGTAAAATTACTCCAAAAGGTGAGCAAGAACTTTCTAGCGAAGAACGATTACTACGCGCAATCTTTGGTGAAAAAGCTAAAGACGTTCGTGACACATCACAACGTATGAGCAATGGTAAACACGGTAAAGTTGTTGGCGTGAAAGTCTTTAGCCGTGAAAACGGCAACGAACTAAAAGCCGGCGTATTGATGCAAGTCCAGATCTTTGTTGCACAGTTGCGTAAGATCGCAGTTGGTGACAAGCTAGCTGGACGTCACGGTAACAAGGGTGTTGTTGCACGTATTCTCCCTGAAAATGACATGCCATTTATGGAAGACGGAACTCCTGTTGATGTTCTGTTGAACCCACTAGGTGTGCCATCTCGTATGAACCTTGGTCAGTTATTTGAAACTCACCTAGGTATGGCTGCAAAAGCTTTGGGTTACAAAGTAGCAACCCCACCATTTAACGGTGTACCAAACCACGTGATTGCCGAACAACTAAAAGAAGCTGGTATCCCTACTGACGGCAAGATTCAACTATTCGATGGCCGTACAGGTGAACCATTCCGCGAAAAAACTACTGTCGGTAGCATGTACATTATCAAACTGCACCACATGATCGCAGACAAGATCCACGCTCGTTCTATCGGACCATACACTATGGTTACTCAGCAGCCACTCGGTGGTAAAGCTCAAAACGGTGGACAGCGATTTGGTGAGATGGAAGTCTGGGCTCTAGAAGCTTACGGCGCTGCAACGACGTTGCAGGAAATGCTAACTATCAAGTCCGACGATGTCTATGGCCGTGCTAAAGCCTACGAATCTATTATCAAGAACGAACCTATTACAGGACCAAAAGTCCCAGAAAGTTTCAATGTATTGGTAAAAGAACTTCAAGGTCTAGGTCTACGTGTTGACTTGGTTGAAAATGGTTTAGATATTGATGCCGAAGAGATTTTGGATGGCACAATTGCCACCGAGACGGACGAAAAACCAGTCGAAGTAGTAGCTACCGAAGAAACTGAAGCTGTTGGCGACGAAGCTGATGAGCTAGGTGAAATTGACCTTGGTGAAGGAGTGACTATCCAGGACACAGATGAAATTGAAGAGATTAAGGAGGAGATAGTCTAATGAGTCGTATTATCGCAAACACCAGTATCGCCGACTTTGATGCAGTTCGACTAGCAGTTGCTAGTGCAGAAGACATCAAAAAATGGAGTTACGGTGAAGTAACAAAACCAGAAACGATTAACTATCGAACCCAGAAACCTGAACGTGACGGATTGTTCTGTGAGAGGATCTTTGGTCCAGTCAAAGACATCAACCCACACGATGCAAAACTAAAAGGTGTTCGTTCTCGCGAAGCAGCAGTTGATAAGAGTGGCGAACTAGTCACTCGATCAATTGTTCGTCGTGAACGAATGGGTCACATCGGCCTAGCAGCACCTGTTGCGCACATTTGGTTCATGCGTGGTACACCATCTGCCATGGGACTATTGCTCGGTATGACTGTTCGTAACCTCGAACGTGTCGCTTACTTTGCAAGCTACGTCATCCTAGGTGTCGACACCGAAAAACGCGAAAAACTACTCGCTGATGCTGAAGCTGAACTAGAAGCTGGCTCTGCAGCGATCAAAATTCGTTATGAAAAAGAAGCAGAAGACGAGAAAGCTGATATCAAGAAACTTGCAGCTGAACAGACAAAAGAACTCGAAGCAGTAGCCGAAGCGTTTGCAACCAAAAAAGCTCAATTAGATGGTTTAGTTAAATCTGCTTTGCTGGGTGAAATTGAATACCGTAACCTGCCTGACGACTACGCAGATATCGTCAAAGTTGGTATGGGTGGTGAAGCACTCAAAGCACTACTAGAGCAAATCGACCTCGAGAAATTGATCGAAAGTCTGTCCGAAGAAGCTGCTGCTAGTAAAGGCCAAAAGCAAAAGAAAATCCTCAAGCGCCTCAAAGTTCTAGAGGGTATGCAACGTGCTGGTATCAAGCCAATCAACATGACAATGTCGGTTCTACCTGTGATTCCACCGGACCTACGTCCTATGGTGCAACTAACTGGTGGTCGTTTCGCGACATCTGACCTAAACGACCTCTACCGTCGTGTGATTAACCGAAACAACCGTCTCAAGAAATTGATTGACCTTAATGCTCCAGAAGTTATCCGCCGCAACGAAATGCGTATGCTTCAGGAAGCTGTTGACGCACTAGTCGACAACTCTGCAGCTCGTGGTAACCGTGCGGTGAACGCAACTGGTGGCCGTCGTAAGCTCAAATCTTTGAGCGACATGCTCAAGGGTAAGCAAGGACGTTTCCGTCAGAACCTTCTAGGTAAACGTGTTGATTATTCTGGTCGTTCAGTTATTGTGGCTGGTCCAGAACTCAAGATCCACCAATGTGGTCTACCTAAACAAATGGCGCTTGAACTGTTCAAACCATTTGTAATTAGCTGGCTACTACGTGGTGAGCATGCTCACAACATCCGCAGCGCAACTCGTTTGATCGAGAGTGGAAACACTATCATCTGGGACGCATTGGACGAAGTGATCAAAGGTAAATACGTGCTCCTAAACCGTGCACCATCACTACACCGTTTGTCTATTCAGTCATTCCAACCAAAACTAATTGAAGGTAAAGCAATTCAGCTACACCCTCTAGTTTGTGCTGGATTTAACGCTGACTTTGATGGTGACCAAATGGCTGTTCACTTGCCACTATCTGACGCTGCACAGGCTGAAGCTCGTGACTTGATGTCTGCTACTAACAACTTGCTAAAACCTGCCGATGGTACACCAGTACTGAACATCGCACAGGATATCGTGCTCGGTTGTTACTACCTGACATATCCGAAACCAGATGCTCAAACTGAAAAGAGACTATTTAGTTCAGTAACCGAGGCTGTACACTCATACGAAAAGGGAATCATTAAACTCCAAACCCCAATTCGTGTACACACCAAAGGTCAACTACGTGACACAACTCTAGGTCGTGTGTACTTTAACGAGTCGCTGATCAAAGACTTCCCATATGTTAACGAAGTTATGACTAAAAAGGCACTCAACAAAGTTCTAGCTCGTATTTTTGAAACTTACGGTAGTGAAACAACTGCTGTAACTGCTGATAGCATCAAAGATCTCGCACTTGAATACGCGACAGCAGCTGCTGTATCAACCGGTATGGATGATTACTTTGACGTTCCAGAAATGGAAGGCCTCATCGATGAAGGTGAAAAACAAGCAACTCAGATTTCTGATCAATTCGAAGAAGGTTTGATTACAGAAGAAGAACGTTACAGTCTGACTGTGAGCGCATGGCGTGGTATCGACAAAAAAGCTATCGCAGTTGTCGAAGACAAGCTGAAAGATTCTGACACATCAGTCAGTGTCATGGTGAACTCTGGTGCTCGTGGTAGTATCGATAACATCAAACTTGCGACTGCAATGCTAGGAACAATGGTTGATGCAACTGGTAAAGAAATCGAGCTGCCTATCCGTTCTAGTTTCAAAAAAGGTCTCTCACAACTTGAAGCCTTCGTTGCCACTCGTGGTACGCGTAAAGGTCTGATCGACACCGCGCTCAAGACTGCTGACTCTGGTTATTTAACCCGTCGTCTAGTCGACGTGAGCCAAGATGTCTTTACGGTCAAAGAAGATTCAAACGACACAGGTTTCACAATCTATCGTTCTGAAACTCTTGAGACTATGATCGACTTTGGTGACCGTCTATACAGTCGTTATGCTGCTGAAAAGATCGGTGATCACGTAAAGGCTGGTCAATTGATTACTCGTGAAATTGCAGATGCTATTAATGCTGACGACAAAATTACCGAGGCACGCATCTTTAGCGTACTTACTGCCAAGAACCTACGTGGTATCCCACAAAAGAGCTACGGACTCGACATGGCAACTGGTAAGTTGATTGATGTCGCGCAGCCAGTTGGTGTTATCGCAGCTCAGTCTGTTGGTGAACCTGGTACGCAGCTAACGCTACGTAACTTTCACGCCTCTGGTGTTGCCGGTGCAGCCGATATCACCCAGGGTCTACCCCGTGTAGACGAATTGTTCGAAGCTCGAACTCCAAAGGGTGAAGCGTTGCTAGCTGAAATTGACGGTACTTTGCAAATCTGGGAAGACGGCAACAAATATGTCCTCCAGGTAACTCCTGCAAAAGCCAAGGTCAAGAAATTGAAACTTGAAAAGCGTAAAGCCCAAGTTAAATCTGGCACAGAAGTTCTCGCTGGCGATGTTCTTGCAGCTAAAAAAGGTGGTGAGGAGCCATTGATTGCACCATTTGACGGTATTGTTGATGTCACAAAAGAAGAAGTGATTGTCTCTAGCAGCGATCAAACACCTGCACGTTACGAAGTACCTAGCACTCACCAGTTGACTGCAAAGGATGGTGACATAGTAACCGCTGGTGACCGTTTGACTGCTGGTTCAATTAACCTTCACGATTTGATGCGCCTCAAGAGTATCGAAGCAACACAACGCTACATCATCAACGACGTCCTACGTATCTATGCATCTCAGGGTCAGAACATTGCTGACAAACACCTCGAGATCATCGTGCGACAGATGTTTAGCCGTGTGCAGATCGAAGATCCAGGCGACAGCTTGTTTGTGACTGGTGATATCGTATCCAAAGCTTTGGTTATCGAATCTAACGAAAACTTGGTTAATGACAAGAAAGAGCCAGCTCAGTTTACTCAACTGCTACTAGGTATCACCAAAGTATCAATCTGGAGTGACAGCTTCCTCTCTGCAGCTAGTTTCCAAGACACAACTCGTGTATTGATCAACGCAGCTGTAACTGGTCGTCAAGACAACTTGTATGGTCTGAAAGAAAACGTTATCATCGGACGCAAGATTCCTGTTGGAACTGGTGCTCGTGACCTCGCAGCCGAAGTGGACTCAGAAGTAGAAGCTTAAATAGCTGGCAATCCTCTATAGAAAATAGCCTTCATGAGAAGGCTATTTTCTATAATGAACATGTAAACCTGATACGCCTAGCTTTTTGAGTAGACTTGATTTAGAATAAGCACATGCTTAGAGTGGGAAATACTCATAAACAACGTGCTTTTACCATCGTAGAAATACTAGTAATCATTGCTATCATTGCTATATTAGCGACAATTCTTTTGACTGCATATAATGCATGGACGAAACAAGCTTTAAATGTAGTTAGGTATGACGAAGTGAAAGCTTGGGACAAACAATTCAAACTCTACAAGGCAACATATAGATCTTATCCAAGTATGCCAGACGGCTATTACTGCCTCGGTAATGGATTTCCTGACATTGATAGTGATGGCCAAACTGATTGTCGTGATCTATTTCCTTCCATTCCAACTATAGAACACCCGAGCAATACACTTAATACCGAACTAAAAAAAGTGGGTTCTTTGTCACAAGGAACCCGGAAGCCTGCGGGAGATGGTTATCGCTTAGGTCCTTTTGTCAGATACAATCACCCATCAGGTTCAATTGTTGTAATGCAGATTTTTGACGGTAATAAATGTCCAAGCGATATGACGCAAGAGTACGACTACAACACGCAGGTACCCGATCGCCCAAACGCCATTATTTGTTATTTTGTGACAGCTCGTTAGGCCTATCTTCTTTCTGAAGCATGAATGACTTGTCTTCTTAGGTAAAATTTGCTACAATAACAGGTGAGTTTCCTCTTTGGACTGACAAAAATCATGCGAGTGTGTACAGATTTTTGTATGAACCAAAGAAAGTGGTAGTTATTTATGCTGAAAATAACGCCAGATCAAAGTAATTTAACGGAGAATATTTTTTAATATGCCAACAATCAATCAATTGGTTCGCAAGCCGCGAAAAACGGCTGGCAAAAAGAGTAAGAGTCCTGCATTAGGTCGTATTCAAAATACCCTAAAGACTCGTTACTATGACCAAAACGCACCATTGAAGCGTGGTGTTTGTGTAAAAGTAACTACAAAGACACCAAAAAAACCGAACTCAGCCCTACGTAAAGTAGCTCGTGTACGTCTGTCTAACGGACAAGAAGTCTGGGCATACATCGGTGGGGAAGGTCACAACCTACAGGAACACGCCGTTGTGCTAGTTCGTGGTGGGCGAGTAAAAGACCTTCCGGGTGTTCGTTACCACATTGTTCGTGGTGCGCTTGACCTTCAGGGTGTCGCTGACCGTAAACAACGCCGTAGTAAATACGGTGCCAAAAAGGAGAGTAAATAATGCCACGTAAAGTAACCAAATCTCTTCAACGACGCTTAGATCCAGATCGCAAATACCAATCTATTTTGGTCCAACGTTTGATCAACAAAAGCATGCTCAACGGCAAAAAGCTTCTCGCTGAGCGCCAAGTATATGGTGCGCTAGAGTATGCCGCTAAAAAGTTGAAATCAGAGGATCCACTAGAAATATTCGAAACAGCTCTAAAGAACGTTTCACCAAACTTTGAAGTAAAATCTCGACGTGTTGGTGGTGCAAACTACCAGATTCCATTTCCAATCCAAGGTCACCGTCAACTTCACTATGCATTTTCATGGCTAGTGCAATCTGCTCGCGCTCGAAAAGGTATGCCTTACGAACAACGTCTAGGCGCCGAAATCGTAGATGCTTATAACCAAACTGGTGCAGCCTTCAAGAAAAAAGAAGACACCCACAAAATGGCCGAAGCCAACCGTGCTTTCGCTCACTTCGCTCGCTAAGCAGCTTTTTCGTATAAATCTGAAAGTAAGTTTCCTACATGTTTATGAAGGATTTCATTATCATTTCCGACACTGTTTGTCGCAGGGACTTTAATGAAAGGTTTATCATCTTCATCGAGGGCACATAACCATGCTCTACCATCGCTGGTATACAGTACACTTGCGTCATCTGACCATTTATTAATAGTGGCAATTGTAGGTTCAATCATACCTAGCTCAGCGTTAACCTCGTTTTCATCGAGTAGTGAGCTACCTTCTACAGCGCTAATACCCATAGTTCTTTCCTGTGCAGGGGTTAATATACCTTGCTCTCTAGCATCATCTATGGAGACACCTGCTTGATCGCCAATACCATCCAAGCTAGATCTTTGGAAGCCTAAGTTCTTTGGCTCTTCTGGAAAAGATTGTTCTGTCATGGCTGCATTATAGCACAAAACACTCATGTTTGCAATAGGGGTGGCCAAAGGGTTATATATCTGGTACAATTGACAGTAAGTGTTTTTCCCTGTTGTCAAAATTTGCAACAGAGGTGACGTAAAACTAATTAATTTAATCCGCCAGCTGGCGGAAAGGACTACCAAAGAAACCATCATGGCAGCTAAAAACTATACCCTAGATAAATTCCGTAATATCGGCATCATTGCTCATATTGACGCAGGAAAAACCACCACTACCGAAGGTATTTTGTACCGAACCGGTCTATCGCACAAAATTGGTGCGGTTCACGAAGGTGAAACAACAACTGACTGGATGGAGCAAGAGCGTGAACGTGGAATCACAATTACATCTGCTGCCGTGACTTGTTTTTGGAAAGATCACAAAATCAACATTATCGACACACCTGGCCACATTGACTTTACCGCCGAGGTAGAACGTTCTCTACGTGTACTCGATGGTGCGGTTGTTGTATTCGACGGCAAGATGGGTGTAGAAGCTCAGACAGAAACTGTATGGCGCCAGGCGAACAAATACCGCGTGCCTCGTATCTGTTTCATCAACAAGATCAACCAAACTGGTGGTGATTTTTACAAATCTCTCGACAGTCTACATGCTCGTCTATCTAAAAAGGCGCTACCAATTCACTTGCCAATTGGTTTTGAAAAAAACATCAACGGTGTTATCGACCTAGTAGATATGAAAGCTTATACATACAAAGATTTCACAGACCATGAACTTATAGAAGGCGAAATACCAGCTGACATGGCTGACAAAGCCAAAAATGCACGTCAACTATTGGTTGAATCTGCAGTCGAAGCTGACGATACATTGTTCGAAAAGTACCTAGAAGAAGGCGAAGATTCAATCACTATTGATGAGCTTAAAGCCGCTCTACGTAAAAGCGTACTAACTGGTGAATTTTACCTAGTAACTGGTGGTGATGGTCGTGGTGTGATCGTTGAAAAAGTCCTAGACCTAGTCAACGAATATCTACCGAGTCCACTAGATGCTGGTTCTATATGGGGTAATCATCCTAAAACTGGTGACGAAGTTGAACGAAAACCTGACGAGAAAGAACCTCTCGCTGCGCTCGCATTTAAAATTGCTAACGACCCATTTGTTGGAAAACTAATTTTTATCCGTGTATATAGCGGTAAAGTTGCTGCTGGTAGCTACGTACTCAACACCACAACCGGTGACAAAGAGCGTATCGGCCGAATCGTCCGTATGCATGCTGACAAGCGCGAAGACATTGATGAAATCTCTGCTGGTGATATCGCAGCTGTTGTAGGACTCAAGAACACTACAACCGGTACGACCCTCGCTGATGTGGCAAAACCAATTACACTAGAAAGCATTGATTTCCCAGAACCTCCAGTTGCAATTGCGATTGAACCTAAAACCAAAGCCGACCAAGAAAAAATGAGCCTTGCGCTGCAACGCCTAGCTGAAGAAGACCCAACTTTTCGCGTACACACCGACGAAGAAACTGGTCAGACAATCATCTCTGGAATGGGTGAGCTACACCTCGACATCATTGTTGATCGTATGAAGCGTGAATTTAAGGTAGAAGCCAACATTGGTCAACCGCAAGTAGCCTTCCGTGAAACAATCAAGAAAAGTACTGAAATACAGGGTAAATACATCAAACAATCTGGTGGTCGTGGTCAATACGGTGACGTATGGCTACGTCTAGAGCCAAACGAACCCGGCAAAGGCTTCGAATTCTTTGACGAGATCAAAGGTGGAGTTGTACCACAAGAATACCGCAAGCCGGTACAAAACGGTATCATCGAAACTCTCGATGGTGGTGTGATCGCTGGCTACCCTGTTGTAGATGTCAAAGCGACACTATATGACGGTAGTTATCACGATGTTGACTCGTCTGAATTGTCATTTAAGATGGCAGGTGCATTAGCGACACGTGCTGGTGTGAAACAAGCTAGTCCAATCTTGCTCGAACCAGTCATGAAAGTCGAAGTCACAACTCCAGAGGAGTTCATGGGTGATGTGATCGGCGATCTCAACTCTCGTCGTGGACGAATCGAGAGCATGGAAGACCGCATGGGCGCCAAAGTCGTGACTGGTTTTGTACCACTAGCGAGTATGTTTGGTTACACAACTGATTTACGTTCAATGTCACAAGGACGTGCAGCATCTGCAATGGAGCTGGCACAGTACGAGGAAGTTCCACCAAACGTGGCTCAGGAAATCATCGAAAAACGCGCTAAATAGAGGATAACTATGAAAGTCTCGGTTGACACAGAAAAGCTTTGATCCAGACAAAAAGCATGTCTTTGTTCTAGCGGGTAACGACCCAGAATATTCAAAAGTTATCGATTCTAAACTAGCCGAACTTACTCGGGAAATAGAACAAATTGTTGACTGGGCTGAAGCTTTTCAGAAATTCAATCAACAAACTGAAGGTAGGTGGGGTCATATCAGCGATGGTCCACTCGAAAGTGCTTCACGTGCTGCAATTTTCTCAGCTTTCACGGAAATATGGGGTAATCCTGACAACTTATCACCATGGCATCCACCTCAGTATGTTATTGACGATGGTCTGACTGTGAGCCAGAGTATACCTAGCGGCGCAATAGTTATTTCTTAGTAATATCGATAGATTTAACCGTAGCCAAGTGGTATAATTAAAGTATTAACCAAGGAGGAATCTTATATGGAAATTATTGGTACCGTGATTGCAGTTCTCGTTGTGATACTCGTCATCTTTTTGTGGGCGACATACAATGGTCTCATAACACTACGTAATCGCGTAGAAGAAGCATGGAGCGACATAACAGTACAGCTCAAACGTCGTTTGGATCTAATACCGAACTTGATCGAAAGCGTCAAAGGGTACGCAAAGCACGAAAGGGAAGTGTTTACAGCTGTAACTGAAGCTCGTGCGAATACTTTGAAAGCTGAAGGCGTCAAAGAAACAGCTGAGGCTGAAAACCAATTTGAAGCGGCTCTAAAGAGCTTGTTTGCAGTATCAGAAGCATATCCACAACTACGAGCTAGCGAAAACTTTCAACAACTGCAAGCTGAATTAGTAGATACAGAAGACAAGATCCAAGCATCACGTCGTTTCTATAACGGCGGTGTTCGTGACCTCAACACAAAGATCGAACTATTTCCGAACAACCTCTTTGCTGGTATCTTCGGATTCAAGAAAAAAGAATTTTTCGAACTAGACGAGCTAGAACAAGAAAAAGCCGACAAGCCAGTCGACGTAAAATTCTAATTTTTATCACGTAGGAGCAAGTCTAAATGTATTCAGCTATTGCTGCAAATAAACGTAACACAGTACTAATCATGTTAGTCTTTGTGTTTGTTATTGCTGGTTTAGGATGGGGAATTAGCTTGTACTATGGCGAGCCGACTTTGCTGTACTACGTTGCTGTCGGTGCTCTGATATATGCAGTTATCCAATATTACACTGCTAGCAAGCTTGCACTAGCTGTGACCGGTGCTAATCCAATAGAGAAAAAAGACAATCCACGCCTGTATCGCATAGTAGAAAACCTCAGTATTGCGACAGGGCTACCTACACCAAAAGTCTATGTGATTGATGACCCATCACCCAATGCATTCGCGACAGGTCGAGACCCTCGTCATGCTAGTGTGGCGGCGACAACAGGTCTAATGGAGGTCATGGATGATCGTGAACTCGAAGCCGTCATGGCGCATGAAATGGGGCATGTACAGAACTATGATATTCGTGTCAGCATGATTGTATTTGGGTTAGTTGCTGCGATCGGATTGATTTCGGATGTTGTGTTGAGAATGATGATCTTTAGTGATAACAAAAATAACAATTCGTCTCCAATATTTATGATAATTGGAATTGTCGCTATTATCCTGGCTCCTATTGTTGCGCTATTAGTACAGGCCGCCGTTTCACGTCAGCGAGAATATTTGGCTGACTCTACAGGTGCACTGACAACACGTTATCCAGAAGGCCTAGCCAGTGCGTTAGAGAAATTACAAAAGCACTCTCGTCCAATGAAGCGTCAAAATGGATCTACTGCACACTTGTTTTTCAGCAATCCTATGCGTGCTGGATTTTTCAGCAAAATTTTCAGTACTCATCCACCGCTGCAGGATAGGATAGATCGTTTGCGCGCTAACGAGACCAAGATGTAATGGCTAAAAAAGCATCAACACAAACAAAGATACTCAACACCATTAAGCGACCATATACAAAGGCAAAAAAGCGCTATACAAACTTTTTATCCCGACGACCGCATCGTACTTTTCGATTGACTCGTCGTCGTGATTACAAGCGCGACTGGGAAATGCCAGGCTATATCGCCTTTACGATAGAGGTAAAAAATATACTATGGTCGCACAAGTGGCTATTCGCTAAATTTATTGGTGTCTACTCGTTACTGAGCTTTTTGATAGTTGGTCTATTGTCACAAGATAACTTTGATCTACTGAATAAAACTGTCAACGAACTAGGTGGCGATGTTATCGTCGGCGAGCTCAGCGGTGTTGTACAAAATATTGCTGTCTTTGCGGGGGTGTTCACAGGAGCCTTTGGTCAAACCCTTACAGAGGCACAACAAGTATACGGTGCGCTATTATTCCTGGTGAGTTGGCTGACAATCGTATGGCTACTCAGACAAATAATGGCAGGTCACAAGAAAATCAAACTGCGCGATGGGCTGTATAGTTCGGGCTCCCCGTTAGTCCCAACCTTCCTAATGTTTTTTGTATTATTCCTGCAGCTTATTCCCTTTGCTGTTGCATTGATCGCCTACGGAACGGCCGAGAGTATCGATGTTTTTGGCGATGTGTTATTCACGACCCTATTTTGGATAGTCGAACTACTGCTGGTAGTTATATCGATGTATTGGTTAACGAGCACTAGTATTGCTCTGGTTGTTGTTACGCTTCCAGGTATGTATCCTTTGCGGGCGATTAAATCATCAGGTGACCTAGTGATTGGCCGACGGCTTCGTGTACTATATCGCTTGGCTTGGTTGCTGCTAACGATAATCATATTTTGGGCAATCATCATTTTGCCAGTTATTTTGATTTCGCAAATTGAGTGGTTAAAAAATATTCCGATCATTCCGATAGTCGTACTATTGCTGGGTTCACTCAGTATGTTGTGGAGCTCAGCGTATGTATATATGTTATATAGAAAGTTGGTGAGTGATGACACAAAGCCGGCTTGAGGATCTAAAAAAACAGCTCAATCAGTGGGCTTATGACTACTATGTACTAGATCAGCCTAGTGTTGATGATGCAGTGTATGATGGGTTGTTTGCAGAGCTGAAAAAGATAGAACTCGAACATCCAGAACTCATAACAGTCGATAGCCCAACGCAGCGAGTTGGTGGCGAACCAGCAAAAGGTTTTGAAAAGTTCACACACAAATCTAGGATGATGAGTATGCTAGATTGCTTTGGTGACGACGAAGCGTTGGCTTGGTTCGAGCGTATCCAAAAACTAGATACACGTGTCGCTGGCTGTGATTTTTGGGTTGATTCAAAAAAGGATGGACTAGCTTGTGCTCTACATTACCAAGACGGAGTTTTGGTACGGGCAGTTACTCGTGGCGACGGCCACATCGGTGAGGTAGTAACAGCTAATATCAAAACAATACCGAACGTACCGCTGCGTCTGTATGGTGATCATGAATTTACCCGTGGTCACACCGAGATTCGCGGTGAAATAATCATGACAAAGGCCGAGTTCGAAAATCTCAACAAGAAACAACGAGCAGCAGGCAAACCTGAATACGCAAATCCACGCAACCTAGCAGCAGGCACTATCCGTCAACTAGACTCTCGGCTGGTAGCCGAACGACCGCTCCGTTTTCATGGCTATGATTTGTTGCGCGAGGATACAAGCGAAGTGCCAACAAATGAATTTGCATATCAAGCAATGAAAAAATTAGGCATTACTATAGGCACCGTTGCCCATATCGAAAAATCATTTGACGATGTATTAAAGTATGCCGCCGAATTTGCAACCAAGCGGGATACTTTGCCGTATCATACTGATGGACTAGCGGTAAAAATAAATGATCGCCAACTACAAGCAGACTTGGGCGCGGTTGGCAAAAACCCACGAGGTACAATCGCCTACAAATATCCTGCTGAAACAACCACGACTATAGTCGAAGATATTGTCATTTCGATTGGTCGAACAGGTGCAGCTACCCCAGTTGCAGTATTTAAGCCTGTACAATTGGCAGGTACTACTGTGCAACATGCAAGCTTGCATAATGCTGACGAAATTGCTCGCAAGGACGTACGTATTGGTGATACGGTTGTAATTTTCAAAGCTGGCGAAATTATCCCACAGGTCGAAAGTGTCATTGAAAAACTTCGACCAAAAAACACTAAAAGCTTTGACTTTGTCGGTGAGCTGAAACGTCAATACCCCGAATTAGAATTTATTCGTCCACAAGGTGAGGCGGTCTATCGGGTGAAGGGTGTAACGGGACCAATTTTACTCAAGCGCGCAGTGCAGCACTTTGCATCTAAAGGTGCGCTCAACATTGATACATTAGGTGAAAAAAACGTCGTTGCGTTAGTGGACGCAGGATTAGTCAAAGACCTTGCTGATATTTATCTGCTTTCGAAAGATCAGTTATTGCAGCTTGATCGTTTTGCAGAAATTTCAGCCCAAAAATTAATCAGTGCTATTGCTGACAAAAAGCACCCTGAATTATCTCGATTTATCTTTGGCATTGGCATCCGTCATGTTGGTACTCAAACCGCAATTGATTTGTCTCATGCGTTCAAATCTGTAGAAGGTCTAAAGATTGCGACGCTGGATGAACTGAAAGCTGTTGATGGAGTTGGTGAAATAGTTGCCGAGAGCATCTCTGCTTGGTTTAGCGACGAAGATAATATAAAGTTGCTCGAAAAGTTTTCTGAAGTTGGTGTTCAGCCAAAATATCACGACACGTCGGGCGGTAAATTATCTGGACAAAACTTTGTCATCACTGGGTCATTAGAGACAATGAGCCGTGATGAAGCCGCTGAAAAAATCCGAAACTTGGGTGGAACTTTCCAGAGCTCAGTTGGCAAAGATACTACCTACCTAGTAACAGGTGGTAGTGTGGGTGAGAGTAAGCTTAAGAAAGCTACCCAGTATGGCACAACTGTTATACGTGAGTCAGAGTTACTTCAGATATTGTAATAAATTGTATTTTATGCTATTATATACGTATAAGATGTGATTACTAACATCTTTGTAACTTTACTCTCTGTTTAGCAGCGGCACCTTTTGTCTGAACGTATATCGGGCAAGGTGTGCCGTTTCTAAATTGCACGATCAGCGTGTAAACGGCCTAGTGAAAGGTATCGTCATGACAATTGTCGCCGACGAAACTTTGGGCAAACTTGCTCGTCAGCAGCATGATCTTTTCCGCCGTGTGCGGGAAGGTTCGCTTGACCCAGATAGGGTCTTCGCTGGAGTCCAAGCTATCATCGAAGGGGACTTCCCTGAGGTGAGCCCTGTCCAGCTCGACTGGTACATCTCACCCGAGCAACAGCTCGCTCGTGTGCACCAGCTCAACAGCAAGTACAAGTGGGGCTTTAACAAGTCGGACTTTCCGTCCGAGATCCCAGAGTTCACGCCTCGTACATTGACTGAGCGGCTACTTCTGGTGGCCTACTTGCCTGACAAAGGCAAGGTCAAGGGTCTGCAGCGCACGTTCGATGTGTGGTGGGAGGTCATGGCAGCAGCTCCCAACGGCTTCGACAAAGTGCGTTGGGATAGGCTCAAGAGCGACCCCAATCATCTCAGGCTGGTTTCGGGAACGAAGCATCGACCTGGCATTCGCTGGGTGGTGATCGACCCGAACGCCAACCATGGGCAGTCAACTGAGGCTGCGCTCAAGAGCGTGACCGAGGGCACCAGCCTGGCTGGTGTCGAGGTTCTGGCATTGGCTGCGCTCTGCCCCGAGTGGGCGACCAGCTGGAACGGCGAATCCTCGCCGTTCCCGAACATGTCGGGGTTGCGGGTTTACTACAACTCCGCCTGGTCGTACGTGCCGTGCATCTTCCGGTGGGATGACGACCGCGAGTTGGAGCTCCTCGCCTTCTGGGCTGGCCATGCCCACTCGGGGTGGGCTTCGCCTACGGTCAGGGAGTGCTAGGGTCTTGGACCCTTGGTGTTCGAGAGGACCTAAGGAACTTCGGTTCTTGGTCCTCTCGGCACCGCCGCTCCGTCTTGATACAACTATCAAGACGGAGCTTTTTTATTTTGTAATCATATTTTTCGCGTTTATAATAATATATGGATAGGTTATTGCATGCAGGTTTACGGATTTGTGTCACCAATCCCGTGTTTTGTCCAAGACAGAATCTTTGTGTGTATGCATGCAAACAGTGCGCAGACAAAATATCGAGCACTCCGTGTTTTTAGCTAGAAACAAAGGTGTTTCATATAAAATACAAGATTTGGATGCGTCTGGATCTGGTGGCATTTGAAGGCTGAAAACGCTTACCGCCTGGTCGAACGTGCCGTACATCAACCGGTGGGATGACGACCGCGAGTTGAAGCTCAACGCCAACTGGGCTGACAATGCCAACTCAAGGTGGGCTTCGCCTACGGTCAGGGACTGCTCGTGAGTGACTTCACCCAACCTCCCAGCATGCGTCCGATTTCTGATACTCGAGAATCGAGCTGCTGGTAGGTTGGGTTGGACATGCAACGGCAATCTTTTGCTAGATTTATAAGGAGGCGAAGTGTATCGAGGCTGGCTGACGCATTTGATAGATGAGATAGCTTTTGCTCAGGTGTATGGGAGCTTGCAGCTTTGAGACATTCTTTTAACAGTAGTAACATTTCATTTTGACACGAGGCGCCCAGGCTATAGCGTTGTGATTTTGGAAAGATAATCAAGAGCTCATGAAAGGATGCATACAAATGATAAATACTGACAATGATAGGGACGTTTTGAAAGATATTCGGCAACTTGAATGTAGAAATAGTGGTCATAATGATCAATCTGCCCACCCATTACTTTTTACTGATATTAGCTCCATTAAAGCATTAAATGCTGCGTGGTGGAAGTTTTCTCGTGGCAAAAAGTCTCGCAGTGACGTATCTTCGTACCAGCAAGACTTACAGCCCAACATTTCGAATCTCCATGAGCTTTTAGTTTCAGGCTATTATAGACACCAACCTTACCAGAATTTTATGATCCATGATCCCAAACAACGCTCAATACATAAAGCAACAGTTCGGGATAGGGTAGTGCATCAGTCAATCGTAACTGCTATTGAACTAGTGTTTGAACGACGGTTTATTTTTGATAGTTATTCATGTCGCACAGGTAAGGGTACTCATGCAGGTGTAAAGCGTCTGTATACCTTTTTGAGAAAGGTCAGTAACAACGATACAAGGAAGGTCTATATATTAAAGTGTGATATTAAAAAATATTTTGCCTCAATTGATCATCATATATTATTACATTTAATTGAACGTCAAGTACACAATGAGCAAACACTTGAGCTTGTACGAACTATTCTGTCGAGTCATGGGCAGGAATCTGGGTGTGGTATTCCGCTTGGTAATGTGACAAGTCAGTTGTTTGCGAATATTTATTTGCACGAGCTTGATTGGTATGTCAAACAAACGTTGGGGGTGAAGTACTATGCTCGTTATTGTGACGATTTTGTTATTGTGTCTACTGACAAACTATACCTACAAAACATCGTTGGCAAAATACGACAATTTCTATGGGAAAGACTACGTCTGGAGCTCCACCCACAAAAAATTACCATCCGTTCGTGGAATCAGGGCGTAGATTTTCTAGGTTTTATGCTGCGTCCATACACCGTAACAATTCGCAATAAAACTCGTAAGATAATGCTCGCAAGAGTTTCGGCAACTAATCTTAGTTCATATATAGGTATTTGCTCGCATGCAAATGCATATCATACTTCACAAATATTACACATGGTTGCCTGGCGACGCAGTACCAGTGTATAATCAGTAGTAGTAACTAGGAGATAGTTGTGCCAATATTTCGCCTAAATAAATTGATACGTGACAAGCTGCCACTTTTCTATGAGTCTATTGGTCAAAAGGCAAACCTACGAATACTCACGCGCGATGAACATACTCAGGCTCTACTGGATAAAATTGTTGAGGAAGTTAATGAAATACCCGAAACAAATCTAACAAAAAATAAATTGATAGAGGAAGCCGCAGATATACAACAAGTCATTGATGACCTGATGAAACTACACGGCATATCAGCCGCCGACATTGCCAAAGTCCAAAAGGCAAAGAACGAGTACAAAGGGGGATTTTCAAAAGGTATATTCATCGAAACATTAGAGCTACAAGAAAACGACACTTGGATAGATTACTATCGTGCTGAACCTGAGAGATTTCCAGAGGTGAAAAAACAGTGAAGCAGCTTGTCTTTGCTACGGAGAATCCGGGCAAGTTGTACGAAGTGGGTAAGTTTGCAGCGCAGTATGATATAGAAGTACTAAGCCCTAGTCAGGCAGGCCTAGCCCAATACCCAATTAAAGAGACGGGCGATACGTACGAAGAGAATGCAAAATTAAAAGTTGAATCTTGCTTGGGACAAGAAGCCGCAAAGCAATTTGTTATTTGCGGCGATGATTCCGGTGTAGAAATAGAAGCATTAAACAATGAACCAGGACTAAGTTCCCGAAGATGGTTGGGCTATGAGATGAGCGATGAAGAAATAGTCGAGCATACCCTAATGCGAATGGCAGGGATAACTAATCGAAAAATCACTTCAAAGACTATATTGGCGTATTCAGCTAATGGAGCAGATATCAATTATACAACTGGCGAGCTGGTAGGTCACATCATAGATGACAGATCAGAAAGTGGGCCTAGACAAGCTGGTATGCCTTTTCGTGAACTCTTCATCGTTGATGGTGATCCACCGATACCTCTTTGGGAGTTTGAAGAAATGAGCCTAGATGAACGGAAAGGACGCCTGTCATACCGCGAAGCAGCATTTTTAGGATTATTTCAGTCTCTCGACTGGACTAAATAAAAATACCCCCGAAAACGGAGGTATTTTTATGCTCAGTTACTATTAGTAACGTGGTTTTTCTTCACGAGGTCGAGCTTCGTTAACGGTGATTTCTCGTCCGTCAAGCTGAGAGCTGTTCAAAGTGTCGATAGCCT